>JAAVHZ010000020.1 GCA_014799465.1 Lachnospiraceae bacterium | reverse complement strand
TGTTACCGTCTGCATTTTTCTGCGTCAGTATATTGCCGCTACTGTCATATGTGTTTTCTTCAAGTATTGCTCCGTCAGGTGATATGGTTTTTACCGGTCTGCCGCATAAGTCATATTCCATTACCGTTCCTATGGCTGTGCAGGAGGCTGCATTTTCTTCTTTTTTCCTGTATTGTTCAGGTGTTATGATGCATGTACATCTGCCGTTTATGTCATATCTGTATACAGTTGTTCCGCCGTCTGCATGTTTTTCTTTTAGGATGTTCCCAAATGCATCATTTTCATACCCTGTCGTTATACCATTTTCAGTTTTTTCAGAAAGATATCCATATTCATCATATCCATATGTGCTTTTTCTTGCAGCTTCTTTATTTTTTCCGTCTGATGCTGTTACTGATGTTTTCCTGTCTGATTCGTCATATGTATATGTTATTGTGAGGCCGTCAGGCATTACTGCTTTTATTATGTTTCCTGATTTATCATAACAATATTCTGTTTCCTCTATAAGCTTTTCGCTTATTTCAGGCTCTTCCGGTATTTTCCTGCTCTCTAAGAATCTGTTCCCGTTGCTTCTGCCATTGCTTTTAATACTGCGGTGCTGTGGATATGCTTTTTTACGTTTCCATGCAGGTCATATGTGTATGCATCAGTTATGTTTTCATATGGGTCTTTAACCGATATTACTCTGCCTGATTTGTCTCTTGTATATTCATACCCTCTGTTGTTTTCTTCATGTCTGCCTACTTCTGATACGGTTTTTCCGACGATTCTACCGCAACTGTCATATCTGTATGTTTCTGAGCCGTATGTGCCAACGTTCTTTTTTATTATCCTGTGGCAGTTGTCATATTCGTATGTTATGCTTTCTCCCATGCAATTGTTTTTTATTGCATTGTAATTGCTTTTCATTACATTGTAATTGCTTTTTATTGCATTGCAGTCTTCTGTTGCATCAGGCTCTTTTGTGCCGCATTTTCTTATCTCTGTTATGTCCCCGTATGCATTTCTTTTATATATGTTTTTTCTGCCGCAGGCATCTTCCTCTGCTATGAGCCTGTCCATGCAGTCATATCCGTATTGTTCCCCTTTTTCCTGTCCCGGTCTTATGATTTCAATAAGCCTCCAGCTTTTGTCATATTTATATTCGGTTACACCACCTTCCCCGTCTGTGTATGTTTCTATTTTGTTGTATTCTGTGTATCTGTATTTTTCTGTTTTGTCTTCCGTTGTTTTTTCTGACAGCCTTCCTGCATCATCATATCCCTGCCTTGTCTCTGTTCCGTCGGGTGATGTTACCATTACCGGGTATGGGAATGTTCCTGAGTATTTATATTTTGTGGTTCTGCCGTTTTCTTTTTTTTGTGTTGTCCTGCCGTAACCATCATATTCATATTCCGTTACTGATTCCTCTCCTGTTTCACCAATGAGTTTTCTTTCTTCGGTTATGTTGCCGTTTTCGTCACGTTTATATGTTGTATGCCTTCCTGCGTTGTCCCAGGTCTTTGCAGAGCCTTCCATGCCATATTCATAACGTGTTATCAGTCCCGATGGTTCTTTTTTTACAAGGAGGTTTCCTTTGATGTCATATGTGTATGTTGTTACTGCACCGCATCTGTCGGTTTCTTCTGATATGTTCCCGTATTTGTCTAACTTTCTTTTTTCTTCGCTGCCGTCAGGGTATTTTATGCAGGTTATGTCATAGCTTTTATTGTATTCATATGTGGTTGTGGAGTTGTTTTTTACCTCTGTTATGGTGTTTGTCCTGTTTTTTTCATCATAGGTATATGTATATTCCCCTCCGTCTGCTATCTGCTGTCTTATTACCCTGTGGCTGTCATCATACCAGTTTTCAAGGTATGTGCAGCCTGAACCATCAGTCACTGCTATCAGGTTTTCTTTTTCGTCATATGCATATTTTATTTCCGTTCCGTCACATCTTGTTACTTTTGTTAGCAGCCCTTTTTCATATTCATATCTTACTGTTCTGCCTGTGCTGTCCGTGGCTGATGCTATTTTCATGTTTTCCCGTGTGAATGTAAGCATGTACCCTGTAGGGAGCATGATTTTTTCTATTCCGTATTCGTTATATATGTAGTCGGTGGTGTTGCCGTTCCTGTCTGTCTTCTGTTTTATTTTTCCGCTTTCATCATAGTAATATTTAACCTTTTCCGTGCTGTCTGTGAATATATAACCGCTTTCACTCTTTTTCAGTGTGTGTTTCTGCGTGCCGCCTTTTTTGTTTATGTACCTGTCATTATGTTTTATGTATTCTGCCGTTTTCCCGTCGGGCATGGTGACAATGGCTTCATTTTCTTCTTCTGTTACAAATGTGTCGGTGCTGAGTGCCCATGCTTTTCCAATGCTGCGGTCCGGTTTCTTTTTTAACGATCCAGTGTATCTCCTTGTAAAGCTGTATTCCCCGCCCATGTCAGGCAGTATGAAGTCTTTGTCTTCGTATATGTATTCACCTGTTGCCATGTTTACAGGGTCTCCTGCTCCTTTTATTTCATAAGATGATGTCTTTTTAGATGATGTTTGATTCTGTGGCACCTCATTTTCTGGTTCCTGCCACTCCACTTTATCTATAACTTGTAATCGACTTATATTTCCGTTATCTGTATTGGATTTTGTTTGACTTGGATTTGAAGCTGCAGTGTCTGCTGCTATGGATGTGCTGTTTACTGAATTGTCTCTCTGCCTTGTTCCCTGTAATATATCAGTGCTTATTTTTCCCATTATTTTGCTCCTCCTATGTGTATTCATTTGAGGGGCATTTATTTAGAAAAAATGCAAAACTTGTATTTAGATTTTCCCCTTTTCTATACCCCTTACTCATTGTATCATTTTAACTTATTTACATTTTCTCATACATTTATAACTTAGTCAAATATAATTTCAAGATTAGGAATCATATAAGAGGCATACAATATTTTCAATAAATTCATTACAACCAAACCACTTTTAAAGCTTATAACCATTTTTTTGTATCAAATAGACATCACTACAACAAGCACTCTATATAACGTCTGAATATATCACAATGTATTATTTGCATCAAATGTTATTCTATGATAGAATCTTAGCAACACAATTTTCCTTGTAAAATTCTTTTCTATATTCATTTAAATTAACTGAACCACTACCGGCTAGAGCCGGTAGGTTCGGTTTGCCGCTAAAGCAACCTAAAGTTGCTCACACTCCACATTATTCCTACCACACTACTTTTATCCTATCTCGAAGTTATCTGAATTGCTTCTCTCCTGCATATCTTGATTTTTGATATATTCTTTGATTATTTCGTCTGTTACATTTCCACTGCTTGCCACAAAGTGGCCTCTTGCCCACAAATGCTGTCCCCAAAACTGCCTGTTCAGTTCTTTATATTCCATCTGCAATTTCCTAGATGTGTTTCCTTTTATATACTGTACAAGCTTGCTTGCAGACAAATGGGGCGGCACTGACACTAACAGATGTATATGGTCACTTCCTACATTCCTTGCCAGAATTTCCACTTCATTACTTTGATATACGATTCGGATTAATTCCCTTGTTCGTAATGCTATCTTCTCCGTAATCACCAGTTTCCTGTATTTTGTAATCCATACCAGATGATACTTGATATCATACGTACAATGTGACGATTTTCTATAATGTTCCATATTATTCACCTCAAGCTTAGTATCTCTACTTTTTACTTTTCTAAACTTGAAGATATGGGGTTGACCTAAAGGTTTCGCCTTAAGGCGAGGGTTTTAACCCCATTATACAGACAATAAAGTTTTTTATCCGATTGAAATGTCATACTCCAACTTATACTTGAGTGAAATTCTTTACAGTAAGCTATGAGGGATTTCATCCTTGCAACAATCACCAATACATCGCAAGCATTATTTTAGCTCATTAATCTCAAAAATAGTAATTTTACATTTCCGTTTCCCTGTTTCTATACTCATCAAGAAGTGCCTGTCTTTCATATTCAGCTTTCATCTGTTTTGCTATTGAATCTGTTATTTCCTCAGGCGGAATAATATTTTTAACCTCTACCTTTATAATCTTAATTCCCCACCTCATCAATGCCCTATCCATTACTTCTCTGGTTTTTGCGTTAATATACTCTCTTGATGAAATGGCATCATCCATTTCCAAATTACCAACTATATTTCTAAGGGCTACAGAGATAAGACTTTCAACATCTTTAATCGGATTTTCAACACTATAAGCATATGATTTTGCATCCACTATATGATAGTAGAATGTAGCGTCTATTTTTAACATGATATTGTCCTTTGTAATAATCGGCTGTAGCGGAAAATCCTCCATCTGTTCTTTTAAATTAACCTTTTTTACTATCTGGTCAATAAAAGGCATTTTGAAATGGAGCCCTTCAGACCACACTTCCTTATATTCTCCAAGCCTCTCAATAACATATGCCTGTGATTGTGGTACTGTTTTGATATTCAGTACACCAACCACTAATACGATTGCTATAATAATAAAATATCCCACTGCACTTCCTCCTTTTTTCATTAAATACTTTCTAAATTTACTATTTTCTATGGTAATTCATATAAATAAATTCTTCAAGTGTATATTTTATATATTCTTAGTTAATATATTGATTTTGTTTTCTATATGTGATATATTAATTTTATAAATAATGATAGCCAAACTAATGAGAAAGTTTTATAATAAGGGGGAAAGCAAATGACCGAAACAGAAATATCACGAACTATTGATACTACAAACCCCAGGGCAGCATATGATGAAAATGCAAAAGAACTTTTAGCTGAAAAAATCATTCTCGCCCACATTCTTTCCAGCTCAGTGCCTGAATTTAGGAATGTTGCTCCTGAAGATATTATTCCATTAATTGAAGGTACTCCTCAGGTATCTGAAGTACCCGTTTTTCCCGGAGGAACAATCAACCCAAAAGTCACCGGATTGTCTAATGAGGACAGCACTCCAAATGAAGGTAAAGTTACATATGATGTAAGATTTTTTGTATGGACTCCTGATAAAAAATCTATGCTCAAGCTTATTGTAGATATAGAAGCGCAAAAAGACTATTATCCGGGATATGATATTGTGACAAGATGTATCTATTATGGTGCAAGAATGATTTCATCACAAGCAGGTACAGAATTTGGAAACTCTGACTATAACAATATAAAAAAGGTATATTCTATCTGGATTTGCATGGATACTCCAAAATATGCTGAAAATACCATAACAGAATATTCATTTGTCCAAAAAAACATTTTAGGAAACTTTCCTTTGAATAAGACCAGATTTGATTTGATAAGTGTAATTACAATCTGCCTTTCAAAAAACATCTTTGATAATAAGAAAAATTTTAAATTGAACAGGCTGCTGAGTGTTTTGTTTACTTCTGAACTCGATTCGGGTGAAAAGAAAAAAATCATTGAAACTGAATATAATATACCTATGACAGAAGACTTAGACAGGAAGGTGAGTGTTATGTGTAATTTAAGTGAGGCAATCATGGAAGAGGGCATTGAAAAAGGCATTGCGAAGGGCATTAAAAGCACAATACTATTATTACGCAAAGAAAATTATACAGATATGAGAATAAAGAAATTAATTATGGAACAGTATAATATTTCAGAAGATACCGCAAATGAATACCTATGTATAAATGAAAACTGAGTCAAATACCCCGCAGCAAGCTGACGGGGTATCAAATTTGTAACGCAGCAAGCTGCGGGGTATTTGACCCTCGCGGCAGTCGCCAAATGTCTGCAAGCAGCCACTTGGCTCGTTGCTCGCGGGAATAAACTATTGTGTATTAACGAGGATTTCTGTCCACACGATTCCTCCCTAATCTAAAATTTCACTACCTGCTAAATTTGCATATAATAAATTTCACTATATTTGTTATCCATAATAGAATGTTAAAAATTATTAAAATTGCATAATAGAACAAAAGAGCAAACTCTCCGCCACTTAGCGGACCACTATTTATATTAAAGATTTTCATTCTTTCTAAAAAAGCATATATTAATATTTGTGACACACACGAACATACACTAAAAATGATAAAATATTTTGATATGTATTTTTTCCGGTAATTAAACAAAACAAGTATGTATTCACCAACTAAAATAATACTTTGGAAACCCACCATAGCATCACCAGCATGTTTCCCCAGAAAAAATATCAAACTAAAACAAAGAAGATTTATTACAACATATATCATAACCAACCACCCTGTCATGCAAATAAGCTCACCACTAACAATACATAACACTTTATAATATATCCTATAAGATATATAATTCAAGAAGAATCGCCTAAGCGATTCTTCAGTGTGAGATTTTAGAAAATCTTAGGCTGCGTATTTTGCTGCCTTAGATTTTCTTCTCACACTTTTCACACTGTCGAAATGCCTCATACATAAGTATTGATGCCGCTACAGATGCATTTAGCGATTCCACTTTCCCCCGCATCGGTATTTTTACAAGTAAATCTGCATAAGATGCCATTTTCTCACTTATTCCATTTGACTCATTACCAACTATAAATGCTGTATTTCCCGTAAAATCCTCATCAAAATAATTTCTTTTTCCACTAAGATGAGCTGCGGCAATAACTGTATTCTTATCCTTAAGTGTCTTAATAACCATTTCCATATTATCAGTATATACAAATGGAACCCGGAATATTGCCCCCATAGTGGAACGGATAACTTTGGGATTATATATATCAACAGTATTTTTTGTCATTATAATACCACTGACTCCTGCACCTTCTGCTGTTCTGACTATGGTTCCCAGATTGCCCGGGTCCTGTACATCTTCCAATATCAGAAAAATATTACCTCTGTCTTTTAAAAACATATCTTCTGTAAATAATTCTTTTTGCTTTACAACTGCAAGTATTCCCTGCGGTGTAACTGTATCAGAAATATGTCTGAATACCTCATTATTCACTACTTCATAATCACATTTTTCCACATATGTGCTTAATTGTGGATTTGATATAAATTTTTCAGACACATATGTCTTAACAAGCCTATGACGGGGTATTTCAAGGAACATTTTAATTCCTTCTACTGCAAATACCCCCTGTTCCCTGCGGACTTTAGGTTTATTCAAAATCTGAATTAAATTTTTAACCTGTGCATTAGCTGTTGATGTAATCATAATATTTATCTTGCAAGATGCTTGCTTACATCAAACTGATAGTCATCAATATCCTTCTTCATTGCAAGTGCCTCATCTATTTCAAAGTCCACATACTGTCCTTTTGAGTAAGCTACTACTCTGTTGCTCTTGCCCTGACATAAAAGGTCTACTGCATATGCACCCATTAGTGAAGCATATACTCTGTCCTTACATGTAGGACTTCCGCCTCTCTGCAGATGACCGAGAATTGTAGCTCTTGTCTCCATACCTGTTTCTTCTTCTATTCTCTTAGCCAGAGCCTGAGAATTGCCGATACCTTCCGCATTGATAACGATATGATGTTTCTTTCCTCTTGCTTTTGTCTCTTTTATATGTTCAATGAGCCTGTCCACATCTCCGTCCCATCTCTCAGGAAGAAGAATATCTTCAGCACCATTTGCTATACCACACCATAATGCTATATAACCTGCACTTCGTCCCATAACCTCAATTACACTGCATCTTTCATGTGATGTTGAAGTATCACGAATCTTGTCTATAGCTTCCATTGCCGTATTTACAGCCGTATCAAATCCTATCGTATACTCTGTACATGCAATATCAAGGTCAATGGTTCCCGGCACACCAATAGTATTTATTCCAAGATGGGCAAGTTTCTGTGCTCCCTGAAAAGAACCATCTCCTCCTATAACTACAAGACCTTCTATTCCATGCTTTTTACAAATGTCTGCTGCCTTCTTCTGACCCTCAGGTGTTCTCATTTCCTCACATCTTGCAGTGTAAAGAATAGTACCGCCTTTCTGTATCGTATCTGCAACACTCTTTGCATCCATATCAATTATTTCTTCATTTAAAAGTCCTGAATATCCTCTCTGGATTCCCTTTACTGTAAGTCCTTTAGAAAGTGCTATCCTTACAACTGCACGTATAGCTGCATTCATTCCCGGAGCATCACCTCCGCTTGTTAATACACCAATAGTCTTAATCTGATTTGCCATAATATATTCCTCCATAGTTATTGTTCTTTTCCTCTAAAATACTTTAATTATTGTAATTCATTTTTATTGGCTTTTCAATACTCTTTTGTATAACTTTTACATTATCACTGCCATATTTCGCAGCCAGACCTTCAATTACATCCTGCTTCATATTCAAATCACATGATTCATACATTGTCTTTTTTTGTTTATCATTCTTAAGATATATAATAACTTTATCATAACCATTTCCTGCTGATAAAGGTACAAGTTCATTTAAATTGTTAAGATATGCATCTTTATCTTGATACTGTATCCATAACTCTTTAGGCACCTGATTAAAACCAACTATTTTATCACTTACCAGCTTTCCCTGTGCCTCCTCTGCTATATCAACTTTGCCGCATATATACACCTTATTATCTTCTTTCAACAGATTCCTATACTTTTCAAATGTATTGGGAAATACCACAACTTCCACATTTCCAAATAAATCCTCTAAAGACAAAAATGCCATATGCTGACCCTTTTTTGTTATTTTAACATTAATTTCTGATATCATTCCGCCAATAACTACACGTTGTCCGTCAGATACTACTGAATGTCCTTCTTCGTCATGCATAAAGTCCTTAGAATATGAAGTTACCTGTTTTTTCATATTTTCTGCATAATCTTCAAGGGGATGTCCGCTTACATATACACCTATCACTTCTTTTTCAAATGCAAGCATTGTTTCACGGTCATACTCTTCCACATCAGGCATTGATATTTCAAATTCTGCCTTGTTTTCCTCATCCATTATGTCAAATAATGACATCTGTCCGTCAATCGAGTGTTTTCTCTCATTACCAACAGAATCCATAACTGCCACATAGACCATCATAAGCTGGCGGCGATTTCCTCCCAGACTGTCAAAAGCTCCTGCTTTTATAAAACTCTCTACTGTACGTTTATTTACCTCTTTACCTGACAGCCGCTCAACAAAATTCTTAAGATTTGTATATTTACCATTCTTTTCACGCTCACTGACAATAGCATCTATAACATTCTTTCCCACACTCTTAATAGCCGAAAGTCCATATCTTATAGAATTTCCTGAGACGGTAAAACCACTCTCTCCTTCATTAATATCCGGTGGAAGTATTTCTATGCCCATACTGCGGCAGGTATAAATATATGAAGTGACTTTTCCCGGATTATCAATTACAGAGGTCATTATCGCTGCCATAAACTGTACCGGATAATAATATTTTAAATACGCAGTCTGATATGAAACTACTGCATAAGCAGCTGCATGTGATTTATTAAACGCATATTTTGCAAAATCCATCATTTCATCATATATCTTACCGGCAGTCTGTTCATCTACGCCATTGTTGATACATCCCTTCACATTTTCTTCCGGATTTCCATAAATAAAGTTCTTACGCTCCTGCTCCATTACATACTGTTTCTTTTTTGACATGGCACGTCTTACCAAATCACTTCTTCCCCAGGTATATCCTGCTAAATCCCGCACTATCTGCATTACCTGCTCCTGATATACTATACATCCGTATGTGGGCTTAAGTATAGGTTCAAGCTGTGGGCAATCATACGTTATGGTACCTGAATTATTTTTACCATCCAGATATTTTGGTATGAAATCCATAGGTCCCGGACGGTAAAGCGATATTCCGGCTATTATATCCTCTAAATTTTCCGGTTTCAGTTCCTTCATGAAGTTTTTCATTCCACCACTTTCAAGCTGGAATATTCCTTCCGTTTTTCCTGTCCCTATATAATCAAGTACTCCTTTATCATTGTAATCTATATTCTCAATATCTATCTTCCTGCCTGTGCTCTTTTCCACCAAATCCACTGCATCACGAATTACCGTCAATGTCCTTAAACCGAGAAAATCCATTTTTAAAAGTCCCAGTTCTTCCAGTGTAGTCATTACATACTGGGTAACTACAGGTCCGTCTACCGACTTGGCAAGAGGTACATACTCATCCACCGGTTTCTGGCTTATGACCACACCTGCTGCATGCATTGATGTATGCCTCGGAAGACCTTCCAGTCTTTTTGACATATCGATAAGCGTATGAATCTGCTCATCATTTTCATATACATTTCTTAAATCGCTGTTCACCTTTAATGCCGTGTCTATAGTCATACCTAAGTCGCCGGGAATCATTTTTGCCACAGAATCAGGAATGGCATATGGCATATCCAGTACCCTTCCCACATCCCTTACTACACCTTTTGCCTTAAGTGTACCAAAGGTAACAATCTGTACTACTTGTTCTTTTCCGTACTTTCTGACTACATAATCTATTACTTCCTGCCTTCTTTCATAACAGAAATCCACATCAATATCAGGCATGGACACTCGCTCCGGATTAAGAAATCTTTCAAAAATCAAACTGTACTTTATAGGGTCAATATTTGTAATTTCCAAACAATAAGCAACAATACTTCCTGCTGCCGAACCTCTTCCCGGACCAACCATAATATCATTTTGTCTTGCATAATTTATGAAATCCCATACAATCAGAAAGTAGTCTACATATCCCATACCATTAATAGTATCAAGCTCATATTTTAATCTTTTTTCTAACTCCTGATTACCGTTAGGATATCTCTTTTTAAATCCTTCATTGCAAAGATGTTTCAAATATCCCCATGAATCATATCCGTCGGGAACATCATACTTTGGCAGTTTAGGTATACCAAATTCTATCTCTACATTACAGCGTTCGGCTATCTTGTGGGTATTTTCTAACGCCTGCTTTGCATATGGAAACAATTTTTCCATTTCATCCGCAGATTTCAGATAGAACTGTCCTCCTTCATATCGCATCCTGTCCTCATCATTTACTTTTTTCCCTGTCTGTATACAAAGCAAAATATCGTGTGCCGTACTGTCTTTTTCGCTGATATAGTGAACATCATTTGTTGCCACCAGTTCAATTCCTGTTTCATTGCTCATACGAAGGAGCTGTTGATTGACCATCTTCTGTTCAGATAAACCGTGGTCCTGCAGCTCTAAAAAGAAATTACCCTTTCCAAATATATTCTGAAGATTCAGTGCTGCCTCCCTGCCCTCTTCATACAATCCCAGTTTCAGGTATCTCTGTACCTCACCTGCAAGACATGCACTTAATGCTATTATTCCTTCGTGATATTTGTTTAAGACCTCATAATCAACGCGGGGCTTATAGTAAAATCCTTCGGTAAATCCTTTTGACACTATTTTTACAAGATTGGCATAACCTATATTATTTTCGGCAAGAAGTACAAGGTGATTGTATCTGTTTTCCTGTGCTCCCGGCTCTTTGTCAAATCTCGAACCCGGAGCAACATATACTTCACATCCAATTATGGGTTTTAATCCGGCTTCCCTGACTGCACGGTAAAAATCTATGACACCATACATCACACCATGGTCAGTAACGGCAATGCTGTCCATTCCCAATTCCTTTGCTCTTAAAGCAAGCTCTTTAATTTTACATGAGCCGTCCAAAAGGCTGTATTCCGTATGTACATGTAAATGTGTAAATTCCATGTGTACCCCCATTTTCTAAAACGTAACAAATGTATAGTTAAAGTAAAACAGATATTAATCGAACCATACCGAAAAATATCTGTCTCTTTATAATTTATATTCTATTCCTTACTGCTCAAATACTTTTCTATGCTCTTAATAGCTTCTTCTTCGTCATTTCCATCCGCAGAAACAGTAACATTTTCTCCTGCATTCAGCCCTAATGTCATCATTCCCATAATGCTCTTTGCATTAACCTTCTTGCTTTCATGTTCAACATATATTGAGCTCTCAAA
Source organism: Lachnospiraceae bacterium (assembly GCA_014799465.1). GTDB lineage: Bacteria > Bacillota > Clostridia > Lachnospirales > Lachnospiraceae > UBA2821. Next base: position 144,346 of record JAAVHZ010000020.1, on the reverse strand, counting down.
CTGACTTGCCACTTGTACAAACACAGCTATCGGTCTTGCTTCTAATCCCGTCTTAATCTCAATTGTCATATTTTTAGTAACCATAATGTTCCTCCTTAATTTCTCAAACCATCTGCTATTTCGCATATTTTTCTTAATCTGTGGTTTACTCCTGACTTACCTACAGGTGGATTTAACATGCTGCCAAGTTCTTTAAGAGATGCTTCAGGATTATTTAACCTGACCTCCGCCACTTCTTCTAATCCTTTTGACAGCCCGGATAACCCAATGGTATCTCTTATGTATGTTATATCCTCTATCTGTTTAACAGAAGCCGAAACCGTTTTTTTTAGATTAGCAGTCTCACAGTTTACCTTTCGGTTTACGGAATTTCTCATTTCCTTCAGAATCCTTACATTTTCCAGTTCCATCAAAGAAACATGCGCTTCCATGACATTTAAAATATCAACTATTCCTGAGCCTTCTTTTATATATACTACAAAATGCTTCTTTCTTTCAACAATTTTCGCATCAATTTTAAAAAATTTAATAATTTCCTGTAACTGACGTGCCTTTTCCATTGTTGTACATACTATCTCAAAATGATAGAACTTTTCAGGAGCACTTATAGAACCTGCTGCAAGAAATGCCCCTCTTATAAATGCCCTTTTACAGCATTCCTGCATTATTACAACATTATTTACAATAGAAAGATTTTCTGCAATCTCATTATCCTTATCGATAAGCTTAGCAGCTTCCAACACCTTTTTTGCATCTTCATGTTCTTTGACAATAACTGAATACATTTCGTTATTCTTAACTGTACTGTTCTGTCTTCTGGAAATTTCAGTATTAATATTAAATGTTTTTTTCAATAATGTAAAGCACTTTCTTGCAACAGCTATATTTTCAGTATGGATTTTTACCATATAAGTATCTTTAACCGAAATGGAAATACGTCCGCAAAGGCTTATGATTGCAGTGAGTTCGGCTATCTGACAATGCCTTGCCCCAGAATTTTGTCTGGAAAGTTCATCCTTAACTTTTCCTGAAAATGACATAACTATCCTCCACCAATATACTGTAATTTACTGTATTGTAATTTACTGTATTGTAATATTATCTGTTTATATCCCTGTGTTCAATATTAACACCAATATCACTACTTTTTTTCAATTGGTCATAAAGTTCATTTACTATAGTCACTGAACGGTGTTTTCCCCCGGTACATCCTATACCTATTACAAGCTGCGTCTTACCCTCTTTGATATAATTAGGTATCAGAAAGCTCACTAAATCAGTTAATTTATCAAGAAACTGCCATGATATTTCAGAATTCATAACAAACTTCTGTACCTCAACATCATCACCTGTCTTATGCTTTAATGTATCAACATAATAAGGATTAGGCATAAACCTTACATCAAATATTAAATCTGCATCTGCCGGAATCCCATATTTAAAACCAAAGGACAAAACAGTTACATAAAGATTTTTATAGTCTTTATTACATATAACTATCTTTTCTACCTCCTGCTTTAACTCTCTTGTCAACATATGGCTCGTATCAACTATGTAATCAGCCCTTTCTTTTAGGAATTCCATCCTATTTCTTTCTGCATTAATTCCTTCATCTACCCTTCCTTCCGGTGAGAGCGGATGTGCCCTTCTTGTCTCTTTAAACCGCTTTACAAGAGTCTCATCATTGGCATCAAGAAATAATATTTCATATTTGTACTTATCTTTCATTTTATCTAAAACATCCGCTAATTCGTTTAAAGCCTGTCCGCTTCTGATATCAATTCCCAGAGCTATCTTTCCCTTATCCTCTTTTGTATCAAGAGATAATTCGGCAAATTTCAGAATAAGAGGAACCGGAAGATTGTCAACGCAGAAGTACTGTACATCTTCTAAAAATCTAAGCACAGTACTTTTACCTGCTCCCGACATTCCCGTAACTATCACAAATCGTTTACCCATTTCATTTCTTCCTTCCATAATAACACGTCTATCCTAAAATCTTCACCTCTGGTTCAAGTCTGACACCATACATATTATATACCGTTTCTTCTACGTAATCCATAAGTGCAAGTATATCAGAAGCAGTCGCCCCGCCTTTGTTTATCACAAATCCACAATGTTTCTCCGAAACCTGTGCACCTCCTATGGATTTACCGGCAAGTCCTGCATCCATAATAAGCTTACCTGCAAAATATCCTTCCGGACGTTTAAATGTACTTCCTGCACTCGGATATTCAAGCGGCTGCTTTTCTCTTCTTTTTAAGGCAAGTTCATCCATTACTTTTCTGATTTCATCACTTTGTCCTGTTTTCAGATTAATTATCCCTTCAAGAACAACATATCCTTTATCCATTACTATACTATGTCTATAACCCAGATTCAATTCATCATTTTTCAAATTCAAAATATTACCATTTTCGTCAAGAACCTTTACAGACTTAAGGACCTGTGACATTTCACCGCCATAGGCCCCTGCATTCATTGTTACTGCTCCTCCTAAAGTTCCCGGAATACCTGATGCAAATTCAAATCCTTTTAATCCCTCACGGCAGGCAAGGGCTGCTATCTTTGAAAGCTTTGCCCCTGCTCCTGCAGTTATTGTTGTTCCCTCTATACTGCATTCTTCAAATCGGTTTCCAATGCATATGACAGCTCCTTCATATCCTGAATCTTTCACCAGCAGATTACTTCCATTTCCAATTACATAATATTTGGCATCTTTGCCTTTGAGATATAATACAAGTTCTGAAATATTCTGCGGTTCCGGTGTAAGGAACAGTGCAGCCCTGCCTCCTGCCCTGAAAGTGGTATGTAGGCTCATATCCTCATTCTGCCTGACATTTTCGCTGCCGATTATACTCTTTATTACATCTATATCTATCATCTATTCACAATTCCTTTAACACAAAATAAGTGCTGCTGCACCATACATACCTGCATCATTTCCTAATGTTGCCAATGCAAATTTCGCATTCTGACATGCTTTAAAAGCTTTTTCCATAAATTTTTCTTCTATCTTATCCAGAAGAAATCTGCCTGCCTTACTTACACCTCCGCCAATAACTATAACCTGCGGATTGGTAACTGCCGCAATATGTGCCGCTGCAATTCCAAGGTATTCCGTAAGCTTATCAACTACTATAAGTGCCGCCTCATCACCCTCTTTTGCAGCATCAAATATATCTTTACATGTAAATCCGTCAATATCACGCAATGATGAATCCATATCGCTTGATGCAAGAAGTTTCTTAGCCTCTCTTACTATTCCGGTAGCAGAACCTACAGTCTCAAGACAGCCTCTTTTTCCACATCCACACTCTTCAGCATCAGCATCATATACCACCGGCATATGACCAATCTCTCCTGCTGCACCGTTTGAACCTGTGATAATCTTATCTCCAATAACTACTCCGCCGCCTACACCTGTTCCAAGCGTTATAAGCACAAGGTCTTCAAAACCCTGTCCTCCACCCTGCCAGTTCTCTCCAAGTGCTGCCACATTCGCATCATTTCCTGCTTTTACTTTGATTCCGCCAAGCATCTGTGAAAGTTTCTCTTCAACATTAAAAATACCCCATCCAAGATTTACGCAGTTAAGTACAGTACCATCCTTCGTAACCGGTCCCGGTATTCCGATACCGACTCCCAGTAAATCTGATCTGTTTATCTGCTTTTCAACCAGCTTTTCTTCTATTTCGCTGCATATATCCTCTAATATATGGTTTCCTTCATCTTCTTTCCTTGTAGGTATCTCCCAGCTTTCCAGTAATTTTGCTTCTTCCGAAAACATCCCCATCTTTACTGTAGTTCCTCCTACATCAATTCCAAAACAGATTTTTTCCATTCTACCAGTTCTCCTTTTCTCAAAGTCTGTTATTTTATATTATAAGTAACACAAATATTACATTTGATTTCCAAGATTTGCCTGTACACGGTTATATAACTCCTGTGCTGCATTGTACCCCATTTTCTTCTGTCTGTGGTTGACTGCTGCCGATTCCACGATTACAGCCAGATTCCTTCCCGGTCTTATTGGTATGGAATGACATACTACTTTATTTCCAAGAAATTCAGTGTACTGTTCCTCAAGTCCAAGCCTGTCATACTCTTTATCCCTGCTCCAATCCTCCAACTTTATAACCATATCAATATTTCCGGTCTCTTTAACACTCTGTACACCGAACAGAGTCTTTACATCTACTATTCCTATGCCTCTAAGTTCAATAAAATGCCTCGTTACATCAGGAGCCGTTCCTACCAATGCAGCGTCACTTACCTTATGAATCTCTACAACATCATCACTTACAAGACGATGCCCCCTCTTAATAAGTTCCAGAGCTGCTTCACTCTTTCCAATACCGCTTTCACCCATTATCAAGACACCTTCACCATATACATCTACCAAAACCCCATGTATAGAAATGCAAGGTGCAAGCTCTACATTAAGCCATCTGATTATCTCTGCCATAAATGAAGATGTGGTATTTGTCGTTACCAATACCGGAACTCCATGTTTCTGTGCAAGTTCAAGAAGTTCACTGTCCGGTCTCAAATCCCTGCAGTATATAAGACAAGGTATTTCTGATTTCATAATCTGTTCATATACCGCCTTTTTCTTCTCAACCTCAAGTCTTTCCAGATAAGTATATTCTACAAACCCTATAACCTGTACCCTGTCTGAAGGAAAATGCTCAAAAAAGCCTGCCAACTGCAAAGCAGGTCTGTTGATATCCGTCTGGGTAACACAGATATTGCTTATATCTATATCCGGTGTAAGATTTGTCAATTCCATTTTTTCTATTATTTTTGACAATTTAACTGACTGCATACAAAATTCCCATCCTTTCTGATATGTTTTTCTGGTGTGAAATTTAATACTTCTCAGGCAATGTCTTTTGTTGCCTTAGAAGTATTTTTCACACTATTCTCTATAGGGCATATGCCCCCTTAACCATATCTTAGATTGTAACATATCAATGAAAAAAATCATAGACCTTTTGTGCCACAGTTTCATTCATTGCCGGAATTTTTTTCAATTCATCAACCGATGCATTTTTTATGTTTTCCAAAGATTTGAATTCTTTCATAAGTGACTTCCTTCTAGTCTTCCCAATTCCTTCAATATCATCAAGAATTGAATGCACCTGTGCTTTTGAACGAAGGCTTCTATGAAATTCTATTGCAAACCGGTGCGCTTCATCCTGTATCCTCGTTATCAGCCTGAAACCTTCTGAATTTGTACTTATAGGTATTTCCTCATTATTATAATAAAGACCTCTTGTCCTGTGGTGGTCATCTTTTACCATTCCACAAACGGGAATATCAAGATTATATTTCTCCAATACACGCAGTGCCACATTAACCTGACCTTTTCCTCCATCCATCATAATCAAATCAGGAAATTCAGTAAATTTGCCGATATTTTCATCCAGATTCTTTTCTTTCAATTCTTTAATTTCATTAAGACCATGCTCAAATCTTCTGATCAGAACCTCTTCCATACTTGAATAATCATCAGCGCCCTTTACCCATTTTATTTTGAACTTGCGATAACAATTCCTTCTGGGTCTTCCATCCTCATATACTATCATCGAACCTACCGACTCAAACCCATTTGTATTTGATATATCAAATGCTTCCACACGCTTGATATATCCCAATCCCATCAATTCAGATATTTCTTTCATCGCACCTGTAGTACGCAGTTCCTCACGTTTTATTTTTTCCCTGTCCTGAACCAGAACCATGGTGGCATTTTTCTTTGCCAGTTCTACCAGCTTTTCCTTTTCCCCCTTCTTAGGTGTCTTTATAGATACCTTCTGACCTCTTTTCATCGTAAGCCACTGTTCAATTACTTCTGCATCCTCTATCTCTTGCGGAACTAACAGTTCCTGTGGTATATATGGTGTTCCTGCATAATACTGTTTGATAAAGCTTGAAAGCAGTTCCCCTCCTCCATTCTGAAGTGCGGTAGTCAGGTGAAAATGCTCTCTGCCCAGCATTTTTCCCTGTCTGATAAAAAATACCTGAACCACTGCATCATAACCATCAACAGAATATGCCATAATATCCCTGTCTACAAATTCACTTCCGGTTATCTTCTGCCTCTGTGATATACTTTTAACACTATTTAATAAGTCCCTGTACTGTGCAGCCTCCTCATATTCCATATTTTCCGAAGCGGAATACATTTTATTTTGCAGCATTTCCATTACTTCTTTATAATTTCCATTCAAAAATTCCTGTGCTTTTTTGAATTTTTCGTGATATTCCTCTTTTGAAATGTAACCCATACATGGGGCATCACATTGATGCATATGATAATTAAGACACGGCCTTCCCTTTCCCATATCCTTTGGCAGTGATTTACGGCATGTTCTCAGCTTATATATCTTTGTAAGAAGTTCAATAGTATCTTTTACTGCTCCTGCATTGGTAAAAGGTCCATAATACTTTGAACCATCTTTCTTCATATCTCTGGCAATCATTACTCTTGGATATTCTTCCTTAACTGTAAGCCTTATAAACGGATATGCCTTATCATCCTTAAGCATTGTATTATATCTTGGCTGATGCTCCTTTATAAGATTGCACTCAAGTATCAGTGCTTCCATCTCCGAATCAGTCACAATATACTCAAACCGCTTTATCCTTGATACCATCTGTTCTATTTTTGAAGAACGGTTCCTGCTTGTCTGAAAATATTGTCTTACCCTGTTCTTAAGACTTATCGCCTTTCCTACATAGATTATCTCATCCTTATCATCATGCATAAGATATACTCCCGGCTGACCCGGGAGTTTTTTTAATTCTTCTTCTATATTAAAATACATCTGTGCTAATTCTCCATCGTCTGTACGTTTTCAACAGAATTAAATAATTCCATAAATTCTTTTCCTGTAATTGTCTCCTTCTCATACAGATAATCGGCTATCTTATCAAGTGCCTTTCTGTTTGCTTTTAAAAGCTCAAGCGATTTATTATAGCATTTCTTTAAAAGTTCTTTAACTTCATTATCTACTTCTGCTGCCGTTGCATCACTGCAGTTAAGGGTTGCCCTTCCATCAAGATATTTATTCTCAACTACTTCAAGTGACATAAGACCGAATTTATCTGACATACCATACCTTGTTATCATTGCCCTTGCCATCTCCGTAGCCTTTTCCATGTCATTAGATGCACCTGTAGTAACAGATTCAAATACAAGCTCTTCTGATGCCCTTCCTCCAAGAAGTGTTACTATCCTTGTAAGCATTTCCTCTTTTGACATAAGATATTTTTCCTCTTCCGGCACCTGCATCACATATCCCAGTGCTCCCATTGTTCTTGGCACTATTGTAATCTTCTGAACCGGCTCTGCTTTCTTTTCAAGTGCAGTTATCAAAGCGTGACCCACTTCGTGATATGCAACCGTTTTCTTCTCTTCTGGACTTAATATCCTGTCTTTCTTTTCTTTTCCTGCAATTACTACTTCAACTGATTCCAGCAAATCTTTCTGTGATATGGCATTCCTTCCATCCTTTACTGCCGTAATTGCTGCCTCATTTATCATATTTGCAAGGTCTGAGCCTACTGCCCCTGATGTGGAAAGTGCTATTACATCAAGGTCAACCGTTTCATCCATTGATACTCCCTTTGAATGTACCTTTAGTATATCTACACGTCCTTTAAGGTCAGGCTTATCAACAATAATCCTTCTGTCAAATCTTCCCGGTCTTAACAGTGCCTTATCAAGTACATTTGGTCTGTTTGTTGCCGCCAATATGAATAATCCTTTTGATGTATCAAAACCGTCCATCTCTGAAAGTAATTGATTCAATGTCTGTTCTCTTTCTGAATCAACTCCGCCTCTTCCGTTATCTCTGCTTTTTCCGATGGCATCTATCTCATCTATAAATATAATACATGGTGCTGACTGCTGTGCCTGCTTAAATAAATCTCTGACTCTTGAAGCTCCCACACCTACATACATTTCTACAAAATCAGAACCGGCAAGTGAAAAGAATGGTACTTTTGCTTCTCCTGCAACCGCTTTAGCCAGCAATGTCTTACCTGTTCCCGGAGGTCCTACAAGTAATGCTCCCTTTGGCAGCTTAGCTCCTATCTTTGAATATTTTCCCGGATTATGCAGAAAATCAACTATCTCCACCAGTGATTCCTTTGCTTCTTCCTGTCCTGCCACATCTGCAAATGTCACTCCCGTTTCCCTTTCAACATATACCTTTGCATTAGATTTTCCGACACCCATTATACCGCCGCCGCTCTTTGATATACGTCTGAATATCAGCATCATAAATAGTGAAAGTATTAAGAATGGCAGAATGTATTCAAGAAAAATTAAAAGCATATTAGAAGACGAATCTTCAATCTTACCTTTAAACTTTATATCTCCGGCTTTTTCAAGCTTTGAGATTATTTCGCTGTCATTTAACTGTGTGGTCCAATAAGTAAATTTTATATAGTCATTCTTAGTTTCTTTAGGCTCTATGGTAATCTTTCCCAGACTATCAAACTCCACCGATTCTATCTCATCATCATCAATCATTTTCAAAAATTCATCATATGTTATTTCTTTTGTAGTGGCATTCTTAAGCAGTGAAGACATAAGTGTAGTACCCAATATAGTCACGATTGCCGCTGTTAACAAAATTATAATTATCTGATTTCTTTTTGTATTCCTGTCAGGCAGCTGGCTGCCTTTTTTATTTTTATTATCCATATAACTCTCCATTTCTTCGAATAGTTCTTCAAAAGTGTTTTCTATCAATTATAAAAGTAGTTTTGCCATAAATCAATAAGCTTATTGAGAATTTTACAAACTTATCACATTTTTTATTTAATTTTGAAAAATGTTATGGCATAATTTTTTGAAAGGGGTTATAATGGGTGGTGTTACACTTCGGATGTAACACTTCTAAATGATATATACATTGAACGGAGGATTTTTATGCCAGTAAAATACGTATTTGTAACAGGCGGCGTTGTATCAGGTCTTGGCAAAGGAATTACAGCAGCTTCCCTCGGACGTCTGCTGAAAGCCAGAGGATATGCCGTAACAATGCAGAAGTTTGATCCATATATTAACATAGACCCGGGTACAATGAATCCTATACAGCATGGAGAGGTATTCGTTACTGATGACGGTGCCGAAACTGATTTGGACCTTGGTCATTATGAAAGATTTATAGATGAGAGTCTTACCAAAAACTCAAATGTAACAACCGGAAAAATATACTGGTCTGTTCTTTCAAAGGAACGCCGTGGTGATTTTGGCGGAGGAACCGTTCAGGTAATTCCTCATATTACAAACGAGATAAAGAGCCGGTTCCACAGAAATTTTACTACTAATGATACAGAGATTGCAATTATCGAAGTCGGAGGTACGGTAGGTGATATTGAAAGCCAGCCTTTCCTTGAATCCATAAGGCAGTTTCAACATGAAGTTGGACGCGAAAATGCCATACTTATTCATGTTACCCTTATTCCATATCTTAAGTCTTCAGGCGAAATGAAAACTAAACCTACCCAGGCAAGTGTTAAGGAACTTCAGGGAATGGGAATACAGCCGGATATTATTGTGTGCCGTTCGGAACATCCTCTTGATGCTGCACTTAAAGACAAGATTGCATTGTTCTGTAATGTTCCTAAAAGCCATGTTATGCAGAACCTTGATGTTGAATATCTGTACGAACTTCCACTGGTTATGGAAAAGGAACGTCTTGCACAGGTGGCATGTGAATGTCTGAAGTTAGACTGTCCTGAACCTGACCTTAATGACTGGGAGACAATGGTTGAATCGAGCAAGCATCTTGATAAAAAAGTTACAATTGCACTTGTTGGAAAATATATATCTCTGCATGATGCATATATAAGCGTTGTGGAGTCTTTAAAACATGCCGGCATAGCAAATGGAGCTTCTGTAGATATTAAATGGGTTGATTCCGAAAAAGTTACTGCTGAAAATGCTGCTGAAATATTCAGCGATGTTGCGGGAATATTAGTTCCGGGCGGATTTGGTGACAGAGGAATCACCGGAAAGATTGAAGCTATTCATTATGCCCGTGAAAACAACATCCCATTCCTCGGACTCTGTCTTGGAATGCAGCTTGCAATAGTTGAGTTTGCCAGAAATGTAATCGGTTACACTGATGCACACAGCATTGAACTTAACCCTGCTACTAATCATCCTGTAATTCATCTTATGCCGGAACAGGATGGTATAGAGGATATCGGCGGAACATTAAGGCTTGGTTCTTATCCTTGTGTTCTTGACCAGACTTCAAAGGCTTATGAATTGTATGGAGAAGACGTGATTCACGAGAGACACAGACATCGTTATGAAGTAAATAATGATTATAGGAATATTCTTGTAGAGAACGGAATGAAACTGTCGGGTATTTCGCCTGACGGAAGAATTGTTGAAATGATAGAGATTGAAAACCATCCATGGTTTATTGGAACTCAGGCACATCCTGAACTTAAGTCAAGACCTAACCGTCCTCATCCGTTATTTAATGGATTCATTAAAGCATCAATTAATAATAATTAGTTAAATAACCCATCAGTCCATATGAACTGATGGGTTATTTATTTTTACTTTTTTGTTACCACAGTATATCTATTCTATTTTACATTAAGTGTCACAGTCTTTGTTGCTTTCCTATTTTTAGCATCTTTTACATATACTGTTATTTTATATTTTCCACTATATTTTGGTGTCCACATTACACCGGATGAACGAGAATAGGTTCTTATTGTAACTGATTTATTCTTATATTTATATGTGAATTTATAAGAATAACCTTTTGTTCCTCCTGTTGCAGCCACACTTAATTTAACCTTCTGTCCAGCTTTAACTGATGATGGAGCGGCTTTAAATTTTTTAACTTTAAGCTTATTTACAACAACATAATTAACTTTCTTTGTAATTTTGTTTTCCATGTCATCCGTAACTTCTACGAACAACTGATATTTGCCTGCTTTTTTAGGTGTCCAATTAACTTTTTTACTTGTTGTATTTTCTTTTAACACATATTTCTTTCCATTAAGCTTGTAATAGTATCTGTAGAACTTCTGTCCTATACCGCCTGTTGCATTCACTTTTACTATTACTTTATCTCCTACTGCTGCAGTACCACTCTTTCTGCTCTGTGTAAATGACTTAATCTTAAGTGCCGATTTCACATTATAATTCTTAATGCTCTTCTTAACAACCTTTCCGGTACTGCTGTCCTTCACATATACATAAAGGGTATATTTACCACTTTGAGCAGGTATCCACTGGCAGCTGTTATCTGAACTGTATTTTCTTACTGCCTGATTTTTATTACCACGTTTTACAACAAACTTGTATTTAAGCTCACCATCTCCGCCTGTTGCCTTAGCTGTCATCCTGACTGTCTGACCTACTGTTACGCAGTTACTTGCCTTACTCATTTTAAATGAAGATATTGAAACCTCTTTATATTCCGTAGTTGTGTTTTTCTTATATACATAAGTGACGGTGATGTCTGACTCTGTATATTTTCCTTTGGCATTAGCAGGACTCGTCTTTAATGTATAGCCTTCTATCTCAGCTTCTGCCGTCTCATAGTTCGCTCCTACGGTTCCTGTCAGTGTAGTTGATGCCTTTATTTCTTTGTCCGACTCATCTACGTATCTTACTATTACCTTTCCTGTCTTTTCAGGAGTTGGTGTTGTAGATTTCTGATATACATAGGTCACTGTAATATCTGCTTCTGTATATTTTCCTTTGGTATTAGCCGGACTCGTCTTTAATGTATAACCTTCTATCTCAGCTTCTGCTGTCTCATAGTCTGCTCCTACGGTTCCTGTCAGTGTAGTTGATGCCTTTATTTCTTTGTCCGACTCATCTACATATCTTACTATTACCTTTCCTGTCTTTTCAGGAATTGGTGTTGTGGATTTCTGATATACATAGGTCACTGTAATGTCTGCTTCTGTATATTTTCCTTTGGCATTTTCAGGACTCGTCTTTAATGTATAGCCTTCTATCTCAGCTCCTGCTGTTTCATAGTCCGCTCCTACTATTCCTGTCAATGCAGTTGACGTCTTTATTTCTTTATCCGACTCATCTACGTATCTTACTATGACCTTTCCTTCTTTTTCATTTATATTATTTTTCTGATATACATAGGTCACTGTAATGTCCGCCTCTGTATATTTTCCTTTGGCATTTTCAGGACTCGTCTTTAATGTATAGCCCGCTATATCAGCTTCTGCTGTCTCATAGTCCTCTCCTACTACTCCTGTCAATGTTGTCGATGTCTTTATTTCATTATCCGACTCATCTACATATCTTACTATTACTTTTCCCTTTTTTTCAGGCGTTGGGGTTGTAGATTTCTGATATACATAGGTCACTGTAACATCTGCCTCTGCATATACACCTGTTGCATTAGCAGGACTGGACTTTAATGTATAGCCTTCTATCTTAACTGCCGTTGTTGTATAGGAAGCTCCTAATGTTCCTGTAAGTACTTTTGATTGTGCTATTTCATTGCCGGATTCATCTGTATATATGACTATAACGTTTCCGTTTCCTGTTGTTATAGGAACTGTATATGAACCTGTTGCTGACTCTAATCCATTTCTTGTACAAGAAGTCTCTATTATACTTGATGATGACAAATCACTACCTGCTACAATACTCCATACTCCTGTTACTTCATCAGCTGTTGCCGTATAACTTGTTCCATTTACTGTTACTTTTACTATTGACTCACAAGGAGCAACACCGCTTACTACTTTGCTTCCTATCGCTGCCGCTGTAGCTGTCGGTGCCACAAGTACAAGGTCATTTTTTGCTGCTACAATGTCATTGTAAAGTTTTTCAACCTGTGCCATATCTGCTTCTTCTTCTCCTAATGCCACAAGTTCATCTGCCGAGGCAATATATGAGTATAACTTATTCCATGAGGCACTTGTATAATCTTCCTGAATCATATTTTTAACTGCCCTTGCCTCTTTCTTCATAAGAGTATATTTTGATTCTACTTTTTCTGCCTTTTCAACAGTAGCACCCTTACAAGTATCTGCACTATTGATTGTAATCCATGCTTCGCCGCTAATGCCCGAGATATTATCCGACTGATTCTGATTACTGCCGTAACTTACAATACATGTTACAGATGCAACTCCATCTATTACTAAAACATAATCTCCATTTTCATCTTTCTCTGTAAGCTGATTTCCCGGAAAACCGCCATTATAATTCTCTTCTCCACTCCATACATATAAATGTGGTGCCGGCGAATTTGAAGAATAAGGTTTAACATGAATTGTAATAGTATTCTTCACAGTTGGTCCTACCGACTGTGAACCTCCTGTCTGGGTATAAGAGCTGTATCCACTTGCTACTTCAAATGTAACCTTACCGCTCAATCCCTTAATATTACCTGTCTGCTGACCGTTATTTCCATTAAAAATCACATTATATTTACCTGTTGTATCAATATTATAATAATAGTATCCTTCGTCATCTTTTTCCGTAAGCTGTGTACCTGGCCATGCCCCTGCATATGCCTTTTCCGCATCATCCCATACATACAGGTAAGGTGCTGAACCATCAGCCATCTTTACACGAACCAGACCCGGCTCTTTATTTTCTTCTTCCTCTTCTTCCCTATCGCTTATGTCTTCATCTGCATATGCCTTATAGAAAGTTGCCTTACCGTTTGATGTTCCTTTTTCATTTGTTGCTGTATAAGAAATAGTTACTGTATCTCCTTCATATGCCGTTTCACCAATAGTGAATGCATCTCCATTATGAACGATGAACTTTCTGCCACCGTCAACAGACACTGTCGCTGAATCTGTCTCGGCAAGACTGACTGTAATCTGCTGTGTTCCTTTGAATTTTGCGTTTCCTACAAATGATACAAGCGGTTTTCCATCAGGATCTCCAACCAGAATTGTACCATTTGCTCCACTGTTAAATGTTACCTTTCCTCCTGTTACAACCGCAGAAGAAGCATCATAGTAGTTTACAACACTTTCTCCATCACTCCAGACACCGGTTACATCAATGGTAACCTGAGTATTGGCACTTGCACCTATACATAAAGCAACTCTGTCTTTGACATTTCCTTTTGAGTATGTTCTTGTAAATGCTTTGCCTGATGTTGTTTCAACTGCATTGTTATCACCTGCACCGACTGCCATATGGTTGCTTCTGAATGTACCTACTTTCTGCCAGTGTGCCAGAACTGCCTCATCCATTGTATCCCAGTTCATATCACTTCTAAGACTGTGACCTGCACCACCATTACCGTCATCCGGTATTCCGTCAACTAATCCTCTGTTCGTCTCATCACCATAATATATCTGAACACCACCCGGTAATAACAGGAATGCCGAACCGATATATATCATATCACCTCTTGTAAGAATGGCATCGTGAGAAGAAATAAATGAAAGTGCATTAAAATCGTCTTTTGTATTTATTTCGGAAGCATACCTGTCATATGTACCTTCAACTACACCTGAAGCTAATACACCTCCACCCCAGGTCTCAAAGTTAATCATGGAATCAAAACCACCTTGTGTATAATACTCATCATAGCCTACACCATGATCCCATGCCTCACCTGTCATCCAGAAATCAAGATCATCTAATTTCTTGTCAGGATTATTTGTTTTCCACGTCTTAAGGGCTTCCGTACACATTGTTTCAAGAGTTTTCCACGAAGCATACTCTACATGCTTAGCTGTATCACATCTGAAACCATCTACACCATAATCTCTTACCCATGTAGATAACCAATATGAAATACAATTCGTTACTGTCATGTCATATCCATGTGAACTTAAATATGCCTTAAGTTCTGCCACTTCTTTATCATATCTTCCTTCCTGTTTCCACTTTGTGGCAAGAAATTCCGGAATTTCCACAGTCTTAGTTGATTCTGTCTTAAAATCAGGCAATCCTGCAAGTGACTGTGTTATAGGACTGCTGCCACCTTCCGTATATCCCGGAAGTCCGGCTCTTACCCAGTCAGGACCCCACCATTTTCCCCATAATGACGCATCGCCCTCATAATCAATATAGCTGTGATAATCGGTATTGTTTACATTTGACATAGAAAAATAATAATCATCCCAACCGGTTTTCACTTCACCAAATCCATACTCATTCATGTCATACAGGCTGTTGTAACCTGCATGATTAAGTACTATATCTATAATGACTCTCAATCCATGCTCATGTGCTGTATCTACTAATTCCTGAAAGTCTTCCATTGTACCAAAGTTGGCATCTGTGTCAGTGTAATCCAATACATAATATCCATGATATGAATAATGTGCAAAGCTTGGTTTATCATCACTGCCGACTATGTAGCCATGAATCTGCTCATATGGTGCACTTATCCAAAGAGCATTTACACCAAGATTATTAAAATATCCGTCTTTAATAGTCTGTGTTATACCTTTAAAATCTCCCCCATGGAATGTTGCCCTGTCATCCACTCCCTGAATAACATTTCCATTTTGATCCAATCCACGGTTATAAGAATGGTCATTAGATGTATCTCCGTTCTTAAACCGGTCTGTTAACAGGAAATACACTAACGCATTATCCCATGAAAATGTGTCTGCATTAACTGTTCCTGATGTTGTTTCTGCTGCTTCTGCCGTCACTTTGCCCGAAATGTTATTAGTAATATCAGATGACATAAAATATACATTATCCATAATACCTGAACATATAAGTGCCAGTGCCATTACAAAAGCAATGCTTCTTGAAGTGATTTTCTTCAATTTAGACATAGATTTACCTCCTCATATAAATATTTTTATACAAAACAACAAAAAAAATTGTGATTTTCTTGTATGTAAAAATATCTCCCAGTCAAATCCACAATTTTATAGTTGTATTTGCATTGTTATTTGTAACTTATACACATATTAGCATATTTAATGTAATATGTAAATATTAAAGATAGTGTAAATTTACTGTAAAAAATACATCTCTTTTATTTTCGATATTCTATAATGTAAAATTAATCCGTAAATAAACTGATACCAGAGAACATATTGTGAAGCCTATGCTCATCAAAAGGAAGATACTCGGCAATGGTCAGTCCTACAACATCTGAATTATTGGTAATATTTTTCAATATAGCAGTAAGTTTCTCAATCGTCATCCTGCCGCTTCCATCCCCAACCAAATCCTTATTTGCAAAGTAGGTGGAGTGGAACAATGCCGCATCCAGAACATCAATATCAAGATGAACAAGGATGTGATCGAAACGATTCATAAACGCACGAATCTCGTCATCAGATACAAATTCCTCTGTTTGAACTTTGAAGTCAACACCTGCATCCTTCAAAAACTTCTCCTGATAATCATGAAGTCCCTGCAGACCCACATAGAGGATTTCATCTGCCTGGAATTTCCTGTTCTTCATCAAGCCGGACAGCGAACTGTCACCATTTCCCATAAATGATCCTAATACCATTGCATGGGCATTTGGATAACCATCTTTCACCGTCGATACATCAGGGTGGGCATCTATCCAGATTATCCCAATATTTTCATATAATCCATGCAGATAATCAAATGGTGCCTGAGAAACCACACAGTTTCCACCAATAGTAATAATTCTATCCGGTTTTGCTTCTTCAATCACGGACATTGCGTTTTTTATCCCGGCAAGGACTTCGTCTTTTGCGTAGATTCCCTCCGTCACACTGCGTTCTTTGCCATCAGGTGGAGCAATTTCCACCTTGAGCAAAGGCTGCTTCTTGTTCTCCGTTTTTCTGAATAAAAAAGACTCGAAAATGCAATTTCTGCTTTCCGAGTCTTGATTTTTTTCTATTTCTTTTCTTGTGGCATAAACATCAATTCAATAAAATTTCCTTTAAAGTATCCATCAGATTTGTTATATCAATCGGTTTTGCAACATGACCATTCATTCCGGCCTCCATTGCCTTCTGTCTGTCCTCATCAAAGGCGTTTGCTGTCATCGCCACAATCGGAACAGATGACCGTTCAGAATCTTCCATAGCCCGAATCTGCCGTGTTGCCTCGTAGCCATCCATTATCGGCATCTGAATATCCATCAGAATCAGGTCATAAGTGCCCGGCTCCACATTCTTTATCGTATCCACAGCTTCTGTTCCGTCACCTACAATATCAATCACCAATCCCGCAGCCTTCAGAATTTCCTGTGCAATTTCCTGATTGATTTCATTATCCTCCACCAGCAATATCTTCTTACCTTTCAAAAGCTCCTCCGGCTCTTCCTCGGTATCAGCCTCCGGCTCCGTGAATGGAGCCACCAAAATCTGATGGAGCTCAGAAAGGAAAATCGGTTTCGAGCAAAATGCTGTAACACCAGCCTCTTTTGCCTCATCCTCGATATCAGCCCAGTCATACGCAGTAAGAATAATAATTGTTGCCGTATCCCCGATAACCTTACGGATTCTGCGGACAACCTCAATTCCATTCATATCCGGCATAAGCCAGTCAATAATATATGTACTGTATGGTTTATTTTCTTCTATCGCAAACTCGGTACGGACAACCGCTTCCTTTCCCTGTGTTGTCCAATCAGGATTCATTCCAATGGCAGAAAGCATCTTGCTGACACTCATACAGGTATTTACATCATCATCCACAATCAATGCCCGCAGATTCTCCAGTTTCTCCAGATGCTCTGTCATATGTGGCTGATTCACCGTGCGGAACCGGAAGGATACAATAAACTCTGTTCCCTTCCCGACTTCGCTCTCCACCTCGACGGTTCCGTTCATCATATCTATGATATTCTTAGTAATCGCAAGACCAAGACCAGTTCCCTGAATACCGCTTACCGTGGCAGTCTGCTCCCGCTCAAATGGCTCAAATAAATGCTTTAAAAATTCTTTACTCATACCAATACCGTTATCCTTAATCCGGAACTGGTATGAAGCATATCCATCCGGCTCGCTGTCCGTCTGTATAATGCGGACACTGACTGTCCCGCCTGCCTTTGTATATTTCATCGCATTGCTCAGAATATTCAAAAGTACCTGATTCAGACGAAGCTTATCACAGATAATTGTCTCATTTGTCACATCCAGCGTATCAATATAGAATTCAAACTGTTTTGCCTTGATATCAGACTGTACAATGGTTTTCAGGTCGTGCATGATTTCAGGAAGACTTGTTTCCTCCTCATTAATTTTGACTTTCCCACTTTCAATCCGGCTCATATCCAGCACATCATTAATAAGGCTCAGCAGATGCTTGCTGGATGTCATAATCTTATCCAGATAATTCCGAACTGTTTCCCTGCTGTCAATATGTGTTGCTGCCAACGATGTAAATCCGATTATCGCATTCATCGGTGTACGGATATCGTGGGACATATTGTTCAGAAAAGTAGTCTTTGCATGGTTGGCATGTTGGGCTTGTGCCAGTGCTTCCTCCAGTGTCTGCTTCTGCTCCTGTTCCTTACGCACAATTTCATCAATATTACGAAATCCGAGAAGAACGGTAAAGTCCTCATGCGAATTCTTTCCCTTCACCTTAACATAGGTAAATTGATAATTATGTATCGTTCCATCAACCATTATACGATAGCTTCCCGTATATTCCATATCCGAACTAAGCTTTTCGGTCACTTTATCAATAGACATCGCCTCTGAAAGCTCCTGCCGGTCCTCCACATAAACACGCTCCTCGACATACTGCTGCACAAGCAGTGTATATGGAAATGTCTTCTGGAAATCTTTTTCCAGCCCGGAAGTCACATAACCCTCCAGCTTTACGATTTTAGCCGTATCCTCTCCGGTATCTACCGCATAAACATTGAGATAATCACGGCTCAGTGCATCCACAATGGCAAGCTGATCCTCCAACTCCTTATTTGTCTCCTCAGATGCATGCAGAATTTTTCCCTTCCACCTTGCCCAAAATATAAGTGCCAGAATAATGACCAGAACCAAAACAATAACCAGAACCACCAGAACCATTGTCTCCGGATTAGCCTGCATGTACTGTGCCAAAGTCAAATCCTGCGGTGTATAAGAGGTATACTGTGCAATTAACTGGTTGAGTGTGTCCTCCGGCATCTGCTTCAGACATTTGTTAAGTATCGTCACAAGTTCGTGATCACTATTCTCTCTGACATACATCTGGAATGAGAATCCTACACCGTTCACGACACTATATTGCAGGGAGCCTGTGAAATCATTATTCACAAACATCTGTGCTGTGTAAGTATATACATAAGCAGCATCTGCTTCTCCCTTCAGGACAGCATCGAGTGCCTCATCCCTTGTGTCATAGTACAGTAACTCGGCATCGCCGATAATCTCCTTTTCCATCGGCTCCTCTCCCTGAGCGTCCGCAACTGCAATCGTCTTAATCTTGCCCGTAAAATTATTTTTCGTCACCTTTGCCACACCAACCGTCATGTAGGTATCTGTATTAAATCCGTGGTATAGATTCTCCTCTGTCGTCAAGTCGGATGTCCTTCTGTCTATAACAATATCCACCCCATTGGTATTCGCAGTCTTGTAATAATCCTCCCTGTTTTCGGGTACAACAATTTCATATGGCAGATCACACACCTCCATGGCCTTTGCGAAATAATCCGGCATAATCCCCTTTAACTCCCCGTCCTCAACATAAGAATAAGGAGCTCTGTCTCCAATCGCTGTCACTGTAATTTTTTTCTTACCTGCAAGAACATCCTGTATATATGCTTTCTCTCGTTCGGTAAATACAAGTTCGGAAGATGAGACTGGTCCATAGTATTTGAAAAACAAAGAATTGTCCCAATCCCCTTCATTAATATCCATCTGCTCAATGGCATAATTAACTTCCTCCAGCAGTTCTTTGTCTTCTTTTCTAACAATCACATAAAAATTCTCCGTCTGCAGCGTGTCCAGCGTTCTTTCATTTTCCATCTTTCTCAGATTGCTGGTGAGGATTGCGTCAATACTGCCATCCTTCAAAGCCTCTGCAAGCTGCTGTGAATTTTCATACTCCTTCGTGGTATAAGAAAATTGTTTCTCTTCGGCAAACTCCGCCAGTGTGTCATTCTGGCTGCTCCCTTCAAGCAGACCGACGCACATCCCATCGTAGGATTTGTATTCCCCAGTGTGATATTTCGTGTTATCTGCTGACACGGAAAGAATCGTGCTATTGCGCCCAATCGGATATGAAAATGCAAATTTTTCTTCACGCTCTGGATTTTTCCTTGCCGATGTAACCAGGTCAATCTCACCATTTTCTAACATGTCAAGCATATCATTCCACGATTTGTCATATCCGACATAGTCAAAATTCAGATGCGAATATTTTGAAATCATCTGTAAAACCTCAATACCGTATCCGGTCAGCTTTCCCTCCTCATCTTTTATATGATAGCCATCAAAATAGAAAATGCCCGCCTTCACTCTCTCATTAACCGCTTCCTCCGGCACACTTACATTAGATGCATTTGCCGGTATAAAATCATATAAAATAAGAAAAAGACATAATAATGCTGCAATCCACCTTTTTCTATGTATTTTATCTAAGACACACATAATTATCGCTTCCTTTATATAAATATTTTATCCTATTGTAACACAAAAGAACGAATCCGAAAATAAGTAGTGAAAATTTTCTTACTCATACAACATCTGCCTTCTTTTTAATATGATTTCCAATAATCTCCGACACATCACTGATCGTTATAAAAGCACTCGCATCCACCTCATTGATCAAACGTTTCAGTTCATAGATCTCAAACCTGTTCAGGACACAGTAGAGAACCACTTTCTTTCCGCTAATCAGGCCCTCTCCTTCCAGAATCGTCACCGTACGCCCCATTTTCTTATAGATTTCGTCTGCAATCATCTGTCCTTCATCCGTGATGATCATAGCCGCTTTCGCCTGTTCCACGCCTGTTTCTACAAAATCAATCACTTTCGATGTGATAAAATACGTCAGCAGGCTGTACATAGCTCTGTCAAACCCAAACAGAAAACTAGCAACCATATAAATCACAACATTGATAAAGAGAACCGTCTGTCCCACAGGAAGGTTAAACTTTTTGTTCAGGAAGATCGCCACCGTTTCTGTTCCGTCGAGACAGCCGCCGGCACGGATAACAAACCCCACTCCCACTCCCAGAAATACTCCTCCAAAACATACAGCCAACAGATATTCATGCGTAACATCCACAATCGGTGCAAAAATTTCCAGAAAACTTGAAAATGTCACCATGGCAACTGCAGATTTGACAATAAATTTAGCTCCCAGCTTCCGCATACCAACCAACAGGAACGGAATGTTAAGTGCCAAAGTCAATATTCCAAGATGAATACCACTCAGGTTATTAATCATAATCGAGATTCCCACAATCCCTCCATCCAGAATCGTGCATGGAACCAAAAATTCTTCGATGGAAAATGCAGCGATTACCGCACCCATCATCAGCATCGCATAACCGGATATTTCCTTCATAATATTTTTTAACTTTGATACATTCTCTGACATAAAAACTACCTCCCGTATCATCATATCAACGTAATCTGTATCCGTCAAGTCAAATACCCCGCAGCAAGCTGACGGGGCATCAAATTTGTAACGCAGCAAGCTGCGGGGTATTTGACCCTCGTGGCAGTCGCCAAATGTCTGCAAGCAGCCACTTGGTCCGTTGCTTGCGGGAATAAAATTTTTGTTCCATTTACCCTCACATTAGATATGGTATGTTTTGCATACAAATTTAGTTCTGATTGACACAAAACACGATTCTTGTTAAACTGTTCTAAACATTTTAGCATACTATTTACCCTAAGGAGGAGCACAGTTGCAGATACAAGTTGCCCTATGTGATGATGAAACAACAAGTCACGAAACAACAAAAAAACTCTTGGCAGAATACAGACAGAAAGTTTCTCAGGTTTCTTTTGCGCTTTCCTGCTTTTCTTCCGGCAGGGAACTGCTGGATTATATTGACACATACGAATCCTTTCATATTTATATACTGGACATTATTATGCCCGATATAAACGGCATACAATTAGGCACTGCCTTGCGGGAACAGGGCGACGACGGGTTGATCATCTATCTGACTTCCTCCCCTGACTTTGCTTTGGAATCCTACAACACGGATGCTCTGCACTATCTCTTGAAACCGATTGACATCGAGCCGTTTTTCCGGTGTATGGACAAAGCAATGAACCGCCTGAACCGTTCCCTGACAGAAACCATTTCCATTAAAACTCCCGGCTCCACCCGCATCATTCCTGTACACAACATCCTCTATGCGGAGCGGGTGAACCGTTTCATCCGCTATAACCTGAATGACGGCACCGTTATAGACAGCGTGACCTTTAACGGTACATTCCAGAGTGCAGTTTCCCCGCTGCTTTCCCGGCATGGCTTTCTTATCGTCGGCTCCTCCTTCGTGGTAAACCTTTACCATGTAACAGAAGTTACAAAGTCAGACATGCTGTTAGATGAGAAACACCTTGTTCCCATCCCACGCCGCACCTATAAAGAAGTCAAATCAGCGTGGGGTGATTACTGGCTTAAAAAAGGAGATACTCATGTTATTTGAAGATAATACTATATATGTAGTAATAAAAATATTGCTGGTTGTCATCGGAACTCTCGGCATGATGGGTTCAACCACTGAATTCAAACACAAATCACAACAAATTGTGTATATTTTTTCTCTATATCTGTTGTATGTAGCCGCTTCCAGTGCTGCTATTATTGTTTTTTTTGATTACACATTCTTTTCGCGGATTTTCCCGTTTACCATTTCTGCCCCTGCCATTTATCTGTCCTTCCGGCTTATAGGCAATCAACCCTCTAAGACTGTGTTTAACCATGCTACACAGATTCTGCTTTCCCTGTATATATGTGCAAGCATAACATTAATTAATACAAAAATTCACGGCTCAGAAGTGACCGATTTTCTGATACGCCTCGCTGCCTATTGTATCATCATTTTAGTAGAATACCGTTTCCTGCGCCGCCCATTCCTGCATATATTTTCCATTATCCAAAACGGATGGCTGATACTGGCATTAATTCCCTGCTCCTTAATACTTCTTGTGGTTGCGCTGGCTTCCTACCCTGTTCATTTTACAGAAAATCCCACAGGAGTTGTTTTTATATATCTGCTTGGAGCAGTCTCCATAATCATTTATTTTTCCATTTTTCAATATCTGTCTATGCAGTACCGTTTCCAAACGACAAAACAGAACATGGAGTTTTTGGAATTTCAGGTAGAGAATCTGAAAGAAAAAATGGCACTGGATGTTGCGGCTGCGGAACAATCCCGTATTGACAGGCATGATACCCGCCACAGTTTCCAGACGATTGCTTATCTTTTGGAAAATGGAAACACTTCGGAGGCTCTTGATTATATTACCCGGTCTGTCAGCCGTTTTCAGGCGGAAACCTCTGTATCATACTGTAAAGACATTCTATTAAATGCCACGCTGTCCTCTTATTTCGGTCAGGCAAAAAAAGCCGGAATCACATTGAAAACGCATCTTTCCTTCCCGGATACGCTCCCTGTTGATTCCGGCGAATTTTCCATTGTCATTGCAAATGCACTGGAAAATGCCATAAAAGCCTGTAGTTCATTTCCTAAAGAACAAAGAATTATTATTTTCAGGTGTATTTATAAGCCAAAACTAATGCTGGAAATTTCCAATCCCTGCGGCGATGACGTTGTTTTCTCGCAGGACGGCATCCCGCTGTCAAAAGAAAAAGAACATGGGATTGGCACCCGCTCTATTATGGCTTTCTGTAAAAAGCATAATGCCTTTTGCTCCTTTTCCGCAGAGAACGGGTGCTTTACCTTAAAAGTGATATTATAAAAGTGCGTTCCTTTTTTATTTCGCTGCAACCTGACAGGAAATCCGTGCGACGCCCTCGCTATGATAAGTCTGCGGCTCATATGCGGCAATTTGTACCAAAATCGTATCGCCGGCAAAAGAAAGGGGGTTGGAACGGATTGCATTTTAAAAGGCACGCATTGTAAATAATGTTTTATCTCCAAAATAATAATCAAAATACCGTTCCCGCAATTCCTTATAGGAACCTCTTGGCAGAAAGATTTCCTTTCCGCTGTCCAGCAGCAGCATCTGCGTGTCAAGCCGCTCGATATGCTCCATATTGACAATATAAGAAACCCCCAGCTTCACAAATTTATTATAGGAACAAAGCAGTTCAAAAAGCTTTGTCATTGTCATTCGCAGATAAACGCCCTGGTTCTCTTTTAAGTAGACATATTGTTTTTTGCGTTGTGCCTCGCAGTAAATAATGTCGTTTAATTCGACTCTGCGGATACAGTTATTAGCAGTCTGTAAAAGAATATATTGTGGCTGATTGTTTTCAAGGTCTTTGATTACCTTGTCAAGCACCGGAAAGAACGTTTTCTCGGAAACCGGCTTTACCAAATAAGAAATTGCATCTACTCCGAACGCCTCCAATGCATGCTCCTGTGATGTGGTCATAAACACGATCTTACAGGTATTGCCCATATCCCGCAGCTTCCTCGCCGTTTCAATTCCCGAACTCCCCGGCATATAAATATCCAATAAAATAAGATCCGGC
This sequence comes from Lachnospiraceae bacterium, assembly GCA_014799465.1. GTDB lineage: Bacteria > Bacillota > Clostridia > Lachnospirales > Lachnospiraceae > UBA2821. The sequence goes on along the minus strand of JAAVHZ010000020.1, from coordinate 119,766 downwards.
TGATAATTTTCCGTTTTAATCTGTAAAAATATATCCTCCGAATTTGCAAACCGCCGAATTAAAAATTCTCCGCCTGCAGACTTTGCATGATAGTCTTTCAGCATCTGCTCTACATTATCCAGTTCCAATTTTTCGTCATCACAGATTGCGATTTGGTACATAATTGACACTCCTTCGTAACTTAATTATTCATCTTTAATTTACATAAAATCATTATCTAATATAACAAAAAAAGCACTTAAAAAAGTGGTTTTTGCAGAATTGGTCGATTTTTAGGGAAAATTGGTTAAAAATATTTCAGCTTGACAGTAACAGGTATCTATGTTATTATATAATCACTCTTTACACTATATAAAAATCCACAGTACAAACTGAACAGACCGTGACCTAGTGTCATGGAGTCGGGTCGCATAAGCGGCAATGGATTTTTTTATCCACGGGACAGTAGTTACTAATACTGGTCCGTGGGTATTTTTTTATATTTTTTAGAAAAGTAATACTCTAAATCCCCACATATATTGGTGTCATAGAGCTATCAAACATTTTGGAGGTACTTAGTATGTGGAGAAATCGAATAACTAAAAAAGTATGTGTTGAATCAGACAATGATTTCCAGAGAGTCGCAGACAGGGTGTCAGCCGTGAGCATTACAGGCAATTTGATATTGTCTGTGTTTAAACTTATAGCGGGCATTATGGCTCATTCCAATGCTATGATTAGTGATGCTGTTCATTCTGCATCTGACGTATTTAGTACAATAGTGGTGATTATCGGGATTAGACTTGCTTCAAAGGAAGCGGATAAAGAACACCCTTATGGACATGAGCGTATGGAATGCGTGGCGGCCATTATATTGGCAATGATTCTGTTTATGACAGGACTAGGCATTGGGATTGAAGCATTGAGAAATATTCTGTCCGGCAATTATGGTAATTTGCAGGTACCGGGGATTTTAGCACTGGTTGCAGCAATTGTTTCCATTGTAAGCAAGGAGGCTATGTTTTGGTATACAAAAGTTAATGCAGTAAGAATTGACTCCGGTGCACTGCTGGCGGATGCATGGCACCACCGTTCAGATGCGTTTTCCTCTGTAGGGGCTTTGATTGGAATCGCAGGAGCAAGGCTTGGCTTTCCGGTTATGGATTCCATTGCAAGTCTGGTGATTTTTGTATTTATCATTAAGGCTGCATATGACATTTTTAAAGATGCTGTCAATAAATTGGTGGATCATTCCTGTGACGAAGAAACGGAACAGCAAATTTATGATCGTGTTATGAGAAACAAAGAAGTTACAAGAATAGATTCGCTTCATACGCGCATTTTTGGCAACAAAATCTATGTGGACATAGAAATTGCAGTGGATGGTTCTTATACTCTGAATAAATCACATGAAATTGCAGAAGAAATCCATCAGGATATTGAAAAGAATTTTCAAAAGGTAAAACATATCATGGTACATGTAAATTCAGCCTAGACGGACAAGCGATGAATCTGTCTCAATTAATGCTTTCAACGCTCCCTATGCAGAAACCTTCGAGGGTACTGAAAAAGTAGATATCATCGCTTATACCGCCTTATCTGGCGGTGTTTCTCTTAAAAAACATCAACTTAATATCTGAATCAATACTGCATATCTTTCTGGTGACAGCTTACATTTGCGGTTTTTGTAATAACTCAATGATATTTTTCCCTTGTATATTTTTCAGAAGTATGGTATAAACTAATTAAGCAAGAGTCGTCCTCGAACCCCTTGTCCTATTCTCTTAATGGTTGACTGGTTCTATGAACGGCTCTTTTTATTTTCTTTCATACACTTTTAAAACTTCTGTATCTTTCATTAAAACAATCACAAGTAAATCTACTTATCCGAAAGATTATGTTCTTCAATAAAGGAAAAAACGCCATGGGGATGCTATACTACAAATTCGAAAAACCTAAAGCCTCTAATATTTAATGTTACATATTCCAACTCACTTCTACTCTCTCTGTTGCTCCAAGTTTTTCTGCCATTTTCCGCACAGAAAATGTGTCCATGAAATTACAAAGCCAAGGGTCCAGCCAAAAAGTGTATTCCACCAGATCATATGATAGCCTACGCCTGGAATCCCTTGAAAAAGATAAGTAGTTGCCACACGAACTGTCAAGGCGCCAGTTGCCACAAAGGTAGAAAACAGGGCATTGTTTGCACCTTGGAATAAACCCAATAGTGGGAAATAAGATGCAAACAAAGGCAGGCAAAGTGCCACAAACCGTACATGGGCAGCACAATAGCCTATGGCCTCCGTGCCTAATCCAAATGCTGCAACAATAGGTTTTGCAAAAATAAAAACCACTGTCAGGATACAGACTGAAATTATTTCTGAGATTAATACGGTATGTTTTGCACCGATCTTTACCCTGTCAATCCTGTTCGCACCAATATTCTGTCCTGTATAGGTTCCCTGAGTCGTCATCAGTGCACTTGCAGGCAAAGTCATATATGTCTCCACTTTTTGGGCAACCGAAAAAGATGCTGTCATAGCCTCCCCGTAACTGTTAACAGCTCTTTGAATGAAAACAAAACCAAATGACACAATAAACTGCTGCAATGCCATAGGAAAGCCCGCTTTCAATGTCTGCTTTGCAAGCTGCCATTCAAAGGTGAATTCATTTAGCTTCCAACGGAACATAGGGTACTTCTTCATCATGTAAATAATACCCACTACACAGGAAAGGGCCTGTGCAATATCTGTAGCAATAGCAGCGCCAGCCACCCCCATATTCATGCTATAAACAAATATAATATCCAGCACAACATTGACCACACTGGCAACCAGCAGAAAATATAATGTTGCTTTGCTGTCTCCAATTCCCCGGAGGATAGCAGCTACAATATTATATCCAAATTGAAAAATAAGTCCTGCCGCATAAATCTTGAAATAGGTATCAGCCATGGGAATCAGACTGTCCGGCGTTGCTAAGATATGTTCAAGGGCAAATCGGCTGATTATAATGCCTACCACTGTTGCTAACACCCCCATAGCAAGCATGACCAAAAAAGAAGAAGATGCCTGTCTGCGCATATCTTCTTTTTTGTCCCCTCCAAAAAGCTGGGCAATCAGTATACAGGCTCCTGCCGAAAAACCATTGGCCAACGCCAAAAATGCCATTGTGAGAACACCACACGCACCAACTGCTGCCAGGGGAGATTCCCCTGCAAAATTGCCTACAATGATGGTATCCACTGTATTGTAAAGCTGTTGGAGCAACAAACCCAAAAGAACCGGTATCATAAAGGATAAGATACCCTTCCATGGTGCTCCTTGTGTCAATGTTTTGTTATTCATCGTCATATACCTCCATACGTTCAATCGTTATTTCATTGATTTGCCAAGTTTATAAGCCTTTTGCGGGTAACCGCTTCTTTCTGCCATAGACACCGTCCCGCATCCAAATCCGAGGAGCATACCTTGATCCTCAAAGTTCATATACTTGCACAAGGTTTGATAATGGGAGGAAATATCTTTCATTGTCCAATCTCTGCTGTCCCAAGCTGCTACAATCAACGCAGTTTTCAAGCCTTTTGTGGACAGTTGGCCAGTAAAGCTGTAAAAACGGTCAATAACAGTTTTAAGCTGTGCAGACATCCCAAAATAATAGAGCGGCGTTACAAAAACGACCATATCCGAGCCAAGTATCTGCTCTTTCAGTTCCGCCATATCATCCTTTTGACAACAGGGGCCTGCCATACCGCAGACCTCACAGCCCAAACATGGATGCAGGTCTGCCCTTGCAGCATCGAATGTGCTGACAGTGTGTCCGGTTTCTCTTGCTCCGCGTATAAAGTTATCCGCAAGCAGATTTGATGAACCTTTTTTATGCGGGCTGCTTTCAATTACTAATATCCTCATTTTTGTTCTCCTTTCACATTGTCCGAATACTTTACCACCAACCGAACAGGCTTTTTCCAATTTCAAGCTGTTCGATTTCCAGCATTTCATCAGCTTCCAAATCAAAATCCAAAGCTGCAAAATTTTCTTCCATTCGAGGGGTATGTGTGGACTTCGGGATAACCACAATCCCCTGCTGTAATAAGAACCGCAGAGCAACCTGTGCTACTGATTTACCGTGATTCCCAGCAATCCTTAAAAGCGTATGGTTCCCCCAAATGCCGTTCTGCCCGCAGGCAAGAGGTGACCAGCTTTCATGCTTCGTTCCAATCTGGCACTCTAACTGCCGCAGCTTTTTCTGTTGCCTAAAAACATGGGTTTCTACCTGATTGACTGCCGGAATCACTTTGCAGTGGTTCACCAAATCCAGATACCGTTCCTCTAGAAAATTGGAAATGCCAATAGCCCGTAATTTCCCATCTTTATAGGCAGTTTCCATAGCACGGTAAATCTCATGAACATCTCCGGTAGGTTCGTGGAGCAGAAGCAGATCAATATAATCCATTCCTATTTTCTTCAAAGAACTGTCAATTGAACGCAACGTATCCTGATAACCATGACAAGCCCACAGTTTTGTTGTAATAAACATCTCTGAACGTGCAATTCCGGATTTCCGGCATGCAAGACCGACCTCCTGCTCGTTTCCATAGCACTGTGCGGTATCAATCGAACGATAACCGACACGTAGTGCATCTGCGACACACCTTTCGGTAATCCGTGATGGTGTTTGATATGTGCCATAACCTAAAACCGGCATTTTCACATTGTTATTCAAAGTAATATACTCCACTGTCCTTAGCTCCTTTCCTGTACTGTTCGCTGTATTTTTATATGGAAGCACCCAACTGATAGGCTTCTTTCATCTTTCCCTTGCCTAGAACTTCACCCAAATTTTTCCAGCTAAGATTTCTTTCATAAGTCCGGTACCATGTTACTGCCTGAGAATAATCACCACCATCCGCAGTCATCAGCAGCACACTCTTTTTGGGAAACCTGCTGTAACCTAGACATTCCAGTTCCGCATATAATCTGTCAGCTATGGTTTTTAATGTACCTGTTATCGTCCAGAAATACAGCGGAGAAGCAAACACCACCACATCGGTGTCTTCAAATACAGCATAGATTTGTTCCATATCGTCCTTTTGGCTGCATGGACTTTTGGAATCCTTTCCAGCCCTCAAACATCCTTTGCAGCTATGGATTTCCATCCCGTCAAGATAAAAAATCTTTACATGGTTTCCTGCGGATTCTGCTCCATCTGTAAAAGCATCCACCAATTTTGCCGTACTCCCGTTCTTTCTTGCTGCTCCATTCAAAACAATAATTTTTTTATTCATCTGCTTTACACTCCTGATTTATCGTATTTACCAATTAGTGAACAATCTCGGAAGTTTCCTGCTCTGTGTACAACTTCCAAAATTCTTCAGCAATCGTTTTCGGTGCATAGAAATCATTGGAACCAATTGTTCCTGTTACCTGTACAGTTCCGAGATAGACGCCTTTTTCTTTCAGAACAGGAGAAAGCGCCTGAACCATTGCCCGTAGTGCTGCCTTATCCATAGAAAGTGGCAGATAACCTGCATATGGCTGTAAAGCAAGACCTCCACCAGTCACAAGGATTGCTCCATTCTTCGCAGCAAATTCCTCTGTATCTGCCAGCTTGATGCAGTTGTAAGCACCTGCTACATCTACCGTATAACGTTCAACAAGTGTCTGTGCAGAAATCTTTACCTCTGCATCTGCGACTGTAACTCCTACATTGTAAAATAGCACATCGGGAGTGCCATATGTTTTTACAACTTCACTAAAAACTTTAGCAAAGGCATCCAAATCCGCCACATCTACAGCCTGCGTATACACCTCAATTCCTTTAGCCTCAAAATCCGCTGCATACTCTTTTAGATGTTCCTCACTCCTTGCCATCAGAACAACACGAAAATCATTATTTCCAAACTTCTCTGCAACTCCATTTCCAAGTCCTTTTCCTGCACCTATAACTACGATTGTTTTCTTCATATCAATTTCCTCCTAAATTGCTTTATTATTTCTCAATGGTTTCACTAATTGTCTGCCTAAATATGTTATAACAAAATATCCATTGACTTCGAAGATACCAAAATGTTAAAATGGCTTTAAGAAAATCTAAAAGCGAGGGGATACCTATGTATAGCAAGGAGCTTATTACCTTTATTTCAGTTGTAGAGCAGGGAAGTTTTTTGAAAGCGTCAAAAGAATTGTATATTACGGCTGCGTCAGTGATGAACCAGATTAACAAGCTGGAAGCAAATGTTGGTGTAAAGTTGATTGAAAGAACCAGTCAGGGAACACAGCTTACTGCCGCCGGACGTTCCTTTTACAAGGACGCAAAAAAAATCATAAAACAATCAGAAGAAGCAATAGCCCGTACCCGCCAGATTGCTAAGAATGAAAAACAGGCAATCCGTATTGGAACATCCATTCTCCGTCCATGTAAAATGTTGGTAGATTTATGGTCGAAGATTGATGATGGTACACTGCCTTTGACCATCCGTATTATACCTTTTGACGATAGTCCGGCAAGTATGGAAAAAATGTTAGAAACGATTGGCAAAGAAATAGATTGTTTTGTCGGTCCCTGTGATTCCCTCACATGGAAAGAGAAATATAATATCCTAGTGTTAAAACAGGGGGAGTGCTGTATTGCCGTTCCACGAAAGCATAGATTAGCCAAAAAGGGAAAACTGCAATGGAGCGATTTGGACGGAGAAAATCTTATGCTTGTAAAACGGGGCGATTCTCCTGAACTTAACAGATTGCGTGATGAAATCGAAACAAAACACCCTAATATCAGCATTTTGGATATACCGCATTTTTATGACACGAATGTATTCAATGAATGTGAGCAAACAGGGTGTATCATGGAAACATTGGATATTTGGAAAGATGTTCACCCGTCCATAGTTACTATCCCTATGGAGTGGGAATATAAAACATATTATGGAATTGTATATGCAAAGCAACCGTCTGAATCAATGCAGGCATTTATCAATATTATTCAAAACAATTTAGATGTATGAATATGTATAACAGGGAACTTATCACCTATTTCTATCGTTAAAAAATGAACCCAAACTCATGCTTGGGTTCATTGTATTAAATTGTGGTACGTAAGCCAGATTGGATAGCATACTTACATTTTTTCACTGGTTCCGCTCCATGAGAAATAGGCTGCTAACGTTTTTCGCTCTTGGAATTGTCCCCTATCTGCCCTATTTTCGTAAGCCATTTTTTTATCTCTGACTTACTTCCTGAATCTGCTGTATATCCCTCTAAAATAGTACTGCCTTTACATAATTCCTTTATTTCCGGTAAAGCTTCAGAAATATCTGAGCCGCCACTTGTACAAAACGGTATTACGGTCTTTCCTTTAAAATTGTATTGTTTCAAAAAGGTATTTACCACACGCGGGGTAGAATGCCACCAGATAGGAAATCCTACATATACCACATCATAGCTTTTCATGTTAAGTGCCTGTGTCTTAATCTTCGGAAAGCTTTTTTTGTTTAATTCCTTTTTAGCACGTTCCACTGTTTTATCATAGTCATTTGGGTATTTATCCTTTTCTTGAATCTGAAGCAAATCCCCACCTGTAAGTTTTTGAATTTTATCGGCTACTGCTTTTGTTGTTCCTGTCTGTGAAAAGTAAACAATTAACACATCTTTTTTCTTTTGGGACGGCTTATTCACAATTACATTGCATTTAAGTTTTTTATTCCCTATTTTAGCTGTAATAATTGTTTTTCCGGCTTTTTTAGCCTTTATTTTACCTTTACTGCTTACTGTGGCAACACTTTTCTTAGAAGAAGTCCATTGGACTTTTTTCTTATTGTTGGAAACAGACAAAGTTTTAGCCTGTCCCACTGACATAGAAAGCTCCGTAATATTTAATTCCGGTGTTTTACCTGCTGCCTTGGCATTTTCTGTGAAATTTGCAAAAAACATCACTACAAGTAAAATAATTACAACGGGCTGTAGCCATCTAAATTTCTTGTCTGTATTATACATGCGGTTTCCTCCTTTACTTTAATACTACATCAGCAATATATGCTTTAATTTCACTGTCTTTATCTGTAAACAAACCTTCTGCTACGTTTGCCCCCTTTGCACAATCTGTAACAAACTCTACAGATTCCATATACTGCCCTTTATCCATTGATGCCGACTGTGAAACAGGATAAATTGTTTTCCCTGTCATATCATAATTTTCCAAAAAAGTTCCCACACACATAGGTGCCGTATGCCACCAGATTGGATAACATACTATAATTTTGTTGTATTCTGCAACAGATGACAGGGGATTTTTAATGGCAGGTCTTTGATTATTATCCACTTCCTCCTTTGCAACTTCTGTACATTCAGTATAATCCTCGGGATATGGTTCTTCTCTTTCTATCTGAAAAAGTGTTCCTCCTGTCTGTTCTTTGATTAACTCTGCCTGTTCTTTGCTATTTCCCGACCATGAAAAGTAGGCAATTAAAATACTGTCCGAACTTTCTGGTTGTGAATCCTCTTGCACATTAATATCCTGTTTTTCTTTATCTTCTGTTGTCCTGATATTGTCCGAATTCACCTTTTCGTTATCTGCATTGGAACCACAGGCACATAATGTTACCAAAAGCACTGCACTAAGCAGCAATATCCATATTTTTTTCAGCATATTTTTTACCTTCTTCAAATTACTTATTTAGTCAAATGTCTGCAAGCAGCCACTTGGCTCGTTGCTCGCGGGAATAAATTTACCAGCTTTTCTTTTCCTTTGAACTGTCATGCTGTTTCTTTCGTTCCTCTACCATATTGACAAACCATTCTACCATTGCAGGGTCCTGATGAGAGAAAAAAGAACTTTCTGCTTTATCTAATGCCTTGATTTTTTCCATTTCCTCTCCATCCAGAGTAAAATCAAATACATTGAAGTTTTCTTCCATACGCTCCTTATGAGTAGATTTTGGAATAACCACTACACCTCTTTGAATGTGCCAGCGGAGCATTACCTGTGCTGTAGTTTTTCCGTACTTTTCTCCTATTTCTTTTAATACTTCATTTTCAAAAAGACCGCCGCGGCCTTCACCAAACGGTGCCCATGCTTCAATCTGTACATTATATTTATCCATCCATTCCTTTGCCACAATCTGCTGATTATAAGGGTGAACCTCCACCTGATTTATCATAGGACGGATTCGGTTAAAGTTGGCAAACTCCACCATTCTGTCAACATAGTAATTGGATATACCGATAGCTTTTAACTTCCCTTCTTCGTATAAATCCTCTAATGCACGATAGGCACCATAGGCGTCTCCAAAAGGCTGGTGTAAAAGCATTAAATCCAGATAATCTGTCTGCAATTTTTCCATTGATTTTAATACAGATGCTTTGCATGCCTCATAGCCATAATGCTCCAGCCAGACTTTGGAAGTCAAAAAGAATTCTTCTCTTGGTACACCTGATTTCTTAATTGCACTTCCTACCTCTTCTTCATTAAAATAACTCTGAGCAGTGTCCAGACTCCTATATCCTACAGAAATGGCATCCAATACACAACGTTCACATTCATCCTTCGTCACCTGATACACACCATATCCAAGTATTGGCATTTTCAATCCATTTGCTAATGTTACATATTCCATTATTTTAATCCTCCTTTATTTATTTTAAAATTTTTGAACCTCCGAATACCTCAGACATTTTCATCTGATTTAATGCAGTGTCTATCTGTTCAATCTGAGCCGGTGTCATATTGACATTTGCTGCACCTAAATTTTCCTTTAAACGCTCCATATTCCTTGTTCCGGGAATTGGCACAATATATGGTTTCTTTTGTATCATCCACGAAAGGGCAATCTGGGAAGGAGTGGCATTATTCTCCTCAGCAAGCCTTCTGATTAGATTTAATAATTCCTCATTCTGCCCATAGCTTTCACTTTGAAACTGCGGCATAAGCCTTCGATAATCACCATTTTGGTCAAATACATCCTCTTTTGTGTATGCGTCAGACAAAATTCCATTTGCAAGAGGGCTGAATGCCACAAATCCGATATTCAATTCCTCCAATACAGAGAATAAACTCTCGTGCCATCTTGACATCATGGAATAGCGGTTTTGTATTGCTGTTACAGGACATACTGTATGTGCTCTTCGGATGTGCTCTTCATCTGCTTCTGACATTCCCCAATGAGTAATTTTTCCTTCATCAATCAATTCACTCATTAGTCCTGCCACCTCTTCAATAGGAACATCCAAATCAATACGATGTTGATAATATAAATCAATATGTTCCACATTTAACCGCTTAAGGCTTACCTCCACCGATTTGCGGATACTATCCGGACGGCTGTCCGTAACCAGTCCATCGGTAGAATGGTTTACCCCAAACTTCGTAGCAATAACTACATGGTTTCGGACATCCTTTAGTGCTTCACCCACTAATTCTTCATTATCAGATATAGCACCATTTTCCTCCGTTCCCACATAACATCTTGCAGTATCAAAAAAAGTATAACCATTCTCATAAGCAGAACGGATAATCTTTACTGCCTCATTATGGGCAGTTGCATTTCCATAGGCATGGGACAATCCCATACATCCATATCCTACAGCAGAAACTTCCAAATCTTTTCCTAATATTTTCTTCTTCATATGCTTTTACTCCTTCTAATTCATACAATCCCTCTCAATCTACAGACTTTTGGCAAGTTCTGCCGCTTCTGATTTGCATGTTGCCATACCTTTATAATTCATTCCATAAATTCCGGCATAACGGCTTATTGTATATTCTCCTGCAGCCAACTGTTCCTTTGTAGGTGCTGCTCCTTGAAATACAAAGAATAAATCTTTTCCTGCAAATGCATCTTCAGGTACAGCTCCATATGTTCTATCCAGCAGGTTGCGTACAGCACCACTCATACTATGCCAGTAAAGCGGAGAACCTATTACAATTGTATCTGACTTCTTGATTTGCTCCACAATTTCTAAAAACATGTCATCTTCATATTCCTGCCCATAAGAATATAACTTATATTCCACTAAATGAAGTATGTTATATTCTTTGCCGTCTAATAAAGTTTCTGCAAGAGATACTGTGTTTCCTTTTTTATTCGGACTGCCATTAATAAATAAAATACTCATACCTTCTAAATTCCTTTCTGAACCATTACGTATATTTGTATTATTTCACTATAATAACTTTACAATATTTAATAAAAAAAGTACAATATAAATATTAAAAAGCACTATTCATTTTGTGAATAGTGAAACAAAAATCTGATTGTGCCAAAAAAAGAACTCCCTCTGTAATTGATATTTTACAGAGGGAAAAATCAAAAAGTTAACTACACAATGAACACATCTTCTTAATAAACTTCTTTTTTCATTACAATATTCTCATTGAACATTATCAAAAGCATTCACGAATTTTTCTGTATATTGCTTTGCACTTATGTCCAAACGTTCGTTTCACAACCCGGAATATTCCCCACATGCCTGATTCCACATCCCAGGCAAAACTCCCTGAACGGTAAAGGTAATCTCCGGGACATCCGGCACCGTCCCGAATCTCTATGTCAAACTTATTGCCAATACTGACTCCGCCCTGCAAAGGAATGATTCTGGAAAAAGGATCCTCATGCTGTTCCCTCCATAGATGGTCATGAACCGCAATGGACGTATTCCTTGGCTTATCCGCAGGCATCATAACCCGAAAGATAACCCTGTCTCCAGGATATGCTTTCAACACAGGAGTTGCAGGATCTCCGTGTACTTTACTACTGAAAACCTTCCATGTTCTGCAATCTCTCGCAAGTCGGTTGGCAAACCTCTCCGAAGCATAATTGTAACCTTTTTCTCCTGTATCCTCTGCATCTACCGGCTCTCCACTATCTTCTGCCGCAGTCTGAATCAGATTACCCTCTACATCAAGCAGACGGATTCCATTTTGAATAAACAGGACATATTCCCGAAAGCTCTCTACCCCGGGTGCCGTAATCACTGCCTGTTCCGCAAAGCTGTCTTTTTTTCTGGTAAAATTGCGATACCATTCCGCTCCCGGCGGTTCTACAATAACAGCTCCGAACAATCCATGGTAACGGTGGTTTCGCATATCACCAAAGGACTGTATGATACAGGCGCCATATTCCCGGTCCGCATGCCAGAGATATCGTTTGCTCTCGCCAACCCCTACTGTCTGCTCCATTTCATTATACCCTACATTTATACCTGAATCGCAGGCCGGATCATATTGCAGGAACTGCGGATTCAAAGAAACTCTCATAGACGGCGTATACTCTTTATCTAATGGAACCCTCGGATAAGAAAAGTAAGGAATCGGGTGTTCCGGATCCCATGCATTGTGCAGGGTAACCTCTATCCAGTCGCCTACATTTGCCCGAAGAATCAATGGCTTAGGCATACATTTTCCTGACAGTACATTATCTACATCCTCCAACGGAACAAATACCAGACCGTTTGGATCATGGTCGCCATATCGGTTGTAAATCAGCTTCTTTTGTACAGCCACAACCTCATAACGCCTAACCACATCTTCTTTTGCCGGACATGGCGGAAGAGGATGAATCCTGCCTTTCCCCTGACATAATGGTTTTAAGTGCTCCTTATATTTTCTATGCACACGTATAATTCCCCACAGCCCAAGCCATGCATCATCAATTCCTCCGAAATAATAGAGATAGTCTCCGGCACCATATTTTTCTGTTACATTCAAATTAAATGCTTCCGATATCCCCAGTGTCTGGGAAGCGGCAAAAGGTGACTTAAGATCTGCCGGTTCCTTTCTCCATGACATTCCCGTAATATTAAGAGAATGCTGTTCCTCATGTGCTCCATCAATCAGGCGAATCATCAGTTCATCTCCCGGATAGGTTTCAAGTATCGGTGTTGCCGGGTCACCGTGCACAAAGGAACTGAACATATATGCCGGATCCTCTTTTTTACGAAGTCTCTCCCGCATCGGCTCTGCACGGTAGTTAATCCCCATAACGCCCGGATCGTCATGCGAACCGGGAACTTCCGGCGGATTAAGCGGATTACCTTTTTTGTCAAAAAGGAAAGCAAAATCATGGACAAACAAAGCGAATTCCCTAAAAGAGCTACCGTCTTTTCTACGGATAACAGCCTGTGTTCCGGAATGTAGTTCTTTTCCGTTTTGTGGGTTGTGGAACGTAGCACCTGCCTCTTCAATTATCAGTGCTCCGAACAATCCGTGCTGCTGATGCACATTTGCGAACAAATGGTCATGGAAAAATACTGTACGTAACTCCTCATTAGCAAAAAAACGCTCCACTAATGTTTCATACCGCCTCGCACCTGCAATGTTATTCCAGCCGTTTGCCGACCCATCCGAAACAATGGTATCAAATTTTACCAGGTGCAGGTGATGACCTACGATATCTGTTCTGGTTCTGTGCTGGAACGGACTGCCCTCAATAAATTCAGGCAGAAGATTCGTGGTACGCAGCTCAATACAATCCCCCGCATTTGCACGAATGACTAACGGCTCCACTTTAATTTCCCGGTTCTCTACTTTACGAATATAGCATTCAAGACCTCCGTGATGCTCCAACTCTTCCTTTAGGACAAAAAAACGTCCCTGCGGATCATGCCATCCATAACTGTTGTAGGTGATTTTCGCCTGCACCATAGCAATCTCAAATACTTTTACATTCTCATCTGTATGGCATGGACAGGTATCCGTATACAACGCACCAGGTACTGCATTTTCTACAAAGTTGGCAATTTCAAGCGGAGTCGGCTCATTGGTCACATCCCCATTTTGCTGCAATACGCCAAGAGGCGGCTGCAACGGACTTTCTCCAAACTTGCCCTCTATAAAATTCGGGTAACCCGGATGCATCTTATCCTTCTTTGGTGGACGCTCTCTGTCTTTTAATGGCATAAGGGGCAGAATAGGTGTCCCGTCAGGCAATTTTCCTGTTCCGTCCTGAAGCCGATCATAAATCCTCCACATCGTCCACATTCCCTCCATAAAATGCGGATAGAGATGGCAGTGGAATATCACATCCCCAATAACCCCATTCAGGCTTCCGGCTCCGTACAAAATATCCAGCGTATAACATTCCTGCGGGCTGATGGTGATGGAATCCAGAATCGTTGAAACCGGATTATCCGGCTCCAGCCTCCACTGATGATTGTGCATATGAAAAACATGAGTTTCCTTCACCCCGCCATGAATCAGCCGTATCTTTGCCGGATCACCCACATAAGCGAAAAGAATTGGCGGTGCCGGATCGCCGTATACCCAAGAACTCATAGATACATCCTCTCCGGAATCAGCCGGATCATGGGAATGCGGCATCCTGTTACGCATAGGCTCAGAACGGTAGCTGATTGCTGTTGTCATAGAAGGGAGCCCTGTATGTGGGTCGATTGGCGGTTCGCCATCTTTATTCAAGACTTCCAGCTCATCATGGAAAAATACACTATACTCCCTGAATGCCGGCTTCCCAGGCTGATAGATATCTGCCATTAATCCGCTTTTCAATTCTTCTCCTGTTTCCGGGTCAAACCACTCCGCCTCCGGTGCTTCTACAATAATAGCTCCAAACAGACCATGAATGTTAGTTGCTTCCTCGGTACTTCTGGGATCTGCCATATCGTTGAACAAGTACACTCCCTCTGTGTCAGCATACCATGTATACCAGATTTCTCCGTTTGTAGTGCTATCGGCATTGTATCCTACACTGCTTCCGTCTGAATTATTGACATCATAAGAAAGTCCCTGTACATGAATGGACAGTCTGCGGTTCAGAGAATTTCGGAATCTTACTTTCACCGTATCACCCAGATTGACACGAATTACTAATGGTCGTACTTCCTTATATGGCTGTGGTATCTCCATCTCAAATCTTTTAAGGGCTTCTCTTTGAATCCTTTCAGCCTCCTCTTCAAGCACATAGAGCAGACCGTCCGGGTCATAGTCCCCATATCGATTATACACAATAGGAATTTGTATTGCCTCGATATGAAAAGTTCTGATATTTCCCATCTTGGGATATTTGCATAATTCCATACTAATCCCCGTCTTTCTGTGCATGTTCCAAAATCCTCAGATAGTGATTTGCTTCACGAAGCACATGATCTGCCAAAAGTGGAAGAATTATGGAGCGAATCTCACAGCCTGTAATCCCTTCTGTTCCTGCTGTCTTAAACTGCTGATATTGCTTTGTTGTCTGTAAAGTTCTTGCAGTCAGAGCGTTCATTGCCTTCATATCCTGTTCTCTTGCCTCTTCCAAAAGGCGGCAATAGTCTTCGGCAAATCCATTGGCTGTTTCAATTAGTTTACACTCTGTAGGGTCAAGCAGTCCCCGAATAAACTGTGCATGTTCCATCATAATCTGATTCCAGAATATTTCCATACTTTTTAAATCAGGTACAGAGATTCTGCCTCTATTCTCAAGCTCTGAAATAATCTGACGGTATAATTTTGCTTCCCGCAGAATGTGCTCAATCAGCAGTGGATAGTTTGTAGTATAAAGCCTGCAACTTGTCATTTCCTTTAGAACCTCTTCCTTAAACGAAATCAATCCATTCAGGCTGCAGAGCATCTGCCGATTCAGCATTCTTACATGATAAACCATTTCCCTATTTATCATAACCCGTTTTCCGGCACGAAGTCGTTCCTCCGCCTCAGTAATCCTCACATCAATAGGAATCCCTGTCAAATCTCTTGTCTGGCATTCCGCTTTCCCGGTAAATTCGGTTACAACCTCTCCGGAGTGTAAAACCGATTCGCTTACGATACCATCCGCAAGCTTTACTGTCCTTCTAAGCCCATCCTCAAATTCTTCCCGAAACTGCTCTGCACACTGTATAAACTTTGTTTCCTTCGCAGGAAAACCGGCGAGCAGAAATAAGGAATGTTCCTTCATAATCCTTCCAAAAAAAAGATGTGTTTCTAATGATAAAGTTATATATTCTTTCATATCTTAGCATACCTTTATAGTTTTATTTCTTTATACTATATGCAAAAGATACCAAAAAGAGATAGATAATAACTTTACAATATTCAATTAAAAAAGTACAATATGAATAGTACACAACGGAAGGGAGCAGTCAGATGATTGAATTGCAGCAATTAGTATATTTTATTGCCATAGCAAAATGCGGAACTTTATCAGCAGCAGCCGAAGAACTGAATATATCCCAGCCTTCTTTGAGCCGTTCCATGAAAATATTAGAAAATGAATTAGGAATTCTTTTATTTGATAGAACCAAAAACAAAATTATTTTAAATGACGCAGGTAAACTGGCACTATCTTATGCTAAGCATGTTATTGATGATGTAAACACAATGGAACATGCAATGCAGGATTATGAACGCAGTCTCCACACTCTTACAATAGCTTCTGTTGCACCGGGACCTTTATGGTCACTTACACCTAATATGATGAAACGTTTTCCAAAAATGAATATTTCTACAGAAATTAATCCGAAAGAAGATTTAAAAGAAAAGCTGACAGACAATACCTATCAGCTTATAGTTACAATACATCCTTTTGATAATGATATAGTATCTGTTCCTTATTTGGAGGAACAATTATTTCTTACTGTTCCTCAAGGACATCCTTTATGTAAATATAAAGATGGAATTTATATGTCTGAGCTTGCAGGTGAAACAATACTGCTTTATACAGAAATCGGTTATTGGGAAGAACGTGTTATCCGCAAACTGACCCTGACAAACTTTATCAGACAAACAGAACGCTCTGCCTTTCAGGAATTAGTCCGCATGTCCGGTCTTCCATCCTTTGTAACAAATTTATCTATAAAAGATGAAATTATGCATACAGACTCAACTAACCGCATTTGTATTCCTCTGCTTGATGATGACGCAAAAATACAGTTTTATTGCAGTACAACCATGCAAAACCGGGAATATCTTAATGCCCTTTTATAATTTAATAACAAACTCTTCATTATTTACAATTTCCTGACTATGGGTAACAATGATAACAGTTTTTCCAATATCGTTTAATTCATGAAGAATTTTCATAACTATCTTACTATTTGCATCGTCCAAAGAACCTGTTGGTTCATCTGCAAGTATTACAGAACATTTTTTTATCATTAACCTTGCAAGAGCAACTCTTTGTTGTTCTCCACCTGATAATTTATAGACTTTTTTGTCAATCTCCTTTTCTAATCCGACTCTTTGTAATGCCTGTTCAATGGTACATTCTGTCCTACCGGATTTCTTTATCATTGAAAGGTTTTGCCTTACCGTTTTATTTTCCAGTAAAGCAAAATTTTGAAACAAGAAACCAACTGTTTCTTTGTAATATTCTTTTTTTGCCCTTTGAGCCAATAAATCTATTCCATCTACCCAGATTTCTCCTTTATCCGGTTTTTCAAGACCACCTATCATATTTAATAGTGTTGTCTTTCCACAACCACTTGGACCATTAATAATCACAAAACTTTTATCAGGAATCTCAATATTGTAGCCTTTGAACAAAACTTTATTATCATACGATTTATGTAAGTCTTTTATTCTTATCATAAGCAGCCACCTTTCAATATCTTATATATATTTTGGTTTTCTACCTTTATTATATTAAAAATCATAATAAACATCTCAATCAGCAAAACCAATATACCGACTGCCATGCATATTTTCGTATTTAAGATTTTTGTTATTAAACCAACAACACACATCACTGCCAAAATTATTCCATCAGAAATAACATTATATAAAATAATTTTTTTATTTCTCTCGTATAAGCTATATCCTAAAACTTTGGCAATGGATATTTCCATCGAATGTGTCTTGTACTCCAACGAAGTAATGGAAAATACTACTGCAATATCTAAAATTAATACCACAACACATAAGGAACTTAAAAAACTAATCAGTTTGCGAATAAAACTTTTTTGATATTCATAGGAATCATATACATTTGTTACAACCAAATCGCAACCTCTGATATATTCATCATATTCCCTCTTAATTTTTTCCAAGTCCTTATTTTCAATTCTATATATAATCTCATTTCCGGCATACCTTACCAAACTATAACCTGAGAATTGAACTTTCTCATTATTTTGATATATCACTACCGGATTAATGGTTGTGGATATACCATAATTATCTCCAGATGACATGTACGAAAACACTTGTCGCTCATCATATTTCACCACCTGAATATTTAATTTATTACTATCATTTTCTAAGAAACTATCCAGCCACTCTAAGGCTGTTTTTTCACACTCTGCCGGTTTTGAACCTGTAGGTAAAAAAATAGTAATATCTGAGTCTGTTGCTACCTGACTAATCTTGTCTTTGAACCCTTGCAACATTCCACCTGCATTGTTGTTTACTAAAATATAATCATTTTTATCCTCTAATACATTCACACAAATAACAGGATTAACTGCTTCATACTCTTCCTCATATATTTTATTCCAGAACAATTCTTCGTTTCTATCATCATAACCAGTATTTGCCAGCGTAATATATGAACACTCTTTGTACTCTTCAATCAGTTCATCATCCGAAACCATATTCCAATGTATACTGCCAAGATTTGTTGTGATTGTAAAAATAGCCAAAGCTGTCACCACAAATTTCACAAAATATAATGTATACAACACTTCCTTAGAATCACTTACATTATGAAAAGCTTTTCTTACATCATATCTGGCAAATGCAATGTATGGTAACAACGACACAATCACTCCGATGATATATATGCCAAGTGCCAGTTTTCCTGCATATTCACCTGAAATATAGTAAAACACAAAAGATTTGGCTAATATATAAACAACTGCATACTGTATAATATCTTTTAAAACAGATTTTGCAATCATACCGGCAGCACTTTCACCTAATGAAATTCTTATTACTACTTCTTTTTTCCTACGCAATACTTCAATGCAGCTCATAGCAATAATAAGAAATGCAATCATGCTCCATACAATTATTACCATATCTTCTTCTGTCGCCTGAAAATATTCCGGATAACTCACATCATATTTATTCGCTATTGCTTTATGCACATTTATTATATCTGCCTCATCCCCAATAAAGCTAATGCTTTTTTGGGTGTTATTTTCTTGCAGTGCCAATTCAAAAAAATCTTTATATTCAACTCTGGTGCTGCCATTAAGAAGTGATGAATAAGTTTGTTCTTCAATGCCCATTACTTTCTTTAAATCTTCTCTAATAACATCACTGTCTCCATAAATATTCAGGACAGAATTATGCTTTGTTTTTACAGATACATTTGTAGAAAAAACACTAACATTATTGTTTTCAGCCTCTGTATAAACATCTTCAAGAAATGTGCTCATTTTATCTTCTTCAACATCATACTGCATGATTAAATAATATGCCCCATCAAAATTCCATAACTCTGACTGAAAAATCTCAGTTTGTAAAACAAATCCAAGGACAAGGGCAAAAAACAGTATAATAACTCTAATGACTTTCATTTATTCAATCTCCAGATTCCATTGATTATTTGCCTTTTCATATAATTTAGATATTATTTCACTATTATTATCAACATATTCCTGATTATATGGTTCTACAGCTAATGATTTATTTTTTAATTCAATCTGTAACATCTCGCCATTTTCATTTGTAAATATTACACCTTCACTGGTGTTGTTACCACAAAATCCTACCCATATTATTAATGCATGTTCAACATTTTTTTCAGAAATTGCCAGATTTCCATCCCATAATAAATAACCCGGCTTTTTTACACTATATTGATACTCTGCATCATCTACAAATATTTTTACTCCCGAATCTGCCACTTCCTCAAATTCTTTTTCGTATTGACTATATACTCTGTATGTTCCAAAATACCAAATGGCATTATATCCCAGGAAGACTAAACTTACAATTATTACAGCACACACTATTACTTTCTTTTTAGTCATAGTTTTCCTCCAAATCATTACTCTAACTTAATAGATGTTTTACTATTTTCACAACAAAGAAGAAGCTGGCGAAAACCAACTTCTTCAAATTTTAACATAAAATATTTCTAATAGCTGTTACCATATGTAATTTTAGAACCATTATGTGTAACTTCAATCTTTGACCATTTCTTTTTTGCTTTATTGCTGCCTGAAAATGAACCCTTGCCATTTTTCAAATATGCATAGTGACTTTTTGTTGAATGATACGCATGTGCATAATCTTCATTGATAAATGTTGTGTTATAACCATATTTCAAAATTCCTTTGCCGCCATCAGTTGTAACACTCAACTCCCATGCCTTTTTGAAACCTTTACTGCCATTTGTAATACTATATGCCTCAGCTGTTGTTAAATTTGTTGATGCTACCATAGCAGCCACCATTAATCCTGCAACTGCTTTAGTTAAAATTTTCCTCATAATTATTTTCCTCTCTTTCTGGTTTGTAACAAAAACAGAACTCATGTTATCATAATCATTTTTATTTGTCAATATATTTATGAAACTTGACAGTGATGTTGAATCATTATCTATTGGAAGCTGCATAAGTCTAATTGTATGCTCCGGTTCAGACTCCATCATACTTACACTCTCTGGGAATAAATTTAGCTTCATATCAATGGCTCTCCCTAAACTTTGCAAATGCTGATGTTGCATCCTGAACCCTTCCGGCTTTCATATCATCATAGCCTTCCTGTAACTTTGCGTGAATCTTTTCCGTTGTCATAAAGTCTGTATTAATAGCTGTTGACATTGGTATTCCCAAGCGTGACAAAACGTCTTCTGCACGCTGCTTAACAGTCGAATTTACTCTTAAATTTAATGTTGCTAATTTTTCCATAACATTCATCTCCTTTTAACGGATGCTGTAACTCATATGTTGTTACTTATCAACCATTATTTTTCAAAAACGCTCCGTCATTCCAGCCATTGAATAAATGTATATGAATAGGGAATTTAAAGTACCTCTAATTTTCAAAAATCGACATATTGATTTTTGAAAATTAGAGGTACTTTTGATATCCGTTGCTAATATTTCATTATACCTGACATTACACATGCACCTTTAGCACCACATAATGTTGTCCTCTTTATATTTTCTCTGTTTATTCCCCCTATGGCATACACCGGAATATCTACACTGTCACATACATTCCTAAGATACTCAAGTCCTCTCGGTTCAAGCCCTTTTTTACAGTCCGTGGCAAATATATGACCTGCCGTAATATATGCGGCACCCAGCTTTTCTGCTTCTACTGCCTCTTCTACTGAATGTGTAGACACTCCCACCTCTTTAAATCTATGTACAATATCCAAATTTCCCTTAAAGACTCCAAGTGGAAGATGAATATATTCGCATCCTAACTCTTCTGCAACGTCATAAAAACTATGCAATATACATTTCATTCCACTTTTTCTGCATATATTCATTACTTTGGATGCAAGAATTCTATACTCAGCAGAATCCAAATCCTTTTCCCTCACAATAACTGCCTCCAAAGGCAGCTCTGCTATTCTCTCAATCTGACGGAAATAATCTCCTTCACACAGATGCCTGTTTGTTATACCTATGACCCTACACATATATATAATCACTCATAACAGGCTGAAGTCCCTGTTTTATTATGGCATCATAGACTTCTTCCACCGTTCTTCCATCTGATATTTCAAACTGCTCGTCTCCCTTTTCTTC
This sequence comes from Lachnospiraceae bacterium, assembly GCA_014799465.1. GTDB lineage: Bacteria > Bacillota > Clostridia > Lachnospirales > Lachnospiraceae > UBA2821. The sequence goes on along the minus strand of JAAVHZ010000020.1, from coordinate 98,149 downwards.
TCCGGTATGTCCGCCTATACCCACATTTACCCCGCCTGATATCTTGGTGGCGGCAATATTTATGACATTATTTCTGAACCGCTCACATTCCCTTGTGGATATAGTAATACTTGCAAACGGCATAAATATACGATATGCACATACTACCTGAAGGAGCTGTGTCTCATGCACATCTTTAGGATTGATTTTGTCATTATTAATAATAGGTCTTAATCTCGGACATGAAAAAGCTATTTCAGCATGGGGATATTTTTTCTGAAGCAGATATGCATGTGTACCTACTGCATATGCATCTTTTCTAAAATCCGCCAGCCCTAAAAGTGCCGCAAAACCCACACCGCGCATACCGCCCATTATGGCACGCTCCTGTGAATTAAATCTGTACGGAAATACTCTTTTATGCCCTGCCAAATGGAGTGTTTCGTATTTATCTGAATTATAAGTTTCCTGAAATACCGTTACATAATCTGCACCACATTTATGAAGATATGCATACTCATCTGAATTCATCGGATATACTTCAAGCCCGATAACCTTAAAATACTTCCTTGCTATCTTGCATGCTTCTCCTATATATTCCACATCCGACATTTTCTTGCTCTCGCCGGTAAGAATCAGAACCTCCTGAAGCCCTGTATCAGCTATGACTTTCATTTCAGCCTCTATCTCATCAAAACTGAGCCTTGCCCTTTTTATATTATTGTGACAGTTAAATCCGCAATAGATACAATAGTTTTCGCAGTAATTTGCTATATACAGCGGTGTAAATATATTTATTGAATTTCCGAAATGTTTTCTTGTCTCAAGCTGTGCCCTGACTGCCATTTCTTCTATAAAAGGTGTGGCGGCAGGAGATAATAAGGCACCAAAATCCTCTGCATCGGGCTTATCTTTTGACAATGCCCTTTTTACATCCGCCTCCGTATATTTATCATAATCATATGCTTCCATCCCCGATATGACCTGTTCCATTATATCTGATTCAATAACTTCCATATCAGGCAGATACTTCATATGGTCAGTTCTGTTTTCTACCACATCCGCATTAAACTCATCCATTTTTTCAGCCTCCAAATCTTAATCTTCTAAAAATCCTGTAAGCGGTGATGACGGTGCACTTCCCTTTGAAAGTACTCTTCCCATACCTGCTAAATATGCTTTCCGCCCCGACTCTATGGCAAGCCTGAATGCCTCTGCCATGCCTGGTATATCTCCTGCGGTTGCCACTGCCGTATTTGCCATAATTGCCGCAGCACCCATTTCCATAGCTTCACATGCCTGTGAAGGTTTTCCTATACCTGCGTCTACTATTATTGGCAAGTCTACTTCATCAATAAGAATCTGTATAAATTCCTTTGTACAAAGCCCTCTGTTAGAACCTATAGGTGCTGCTAAAGGCATTATTGATGCTGCACCTGCCTCCTTCAAATCTCTTGCCACATTTAAATCAGGATACATATACGGCATTACTACGAATCCTTCCTTTGCCAGAATTTCAGTTGCTTTGATAGTCTCCTGATTATCCGGCAGAAGATATTTTGTATCCCTCATTATCTCAATTTTTACAAAATCACCGCATCCAAGCTCTCTTGACAGTCTGGCTATCCTTACGGCTTCATCTGCATTTCTCGCACCTGATGTATTAGGAAGAAGTGTAACTCCTTCCGGTATATAGTCAAGAATATTCGCCACTTCACCTGAATTGGCACGTCTTAATGCCAGTGTTATAATCTGTGCACCTGCATTTTCCACTGCCGCCTTAATAAGGTCAAGAGAATATTTTCCCGAACCTAATATAAATCTTGATTTGAACTCATGTCCTCCGATAATTAATGAATCACTGCTCATTTTTTCCTCCATTCTGTTATACTTCAAGTTTCCTTTATTCCTGTAATCAATCTGATTATCATATTTGCCTGATGTGCCGCACATATGGTTACTCTGGGAGCCATTAACCCCATTCCTTCCTGTGCTGCCGTAACACCGTCTCCGCATATATAAAATCTATCTGTTATTTTTTTTGTAATAATGGTATTGCTGCTTCCTATGCCCGCCATACCTGATGCCGCAACTAATATCTTATCTGTATCTGAAAGCACTACATCTGTAAGCATAGCCTTAGCCTCCGGATTATCAAATGCTTCACAAATTATATCATCATTTTTCAATAATATGTTTGCATTTTCTTTATCAATTTTTACACAATCTGTTGTAATATCAAGAAAAGGATTTATCTCTTTTAACTCTTCTTTTAATGCATCCGTCTTATACATTCCAAGATGCTTTATTCCATACTGCTGCCTGTTGAGATTGCTGGCATCCACCATATCAAAATCTATAAGGTGAATATGACCTACACCTGTCCTTGCTAACATTATGGCTATATTTGAACCCAATCCGCCCAGTCCTGCCACTGCAACTCTTGCGTTTTTAACCGCATCATAAACTCCCGGTGTATGCCTTGAACGCATCATTTCTTTAAGCTGCCTTTCATCAGGCATAACACCTTTTTCTATAAAGCATATGGTGTCATTCTCTGACAATATTTTATTTTCGTCTGTCTGATATCCATTTATAATGGTGACTATATTATTCTTGTTATAACCACAGTCTGTTTTCAACTCATAAAGAGATTTTACGGGTGTGTCATATTGCTCACCATTTACTTTTACAATCATCAGCCGCCTCCCACAAAGCTGACTATCTCAACTTTATCTCCGTCACACAGTATTGTATTATCATAATTTTTCTTTGGAATGATGTCTCCATTAATCTCTACTGCAAGACGTTCTTTCTTATATCCTGAATCTTCCAGATATTTTGAGAGAACAGTACCTTGTGCAATATCAACATTTTCTCCATTTATCTTTACCATTACAAACCTCCTTATAGTATTGTTAAACTTAAAAAACCACACAAAGAGAACCACACCCGTGGTGGTGTGCCCCTTCGTGTGATTTTTATCGCACTCTTCAAAATATAATAGCAGAATAATAGGAATTGGTCAAGAAAAACAAAATTTTCGCCAGGACAAACGCATGAATGAACAATTTGTAAACAAATCACTTCTGTGAGCGTTTTTTTTGCATGTCATCTTGATTTTATCAATTTCGACAAGTTCAGCCTGATTTACTAAACCACTGTAAATTTAAACACTTCTGCCTTTTCTTTTATATTATCTTTACTAACACCATACATTTTTCCAGTATTACAAAGCAATGTTTTATGATCGCCAATAAATGCACATGCATAATCTTCTATAGCAAGCTCTGAAATCATTTGTCCGTCTTCAGCAGAAATAATACCAATTTTACCCTCTCCCCGTATGCTGTTAAATCCATAAATTGCATTCTCTTCTTCCTGATATACAATGTCTGCTATTTCTATATTATTATTTTCCCATATTAAACTTCCTGTGTTATCATATAACATCAAGCCTTCTCCCACAGGGCTTAATACAACTCCATTTTGTATTCCGATTGCTTCTGAAAATGCAAAAGATGGACTTTTTATCTTTTTTTTCCCTATTTTTGCAGCATTATCTTCACATAACAAAATATCCTTTCCGTATGCATTTAAATATATTTCCTCACCTTGTATATGAGAATCAATTTCCCCACTATGTATATTCAAAAAATAAATACCATTATTCCGGCAACATACGGCAACCTTTCCTTTATGAAAAGAAACAGCTCTAATATACTTCACCTTTTTTTGTGTCCAGATTACCTCTCCTGTATCTACATTGATTAAAGATACTCCTTGTCTTTTATATGCAGAACAAACTGCAAATTTCCCATTATCAGCCACATCAAAACTCCTTGATGAACCTACATGATTTTGTGCTGCAAATCTTCCCTTAACCATTTGGTTTTCTGTATCATAAACGGTGTAAATTGCATTATCTTTACCTATAACGGTATCTGCTCCTATCAAGTATTTACCATTCTGGGATGAACGCATCCAATTCAATACCTGCCGTACTTGTCTTATCTTTTCCTCTTCAAGAACTTCCCCTGTATATTTATCCAGATAGGTAATTTCGAGTTTACTACTTATCACTTCAATAATATCATAATCGAAATTATTAAATCGTATTTCATGAATCTTTTTTATATTTTTGTTGTTCCATAATATTTTTCCATTTTCACATTCATAACAGACTACCCCTTTTTTCGCTGCATACCCTACCAAAGCAAGTTTTCCGTCTTGGGATATGGCATAACAACATTTGCCTCTTATGTATTCTGCTGTAAAATGATATAATTCCTCCCAGTTTTTTTCTTGCCGTGTTCCTGTATTTTTAAGAACAAAATACTCTTTTTCTTCTGCATCTTGTAACCATTCCGGAACCCATAAACATAATTTGTAATCTGCCATTCCATTTGTCATGGTTTGTGCAATTTTTTGGCTATCTACGGATTCTAAATTATGTTTCATTTCTTCATTTTTCCTTTCTTTCTTCGCTATAGCTTTCTGCCACTTCATCAAGTACATGCATAAACTTTTTCTCTAGTTCTGTTTATTATTTATCTTGTAAAAAATGTATAATTCTTTCTGCCGCCTTTATACAAACATCATAATCAATTTTAGGTTCCATATACCAAAAAAACATCTTTTTTATGTGATCTGCAATCTCAGTAACATCATCTGTCTTATAGCTTAATTCGCTAATGGAGCACAAAACATCATAATAATTTTGATCATCCCATGAGTCTTCCGGAGATTTCTCAATACCTGCTATTTCATTTATTATACTTGTTAATTCTACAAATTCATCATATATTTCATGTGAATCAACAAATCCATAACTCCAGCTTCTGCTATCCTCATCCAAAAAAAATGATGAAATATCAAAACAACTTTCAGGATATTTATTGAATCCTTTTAGTGGAAGAAAACGTGCTTTTGCTTCCTCAGCTTTTTTTCTAGTTGAATATATCCCCAGAAATTTTGTCTCAATACTATCACAAAATTCATAAGTATGAATGAGTAGATATACTTTTTTCATAGTAATTCACTCCAACTACTCTTATCCGGCTGTTCTTCTTCTTCCTCTTCTGTCTGGATACAGTAAAGTTCATCATAAATTCCATAAAAATATAAGCGAATAAAACTCTCAAAATCAGGAAGCACTTTATCACCAAGGACTACACCTTTTTCATTGATATATTCCGCATCTTTCCAATCAAATTCTTCATGGTCAAACCAGCTTATCTGCCATGTATCTGTATCTTCTAAATCAATATTTTCTTTTTTCATATTTGTATCAATACACATTGCACCTGCAGTCTGCCAATCTGCAAATGGTATAAAATGCATCAATTCTTTAGATGTCACTTTATCTCCTTCTAAATAATCACTAATTTCACGAAATCCTAATATCATATCTCTAAAATGTTCTAATGGATTTTCTTGTGGTATCGGCAATATTCCACACCACCACAATTCTAAATATGGTTGTTCGTCATAACTAAGCTTTTTAATTTCCTCTGAAGACATAGATTGTATTTGAAAAATTACATCCGCATCCGGTGTGCAGATATCATCCATTGGAACCGGTGCACAGAGAGCTGTAATGTTGTGACAATAAGTTTTAAAATATGTTCGTAAAAGTGATGGTAATTTAACCTCAAATTCCTTTTCAAGGGAATCCAGCATCTCATCTGTAACAGTAGAAGGTGTAAGCATATCTTCTGTTATAACCCCACGTTGAATCAATGCTTTATATGCTGCTTTTATGTAGTTTTCTTCGTCCTTATATGACATCATAATCATCCTCTTTTCATGAATACTCTATATGTGTTTATCAAGGTTTAAGCCCCTTCGCCGAAGGCGGATTAATATGGGCTTAAATGTAACTGTTTATGGTTCTGAATAGTTATACATTTTCATTATAGCATCTGTCCTTACCCTTTTCAATCAATTCAATATTCTTTTCATAACAAACGCATGAATGTGTATTCTCTTTATTATGTTCTATTGTTTCTATTTGGGAATGGGCTTTCTCTTTCATTAATACTAGTTTTTTCATAAAGAGGCATATTTCCTGTGATTATTAGTGCGAATTATGCAATATATAAGGAAAATCTAAAATATAATCAATGAATATTTGTGCAATATTTTAGATTGTATAAAGAAGTTATTCATAATATAATAAAAATGTAACAAAAAAACAAACCGATATTTAACAAAATGTATAACTTCTGTTACGAAAGGAGAAGGTAATGAAAAAGAAAAAGTATTCAAGGCTTGGAGCACTTGCATTGGCTTTTGCACTAGTCGGAAACAGCCTGCCGGTGAATGTTATGACAACAAAAGCCGCTGTGCAGGATTATCAGGCAGAAGCTAGTGTAGCACAGGATTATCAGTTGGACACAGCCGGGGCAGGCGACTATGGGCTGATGGACGATATTCAGGGTTCTTCAATCCTACACTGCTGGAACTGGTCTTACAAGACGATTGAGGAGCATATGGAACTTATTGCAGAATGCGGTTACACCGCCGTGCAGACTTCACCGGCCCAGCAGCCCAAGGATTATACATATGAGGGAAATGTATGCAGCGAGGTGGGGTATCCGGGATTGTCATCATCGGGAAACTGGTGGAAAATGTATCAGCCGGTCACCTTTAATGTGTGCGACAATGGACAGACCTGGCTTGGAACCAAGGCAGAATTGGAATCCATGTGTGCGACGGCAGAGAAATATGGCGTGAAGGTCATTGTGGACATCGTAGCTAACCATTTGGGAAATATCTCAGGCTGGCAGAATTCCATGACAGATATTTCACCGCAGGTAGGTGAGTACTGGTGTGAGGATATGATGACAGACCCTACCTATTGGCATATCAATGATCTGCAGATTTGGATGAGTGACGGAAGAGAAGATGTCACTCAGGGAACTATGGGAATGCCGGATCTGAATACAGGTGATAAGCGGGTCCAGAAGTTTGTCTATGAATATCTGGATGAACTGATTGACTGCGGCGTGGACGGATTCCGTTTTGATGCGGCAAAGCATATTGAGACAGACGAAGATGACCCTGCATTTGCCAGTGACTTCTGGAATACGGTATTGGGCGAGGCGAGGTCGCACTATTCAAAAAAGACAGGCGGAAACCTCTATGTATATGGGGAAATATTGAACCGTATTGACGGACTGGACTTTTCGGCATATACAAAAAATATGTCGATAACAGACAATTCAGCTGGAAATAACCTTTTGAACAGCGTAAGGTATGGGCAGATTGGAGGCTTGGGAAGCTGTTTCCCGATTGCTGACAGCGAAAGCGTAGTCTGGTGCGAGTCTCATGATACCTATATGGGAGAAGGCTCCCGCTATGCAACAGATACTTCCGTTGTTCAGACATGGGGAATGGTCGGCTCGAAAAAAGATGTAGCAAGCCTGTTCTTTGCAAGACCATATTATTCAAAGGACACCCTGATTGATGACACCAATGGAGCAGAACGACCTAATATGGGTGATGATTTAGAGCCTGCCATAATGGGAAAATGCGAGACCTACGTATGGGCATCTAAAGAGGTTGCAGCGGTCAATCATTTCAACAATTATTACCATAATGAAACATCGGAACAGGGAAATGAAGACACGATCGGATACTGCAGGCGCGGTGACGGAATGGTCATCATCAATCTTGCAGGACCCGGGGCAGTCAGCCTTCAGGCACATGGGCTGCCGACAGGCACCTACAAAGATGAAGTGTCCGGAACAACGTTTACCTGTGACGGAACGACAGTCAGCGGAACCATTGGCGGAGATTACGGAATCGCAGTCTTATATAAGGGTGCAAGACAAAACCCAAGCACCACATATCCGGTTGATTTGAGAAGCAACAAGGACGATGGCTCGGAGTATTGCACAGACAAACTGAAACTTAAACTGACCGCCAGGTATGCAGATACCGCAACGTATTCCTGTTCAACCGGAGAAAAAGGCTCTTTTAAAGATCAGGATGTGGTCTATGTAGGTGAAGGCTTAGCTGCCGGGGAGAAAATTACAGTTACGCTGACAGGAACAAATACAAGGGGCACTTATACGAAATCCTTTACCTATACCAAGAAAGATCTAGATATGGACTCCTGTATTTTCTTCACCACAAGCAAAAACTGGGTAAGGGCAAATGCTTATATCTACCATGCTGTAGGAAAAGAAACTGATAAAATCTTATCCGGCTGGCCGGGAAATGCAATGTTTGAATATGCGGAAGATGAGGAAGGACATACAATTTATGCGTTAGAGGTACCAGAATTAGATACCTATAACAGTGTAATCTTTAATAATAATGTGTCTGAACTTGGCGAGTCCATTGGAGAATATGGACAATTATTTGACGCAGACACAGGAAAATGGAGCGATTATTCTACTCCAGATCCAAACGGAATAAAAATCAGCACAGATTTACAGCCTTGTGAGATCAGGGGTGAAAAGAAGGTAACCTTTACGGTGGAGAATGCAGATGACGCTACTTATTCAGTAGACGGTGCAGCTCCGGTAAGCTTTAAGGGAACGGTTACTCTTACTCTGGGAACAGGAAAAGAGGAAGGGGACAGTACCACAGTAAACATTGAAGCCACCAAGGATGGAAAAACAAAAACAAAGAGCTTTACTTATACAATTGGCGAGGATTTACCTATGCTTGCCATTTCAGAAGATTCCAAGTGCTTCACAAAAGAATTCGATGTGACCATAAGTGCAGACAATGTAACGGAGGCTACGTACCAGCTTGGCGATGAATCACCGAAAGCTTTTGAGGGAAGCAAGACGCTTACCATTGGTGAAAATGCGAATGCAGGGGAACTGATAAGTCTCATTGTTTCGGGAACCGGCAGAAACGGAAAGACGGTCATGATTTCCAGAGGCTATGTAAAGACCGGGGTGATGGTATCAAATGATATTTTCTTTAAAAATACGGATTCCTGGGCAGATGTTTGTGCCTACATGTGGAATGATGCAAGTGGGGAAGAGAATGCAGCATGGCCGGGCCTAAAGATGGAAGCGGCAGAGGATGGTATTTATAAAATTGAGGTTCCTGAGGATAAATTCGACCACATCATCTTTAATAATGGCGGCAACGGCAAGCAGACAGATGATTTGGAACTGCCATCCGCAGGAAAGCTGTACAATGCAGGAAAATGGGAAGATTATGTCAGTGGGACAAAGCCTGCAATCACTGCAAGCCTTGCATCAGGCAGCATCACGAAAGCGACAGAGGTCACCTTTACCGTAAAAGATGGGGAAACCTGCACATATAAGCTCAATGACGGAAATGAAACAGAGTTTACAGGAAGCGTTACATTGAAAGTAGGTGACGGACTGTCTAAAGGACAGGCAGACAATGTAATCATCAAGGCATTGAATGGTGAAACCGCTGCCGTAAAATCATTTACATATACATTCACGACACAGACTCAAGAATGTACACATGACAAGACAGAGGTAAGAAACAAAAAAGATGCTACCTGTACAGAGGCCGGATATACGGGAGATACTGTTTGTACGAACTGCGGTAAAGTGACCGTTAAGGGAACAGTCATTCCGGCAAAAGGCCACAATTGGTCTTCAGGTGTATGTACAGTGTGTGGAACAAATCAGCCAATAGACTGTAATCACAGCAATACGACAATCCGGGGAGCTAAAGATGCTACCTGTACAGAGACCGGATATACGGGAGACACGGTTTGTACAGACTGTAATGAAGAGACTGTTAAGGGAACTGTTATTCCGGCAAAAGGTCATAATTGGTCTTCTGGTGTATGCACAGTGTGTGGAACAAATCAGCCGGTAGACTGTAAACACAACAATACAACAGTCCGGGGAGCTAAAGATGCTACCTGTACAGAGGCCGGATATACAGGAGATACTGTTTGTACGGACTGCGGTGAAGAGACTGTTAAGGGAACTGTTATTCCGGCAAAAGGCCATACCTGGTCATCCGGGGTCTGCACAGAATGTGGAGCAAAGCATGATGATATTTCCATAAATGTAACAGTGGTTGATGCAGATATTGTATATGACGGGAAAGCTAAAACGCCTCAGATTATTGTAAAGGCAGGGAAAAAGCTTTTAACTAAGAATGTTGATTATACCATATCATATAAGAATAATATCAATGCAGGTGAGGCTTCTGCTGTTGTTACCTGTATGGGTGACTATACGGGAACGATTGAGAAAACTTTTACTATTGCTAAAGCAACAGGACCATTATCAGGAATACCGGGAACTGAAAAGATTGCTCCAAAGTCTGCTGAAAAGGTATCTGACATTGAACTGCCTTCAGGATGGAAATGGTCAGAGGAAGATGCCGATAAAAAACTGGAAACAGGAGTGCCTGTTACAGCGACAGCAGTGTATGAAGAAGCAGACAAGAATAATTTTGAAACGGTAAGCGTTTCAGTAAAGATAACAAAAAGTGACTGTGAACATTCAATTGACAAAATAAAATTAAATAATGAAAAAGCGGCTACCTGTACAGAAAAAGGTTATACCGGTGATAAATATTGTGAAGACTGTCAATTAACAATAGAAACCGGTACAGAAACAAAGGCTCTCGGACATTCATGGGATGAAGGAAGTATAACCAAGGAGCCTACTGCGACAGAGACCGGAGAGATGACTTACAAATGTAGCAGATGTACTGAAACAAAGACGGAAGAGATTCCGGCAGTATGCAGGCACTTAAGTTTGGAGGTTAAAAACGAGAAGGCAGCTACCTGTACAGAAAAAGGTTATACCGGTGATTCATTCTGTACAGTCTGTGGTGAGGAAGTAGAAAAGGGTAATGATATTCCTGCCGTCGGACATTCATGGGATTCCGGCAAAGTGACCAAAGAGGCAACAGCAACAGAAAAAGGTATCATGACTTATACCTGTACCAAATGCAGCAATACCAGAACGGAAGAGATTCCGGCAACAGGTGACAATGAAAATATTAACAACATAAATTACATCCCTGTTATAACTGTGCCGGACAATGTGGAGAAAGGAGATTCTGTTGAGGATACCACAACAAATTCTGTTTACATAGTAACCAGTGATGGGTCGACTTCCAAGACTGTGAAATATATTGTAGCAGGAAGCGAAAAAGATACGCTTGTTGTACCAAATGCCATTTCTATCAATGGAGAAGTATATAAAGTAACCGCTGTTGCAGGTGATGCATTTAAGGGTAATGCTACAGTGAAAAAGATTATTGTTGGAGACAATGTAAAGACAATTGGTACAAATGCATTCAGCAATTGTAAGAATTTAAGTGAAGTAATAATAGGTAAGAATGTAACAACAATTAGTGCAAATGCATTCAGCAACTGTACGAAATTGACCAAGGTAACATTTGGTAAGAATGTAACCACAATCGGTAAAAATGCATTTGGTGGCTGTACAAAGCTTAGCACAGTTACATTACCGTCTAAGCTTAGCAAGATAGCAGAAAAAGCATTTTATAAGTGCACAAATCTCAAATCCATCATGATACCGGCTAAGGTAAAGACGATTGGAAAGAATGCATTTAGTAATTGTAAGAATTTAAGCAAGGTAACAATAGGAAATAATGTAACCACAATTGGTACAAATGCATTCAGCAGCTGTACGAAATTGACCAAGGTAACATTTGGTAAGAATGTAACCACAATCGGTAAAAATGCATTTGGTGGCTGTACAAAGCTTAGCATAGCTACATTGCCGTCTAAGCTTAGCAAGATAGAAGAAAAAGCATTTTATAAGTGCAGGAGTCTCAAATCTATCACGATACCGGCTAAGGTAAAGACGATTGGAAAGAATGCATTCAATGGATGTAAAAATCTTAAGAGTATTAAAATCAAGACTACTAAGTTAACCAAAAAGAACGTAGGAAGTAATGCGTTTAAGGGCATTTATTCAAAGGCGACTATTACCGTTCCAAAAAGCAAGCTCAAGAGTTATACGAGCATATTAAAAGCAAGGGGCGTCAGTTCCAAAGCAAAGATTAGAAAATAAAATCGGTAACGCGGCAGTCGCCAAGGTCAAGCGTGATTGACTTTGGCTCGTTGCTCGCGGGAATAAAATGAACTGCCCTCCAGCTATGTATTTGTTGCATAGCCGGAGGGCATGTTTTTATTGGTCAGAACCATAAAGAGGCACTGTTACGTTTGAAGTCAACAATATATTGACTTGAAATTTTACTCAAAATATCAAACTTTATATGATTATCTCTGATATAATAATTTTACGATATCGGAAAGGAGGATGGACTATGCAGAACATAGAAATTTTAATGGCAGCACTTGAATACATAGAAGTCCATTTGCGTGAGGAAATCAAAACTGAAGATGTTGCAGCTATTTGCTTCTGCTCAAAATCCACCCTCGAAAAATTGTTTCGCAGTGTATATGATATTTCTGTGCATGAATACATTGTCCGCAGAAGGATGATGTTAGCTGCAAAGAAATTATCACAACAGCCAAAAATATCCATTTTGGATATTGCCCTTGAATATGGCTATAGTACCCACGAATCCTTTGCACGTGCATTTGAACAAATATGGAACTGCAAACCTTCTGAATTTCGCATGGCAAAATTCACCGAGTTATTTCCAAGGTTAAATGTACCACCCAAGAAAGGAGACAATTATATTATGATGAGAAGACATGTAGATATTAGTGAGTTATATGATTTATTTCAGGAAAGAAAGGACTGCTTTTTCGTTCTTTGTGACATTAAACATATGATATCAATTAATGAGATATCTAAAAAAGCAGGTGATTTAGCGATTTTAGAGCAAATGCGGCGTATGACGGCAGCATCCGGTGAAGAAGATATTGTATTTCGCATTGGCGGCGACGAATTCTGTATTTTAACAGACAGCAGTGACAAGGTATATGCAGAACAGATTGCAGATAAAATCCGTTGCATAAATAATCAGACATTTACTTATGAAAATCAAGAAATACCTTTAGCACTTCATGTAGCTGTCGTAAGTCTTAAAGAATGCTATCGTTACGAAGAAGTATTTGCGGGACTGCATAATGCCATTAAGGAAAGCAAAGAATAACTACTGCACTATTACCCATATTAAAAAAGGCTTCATCCGAGAAGTATTCTCCCGGATTGAAGCCTTTATTAAATATTGCAGTTAATCACATGCCCTGATTTTCTCTCTTACTTTTAATACTGCCGATGGTGTTACAGACAACTCATCAATACCCATTTTTACAAATGTATCGGTCAGCGTGGTATCTGCACCCAGTTCGCCGCATATACCTACCCAGCAGTTTTCCTTATGTGCATTATCTACAGTCATCTGAATCATCCGCAATATGGCATCATGATGTGAATCATATATGTTGTCTAACTGTGGATTCTGCCTGTCTATTGCCAGTGTATACTGTGTAAGGTCATTTGTGCCTATGCTGAAAAACTCCACTTCCTTTGCCAGCAAATCACTTATCATAACTGCAGCCGGCGTCTCAATCATTATACCCTGCTCCACTTCTCCATATGGTATCTGCTTGCTGTCAAGTTCAGCTTTTACTTCTTTCACAATTTTCTTAATCTGCCTTACCTCATCTACGGATATTATCATTGGATACATAATGGAAATATTCCCATATCTGGCTGCCCTGTATATTGCCCTTAACTGGGTCTTAAATATATCATGTCTTGTAAGGCAGATTCTTATTGCCCTGTATCCCATTGCAGGATTCTCTTCTTTTTCCAGATTAAAATAATCTGCTTTTTTGTCTGCACCTATATCAAGGGTTCTTATAATTACCTTTTTGCCTGCCATATTTTCTGCTACTGTCTTGTATGCCTGAAACTGCTCCTCTTCTGAAGGATAGTCTTCTCTTCCGAGATATAAGAATTCACTTCTGAACAATCCTATTCCTGCCGCATCATTTTGAAGCACTGAAGCCACATCTGTAACAGTTCCTATATTAGCATACAGTTTTATCTTTCTTCCTGACTTAGTTATATCATCTTTTCCTTTAAGCTCCTGAAGAAGTTTTTGTTTATTTCTGTCTTCATTTCTGATATCTTCAAATTTCTTTAAAGTTGCATCATCCGGTTCAATATATACACTTCCATTATATCCGTCAACTACCATCTGTTTGCCGTCTATGTCCTCTGGATAATCCACACCTATAAGTGCAGGTATGTTCATGGTTCTTGCCAGTATGGCAGTGTGTGAATTAGTAGAACCATGTTTTGTAACAAAAGCAAGAACCTTATTTTTATCAAGCTGTACTGTCTCACTTGGGGCAAGGTCATCAGCAACAATGATAACCGGTTCATCTCCTGATATACCGCCCTGCTCATCACCCTGCAGGACTGATACTAAACGGTTAGATATGTCCTTTACATCCGCTGCCCTGGCTTTCATATAATCATCTTCCATAGCCGCAAACATTTCTGAAAAGTTGTCTCCGGTAACTGCCACCGCATACTCTGCATTTACATTCTGATTCTCTATCATATGAATAATGGATTCCACATAATCAAGATCATCCAACATCATCTGGTGCACTTCAAATATCTGTGCATTTACTTCTCCCACTTCCTTAAGTGCCTTCTCATATAATGCACCAAGTTGTTCTTTTGCATTCTCTTTTGCATTTTCAAATCTCTTAATCTCTGCGGAAGTATCTTCAATATGAATTCTTTTTACAGTGGAATCACCTTTATCAAAAACCCAGACCCTTCCTATGGCAATTCCTCCATATACACTCTTTCCTCTTACAGCTTCCATGCACATCCTCTCCTCTTATAAGTTTTCTTTTAAGAATGTGTTAAGCTTCTCGCTTGCCTGTTCCTCATCTTCACCATCAGTCTTAATCACAATCTCCTGTCCCTGCTTAATTCCCAGCCCCATAACACCAAGAATCCTCTTTGCATCTACTTCCTTACCGTCCTTTGAGATGGTTACATTACATTTACATGCTGCCGCCTCTTTTACAAACAAACCTGCCGGTCTTGCGTGCATACCCTGTGGATCTGTCATTACATACTTAAATTCTTTCATTATAATTCCTCCATTCTGTCATTATGACTATAAAAATTTATTGTTATTTTGCAACATTCTTTTTTAAAATACCTAACAGTACAGCTCCGACTATGGAACCTGCCACAAGTGCTATAATATATCCACCCACATTACCGATTGTAGGAAATACGAATACTCCTCCATGTGGAGCCCTTAAAGTACAGCCAAATGCCATAGACAAACCTCCTGCCACGGCTGAACCAGCTATACATGACGGTATAACTCTTAATGGGTCAGATGCCGCATAAGGAATAGCACCTTCTGATATAAAGCAAAGTCCCATAATGTAATTTACAAGTCCCGATTTTCTCTCTTCTTCAGTAAATTTATTCTTGAAAAATGTAGATGCAATGGCTATTGCAAGTGGAGGTATCATTCCTCCTATCATAACTGCCGCCATTATCATAAATCCGCTTTCATTCTGCTCTGCCAACATTCCTGTACCGAACACATAAGCTGCCTTATTAAACGGACCACCCATATCTATAGACATCATTCCTCCAAGAACGCATCCGAGAAGTATCTTGCTGCTGTCACCCATTGAGTTTAAGAATGATGATAATCCTGTGTTAAGCCATGCCACTGCCGGGTCAACTGCACACATCAGCAGTCCGATAAGAAGCGTTCCGGCAAGAGGATATATAAGGATTGATTTAATACCATTAAGAGCCTCCGGAAGATAATCACAAAGTTTTTGCACTCCCTTTACAATATACCCTGCTGCAAAACCTGCAAATAATGCTCCTAAAAATCCTGCCGCCACTGTATGTTCTGCAAACGGGTCACTAAAAGTTGCACCGACAGATGCAATATAACCTCCTACAAAACCTACTACAATTCCCGGTCTGTCAGCAATGCTCATCGCAATGTAACCTGCAAGTACCGGAAGCATAAAGCTGAATGCATATCCACCTATGGCTTTAAACCATGCCGCTACCGGAGTATTAGTACCAAAATTGGAAGGGTCAATGGAATAATCATCCAGAAGGAATGCTAATGCTATTAATATACCTCCGCCTACTACAAACGGAAGCATATGAGACACTCCATTCATGAGATCTTTATATATACGATGTCCTATGCTGTCTCCGTCACCACCTGACTCCTGTACTGTGTCTGCATTACCTGATGCATGATATACAGGTGCATCTCCTTTGACGGCTCTGTCAATTAACTGTTCTGCCTTGCTGATACCATCTGCCACCTTACACTGAATAACTTTTTTTCCGTCAAACCTTTCCATCGGAACCTGAGTATCTGCAGCAACAATTATACAACATGCATCTGCTATCTCTTTATCTGTCAGTACATTTTTTGCACCGCCTGAACCCCTTGTCTCAACCTTTATCTGATATCCCATTTCAGTAGCTGTCTTTTCAAGACTTTCTGCTGCCATATAGGTATGTGCTATACCAGTAGGACATCCGGTTACGGCAAGAATCTTTACCTTATCTGATGATTCTGTCTGTTCTTTTACTTTATCTTTTTCTTCATTGTCCTTGCCACTTTCGGCTTTATCTATGATTCGTATAAATTCATCTGCCGATTTTGCTGATTTTAAATCACCTGTAAACTTCTCATCCATTAAAAGTACGGACAACTTACTAAGTACATCAAGATGGATGTTATCTTCTGTATCAGGTGCCGCTATTAAAAATATAAGATTGACCGGTGCACCATCCAGTGCCTCAAACTCTACCCCGTCAGGAACTACCATTGCGGCAAGCCCCGGTGAATTAACTGCATCTGACTTACAGTGTGGTATGGCTATGCCTTCGCCAATACCTGTAGTACCTTCTTCTTCCCTTGCGAATACACCTTTTCTGTACTTTTCGATATCGTTAATCTTTCCGCTTTTTACCATCAGGTCTACCATTTTGTTAAGGGTACTTTTCTTATCTTTTACATTTCCTTTTAAATCTATGCTTTTTTTATCAAGTAAATCTGTAATCTTCATAATACCTCTCCTTTCCAAAATATTTTTATTTTATTTTTGCACACTCATTAAACGTTCCACATCTTCCATTGTTGCAAGTTCTTCTGAAAATGCACTTGCACTTCCGGTACATAGTCCCATTTTAAATGCTTCTTCATAATCATTATGATTTAAAAAACCAGCTATAAATCCTGCTACCATTGAATCTCCTGCTCCTACAGAATTTACCACCCTGCCTTTTGGTGCATCTGACTCTAACACCTTACCGTCTTTTGTAATTAGTACCGCACCTTTTCCTGCCATTGACACAAGTACATTTTCCGCACCCTTTTCCTGAAGTTTTTTTCCGTACTCTGCCGCCTTACTCCTGCTGTTTATTTCTACTCCAAATATCTCTCCAAGCTCGTGATTATTGGGTTTCACAAGAAACGGATGGTATTTCAGTACATTTACCAATAAGTCTCTGGTGGCATCTACTACTATCTTTACATTTTTCCCCATCAGCCTTTTCATTATATCGCTGTATGATTCCTGTGACATGACATCCGGTATACTGCCTGCCAGAACCAGTATGTCATCTTTTTTTAATTCTTTTTCAAGTTTACTGTACAGATACTCAACATCATCACTGTTTATCGCCGGTCCCTGTCCGTTTATCTCGCTTTCTTCAGAAGATTTTAATTTAACATTTATTCTGCTTATACCTTCTTTAACTTTCTTAAAATTAGTATTTATACCTTTCTCCTTAAGTATTCTGTTAATTTCATCTCCCGTAAATCCTGCCGTATATCCCAGTGCCGTACTTTCATATCCAAGATTTTTTAATACAATGGATACATTAACGCCCTTACCTCCGGCAAATACTTTTTCTTCTCTTGTCCTGTTTACCTTTCCCGTCTGAAAGTCATCCACAGTGACTATATAGTCAAGGGAAGGATTAAATGTCACTGTATATATCATTTATCATACCTCCAATATATTTGCACAATCTTTAAATGCCTTATCACTTAACCCTGTAGTAATAATTAAAGCTTCATCAAAATCTGCAAAAGTTATAGGTGAAATCTTTGAAAACTTGCTTTTGTCTGCCAGAATATACTTCTTCACACATCTTTCCATTGCCTTCTTTTTCACTGCTGCTTCTTTGACATCAGGTGTGCTTAATCCCTCCTTCCTGGATATTCCGTTTGTACCAAAAAATCCTTTAGTAAAATTGTACTTTCCAAGACTTTCCAGTGCCTCCGAACCCACTACTGCTTCTGTACTTGATTTAAATTCACCTCCCAGAATATATGACCTATATCCCTTCCGTGCCAGTTTCTTTGCATTTATCAGTGAATCCGTAACAAAAACCGCATTTTTAACTTTAAGATAATCTATTATCTTTTCTGTTGTAGTTCCGGCATCCAGATATACAAAATCATTGTCTTCAATCAGAGATGATGCATATTCTGCAATTACCGCCTTATCTTCTGTATTAATCTCCTGCCTTACCTGTATCTCTGAATCTACTCCGTTAAATACTCCTTCAACAGCCATTGCACCTCCATGTACTTTAATAAGCTTGCCTTCTGAGTCAAGAGTATTTAAATCTCTTCTTATTGTGGATTCTGATGTATGAAGCACATTCATCAGTTCCTGAACCGTTACGCTTTTTTCACGATTCACTATTTCCAGTATTTCCCGAAATCTTTTTTCTATTAACATTTTTTATTCCTCCCTTATTTTAATGTAAAATAATGGGTTTTCTTTATATTTGTATTATACATTTATTTCCAGTCAACGTCAATCATTTTTATTCATTTTCAGTCAAATATTTTCAAATTCAATCAACAAACTGACTTTCTCAATCCTTAAAAGGCTATAACAGTATGACATAATTTGAATGAGGCAGATGCGGTTTAATCAAAATTTAATGGAATTATAGGGATGGTTGTGGTAGAATGATGCTATTAAACAGTCAAATACCCCGCAGCAAGCTGACGGGGCATCAAATTTGTAACGCAACAAGCTGCGGGGTATTTGACCCTCGCAGCAGTCGCCAAATGTCTGCAAGCAGCCACTTGGCTCGTTGCTTGCGGGAATAAATGCTGCAAGCAGAATATACAATATTTGTCAAAAACATTGGAGAATGATTATGAATTGTAAAGAAATTATTGAAGAATTAAAATCCCAAGCATCTGAAAAGTATAAGGCTAATGTTGTGAAAATGGGAATACCAGAAAAATACAGCATAGGTGTTTCAACAACCCAAATAAGAAGTCTTGCCAAGAAAACAGGCAAGTCTAATGAATTGGCTTTTGAGCTATGGAATACTGGTTATCATGAAGCAAAGTTACTTGCTGTCCTTTTATTCAACCATAAAGATATTACTAATTCGGATATTAAAAAACTTATGGCAGGAGTTATTTCATGGGATTTGTGTGACCATTTGTGCAAGAACCTGATTATCAAAATGAAAGATTATAAAGATTTTATCTTTGAATGGATTACTTCTACCCATGTCTACGAAAAGCGAGCTTCTTTTACTTTGATAGCATCATCTGTTATACATGACAAAAAGCTATCAAACGATACGGTTGATACTTATTTGAAATTGATATCTGATAATTCAGATAATGAACATGAACATATCAAAAAAGCTGTTTCATGGGCATTAAGAGAAATAGGGAAAAAAGATTTTGACTATAATGAGAAAGCTCTTCTGATAGCACATGACTTAATAGAAAATGGCAATAAAACACAAAAATGGATTGGGAAAGATGCTATGAAAGAATTGGAAAATGTGGTAAAAGCAGAAGGACGCACACGCCTGATTTCCAGAAATACTAAAATGGGAAGTACAATATAAATTTCAGTCTATCCTGAATATGTTATTCATTCTTTACATATACTTTATTTTCTTTTTATCAACAATAACACACCTAACACAAACACTGCACCACCCATAGTAATAAATCCGCCCCAAAGCAGATTCCAATAAGGTGCTGTCACATCAAACATTGCCAGTAACAAATTGTACCAAAATTCCAATCCAGTTGCTATAGCAAATAAGTCAAACAGTACATAGCTGCCGCCGAATATGTATATCCACCGCCACCAATAATTGTAACGCAGGTTCCTAAAGAATGTAATAATACCCAAAGCACACAATACTGCTAATATACCCATTAGAACAAAGTAAAATATACCTTTGCTCTTCATTACATTTATCCAAAATGCAGCATAAGACTCTCTGTCAACAAGTCCCCAAATCCTATGTAAATGGAATATTCCAAAGAATATAAAAAACCATGGTTCATAACAATATATTTTCTTCATCTTATCCTCTACTCAAAAAGTCAATACAATTAAAAAACTTAATTCTGTTATTTTGCTGTTCATCTCTTTCTACTCTCATTTTTACAGAATGGTGGTGATTCCTATGAAAAATCGTTTTGATTTTAAGGATTTAATGACCTTTGGTCTTTTCCTTTTGGCGGTGTTATTTATGACACTACTTATATTCGTTTTTACGTTTTGTAAGTAGCCATACACAGAAAAACCACCCCTAAACTTTGACCAGTGACAGGGTGGAATTTCTATTCCTAATATTGGTCAACCCACCTTGTGAGCGGTTGTTCCTTTTCATATTTTTAATATAGCACACTTCCAGTACCTTTGCAATAAGCAAAATCTCATCATGGATACTTCACATCATTTTACACATTTCAAACTGCAATCCGTGTAAAATCACTTTATAACCTTTATACAACATTCAAAAAATGTCCTATTAAATGTCATAGAATTATGAACATATCTCTCTCGATTCAAAAATACAAATCCCTTGTAACCGTCAATCTCGCAAGTGATAAATCAAATTATGATTGATTGAAATAACATTATTCTCAAAATCACAGTCACACCAAAGCAAGCCAATTAACTTGCCTATCCTGCATCCAGTGCCTAACAAAATGGTAAATATCGGCAACCAATGATTATATATCGGCAATTGTGTCATGTATGCTATAAATGCCTCCTATTCCTCAATCGTCAATGCGTGCCGCTTTAGTTTCTCCCAATTATGAGATTTTTTATTTCCTGCATTGCACCATCACTCGAGACTTTAACATCATGATATTCCGGACGTATTCAAGAATGATTAGTTAAGCGGAAAATATCTATTACGGAATCAGCTTCCAGTCTTGGCACTTCTCAAAGCAATTTATCAAACAAACTAAAACGTGATAATTTTAATGAAAAAGAGTTAAGCCAAATTGCTGACATTCTAAATTGTGACTTTCATGGAATTTTTGTAATGAGAGATACATGAGAAGAAATATAAAAAACTCTTGAATCCCATTGTCAGACATGCTATATTGTAGATAGAAAAGGGAGAACCATAGAAGCGGCTCTACCCCTCAAACAACAAAGCTAATACCTCATACGAGGTCAGCCGTCGCTATTGCAGTAGTGGCGGTTATTTCTTTTTTCCCTTGAAAATCGTGTAACACAATCCAACAAGCGCAACAATGAATATTCCAGTTTGTACCAAATCAGAATATGTAATCATCATTGTATCGCCCTCTTTTCCAGTGCGAACTATATGTACTTTTTTTAATATGTAGTTCGTATTTACTTGTATTTTATACTTCAATTTGCTATAATACAAGATAAATAAAGATACTATGCGAAATATATAATTTTTTATATTTTGTATAGTTCGTATTTGAGGTGAAATAATGTATCTTTATAATTTTGATATTGTAAATCAAAAAATAATTCAATATAATGATGCAGATTCTGATGCTATGATTGTAGATTTATTCCATCCATTATTAAGTTTTATTAATAGTGATTTTTCCGAGTACGATTTACTGAGGCGTAAAATCATTTTATTCATTCAAGAATTTGAAAACAAATTTGATGAAATGGATTCAAATGAAATTGAACTAGAAATTGAAAAAGCTTTTCCGAATCTTCATCTTTGGGACATTGACAATGGTGAAATATGGTGGATATCCGGTCTTATTGCTGCTCTAGTTTGGCAACATTCTCACTATGAACCGTTCTTTTTTTCATGCGGATTTAGTAAAGATTCAATACAAGATAAAAATGATTATGATTATTTATATTGGCAAAAAAAGATACGAGATAAAGTCTATAAAATATTTGATATAGACAACAAAAATTTTATAAAAGATTTTTCTCCAATCTGTAGGCTAAATTATTGTGATGATCATCCTATAAATTTTAAGGAAGTAATAGTCATACATCCAAGCGGATATGAAAAAATTCATGATAACTATGAATCATTTGGCATCCCTTTTAATCCGGAAAATCCAAATGCTGACCCATATACTAATTGTGACTATGCAAAAAAAGAGCCTCAAAGACAAGAATTCATTAAAAATCATCTGCATGTCCTCAATGGATACGAATTCAAATCCATTGAAGAAGCTTTTAACTGTGAAATTTTCAAAATGGCGCAAATTGGAATTACTCTAAGACGTTGCCAACATTGCGGAAAATATTTTAAGTTTAACCCTAATCAACCAGCCAAATATTGTACTAATAAACTTTATGGTGTAAACATGACCTGTCAACAGGTTGCTTCACAAAAGAAATACAAAGAAAACCAATCTCCAATACAAAGAACATATTTAAACGCATTAAAAAATAGAAATAAATGGTATCCATCTAAAAAAAGTGGATTGAGAACACCTGAACAAACACTGGAATATGAAAACTGGAAAAAAAGAACTTCTGCAATTCGTAATGAATTTCAACAAAAATATGATACTGCTCAAACAGATATACAAAGAAAAAAGATATTAGAAGAGTTTAAGGGAAATTTGAATTTGTAACCACCTTGCATATCATAATCATAAAAGACTATCGACAACCGCTGATAGTCTTTTCTTACCTCTATATGCAAATTATGATTGTCTTTACTCCTGCTCTATGGTAGAATACTCCACAAGGACAATCGTGTTGCAGGGTGGGCTGACCTCTCATTTTTACAGAATGGGGGTGATGCCTATGAAAAATCGTTTTGATTTTAAGGATTTAATGACCTTTGGTCTTTTCCTTTTGGCATTGCTTACATTCGTTTTTACGTTTTGTAAGTAACCATACATAGAAAAAACCACCCCTAAACTTTGACCGGTAGTGGGGTGGATTTTCTATCTACATTATTTGGTCAACCCACCTTGTGGGCGGTTGTTCCTTCTATATGTATAATATAACATGTTCCTCTTGTTTTTTCAAGAAGAAAATCTTTTTCCATTACAATTCCACATTCATTGGAAAATCATGAAAATATACATTTTATACGCTTTTATTACATTCAAGAAACACTGTATTTATCAGTATCTCAAGCCTTTTTATTTGTCTAAACTCTTCATCGTCGGAAACATCATACTCATACTGTTATTTCATGTCTAAATAAGATGTGTTTTACCAAAAGACGTAGAAATCCATTTGTCAAAATAAGCAATATTTAAGCGTTCCAACTGCTTATCATAGAGTGCTAATATTTCTTCTTTTCCTTTTTCTGATTTTTAAATAGTTATCTATTCCTCCAAAACACTTTTTGGGTATTCTAAAATTGTTTAATTACAAAATAATGTCTTTCTTAAAGCTTTGTTGAAATATATCGATATGATTGTGGTGCACAAGATACTCCTATATCTTCTAAACTTAGTGGCTCCTCATATATCACCAGATTCTTTAATCTGTATGCAACTGCTTTTTTCTTACCCTTATAATATTTCCTAAAAAACGCATATGTAATGCCTGAATAGTTTTTAGTTTTCCTCCACACACTTAACACATCATCCTCTATAATATCCTCTATTTCCGCCTCTGCTACAACTTGCTTTTGAGGTGAAGTTGCATATATAATAATTTTATCTACATCAGCCCGGCAACGAAATTTTCGATACTCATACAATTTTTTGCCTTGTAAAATACCGGCTACATACTTGGGATTAATTGACAATAACATTTGACACATTAACTTTCCCCTCCATTAGGATTCTCTTAAATTGATTTACGGTCAGCCATAAAATCCATCGTTCTGTTATTTCATTTCTCAATTTCATTTCAAACTCATTGCCCACTAATATAGAATACCACAAAATCTTTTACACATAAAGAATTTTCTTTTATCCAAAATAATTGATGCATTTCCCAAAATATGGTATATAATAGTCAGAAACAATAGATATTATCATATGTTTATTTGCAAAAACCAAGATGTACTGACTTTTAATTAAAGGAAATAAGATTATGAATATTAAACCTAAATACAAAGGAATTTTTTATATTATACTTTCAGCATTCTGTTTCGCTTTTATGAATGCTTTCGTAAGACTTGCCGGAGATATTCCCTCCATTCAGAAATGCTTTTTCAGAAATTTTGTTGCCGTATTTTTTGCTTTGGGAATATTACTTAAAAAGCATGAAGGATTTCACATAGAGAATGGGTGTTTTGTACCCCTTCTTTTTCGTGCCATTTTTGGTACTCTTGGAATCGTGTGTAACTTTTATGCCATTGACCATCTTGTATTATCAGATGCCTCCATGCTGAATAAAATGTCACCATTTTTTGTAATCATATTTTCCTATATTATTTTAAAAGAAAAATTATCATTTTTTCAAGGTATGGCTGTAATTACCGCATTTATCGGAAGTCTTTTCATTATTAAGCCTTCCTTTTCAAATATGGCACTGATTCCGTCAGTTATAGGATTTGCAGGTGGAATGTGTGCCGGACTTGCCTACTGCCTTGTAAGAATGTTGGGAAATAAAGGACAGAATGGTTCTTTTATTGTATTCTTCTTTTCCACATTTTCATGTCTGGTGACACTGCCATATCTGATACTTAATTATCATCCAATGACGTTTGCACAGATATTGTCACTATTAGGTGCAGGACTTGCCGCATCAGGTGGACAGTTCTCCATAACTGCCGCATACTTCCATTCACCAGCCAGAGAAATATCCGTTTATGATTACTCTCAGATTATATTTGCGGCAATGCTGGGATTCATAATGTTTGACCAAATTCCTGATGTATATAGCATTATAGGCTATGTAATCATTTGTACTACCGCAATTGTAATGTTTGTTAAAAATAATGCTATTCATTCAAACTGATTATTAATCTGTTTTAACTATTGAATATTCTGTACAGTATTCAACTGCTGTTTTTATAACAGTTAGTGTCCTGCTATATTATTTTTAAATGGGGCTGATGTATTCAGATAAAATAAATAATTCCCATCATCTGTTTTTTCTACATAACAACTCCATTCATTAAATTCATAGTATTCAGACATACTGTTTTCTATTTCAAATTCCTGCATTTCTGTAGAAAATATGATAGATGTTAAACAATCAACATGATTTCCGGTTCCTGATGTATTTCCGGTTTCTGAATATATTTTCACAATCTTAATGTCTGAAATTTCATTTTCCAGATTCATCTTCAGCCTATCTGTCTGCCGTTTGGTGGCAATATGATTCACGCACATGCCAAATATCTCATACAGTATAATAATTATTATTAATATGATTGGTAAGGATAATAGTACCAAACCAGTTCTTTTTAACCATTTCATAATTTAACTCCTGATTCTTTTTGCTTTGTTTAACTCACCGGCAAAGCTTCTATCTATTCCATTACATGAATATATAATGGATCCACTTCAAGAAGGTAATCCATATCAACATCTTTACCTGTTAATCTGGCATAAAAATCAAAAAACAACGATTCTCCTATAATCTCTTCACCATATTCATTTTCATTATCAGCCAAATTTACTGCTGCTTTAATCATATTATTTAATGTATTATACTCTCCATCTTTTAAATAAACGGACAAAGACTCTTTTATATCAGATGATACTTTTTTCTTTTCACCCTCAGTTCCTGCTGCTTTGTCTTTTACCAGCTTATAATATTCATGCTTTGCAGTTACCTTGCCATAATCTCCTAAAGCATCTGCCTCATACTGACCGCCATTATAAACTCTTATTTTTACAAAATCCAGATTCCTTTCAGACGGCATATCAGCCCAGTCAAACCATACCAACAGTCTTGCATATTCCATATCTGCTTTACATACCATTACAGTTTTCTTAAGAATTGAAACCTTTTTATAAATATCGGTTTTCTGTCCAAAGTACTTTTCAGCAAAATATTTATCCACCTGCTGCTCATTTAACTGAATAATCTGTGCTGCATCAATACTTTCACTTCCAATATCGTTATTTTTCTTTATTACAGATTCATCTACCATATAATATGCTGACATAACTGACATTCTCGGAGTCCCTATATCTACCAATTCATCCAGCATATTTTCCGTAAAATGTAATTCTAACTCTTCATCAAAAATTCCTGCATCATTGAAGAGTCTTTCTATATCATGATATTTATCACTCAAAATATCATTCTGATTTTCCATATCTATCTTTTTTTCGATATTTTGATAATCCGATTTATTTCTCGTATATGTAAAAAATTCCTTTTTACTTTGATTCTCTGCCTTTTCCTCTGTTGCTTCTAATTCATATCCATCATTCAAAGATTTTATTGTATATATTGACCCTAATACTGCAAATAGTGCCAAAATAATAATTATACTTATTGTCTTTCGTTTTACCATTGAAACCACCTGTCCGGATTATAATATGTCTTATTCCAAAGTCTACAAATTTATCTTCTGCATTTTCACAATCCTGTATTACAAATAATCCTTAATCCTCAGCACTGTCTGTTCCCCCTGCTTTTCACTCACAAGTTCAAACAAATTTTCTTTCGTAACAAACAGATTCTTCGGATTTCTACCAATTATCAAATACTGATTCTTATCATCAAGTGCAATGTACTTTCTTGTGTCATCATTCAAAAGTATGTCTGCATTATCAATCACTATCAGCTTTTTTTCTGTATTTCTAATAATATCACCAATATTCTTCTGATAATCTAAATAGTTTAAGCAGACAATATCGGGATTCAATGCCATGCACTCTTTTATAAATGAAAAGGATGCCGTTTTTCCTGTTCCGGAATCTCCTGTCAATATTGTAATATTATTCATAAATTCAAAATCCAAAACAAACGAAGTATGCTCTGTGGAAAAATGCTCCATTACAATTGGCTTACTCTTCATAACACCACCACTCCTTTAATTCTTCATAATCACAAATTTCTTTCTTTCCCGAAGAAGTCTGTACACTCACCGCTGTCATTTCAAAAGGAATTAGTGCATAGTCACTATAAACATTGCCTGCCTCAAGATTATATAGCACCTCCAATGCATTATTTCCACATTCCTTCAAGCAAAAAACTTTGTCCGGATTATATAGTACATTTAGTACCGTTTTGCAACCGCATGATAACTTGTCAACATCCAAGACAATATCATTAAATTTAGAGCATATTTTATACTTGCTGATTAACTTCGCCTCATCTATTATTCCAATAACTTTTTGGGCTCTGTCATCAAGCTTATGTGCGGTATTTTGATTAAAATAAATATCGTTTAATTCTACGTATTCCACATCTTGCGGGATATCATTTTTGTTCTTAAAAATTGTTATCATAATACCACCTCCAAGCCAATATTTTGAAATTGCATCAAAAGACTTGTTCCCTTGCAAATATGCTGCATCTTTTCTTTAAGCTGTAATCTACTTGCATCAAGACCACAAATATCATCCGGCATTCGTTGTCCCCATTCACAACAAGATTTTATCCAACATTCACCAATACTACTCTTCGTCACCTCAAAACCGGTATTTCTTGTTAAATCAAACAAAATCTTTGCAGATAACTGCTCTACATTATAATTATCAACATTTTCATTATATTCTAAAATATCACGAATATCTTTATAATTCAATTCGCCATTTTGAATTGTTTTTACAAGTTTTTCTCTTGCAACAATTGCACTTTTACGTTTTGTAAAAAATTCATCATCTGATGCATAAATCCATTCTACCAAATTCTTGAACTCAAGTAATATGTATTCAAAACATATAATATCCATCAGAAAAACATTGCTTTTAGCTTTTGCGTATTTTCTTAACAGTTTCTGTTCCATAGCTACCTGCGGATTATCGAAAGAATTATCAAATATTATGACATATCTATTCTCACTATCCTCTAACGCCTTAACTGCTTTTACCAGTTCACTATTATTTTTCTTACTTTCTACTACTATTTCCGGACACAACTGTCCCATAAATGTCTGCCAAAATATATAACCTGATTTCTCTTTTCTGTCTTCAATCCATAAATATGTTTTCATCAACACACTTCCTTCCATGCCAGTTTTACTGATTCTATTACCAAATGATTTTCACAATAAAATTAGTTAGAAAAATTTCTCTTGGAACAAATCATCTTCATCTATCTCCGACTTAGTGCCAATTACAAGATTATCAATATATTCATCAAATATTGCATTGTTATTCTTCCGTGTTTCTCAACTAACCATTTACATATTAATCCAAAGTTAAGCTCACTATATTCTCTACACAAAATTTTTCTTCTGCAAGTTCCAGTCCGTATTTCAAAAAGCGTTCTTCCAACTTCTCCCTAAATACTTTTTCTTCATATTCATTTTGGAAACAACACAAAAAATCATCTGCATACCGGATTAAATAACATTCTCCTCTGCATTGACGCTTCACTATTTTAGAACAATATCAAGATAAAATCAATGGTACTTTTTCCTTTTTCAGGACAAACTTATAAAGTTACAAAAATATTAAGTTGTCAAGTATTTAATATAAAAAAACTAAAAGCAGGAACTTATTATACCGGTTCCTGCCCATTGATATTCAAAATGAATTGTGAATATGACAAAGCTGCCATCTATTCCATTACATGTATATATAATGGTTCTACTTCAAGATAATCTACATCTGCATTTGCACTCATTAATCTGACATAATAGTCAATAAACACTGATTCTCCTATAATCTCTTCACTATATACATTTCCATCAGATTTTAGTTCATTTTTATTATCAACCAAATCTACTGCTGCCTTGAACATATGATCTAATGCATTATACTCTCCATCTTTCAAATCAACAGCCAAAGAATCTATTATATCAGATGATACTTTTTTCTTTTCTACCTCGGTTCCTACTGCTCCGTCTTTTACCAGCTTATAATATTCATGTTTTGCAATTACCTTGCCATAATCTCCTGAAGCATCTCTCTCATACTGACCATTCCCAATTCCTATTTTCACAAAATCCAAATCCCTTTCAGATGGCATATCAGCCCAGTCAAACCATATCTGCAGTCTTGCATATCCCATATCTGCTTCATATACCATTATGGTTTTCTTAAGAATTGAAACTTTTTTATAAATATCTGTTTTCCGTTCAAAGTACTTTTCAGCAAAATATTCATCCACCTGCTGCTCATCCAACTGAAACATTTGTGCTGCATCAATACTTTCCCTGCCAATGTCGTTACTTTTCTTTATTACAGATTCATCTACCACATAATATGCTGACATAATTGAAATATTTTCAAGCCCAATATCTTCCAATTCATCCAACTTATTTTCTGTAAAATGCATTTCTAACTCTTCATCAAAAATTCCTGCATCATTTAAGAATTTTTCTACATCATGATATTTATCGCCAAAAATATCGTTCTGACTTTCCATATCTATCTTTTTTTCGATATTTTGATAATACGATTTATTTTTCGTAAATGTAGAAAAATCCTTTACACTTTGCATGTCTGCTTTTTGCTCTGTTTCTTCTATTGCATATCCATCATTCAAAGATGTTATTATATGTATTGACCCTAATACTGCAAATAATGCTAAAACAGCAATTAAGCTTTTTCTCTTTCGTTTATTCATTGCAACCACCTTTCCAACTCATAATATGCTTATTACAAAACCTATCCATTAGTTTTTGAAAAACTTATACACATTGAATCCAATGCAACTCCTGCACCGCTATCTTCTGTAACGTACCACTTTCCGTCTATACAGAAATATTCTCCCACATATGATATACTCATAATTTTCTGTTGGTTTGCATACAAATCCATTCCTGATGTTCCATCCGCTTCAGGATTCTCTGCTTCTTCAAGTTCAAGTCTTTTCAGAAAGTCAATAACATTTTCTATTTCATCATATTTCTTAATAACATGCTCATCTGCCCCACAATTTGTATATGATATGCTATCCACATTTTCCATACCATTAAACAAATCATTCCGGACTACTTTTTCTGTTAATTCTGTTGTTTCTGTAGTTATGTTGTCACTCCTTTCATTTCCGCATCCTGTTAATGAAATTATTGATATGCATAACATAATCATAAATATTTTGCTTTTCATCATTAATAATCTATCTTGCACCATAATCTCTTCTTCCTCTCCTGAATTAATACTCGCAATTTAATATTTCAACTACATTCATTTTATCGATTATAAAATGAATCAATACTGATGCTACAACCATTGCTACACCAACAATTACAGAAGGTGCAAAAACATATCTCCATGGTATAATATACTGGTAAAAGTACATTTCTTCTTTCATTAAAACATATATACCATATGTAACACCTATTGAACACAAAATTGATAATATAAATGAATTTTCAAATATTCTTATAATATCAGCTGTAAAAATTCTTGCAATTTTATTTCTATCTATTCCTATGGCATAAAATGCTGCTGCCTGCCTTTTCATTGATACATAACCTATATATGCTGTAATCTCTATAATAAGAAAAATCATTAAAAGTACTATGCCAAACACAATAAGTCCCGCCACCTTCATAAGAACATTCTGCCTTTTATTTTCCGTACATTTTGACGCAAGTTCTGTAATGTCAACATTTTTTAAATCTTCAAAGTAATTTGATGTGCCAGACTTATCTATTGACTTCACATAAAACATATCCGGATAAGTAATGTCTGTAAACTTTTTATATTCACCCATATTAACTACAACTATCTGAGTGTAATATGTTGTAAAAAGGCTTACATTATATTTATTTATAATCTCTTTTACTACATAGGTGACATCATCACTCCGTGACAAATCATCATTTGCCCCAAAGTTAAAATTTAACGGTGAGTTTTCATTAAGTCCGGTATTATATCCATATTTGCCATCAGGTGCAGGTGTATACTTTAATAAAATGCATTCGCCCTCATTTAAGCTGTCTACATCATATTCTATACCATATTTTTTTGCAAGTTCATTATCAAGCCCAAGTATCATCACCGGTATCCTTATTTTAGTAGAACTTCCATTTATATCTCTATTATACTCATCAGAAAGAGATGCCAGATATTTTTTATAATCTTTATCAAGCATGGTCTTTCCTACTTTTGCATAAGTATACTGCCTGTACATCGGAAGTATACTAAACATTTTCTGATTGTCACATATATCATCATAAATTTGTTTATGCCGTTTTGAACCATACATTTCTTCATCAAAGTCTTTATATCTGAATGCAACAGAATAATCATATTCATCTGTAACATAATTCACTTTTGTATACTGTTCCAAAGAATATCCTATCCCTGCAAACATGGCACATGAAAACGCAATCATTAATACCAGAAGTAAATGCCTTGTTTTTCCAAAATGCATATTCTCCATAGACATCATCATATACAGGCTATCACTCTTTTCCATAAGTATACTTTTTTTCCTTACATTTTCTTTAACAGATAATTTATTTTTTTTATGTATATCATTATGAAAAACATTATTTGCCCAAAATGCGAATGACGGAATCGCAAATGATATTAAACCATAAATTATAAGTAATACAGAGATATGCTTTATAAGCGGAAATACTGACACATCTATTTTATTTAAATTAAAATATAAATATAAGCTAGTACTTGCCAAAACAACAGATAACGATATAACTGACAATATAATGCTAAAAATTTGTACAGAAAAAATTTTAAACAACATTTTACTTTCTATACCCAAACTGATATATTGCCTGCAAATATGTGAAATCTTTCTTCCATAAAATACCGCCACAATAGATGTCAGCATACTACATGGTATTACTATTAAACAACATATATAATAGAATACTTTCATTATTCCAATGTAGTGATTATATCTGTCAATTCCTGAATAAAGTATAACAGAATTATTAATAAATATGTTAATAGAATCTATACAATACTTTTCAGAAAGAGAATCTAAAAAGTCTCCATATCCCAAGTATTCAGATTTTACCATTACAGCACATTTTTCTCTTCTTTCTCCATCCGGCAATAAAGATGTTATCATAGTATATGAATTTTTATCTTCACTATAATTTTCACCTGACAAAATACCTGTTAGAACAAAACTTTCATCATTTATTTCTATCCTGTCTCCTATCTGGCAATATTTATATCCAAATAAATTAAGAAGATTTTTACTGCATACTATCTCCCCCTTTTTACACGGTGCTTTTCCATATGCAATCTTTACATCCGAGATATCAAAAAAATCATTATCCACATACATTTTGTAAAATCCATAATCCTCCATCTCAATATATTCAGACTCAAATATGGTGCTTTTAGTACATCCCTCCTCTCTTGAAACTTTTTCTGCCAATTCATGTGTTATATTCATAAAACCAAACTGATATGAACCATATTTATCTTCTGCATTTGATCTCTTAACCTCTGTTATAGCTGTTAAAATTCCTAAAAAAACAGTTATGATTATACTGCACAAAATGCACACGGATATAAACGCCAAAGAAACTTTTCCATCTTTAATAAATGATTTACTTATTATTGTATTGATTTTCCTGCCGTTCGTCACTTATAACACCACCTTTTTTTATTCGTACAATTCTGTCAGCATATTTACACAGTTCTTCATCATGTGTGACAAATATAAATATATTTCCGTATTCCTTATGGCATTTAGAAAGCATATCCATAACTTTTTTCGAATTGTCCGCATCAAGGTTTCCTGTTGCCTCATCCGCTAAAATTATCTGCGGTCTATTAACTAATGCCCTTACAATAGCTATTCTCTGCTGCTCTCCTCCAGATAACTGTCTTGGATACTTATACATTAATGATTCTGTCTCAAATTCTTTTACAATCCCCATTATGTAATCCATATCTGGTTTTTTAGATTTTGCTAATGCCGGAACAAGGATATTATCAATACCATTCAGTGAAGATACCAAATTATAATGTTGGAATATAAATCCATATTTTCCCAGCCTCATCTTTGCCTTCTTAGAGTTCTTCATCTCCTGTATATCAATATCATCTATAAATATTTTCCCACTGTCCCAATCTGTAAGTCCTGCAATAAGATTTAGAAAGGTGCTTTTTCCTGTTCCCGATGGTCCTACAACAGCTACACTTTCAGCATCATTAAGTTCTATGCTCATATTTTGGAATATTATATGTTCTCTAAAACCTTCTCTATATATTTTTGTGACTTTTTCAAATTTTATCATAGTACCTCCAATCACTCTTCCAATATATTTACCATATATCCATTCTAATCCATCTCTATTATCTTTGTAATCTCTATATCTTTTAGAGGTATCTCCATGGTATGAGTTCCGAATAATGGCATGGTATATCTTACCACTGCGGTACATTTACTTACATAATCTCTTATCTCATCATAGCTCATGTCACCACAAAACATATCAAACCACATAATAGTGATTTTCTTTTTTGAAAACGGCGGCTGTCGTTGTGTCACTACATCCCCCCATGTATATAATATATAAGAATCTTCTGATTTTTCTTTAATAGTAGCTTCCATATTATTCAATGGCATTACTGTTAAGTTTCTCATCGTTACACCAATTGTCATGCATACTATTTTGCCTTCCTCCCACTCCTCCGGCAATCCATTTTCCAATCTTACCACTTCACCATCTGTATCACCTGATAAAATGCGGTTCATTTCCTCTTCCTCATGCTGTTTTAATATTTCATTACCGGGAAAATCATGTATAACAGTTAATTCGATTTTTTCAATTATTGATGGTTTATTTGTTATTACGTATATTATCAATACACCTAATAAAATAATTCCACCTGTTAATATGATTTTTTTTAATATTCGTCTCATTTTACCTCCTAAAAACATTGTATATACATACTAAATCTCACAAATACATATACTTACTCTGTTTATTTAAAACTGATCAAATAAATATTATCATTGGGATGTTCAGATTTACACCATCTTTTAAAATTCGAAAATTCCCTATCATTTGCATTTTTTGAATGAGCTGCATACTTTATCCCATTCTCATCTTTAGAATTTACATACTCTATTAATATAGAATGTGAATTTCCACATTGAACTACATCACCAATCCATGCACGTTGCATCAGTTTCTTCCAATCTGCATTCGTTTGGGAATATGTAAACACATCTGCCTTTCTGCTATTTTTCATATAATTTCTAAAATTTTCTACCTGTACCCATGTATATGATAGTACAACTAATGTTGAATTGTGCCAGTCACTATACCAATAATTATTATCTCTATCGTAATCGAGATCTGCTGCATATGGATTATATTTAAACTCCGGATGCTTTTTCATTGAAACTCCACCAACGTATGCTACTTGTGATGCAAAGTTAGTGCAATCAGAAATGAACTACCCCGCAGCAGAGCTGCAGGGAATTAGACCCTGAGAGATTAAAATATCCCATGTATTTTTATTCAACACCCAATATAATAAATCTATCATTTACCATAATCTTCCCACAAGCTTCTGAATATTCCCGGTAATGTACCCTTAACTTCTTTGCTTACCCTTTCATAGCGCCTATCACCAGCATAAAGATACCGGTTATTATCACTACCTATTGACATAATCTCTTCTTCACCTGAATAAAATTTGACATTAGATACTTCTCCATACAGTGTCTCCTGATTATCTGCCAATTCCAATTCTGCTCTTTTTAAATATCTAACAATTCTGTTTAAAGCTTCTTCGTCTTCCGTAACATATTCATGTCCATATGATATAACAGTAACTTTCGTTACTCCTTCAAGTTGGTCAAACAGATGATTCTCTGTTTCTGTTTCTGTTTCTGTTTCTGTATTGATTGTATTTTTGTTTCCACATCCTGTAAATATACAAATGCAAAGAATAGTAATTAATAATATCAATTTCTTTCCTGTAATTCTCCTTCACCTCCCTACATCCACATTCCTTATAAACCAGCACCATTTCCCGCCTTTCCCTTCCGGAAACAATTGACTATAAAATTCAAATTCATATACCGCATCTCCAATATCAGGATGTAGCACATTTGTTGTGAATTTATCCTCTATCATTTGTTTTGTTATTCCTAAATCTGATACCTCCTCATCAATGGAAAGTCTCACATTAAATCTGTCATAATCATTTTGTATTATTTGAAACTGCCGTATGCAGCTTTCATACTCCCTGTTTACCTCCTCAACTGCATGTACAAATATATAGGCATTAATCCTTGTCCCATCCTTAAGTTTTATAAAATCATGAACCCTGCCGCCGGTAAGTTCTATAATCTGACCATTACAGCCACACATACATTTTACATCATCAAAAACTTTTCCCTTGTCTCCTGTATTATATCTTAAAAATGGATTGACTCTGTTTACTGATGACGTTATAAGCAGCCCTCCTTCATATCCCGTATCCACATTTTTACCGTTTTTTGTATCAACTGCTTCAACGTAAATATCATTGCTTATTACATGCATTTTCCCATAAGGGCACTCAAATGCTATCGTATTTACTTCATTGCATCCATAATGATTAGCAGTCTTACACCCAAATATATCTTCTACTCTTTTCCTTACATCCTTAGTAAGCATTTCACCCGTAAACTCCACATACTTTAGAGCATCTATACCCATTCCGGTTTCCTCTGCTGCATCACAAAGCAGCGATGCCATACTTGGCTGGATAAACAGCCATACCGGATTATATTTTATTATTTCAGCATATATTTCTAACATCCTTTGATGATTAAGGTTATTCTTACTAAATCCTTTGACATTTCTATATTCCTCCTCATATTCTGTATTATCCCTACATCCCATATTAGATGTGGTATAAAAATAACACATCTTATCAGAAGGTCTGATATTATAATATTTCTTCCTGAATATCCAAACCGGAATAAGAGACTTTCTGTAATCATTTTTATTCCAATATAATTCCAGATACTTCCCTGTAGTTCCCGAAGTATGTCTCTGTATAATTTCCTTACTTTCACCACCAAAAAACATACCTGAATAAAAACTGTCAGGATTATTTAATATCTCTGTTTTTTCAAGTACAGGTATATCCTCCCATTCCTCTAATTCCTCAAAACTTTTATCTCTCCTTATATACAACGGTACTGTAGTATATGCATGTTCCGTAATTTTCCAAAACCTTTCATCCATTATTCACACCTGCTTTCAACAAAACTTCCTGTCTGCCTTCCCTGTATCCGATAAAGGTATATCATTAAAATATTTCACCTCAACCATATTGGAGGGCAGACCTGTAACCTTGCAAAGCCATTTCTTTACCATACCTACATTTTCTTCTGTACAAGCCAGTATAAGTTTTTCATCTGTATATACTGCACAAAACTCTGCTTCAGTAAATTGATTTTCAAGCAAAGCTTCAAGTTCCTGCAATGATACTCTGTTACCACATATTTTCACATATTCATCATTTCGTCCCACAATAAAAATGTAACCATCTTTATCAACATAAGCATAATCACCTGTATCCAGTATACCTTTCCACATATCGCCATTTGACAAATCATCCCTGCAGGATGCATATCCCATAGCCACATTTGAACCTTTATAAATAAGCTTTCCTTTAGCATTGCATTTATGTATGCTTTGCCCCATCTCATCTACCAGCTCTATTGAACCTTCATCCAAAGGAAGCCCCACACTTCCCAGCTTGTCCTTTGCCATTCCCTCCGGCATTACCGCTATCCTTGCAGTTGCCTCTGTCTGACCGTACATAGGCTGAAAAGCTATATTTCTTTTTTCTGCCATATCCGCAAGATACAAATATATATCACCTGACAGTTTCTCACCTGCCTGTGTAATTTTCTTAAGATATGGCAGTTCCCAATTGTTAAACCCCATTTTCATAAGCATTTTATATGTATATGCTACTCCCGATAAAGATGTCCCCTTATTTTCATTAAAAAACTTCCAGAACTTACTATCCACCGCCTTCTTATCAGTTACAAGCAATACAGCTCCCACATAAAGGTGTGTATTGATAACTGATAATCCATATGTATAATGCATTGGAAGCATCGTAATAGCTCTGTCATTTTCATTTATTGAAAGTGCAGATATTATAGACTTTGTATTACTCTTTATATTCTGATAACTAATTCTTACTGTTTTTCTGCTGCCTGTGGTTCCTGATGTGGATAGTAAAAGTGCCAGATTATCATTCATAGGAATATGATTGTTATACATTTTTACAAGTTTGTATCCTTTATGGCGATATATGGTTTTACCTCTGACTATTTTCCCTATAGGCAGCCATACATATTCCGGCAAATATGACTTACACAAATCATCAAAAATGTTTTCTGCCATATTCAAAGAAACCATAAACGGAACTATATGGTTATTAAGACATGCTATATATCCTTCTATACATTCTATAGTATTGCTGCATATAATAAATATAAGTGTTCTTTCACTGCCGCCTGCAGTTATGGCTGAAGCTATAGACTTTTGTATTGTATCAAGTTCTTCATATGTAACTCTGTTTCCATTATCATCTATCATGGCAATTTTGCTGCCATATCGTATCAAATCCCACATTTTTATATTTCCTCTTAAGTAGTTTCGTATTTTTTCCCATTTACAATTACATATTCAATCACATCAATATTTACAATATCCCTAAATATGCATCGTTCAAATGAATGTTTATCATTATTTTCCTTTGTAACAATGAACTTACTGTTTATTTCAGAATCGGTTATTAACTTTTCCGTTCTTCCCTCCTTATAACATATTTCAAGTTCTCCCGTCATTACTGCTGTACTGTTTCCTGTTTTGCTTACAACACCCACACATACCTGTGAAATATAAAGCTCATGATATTCACCTATTTTATACCGTTTTGATTCAACATTGTTTTTTAACAGAAATTCACCTGAAGCACTTTTTTCGGAACTGACATCATGGAGTTTTCCGCTTTTATCATCATAAAGATATATCTTATCATCACTCTTATCCGTATCTGCGATAAATTGATAATAAATATCCATGTTTTTTCCGTCTTTTACAACCTTTGAATTATCGTATGTTGAAGGTATCTGGTACAATTCAAACCTGTCATCGGGTCCAAAACCTTTTGTATTATTCAGACCGTTTTCTGTTGTTGAATGTGGTACTTTAAATACACAAAATCCCACTTTGGCATAATCATCATATAAATAACTACATAATTTTATATTGTAACCGTCCGTATTTATATCCTGCTGCTCTCCCTTAAGTTTCTCAACTGACCATGGAGCGGAATGTTTTTCATTATATAAATGTATTGTTATTAATGAAGTTATTATAATTACTGACACTATGACTGCAGGTATTATTAATTTCTTTTTTCCCATTAATATCTCCTCAAATATTACTGCGAAGTTTATTGTTTTTTTTAATCTTTATTTCTGCCACCACCTCACACTCACACCTTTCCCATGACTTTACAAATACCCCTGCATAATCAGGTATGAATCCTATATCTGTTGAATACACCTCTTTCCACTGTCCTTTTAAGGAATCATTAATGTAAAATGTACATATAACACTACTATTTTGCTGTTTTCCATAATTAAATTCCACCCTGAACATATCATTTTCTTCAAACACATAATCCGACTGATATAACTCATAATCTTCTTTTTCCGGCTGAAATATTGCAAGATGTATATTGCGGCTGTTTCCATATAGTATTTTCTCCCCACTATCTGACTTTAATATTAATCCGATATGGAATCCGCTTCCTGCCGTCACCGATTTTTTATATAACTGAGCTTCAATTTCCAACACCGATTTTTCCAACGGATATAGTATCTGGCAGGCATCATCTTTTAAATTCCATGTATCATATACCGTATCCGGTGAAAGCTTTATTTCCCATTTGTTATCAGACTGTTTCATATCCGCATTCAATTCATTTACAATTAAATATTCCGTTTCCTTTTGGCTTTCTGTAATATGTGTTGTTATTCCTTTTAGAATATCCAGCACATCATTATGCCATTTTTTTTCAAGTTCAATGTTTTCCTGAAGTTTCTGCCCTACATCTTTATGTCCCCGCATAAGCTGTATCTTAATTATATTCCAATTCTTCTTAAGTTCCTCTGCAGTCAGTATCAATTCGCTATTCTTGCAACACGCCATATCGTTTATATATTTAATAATTTCTCCATAATATACATTTCTCTGGTTAATCTGTTCTACCATATCAAGCATATGACCATCCGCCGGTCTTTCAATCATATCCCACTCAACATAATATGGGTTTATATCTCCGTAAACAAATCCTTCCAGAACCTTTATAAGATACTTCCTCACATTTTCTTTTACATCATTATTTTTGCCCATACATTTAACCTTCCAAAAGTATGGTTTTGAAGAACACATAACATCATAGACTCTGTGAAATGAATCTGCTCCAATATACATTTGCCGGTACTGCATCATAAAGTCGGTATATGATGTGGATTCTCCAAGATTATTCTGCATATTGTCAAGTATATAGAATATGCCTTTGTCAGAATCAAATCCCTTTATCAGAATGTAATGTCTGTGGTGCTGCTCCATATAACTGCGGCTGTATGGCATAACATATAAATCATATGGAACTATCACCGCACACTGCTCCGATAATGCCGCCTCTACCTTCCTGTACATATCCTTTTTCGATGAATACTCTTCCACTATAATGTGGGCATTTAGTACATTTTTAAGTTCGCTGTCAAAGTATGACAATGCAGGATGAAGCCTGTTAAATAATATTTTTCCGTTCTCCACATTCTTATGAGTCATGTATAATGACACCAAAAGCAGGAACATATTGTACCGTTCCCTGCCCATTGAGATTGCAAATGGTCTGTAGAAACAGTTTAGTTCCTGCCATGTATATGTATCTTCACTGCACTCTCTAATATTTTTGTTATAGTATTTTATGTTTTTCTTTTTGTTAAACATTTCCTCTCCATCTGGTGATTTAATATTTCTATAGTTTTTTTCCGTTTACCTGTACATAATCTATTTCTTCTATTTCTGTGCATTTAGTAAATCCTAATACACATGAATATGTTTTAAGATACCCTTCCTCATCCAGTATATATTTCCCTAACTTAAAAACTCCTGAAATATCTTCTTTTTTGACTACTCCACATCATACCTTTCACCATTTACAATAACATATTCCAGATTATCCATATCCAATATATAATTAAAATCAAATTCCATCATATATCTGTCCATATAAGGTTGTTCTTTAATGCCTGTAACTTTTGCCTTTATCTTCTTATCTTTAATATATGTCTGCTCTGTACCGTCCTTAAAATGCAATGAC
This sequence comes from Lachnospiraceae bacterium, assembly GCA_014799465.1. GTDB lineage: Bacteria > Bacillota > Clostridia > Lachnospirales > Lachnospiraceae > UBA2821. The sequence continues at coordinate 57,559 of JAAVHZ010000020.1, read as the reverse complement.
ATATCAGTTACTGCTTCAACAGACATATTTTCTATGTAAAATCCTACCGAAGATAAATATATTGTATTACCTTCCGGAATTGTTAATGAAAATCCTTCTTCTGTATTTTCAAATTTTAAATCTTTTAACGGGTTATCCATTCCTAAAGAAAAAAATGGATAAAGTGCAAAAACCGGTTTTTTTTCTTCATGATTTTTCTCAGAAAGTGAACTTGATGAATAATTCATACCATAAAGATACAAAACATCATCTTTATATTCTCCCTTGCAAGCCCATAATCGAGGTGCAAGCCCACATTCGGAACCAAAGCCTCCTTCCAGGTACCCTTCATGGTTAAACTGTACCCTAGGCATGTTTTCCTCACTCGTCACTTGAAAAACTACATGTGCAATCTGCAAATATTCATCATATAAATAATGGGTAAGTGTCATGGTACAGCCATCTATTGTTACTGACTGTTTTGTGGTTTTCATAAGCTCCAGCGGAAACCCTATTCTCTTTTCCGGCTTTTTATCATTCCTGCTGCCATTAAATTTAATATAACCGAAAGTCCCTGCCACAACTATAACAAAACATATAATAATTGCCGCAACTATTCTTTTCTTCATAAGCTCCCTCTCTTATTTAAAATAATTAACATCTATATTGACATTTATCCCATTGCCAAGCTGTTCATAATACTTTTTACTACCGGTCTGATTAAATGTTAAGGTTACTGCAAGTGGAAGTGATACTGCTATTGATTCTATCTTTAAGTCCGGCTTATTTTCTTTTAAATGATAATATCCTACATTAATACTAAACTGGTCTTCAGACTTATTCGTCATACATACATAACCGCTCATTTTCATAACTATATCATAGTAGCGGTACTCATAAAATACAGTAGGATAACATGATACCGGTTTACTAACTTCTATACCATTGCAAACACCCGGTAAATCCTGATGATATGCTATAGCAGTTTCATTATTAATACAATAATACGAATATTTACTTTTATTAAAAGTTTCACAACAATTAATATTTGAAAGCACTTTTCTGCTTTTTCCATTTTCATATACATATGTATCTTGTTTATAATTAATAGTATAACTTAAAGGAAAGCTTTTGTTTCCGGGTTTTATTACAGAACCGGTAAGATCTAAAGTAAAATAATCATCGAAACAATATTTTGGTGTCTGCAACCACTCAGCGGTATATGTAAACACGGCTGATTTTCTTCCCTCAATACTTGAAATATCACACAGCACAACTGTATTTCTGAATTTTCCGCCTTTAGTCTGGTCCGTTTCCTTAGCATAATATGTTTTAGCATATACGGTTTCTGGTGCAAGTCCTATTGACTTCATGATTTTATCCATAAAACCCTGACTTTCATTTCCGTATGACACATCATCACATTCTTCAGCTTCATTATCATAATTTTTCTGATAATATTCCTGATAATACTCTTCTATTTCTTCCGGCTCAAGCTCTATACATTGTGATTCTGACTCATCAATCTCATAGTATTTTGTAACAATACTAATTTCATTTGCATTTTCTATATTTTTAATTTCATCATCCGTAAAACTTTCAATATCTGAATCAAGTAAACCCGCACTGTTTAAAGCTTCTTCAATATTCGAATCTATAAGCCCGGTGTCATTTTTAATATTTTCCGATATAACCATTTCCGTATAATCAGATGCAGAATCGAAATCAAAATTTGTTTTGATTTCAATATCTTTATCATCACACTCTGCAACCACAATAACCATATTCTCTTCTTCATTTTCATTTGTTGCTGACACCAGCATAACCGGATTATCCATTACCATTACAACCGAAAAAGCTACACTTACTATTACTCCTACTATTCTCTTCATATTTTTCATCCTTTCTTTTTGCTATACTACAATTATCTTTAATACATTGGTTACATTTTTTTACTATATTATGCGATTTAGCCAATGGCTTTTCAAAATCTGTTTCTGCCCTGTCAAGATACAAATATTCCTGAAAAAGTGAATAATTCTTTTCTGAATTTTTTAATTTCATTTTACTACCATCTTTAAAAACTATTTTCATATCTTCCACTTTATTGTAGCACTCTTTTGTCATATATGCTCCAAGTGAAGAAACTTTTAGTGACATATCTTCTGAAATTTTTATCTCAAACGTATTCTTTGTATTGGGAAGTTCATATATTTTTCTTATATAATCAGTAACATGCGGTTCTCCAGAATCATACAGACATATTTGCATTTTATCTTCAAAATCAATCTTTCTCGCTCCCGTTCCTCTATAGTGCATTAAATAAATATACAAATCGTCCCCCTTATATTCTACTTTACAGTCACGTTGAAACCTAAATCTGTTTCCAAACTGTGAAAAATACAAACTAGAATCACTACGAAAGTCTCCTTCTGGTCTTCCACCCTTTTTAGTAACTTTAAACACTGCAGCTGCAAGTAACATTTCATCATCACATAGATAATGTTCATCACTCCAATTTATTCCCACTAACACATATATAATCTATATTTTCCACATCAATCGGTTTCTTAAATTCCAAATCACAATATCTTTCGTTACTGTAACCACTCCCATAGGGATTTTCCTGAGCTGTTCCAAATGTATTATGAGACACATTCTGATAATCATCACCATCTCTTACCAGCAGTGAACTTTTATCCTTATAAAAAATTTCCAGCTTACCACAAAACAACCCTGTTTCACTTCTGACTACAAAACGAAACGGAGTAATCACTATTTCTTCATCTTTATAATAATAGGTTTTAGATTTCTCCTTTTTATTTATATGAAACTCTCCGGAAGCATTTTCACTAAGTCTTTCCTCATCTTTTCCACTATTACTGTCATATAGATAAATAGTAATGTCATTTTCTGTAGGCTGTAATGCAAATTCACAATATACATATAGTGCCTCTTTTGTCGCCTTGAATTCGAACTCACTGCTACCCATATTTTTTTCATAATCGACAAAAAATTGAAATCTGTTGCCTTCAGAGATGTCCCCAAAAAACTCATAACCATTCTCAAACTGTGCTTTCCTCATGTCCTGCCCGTCTTTTGTAACTGCAAATTTGCAGTATACCGTAGGGACACTTGCCTCCATTATAACCTCTTTTAATGTAATGGTATAATCATCAATAACAGCCTTTTGGTCATCTTCATATATCAAATCCGCTATACATTTCTTCTCATTATCCCCAAAATAGTAATCCATTAAAGACTTAGGTGCAGCATCGTTTACTTTCTTATAATTATAAGTTATCATGCAGAAAATAAAAGCTATTATAATTAGTGTAAAAACGATTATTAATGGCTTTTTATTTCTATTCATAAACATCTATTTTCCATCCACTTCTCCAACTTATCATATTCCTGAATAACATCCAGCATATTTTCAATATCCGTCACTTCTATCCCACACTTGTCTTCTATAATAGACAACAATTCAACTATATCCACCGAATCAAATCCCAAATCATCTATAAGATTTTTTCCGTGAAAATCCTCAATTTCTGCAAGCTCCGGCTTAATTTCCACAAATATTTCTTTTAATAACATTTTAATCCTCCGTTCTTTAAAAATAATCCCCTGCAGCGTCTCTCCATCTTATAAATGCATTTTACAATATTGCTACTTCGCATTTCTACTTTCTGGCATGAACTGTAACGTTTAGGCACGAAATGCACTCCAAACCAATATCAACATTGTACAAAAAGTAATTTCTAAAAAAAAATTACTTTTTGTAGTTGCTTTTTGTTGGTTTTCGTTGGCTTTCGTTGGCTGTAATCAAAACGCAAAACTTTTAACTCACGCTAACAACCACAATGTGATATAATAACTAAAAATTGAATCATTAAATTATGGAGGATTAATATGATAAAAACAGTAACATCAATGGAACTGCCTGTAGATGAACATCTGCGTATCCAAAAAAACAGAATCCTTCCACAAACGCCTTCCGGTGATGAAAAGCGGATTGCAATAGTCACCGGAACACATGGTGATGAACTTGAAGGGCAGTTTGTGTGTTATGAACTTCTCAGACAGCTAAATGAACATCCTGAGTGCATAAACGGAATTATAGATATATATCCCGCACTCAATCCATTAGGAATTGATTCCATTACAAGAGGAATTCCAATGTTTGATTTGGATATGAACAGCATTTTTCCCGGAAATGAAAAAGGAACCATGATAGAAATGATAGTAGAACAGGTGACTGAAGACCTTATGGGAGCAGATATATGTATAGATATCCATGCCAGCAATATTTTCCTTATGGAAATGCCACAGGTCAGGATAAATGAGGAAAACTCCAAAAGACTATTACCATATGCCAAAATGCTGAACACCGATTTCGTATGGGTGCACGGCTCTGCCACAGTGCTTGAATCCACGCTTGCCTACAGTCTTAACAAAGCCTGCATACCTACATTGGTAGTGGAAATGGGTGTAGGAATGCGTATCACTGAATCTTATGGATACCAGCTCGTAACAGGAATATTAAATCTTATGAAGGAACTTGGTATATGGACCGGTCATATAAATGATGTTAAAGAACCCATAATATCATCAGACCATGAGATAGGATTCTTAAATGCCGAAATGCCGGGGATATTTGTACCGCAATTAAATATCGGTGATAATGTAAAAGCAGGAGACACTATGGGCAAAATACTCAATCCATTATCAGGAAGTATTGAAGAAATAGTAAAAGCTCCTATTGATGGAATGATATTTACAAGACGCGAATATCCGGTTGTATATAATGGTTCACTGTTAGGACGTATTCTTGGAGGAATAGAACAATGCGAAAAGAAATAATATACTCACTTAACTCCCCATACCGTGAAAGCCTGAATGTCAATGCTTACCGATTCGGATATGGCAAAAAGGCTGCATGTATAGTAGGAAGTATACGTGGAAATGAAATACAGCAATTATATGTGTGTTCACAGATTATCAACAAATTAAATGAGCTTGAATCAAACGGGGCAATTATCTCCGGAAACGAAATAATGGTAATACCTTCAGTAAACCATCATTCCATGAATATCGGAAAAAGATTCTGGACTGTAGATAATACAGATATAAACCGCAGGTTTCCGGGTTATAATATAGGTGAAACCACACAGCGGATTGCTGCAGGTGTTTTTGAAAATGTTAAAAATTATGAATACGGAATTCAATTTGCCAGCTTTTACATGCCGGGAGACTTCATTCCTCATGTCCGAATGATGGAAACAGGAAAACAAAACGCAAGCCTTGCTTCTCTTTTCGGACTTCCATATGTGGTCATACGCAATCCAAAACCGATAGATACCACCACGCTTAATTATAACTGGCAGGTATGTGATACAAATGCATTTTCAATATATACAAATGAAACCGACGAGACTGACGAAGTGTCTGCAAAACAGGCGGTTTCTGCAGTTCTGCGTTTTCTCACAAGAATGGGAATACTAAAATATAATAACCATGGCGGTTATATATCTACAGTAATTGAAGAAGAGGAACTTACACCAATAAAAACTAAAGACGGCGGCATATACAGAAGGCTTAGAAATCCGGGAGAAGAAGTTCATATGGGAGATGTACTGGCAGAAATTGTGCACCCATATGAAGGACATGTTATATCGCAGATTCTCTCCCCAACCGAAGGTATACTTTTCTTTGCACATAAAAAGCCACTGGTAACAGAAAATGAAATAATATATAAAATCATACGGCGTCTGCACGAATAGTAAATCTACTGTTGACACCAGATGCGGCAGATGATATTATTTAATGTAGTATTGAAAACCACGTTATAAGGAGAACAAAACATTGAATAAAGAAAAAGTTGCTATACTGGCAGATTCAGGATGCGATATACCAAAAGATTTTATAGAAAAATACGATATAAAACTGCTTGGGTTAAAAGTGATATATGGTATGGAAATATATACAGATGGCGTAGATATTGACCCCATGACAATCTATGAAAGATTTCCTGATGAAATACCTACCACCTCTACCCCTAATGCTAATGATATTATTAATATTCTTGATAATATTAAATCTGAAGGATATAAAAAAGTCATAGCTGTCTGCATATCATCCAAACTCAGCGGAACATTTAACACTGTAAAGACAACTCTTGAAGAATACAATGGACTTACATCATTTGCTTTTGACTCTAAAAATATATCAATAGGTTCAGGTTTACTTGCAATGTGGGCAGCCGTACAACTTGAAAATGGTATGGATTTTAATACTGTTACACAGACATTAGAAAAAAAGACTGCCGATTCTCATGTATATTTCTACATGGATACACTTGACTATCTGAAATCAGGAGGACGGATTGGAAACGTCACCGGACTTATAGGAAAAGCACTAAATCTGAAACCTATTATATCCTGCGATGAAGAAGGTGTATATAAAACCGTTACCATGCTTCGGGGAAGTAAAAATGCTGTTAATAAAATAGTAGATATTGTCAGGAAAAACACTAAAGGCGATAATGTATGGTTGAGTATTATGAACGGTCATGCAGCAGATAAGGTTGAAGAGGTTGAAAACACCCTTAAAGAAAATTTTTCAAATGCAGATATAGTGGCAAAAAAGCAGATAGTAGCCTCACTGGCAGTCCACACCGGACCGGGGCTTGTGGGTATCGGAGTATTGAATCTATAAGATTAGCAAAAGTCAAGCTTGCTAATACCTCACAACAGACTGTGGGGTATTTGAATTGCAGGTCACTCATATGACCTTGACACTGAAAATATATGGGAACATATTGAGAATATTTGCAAAGTAATCAGTGCTCAAAGCGATATTCTCCCTATGACAACAATCGACATAATAGAATATCTAAAAGCTATGGATAAAGTGGAGATAACAAATAAATACATTAAGAATAATAGCGATTTAAGTCTGTGGTTTTCTGTTGATAATACATCTTTTGAAGTAAAACCAAACGAAACATTTTTTTAAGTTAAATTCCTATATTACCTAATTGATAATAACATACAGTAACATTAATATCACAAGGAAAATTACGTTTGCGATGGAAAAGTACAGCACATATTTGCCTGTGGATATATTTTTCTTTTGTGCTATGAATTTGTATGAAATCAAGCTTGCCATAGAAGCAATTAAAGTGCCTAAGCCACCTATATTAGTGCCGATAATCAATGCCGATAAATCATCAGTGAAATTTGACAAAAGCAGTGCAGCAGGAACATTGCTTACAACCTGAGAAGTAAGTACCGCAGTAATTACCTCGTTGCCCGAAATGAATTTTTGCAAAAGAGATGAAAACATCGGAAGCCGTCCCATATTTCCTATGAATATAAAGAACCCAACAAATGTGAGCAAAAGTGAATAGTCCACTTTTTTCAATATCTTTCTGTCAAAGATTAGAACTGCACAAACGGTAACGGCTAATGCAATACTAACACTAAGAATACGCAATACCGCAAGAATACAAATGCAAAACAGTGTAATATACATTATAATTTTGCGAGTGTTTTTTTCTTTGTTATTTGCGGTCAGACTTACTGTGATTTTCTTGTTTCCAATTATTCCTATAACAAAACTACCGACCAACAGTATTGCAAGTGATAGAGCGGCATACGGTAGCATAAGGCAGAAAAAATCTCCAAAAGCCATACCTGATTTTCCGTATAGATACAAATTCTGCGGATTGCCGATAGGGGTTAGCATACTGCCCAAATTAGCCGAAATGGTTTGCAAAATCACCACAGGAATAAGCCACTTTTTCTCTGCCGATTGTCCAAGCATATCGAACAGAACAAAGGTAAACGGAACAAAGGTTATGAGTGCCACATCATTGGTAATTATCATACTGAAAAAGAAGCATAGTAAAGTCAGCATTATCACAAGCTGGCGGATATTTTGCACCTTATTTAACAGCTTTCGTGAGATTTCTTCAAAGATGCCCATACTCTGAAAGCCTGCCATCAGTGCCATCAAAGAGAACAATATTCCCAATGTCCTAAAATCTATATACTCAACATATTTTTCGTCCGGTGTGACAAAAAATGTTGAAATTACCGCAAGTACACAGGCGACAATCAATACCGCTTCTTGTTTTACAAATTCAAAAACTTTCCTCTTCACATTTTACTCCAAATTTTAATTTACCGATAACTGATAGATAAGTACATCCCAATACAGTGATTGTGGTTCGGTATTTCTATTATATATCATATCTACTTTTTAGGGAATATATATTCTGTAAAAATCAATTTCTAAAGTTGCAAATTTCCACCTCACTCAATCATTATTTCCTTAACAGATATTCTCTTAATTTTTTGAGAATAGCAATACATCACAATCTCATACACCCCGATAAATAAAACTAGAGAAATGAGCATTACAGGAATATCAAATTCATACACCGGAACTTCATCAAAATCCTTAAACACAATATCAACCATTATCCTTAGCAATACATATTGATATATCGTTCCTAACACAAAGCCTATATATGACAGCGGACGGTATCCGCCCAAAATTGCCTTGCAGCATTCCTTCTGCGAATAACCAAACACCTGCATCATTGCAATAGTTTTTGTGTTTCCTTTAATGACTGTGGTTATTGCCAGAAAAAGTATTGTAAAAGCTAAAACAATCCCTATCATAAGCATCATAGCACCCATCATTACACTTGATAAATCTTTCATACTTGCTGACATTTGTGTCATGGCAGAAAAGCAAAATGAGGCAAATATAATAAAAAACACAAGCGTTTTCCCTGATTTAAGTGTGGTACTTCTAAGATCATCTATAAATAAGCAGTCTTTTACTTTACTATCTTTTTGCTTTTTTATTTTTGAAGAAACCTGAAAATCGTCTTTTAAAAGCAGCAACACATTTTTTTTAAGCTTGAGAAATGCATAAAAGATTGCAAGCAACGCAAACAGCACAGTCGGTAATATTACAAAACACACGAAAACAGCCGGATGAAAATGTATGACAATTTCAGGCAGGATTTTGTCTTTATTCTGCAACTCATAAAATGCAGGCATTAAGAGAAACGCCCCTAAAAATCCAAGTATTGCCCCGATAAATACACTAATTCCAAATATATAGAAACTTTTTGCTATCTTCAAATTAGAATATCCCAAAGCCTTTAATATTCCAAGTTCCTTCTTATGCATATCTATATAATGCTTGATATAAAAAAGCAGCATAATTACAGAGGTAATCAGCAGGCAGCCGCCACTGACGGAACATACAACTTTTGCTGTAGATACCTGTGCATTATAAAATATTATTGCCTGTTCTGTTGAAACCATATCTTTAATTTCCTTAATGTCAAAATAGAAATTTAAAAACATTGTACAAACCAGTACCGCACAGCAGGCAATAATAGATATTCCAATAAGCTTTACAGCGTCTTTTATTCCTACAACCATACTGTCACCATCCTATCTCATAAGCGGTTTTCTGTATTTCATTACAGTATGTTTCCAATATTTTTCCGCTGTTCATCTTAATAACCATATTAGCCATTTCTGCAATATTCAGATTATGTGTTACCATCACAACAGTAAATTTGTATTCCTTTTGCAGTTTACATACGTAATCAAGTACCTGCCGGCCTGTATGTTCGTCTAATGCACCTGTCGGCTCGTCAAGAAAAAGCACTTCCGGCTTTTTTGCCAGTGCTCTTGCTATAGATACTCTTTGCTGTTCACCGCCCGAAAGCTCACTTGGATATTTTTTTAGTTTTTTCTCCAGTCCTACAGATTTTATAATTTCCCGATAGTCAGATTTTTCGGCAAGGTCTGCTCCCATACGTACATTCTTTTCTACCGTCATATTTGGCAAAAGGTAATATTGCTGAAAAATAAAACCGACCGTTTTTCTGCGAAATGCTGTTAAATCTTTTTCTGACAATTTTGTTATATCCATGCTGTCATATTTAACACTTCCACTGTCAGGATATTCAAGACCTGAAACAACATTTAAAAATGTAGATTTGCCCGAACCCGAAGCACCTAAAATTACAACAAAGTCTCCATCATTAATTTTTGTACTAATCCCTTTAAGTACCTTAAATTTATTCTCATGACTTCCATAAGATTTTTCTATTTCGTTAATTTCAATCATTCCGGTTGCCTCCCTTTATTTCTTTTAATACTGCCATACAGACCTCTGTCAGCCTTTTATCAATCTCTTCTATAGTAAAGGTACACATCTTTGTTGCACAAAGCACCGCTATTCCATGACTATATATCCATAAATGGCGATATACCCATTCAGAATCCGATTGATTTAAAGAAAAGCTATTTTGAACTGATGACAATATTTGCGAATAATTGTCATCAATTACCGGCAAAACATTCATAACATCAGGATTTTGTGGCTGCTCTGACATAAACAGTAATTGAAACAGCTTCGGCTCATCAAGTGCAAACTGTATATATTGCATTCCTACGCCTTTAAAAGCAGGAATTTCAGTCTGGCAGAGTCCCCTATTTACATACTCTGTATAGAGTTTCCTTGCGGCAAGGACAACCTCCTGCTGAACTTCATCCATGCTTTTAAATATTGTAAAAATCGGTCTTGCAGAACTTCCGAGCTTTGTTCCTAATGCTCTTGCCGTTAAAGCTCCAAAACCTTCCAGCCGTACAATACTAAGGGCAGCTTCAATAATTTCAGATTTTGTAAATTTTGATTTTGGCGGCATATCCTTTTCTCCTTATAATTAAAACTGTTGTTTTAAAACATGTGTTTTAATTATAGCATCAAATTTGCATTTGTCAATTAATATTCAACACATCTGCTAAATCGTAACAACCGGCATTCTTGCCCCCATCCTGCATAAAAGTTCATTGCTTATACTTCCATAACTTTCTGCAACGTCAGGTGCAGGCAATCCTCCACATTCATCCATACCTATAAGTATAGCAGTATCTCCAACTGAAACTTCTCCTGCATCTGTTATATCAACAACAAGTGAATCCATACAGATACGCCCAATAACAGGAACACGTTGTCTGTTTATTATTATGCTGCTATTTTCCATAGACAGACTTCTCGGATATCCATCACCATATCCCACCGGTAATATTGCAATGCGGCTGTCACGTTCTGCAATAAAATTCCTGCCATATCCGACACTGTCCCCCTCCTTCACTGACCTTATAAGTACTACTTTCGACTTAAGAGAAAGTACAGGTCTCAAATCAAGTTCAAGCTCCGTCTTATGATTCGGAGAACTTAAAACACCATACAAAGCTATTCCTACCCTTATGTAATCACATTTAAGATATGGATAATTCAAAAGTCCATAACTGCTTTGAATATGAAGCTTAGGAATGGTTATCCCACTGCCTTCCAAAACATCAATCAATCCATAAAACCTGTCAATCTGGCTTCTTGTAAACAAGACATCATCCTCTTCCAAACTGTCAGAGCAGCATAAATGTGTAAATATTCCACAGACTTTAATATTTCTCATAGAAAATATCCTTTTAACTTCTACAAAATCATCTGCCGATATTCCCAGCCTGTGCATACCTGTATCTATTTTTATATGGACTTTCACAATAATACCTTGATTATTCAAAGCTTTTGCATAATCATAATCTCCTATTGTCTGGGTTAAATCGTATTTTTTCAGTTCAGATGCCCGCTGTATACTTGTATATCCAAGAATAAGTATATCTCCATCAATACCATATTTTCTAAGCTTAATACCTTCATCAATAGTAGCAACTGCAAATGCCCTGACACCCATTTTATTAAGATGTGTTGAAATTTCAAATGCCCCATGACCATATGCCTCTGTCTTGACAACAGCCATTAATTCACAATTTTGCATCATTGCCTTTCTTAAAACTTTTACATTATGCTCCAGATTATCAAGATTGATTTCCAGATAAGTTCTATCTGTACCGGATATGTGTTTCGGCTTTCCCGGCTTATATTTATTCCATAATATTGTTACTGCAATACCAAATATTACAGATAATAAGCAGACCACAATATAGTGCACAATACTGTTTTCCACAAGCAATTCCTGTAAATGCAGGATTTTAGAAAACAACCTTATTGCCACAATAATCATAGGATGAATAATGTAAATAACCAGAGATGAAGTTCTTAACCATACATACCTTTTTCCTCTGAAATGCAGCACGGCATTAAAAAGAAAAAACATACAAGGCAATAAAAATATATACATACTGTCATGCCTTTGCAGTTTATAATGGTGCAGCATCATGGCTTCCACGAACATAAAAGCAAAACTTATGAAAAATCCCAACATACTTTTCTTAAATGAAAATTTATAATTATTGTCAGCTATAAACCCGCCAAGTATCATAAAAACAGGTACAAAGAAAATACCATTTCTTGTATAATCAGTTATCTGAAAAACAAATCCATAAAAAGACTTTAGAACAGACACCTTCTCGGCTATACCATACCAACTGTCCCCAAACATACCGATTAAATAAAGTATGACTGACACTGCCAATGCTTTTTTATATCCTGCTTTCTTTACCATATACCAGGCAATTACCACACCAATGGCAGAGGCAGGAAGATACCACAAATGATACATAGTACCGTCAAATACAATGTCTTTAATAATATTAGGCACAAGATTATCCATCCTGAAATAGCCATTATAGATGTTAACAGGTATATATATCAGTATTGCTGCTCCATAAATCAGAGCCGTATTCTTTATAAAAGTAATTAACCTGTCAGCATTACGTGTATATCTTGAAATCAAAAAGAATCCTGATGTCATTAAAAAGAACGGAACGGCAACTCTTGCTATAACACGAGTAAGTATAAAATCAGCCATCGCATTAAAAGATACAAGTGGCGAAGTATGAATGGCTATTATCAACAAAGCAGCTATAAATCTAAAACAGTCAATTCCCGTATAACTTTTACTTTTACACATTTGCATTCATCTCCATTATTCTGTATATAATCCTATCAGCCTATCCAGCATTTCAGAAAAAGACAAACCGATACCTTTCATCATATCAGGATAACGGCTATGGGCAGTAAATCCGGGAATCGTATTTACTTCATTAAATACAATTTTTCCTGAAGGCGTTAAAAACATATCTACTCTTGCAAAACCTGAACATCCCAAAGCCTTATATATTGTTACCGCTGTTTCTTGTATTCTTTTTTCTGTTTCAGCATCAATTCTTGCCGGCATATAAATCTTTGATGATTTCAGAGTATACTTTTCGGTATAATCAAAGAACCCACTTGACAATTCAATTTCATCAACTCTTCCAACCGTCAGAACATCTTTTCCCAGTACTGCACACCCCACCTCAAATCCATCTACAGCCTCCTCAACAATAACTTCTGAATCATGTTCAAATGCCAGTTCCACTGCTGCATTAAGTTCATTTTCTACAGTTACTTTTGTAATTCCAAATGATGAACCTGCACGGACAGGTTTAACAAAAACAGGAAAAGTTAAATTTTCTCTAATTTCTTTTAAAGCATCCTCTTTGTTGAATCTTTTGAAAGTTACTGATTCAGGTACTGAAACTCCTGCCAGACTAACGAGTTTATGTGCCCTGTCTTTATCCATGCAAAGGGCTGATGACAGAGTTCCACATCCAATAACCAGTATTCCCGCCAATTCAAATAAACCCTGTAAAGTCCCGTCTTCTCCATTCTTACCATGCAGTATGGGAAATACTAAATCGACCTTAAGGATAGTATATCTATCCTCATCTAATTCTAAAAATCCTTTGACTATGCAGCTCTGCGAAACCACAACGGGATGAAGATTTTTACTATCCTCAGTCCATTTATCATTTGAAATTTTTTCATATGTTCCGGTATAATGATACCATTCTCCCTCTCTGGTAATTCCGATTGGGATAATGTCATATTTATCATTATTTATATTTTCAAAAACAGATGATGCAGACTGTAATGACACCTCATATTCTGTAGACCTTCCCCCGAAAATAACTGCTATCTTTTTGTTCATATCAAACACCTCTCTTTAACATTTGTACCTTTTAAAAAAGCATCAATAACCTCGGTAGTATTGTACCAAAATCATTAATGCTCTTTTTACGTTTTATATACGGAATTTCTTACAATTTTCCTACAAAACTTCTTCCAAAGAAAGAAACTTTTTTAAATATGCATTTTTTATTTTTTCATTACGAAATTCTATTTCTTCAAAATCCTGCATTGCTTTTTCCTGTAGTCCCATTCTTTTTTCGATAAATGCCTTTGGAAGCAGGCTGACCGCACCGATAAAGCGATAATAGCTATTTTCCATGTCATAGTCAATTCGCTTTAGTAATTGTTCATAAGAATCCGTCGAACAATAATACTCTTTCATTAAAGGCAATAAATGATAAAACACTTCTTTATGGTGAGTTATTTTGTCTTCTAATCCCTTTTCGAGATTTTTGATATCAACGGAATGCCTTGACATGATTATTTTATCTCTGGCTGTGCACTTCCCTATTAATTCGGAATTATAAAAATCCGGAGAAACTTCATAAATATGCGTATAAATTGATTTATCAGTCCTTGCCCAGACCATTTTCCCACCGGAATATTTCTTCGGAATAAAATCAAAATTCCATCCCCACTTAAATGTGGCAGACGCATCATTCAAAAGGAAGAATGAAAGAACTCTTCTTTTACCATTCTGATACGCATCTGCCCAAATATAATCGTTGATTTGTTTCATTTGCAGTTTGTCTTCTATTATTGGGGTAAGATTTTCTCTGATAAGTATTTTCCACCCCTCGGCTGTAAGGTTGAGATGTAATGGCTGAACTTCCGGGCGAAAACTATTTACAAGAAACTTTTGATATTTTTCTAATAATGTCATCTTTATGCTCCTTTTTCCTATTAACGTTTTGCACCAAATTTTGAATTTATTCTCTTCTTATCTTCCATACATTTCTTGAATGTTTGAGGGAATAGAATTTGGTGGTTCTTTCTTGCAGTACATAATTTTATCGATTCCTTTATTCCATATTGCATACCATCCGTCCTCAACCTCTAGTTCAAAAATCTTTTCCATTTCTAATTCCGGATATGAGAGACATTGAATCAACTCACTTGCCGTAACTGCTAATAATTTACCTGTAGGAATATGCAGCCATTTAGGGGAATCTGTAATTTCATTGCTTTTTTCAATTTTACATTCCTTTTCCGTACCATCAAAAAGCCAAATTATCATTTTTCCCTGTCCACAAAATTCCCTTATCCGTTTTGTTTCTCGTGGTCTTACAGTCTCCCACGTCTCATTCGGAAAATCAAAAACTAATTCAGATTTTCCAAATGGATCAAGTAAAATATCCATAGCATATAACATATCGCTATTCAATTCTGCTAAATAGCTTTTATCTATGAAAATCAATCCATCCATTTCATCACATTCTAATATGAATTTCATTTTCTATTTCTCCTTTGCACAAATCACTATTTTTCTCTATATTCAACTTCCCAACAGAGTTGATGTTACCATCTTTGACGGATGTATCCTGCGAATTAACTGTAATATAGCGGAAAATAGATTATGGTGATAAGTATATGGCATGATAGTGAAAAAGGCAATCTGAGTTCAGACCGCCTTTTTCGTTATTCCTATCATTTTGCCAATCCTTGATACATTGTTCCCCACTCAAACATGGAGTTAATAATTGGGCGCATTGTATTACCTAATTCACTTAAAGAATACTCTACCCGTACAGGGACTTCGGGATAAACAGTACGGGTAATGATACCGTCCTCTTCCATAGAACGAAGATTATCTGTTAAAACACGCTGGCTGATGCCGGGAATATCCTTTTGCAGCTCATTAAACCGCCAAGGACGGTCTAACAGTCTTTGCACAATAAATATCTTCCACTTATTTCCAATCAGCATTAGCGTTGTGGCAACAGGACAAGCTGGCAGCTCGTCTTTTGTCAACATAAAGGACACCTCCTATTGATTATAACATTCATTTTTGCACTAACTAAGAAAAAGCTCACTACATAATAAAATAGTGCGTACTTTTATTTTTGATTGTTGCAATTTATACTAAGTATAGACCTAAGAGGTCAGAAAGTCAAATACCCCGCAGCAAGCTGACAGGGCATCAAATTTGTAACGCAGCAAGCTGTGGGGTATTTGACCCTCGCAGCAGTCGCCAAATGTCTGCAAGCAGCCACTTGGCTCGTTGCTCGCGGGAATCAAGCAAACAATTAAGGAGGTAACTATCATGAGTAATCTTGAAAATGTCGCTGCATTTGCTGGCACAAGTGCCATATCATCCTGTGGTTCAGCTTGCGGAGCAGCAGATCCGAAGCCGGAAGAAAAACCTGCATCTTCCTGTGGTTCAACTTGTGGTGCAGGCGATCCGAAATAGACTTCGACTCACAAGATACATAGTGTCAATGATGTCATGGACACACAGTTTTTTGGTGTGTCCATGATTACGCTAAGAACAAAAAAGATAGAACTTTAGGAGGAATACCCAAAATGAAACCATACTTTGCGTTCCAATGGCATATTACAGATGAGTGCGACCAAAGATGCAGACATTGTTATATTTTTTCTGAGGATAACCATATCTGCCTGAAACAGATGAAATATGAGGAAATGGAAACGGTAGTTTCAAGCTGTATGGATATGTGTGAAAGAATAGGACGCACACCATATTTTTATATTACGGGTGGTGATCCGCTTTTACATAAAGATTTTTGGAAACTTTGTGAACTGCTTAAAAAGCATAATATTATTTTTGGTATTTTGGGCAATCCATTCCACTTGACTGATAATGTATGCACAAGGCTTTATGAGTATGGATGCAGAAAATATCAGCTTTCGCTGGATGGAATGAGAGAAACGCATGATAAATTCAGAAAATCCGGCTCTTTTGATATTACGTTAGAAAAGATTGAATGTATCAAGAAAGCTGGAATGTACTGTGCAATCATGTCTACTGTATCCTGTGTCAATAAAGATGAGTTTCCGGATATGATTGATTTGGTAGTGGATAGAAATGTTGATGTATTTGCATTTGGGAGGTACTGCCCCACAAGTGGGCAGAAAGCAGAGGAATATCATATCCCGCCTCTTGAATATAAAGCGTTTTTGGAGAAATGTTGGGCAAAATACGAACAATATAAAGACAGGCACACCACATTTCAGTTAAAAGACCATTTATGGACTTTGTTTCTGTATGAAAAGGGGATTTTCAAAATACCAGAAAAATCAGATAGAAAAATGATATATGACGGCTGCCACTGTGCAATCAGCCATATGACGATTCTTCCAACGGGTGACGTATATGCCTGTCGGCGGATGGAAAGTAAAATAGGAAATGTATTTGATACCTCCATGTATGACCTCTTTATGGGTGCAGATATGGAGAAGTATCGTGATTTTGATAAATTTGAAAAATGTAGCAAGTGTGAACTTCGTGGGTTTTGCAGGGGATGTCCTGCTGTGACTTATGGCTACACTGGAAATATGTATGCACCCGATCCGCAATGCTGGAAGGAGATTTAGTATGGATGTTTTAGATTTAATGAAAAAACGCAGGTCTATCCGTAAATATCAGGATAGGCAGATTGACAGGGAAGATTTAGAAAAAATCATCGAAGCAGGTTTATATGCATCAAATGCAGGAGGCGGGCAGAGGGCAAGGATTGTTGCTGTCCATAACAAAGAATTATCTGAGAAAATCGGCAGACTTAACCTTGCACGTTTTGACCGGAGCAAACTTGCAGGAGGATATGTTTCCTCTGAACAGCCAAGCAGCATTGATGACCCGACAATAAAGAACGGCTTTTACGGGGCACCTACAGTATGTGTTATTTTTGGTGGGAAGAACTTTTTATACAGTATTCCGGATGCATTCTGCTGTGCTCAAAACATGGTGCTTGAGGCTGCAAATTTAGGGGTTGCATCCTGCATCATTGCAAGAGGTGAAGAAACCTTTGACAATGAAATTGGAAGGGCGTTATTAAAAGAGTGGGGCATTCCTGATACCGATACAGCCCGTTGCTTTGTTATATTGGGGTATTGTGATGGTGATTATCCCAAAGTTAAGCCAAGAAAAGAGAACCGTTTTTTGATTATAGATTAAATCTGGAGATATAAATTATGGATGCAATAAAATGGAGGTGGTATTTAATGTCTTTAGGGATAATGGCTATGAGAGCTGCGAAAACCTATTCAGGGAAAATTGAACAGTTAAGAGAAAAAATAGAAAATGCGGATGCAGTCCTTATCGGTGCAGGAGCAGGTCTTTCCACTTCTGCCGGATTTACTTACAGTGGTGACCGATTTAAGCAGTATTTTAGCGATTTTATTGAAAAGTACCATTTCCGAAATATGTACGAAGGTGGGTTTTACCCATTTGACAGTCTGGAAGAACATTGGGCATATTGGAGCCGATATATTTATATTAACCGCTATATGGATGCACCAAAACCTGTTTATGATAACCTGTTTGAGTTGGTAGGGAATAAGGATTATTTTGTACTGACCACAAATGTAGACCATTGTTTTCAGAAGGCGGGCTTTGCAAAAGAACGGTTATTTTATACGCAGGGAGATTATGGGCTTTTCCAATGTCAGACTCCATGCAGACCATACACATACGACAATGAAACTCAGGTTAAACGTATGGCAGAAGAACAAAAAGATATGCGTATCCCGACAGAACTGATACCAAAATGTCCGGTTTGTGGGAAACCAATGACGATGAACTTACGGGCAGATGCTACTTTTGTGCAGGATGATGGATGGAATATTCATGCTGGCTATTATGAAAAGTTTCTTAATACGCATAAGAAAAGCAAAATCTTGTTTTTAGAATTAGGCGTTGGCTATAATACTCCCGGAATTATCAAATACCCTTTTTGGCAGATGACCTCAAGCAGCAGAAATGCCGAATATATTTGTATCAATAAGGGAGAGACCACTGTGCCAAATGAAATAAGGGCTCAATCCATAGAAATAGATGCTGATATATATGATGTATTAAATGACTTATTAAGTATCTGACCGGAAGACCAATAAAGTAAACATTCTGGAGAAGGTGTTTTGCATTGCCTCCGTTATATGGGTTATTGTAAAGCCGGGCAATCATCGTGTAAAAGAATACGCTCTATCGCTTTTGGAAAACGGACAAAGCGTAACTATCTTTGCTTCTGCAATCTGGTTGTTCGCTTGCATTTCTCGGACTTTGTATTTTAGCCTGTTTTACTGCATTTTAGAGAGTTGGGAGTATTCAGGTGTCCCCTCTGTCTGCCGTTTTAATGTCATTATTCTTTGTCCTTTTAGGCGTAACGGTGAGAGTCTTTGTATGTTCGTTTCTTTTGGGAAAACGAAAATTTGTTTCAATTTGGGTTCCGTCGATTGTTGCTTCTGTGATGGCACTCCTTATGTATATCGGTGAAATGATCCTGTTACACGGACATCTGTATAGTTTGGCAAAGGATTCATTTTTAACAGTATACCTGGAATTGTCCTTGCTCCTGTAGATATGTTAATCATTGTAATTTCAGGAGGAATAACTGTATTTATATTCATATGGCTGAATCGAAGGAATATTAAATTAAACAAATAGATAGCATATTTAGAATTTATAGCAGCCAATCTAAGTACTCTTCATCAGAAAATGGTCTTTTCCACTCCACTTCGTTACTTTGTGCCTGAATCAGTAATTCTTTTTTGGTTTGAAGCAAATGTTTGTCCATTTTTGATATTAGACGAGCAGCACCCATTTGACAATCTGAACCATCGTAATAATCATCCAGCAAGAATGAAAACAGCAAATTGGCTAAATTTTCATTATCAAGATAATCCTGAAAAAAACTGTTAATATACTCTTCAAATTCGATATTGGAGTCCCAAACTAAATATTCGTATAGGTAATCCTTATTCCAAACGCCGTCACATATCGGGATAATCTTTTTTAGTTCTTCTGGTGAAGAAAAGTACATTCATATCACTCCATTTCATCCACAAATTTCGTTTGTGATTTGATACTTTTTAAGTGAAATAAACCCCGATAAAGGAGCAAAATCACATAAAACATTATAACACAAAGTCAAATACCCCGCAGCAAGCTGACGGGGCATCAAATTTGTAACGCAGCAAGCTGCGGGGTATTTGACCCTCGCAGCAGTCGCCAAATGTCTGCAAGCAGCCACTTGGCTCGTTGCTCGCGGGAATAAACGTGGTATGGTTAATTGATTGAAATTTATAACACCTTATCATCTATATTATGTAGATTACGAATATATTTCATATCCACCTTATATAATTTAAAATCTTTCTGCATATTTCTCCTCGTAAAAATGGATATTTCTCCCCATAAGCGAAAACATTCTCTATATTATGAGAATACAAAATCTCTAATTTTTGATATAATTTAAATAAAATGACACATATATAAAACATTTCATTTATAGCAGGAGGTTTTTGTATATGAGTAAAATATCATTGCGCATTGCCGACTTGCGCAAAAAGAACAGAGTAACACAACAAGAGTTGGCAAATAGTATTGGTGTATCATTCCATACCATCAGTAAGTGGGAAACCGGAATAAATATGCCGGATATACGTTTATGAAAGGAGAAATGATTTCTTATGGAAAAAAAGCGAATACTTCTACTTGATATGTATGGTGTAATCATAAAAGAAAGTAAAGGATATTTTATTCCATACACATTTGAGCATTTTGATACAAAAGAACATGACCGGCTTACAAAGGCATTTCGGGAGGAATGCTTATTTACAAAAGCCGGAAACGGAGAATTGAGTTCTGATGAATTCCTCTCTATGTTAGGATATCCTAACCCAACAGAAACAATGCAGGATTATCTGACTAATTTTTTGACCTTGGATCAGGACTTTTTGTGGTTCGCTGAGCGCAATTACAAGCAATACGATTTTGTTCTGCTTTCAAATGATGTAAAAGAATGGAGTAAATACTTATTTGAATTATATGGACTCCAAAAGTATTTTAAAGAATGCATTGTCAGTGGAAAAATTCATATGCGAAAACCTGAAAACCGGATTTTTGCCTATTCAATCAAATATATGCATTGCAACCCACAGGAATGTATTTTTGTTGATAACAACGTACAAAATCTAAATGCAGCACAAAATGTAGGAATTGATACGATTCTGTTTAACAGGGACAATGAAACTTATTCTGGCAATATCGTAAATAATTTTCAGGAATTGGACTGCTTTCTTAAAAAATCAGTTTGACAGGAGGTACATAAATATGAATGATAATTATAATTTTTCAGTAGGCTGTATTGTAAGAAAGAAAAATCAAGTTCTGCTTGTAAGGCATACATACGGTGGAGCAAATGGGAAACTGTTGATTCCCGGTGGATTTTGTCATGAGAATGAATTGCCGGAAGAAGCTGCTGTACGAGAGGTTTTTGAAGAAACAAGTATTACTGCAGAAGTCAGACGCATGTTAGGTATCCGCTGTGACAGAAAGACATGGTATATCCTATTGGAAATGGATTATATCGATGGAGTCCCTGCAAGTGATGGGCACGAAAACAGTGAAGCCTTATTCTGTGAATTATCAGAAGCTTTAACACGAAGCGACTGCACTGAAATAACAAAAGTTATTCTTAGAAAAATTTTGAACGACTCTGCGGACTATTTTTATTCAGATATTCAATACAAAGAACATAAGGGAGATAATTATACTCTTTACATTTGAGATAATGCATTTCTGTGTATATTGATTATATGCAAAAATTCACAACAATTACACTGTATATCTTCATTGCATCCAATACACAATTATGCTATAATTGTGTTGAATAAAGGAGTGAAAAGTTATGCCTATTATAATGCCTATTAAAGATTTACGCAATACAACTGAAATTTCCAATATCGCACACAAGGAACAGGAGCCTATTTTTATTACCAAAAACGGATATAGCGATTTAGTTGTAATGAGCAGTGAATTGTATGATAAATTTGCAAGAATTAACCGCATAGACCAAGCTATTTATGAATCTGAGCAGGAAGTATTAAACGGAGCTGAATCAGTCGACGCAGATGTGGTTTTTGCAGAACTGGAGAAAAAACATTTCGGACAAATATAAAGTAAAACTCAACCCGAAAGCAATATGCGAATTAGACAGCATTTACGAATATATCGCAAATGAAAAATTGGCTCTTGAAAATGCAAAAGGGCAGGTTGACAGAATCAAAAAAGCTATTTTAGATTTGGACACCTTTCCACAATCCCACCAAGAACGTAACGAGGGAAGATATGCCGGAAAAGGTTATCGTCAGTTGCTAATTGACAACTATATCGCCATTTTTCGAATTGATGAAGCCAACAAAATAGTCTATGTTCTAACCATACAATATCAAGGAAGAAACTTATAAAACAGGCACCAGATGACTGATTATAAATCATTTGGTGCCTTCTCCAATCTATGAGTTTAACTCCAAAATCACCGATTGTAATCAATATTACCAAGTGTAACCGGCTCCGGATTTGGTATTACCCATTTAACCGCAAGTTCCATCAATTTATCTATTGCCTTCTGACATATAATACAAGCAGCTTTGTGGGTATTTATTTTATTTATTGCATTCTTCATATCTTCGATTTTATCCTTGTCCAAAGCATTTCCCTGTAGAAAATACTTTGTTAATGCTTCTAGCATCTTTCGATATTCTGCATCCCAATTTGCCCCTCCATTACGATTACTTTCATCATCAATACGACCGGTAATGCGGATAACTTCACCCTGCATAGTTACGCATCTGCCGCTAGAGGGCACAAGAAATTCCCAAGGGCACTATGCTGTTCTCCAATGGAAATGCTTCTATCAACCTCTATCAAAGACTTCCCATCATGTTTGATGACAAGGATTAGCACCATGCTCTACAAGGAATTTGCATATATCATAATTCCCCCAATTTGCGTGTTTAAAAAGTGGTGTCCCATAGGTGTTTGCAGCATTTACATCTGCACCACGCACCACGAGCCATTCGACAATTTCCAAAGGAAGCATTTTATGTAACGCTGTTTCCTTATAGCCACCACGGTCACGGGCATTCGGATCACACGGTTCCAGCATCTCTTTACATTGCTCAATATCCTCTGATGTATAATTATTCATATGTTTATAACAAAAGTCCGTTAAATCTTTCGGAAGAGTCTTTCGAAGTTTCGGCATGTTTATAATCCTCCATTATATTTATTATTGTTGATTAATTAAAGTGTCTCTTCCTTAGAGAAAAATTTCATAAACTAATATTCTATTTCTCGCTCAAATACTCCACAAGTACTTCAAGTGCCTGTTCACTATCACACTCTATATCCGGTTCAATGAATTCATCTTTAATTGTTTCATCTACTCTGTACCATTTCTTAGTAGATACCTGCATTACTAATCCCGAATTCCTTAACTTAAAAACAGATATATCACCATAACTTCTTGGCTTATTTCCAGAATGTTCTCCTATTATTTTTCCAAGGTTATTATCAGAAATCAGCATCGCAAAATCCATTGCTGAACTAAATGAATCAATAGAAGTAAGCACATAAACATTTCCCTCAAACAAAAGATCTGTATATTTAGGATTTGAGCGGGTACTTCCCTTTGAAGAAATCATCAGCAGCCCCAATCTCCAGTCTTGTCCCCATGTACAATAAGAATCAACATCAAGATAATGGATAAACTCATCTGCAACATTTGAATTACCTCCACCATTGTCTCTTAAGTCAACACATACATTATCAATTTCCCGTTCCTTCACCTCCCGAAACATATCAGCAAGGCATTTCTTGTATTCATCATTGTATTCACAACTATGCAAGGTTAAAACAGCCAGATTCTCTGATTCCATTATTTCATATTCTACAAATTTTGATTCATCATCCATCAAGTTATCCGGGTCATTGTACTCCCAGTATTCATCATTGGTCAAAAAATCTTCTGCATAGTATTTCTCATCAAACAAATTGCCGTCACTATCCATGTATGTATATGTAATTCCATCATCTATATTAAATCCAATATAATCCAAACCCTCTATTGTTTGAAGATATACTTCTATATATCTAATCCCATATTCTTCTGTCTCATAGCTAAAGTAATTACAATTCGCCTCAAATATTTCTTCAATTGTAAGTCCATTAACAGCCACAAGTTCGTCATTAGCCAAATTATGAGCATATATATATTTCAAGTAATGATAATCTGAATAATTGGCACCTATATGCGTGTGCCCATCACCCAAACTTGAAAAAATAATTTCAATTTCCTTACACAAGTCATTAATTGAAATGCTTTCATTCTCCTGTAAATGAGACAGTGCCTGATTATATAGTTCCTGCACATCAGGGGTAAGACCATGAATGAATATTGGATGAACATTTTTTAGATATCGCATTGCCTCATCAATGTCTGCTTTTGCCTCATTATATGTCAGTTCCGTGTTGTAATCCTCACAATAATAATCCGGATTCAGATACAGAAATATACTATTTCTATATGGATTACAATAAGTTCCTACAAACACGATAACAAGAGCAAAAATGTTTATTATAGAAAAAATAACTTTTCCCCAAAGACATTTTCCCTTTATCCATTCAATGCCAATAAAAACTAATAAAACTATCATGGAAATTAAACTAATCCATTTGGGAATGACCATAAAATACAAGTCTATAAAGATAGCACCAACCGCTAATATAGATATTAATATGTCCAATACTACAATTATTTTTTTCATCAGTATACTTACTCCTTATATAAATTGTTACGTTATCTGAATTTTTCTAATCGATAAACTTGCTCGTTATCTATTTCAGCAATACCGTTTTTATAGTCGTATCCCATTTTTTTATAAAAACCTACCGCTGTAATTGATGCAGGGACTTCAATTCGTTTTGCTCTTAAAAAGAATTCATCTTGTTCAAGTGTTTGAATAATTAACTTTCCAATTTCCCTGCCTTGATACTCAGGCAGTACGAAAATAGTAAGCAAAATACTTTCAGTTGTACTGCCCCAATAACCGGCAATTGCACCACACCCAACAATTCGTGAATTATCATCAACAACATACATATGTCCATTTTTTGCACGTTCAATTAGTACATCTGCTGAATGTGATGATACATTGGCTTCAATATATTCTTCTGAATAATCTTTAATATTTACTGTTCTCAAAGTCTTGGATATTAATGATGATACTTCTTCTGCATCTCCTGCTTGAAATCTTCTGATTTCATAAATACCACTCATACTAACTCCTTTCCGAATCCTGGTTTTGTATTTATTTGAATCTTCTGCAACAACCTTATAATCAATCATATTGAATCCTCACTTTCTTTATTGGTGCTAAAAATTCATGTGCATCAAAATACAAATTTTTCAGAATTGGAATAAGGTCTATATACTCTTCTTCCTCTTCCTGACTATGAGAATACTTAGCCATAACTACTAAATATCCATTATCCCATTCTTTAACTTGTGTGTACCTTTCCAATGAGTATGGAGCACGAAATCTAATAATATACCTATCATACTTAAAAATTGTATATTCATTTTTACTACTTAAAATTGCTTCATTAGGCATTTTCTCATTCCTTCCATTGCTATATTATCGCTTTCTAATAACCCAATCATCATCTTGAGTTTTTCTTTCTGCATAATAACCGCAAGGCATATCCCTTAAAGCACTAATAGAGTTATCTAAATCAAAAACCCATTTTAGAGATACTAACTTTGCTTCGTCTATTTCATGTGCTTTTCCACATAAGAATTGCCACATTCCATCATCTTCATCATGTGATACATACAGAATAGGGGATTCATTTTCCATTATACAACAACAGATTATCGCAGCTGTGTCAGGTGCATCATAAAAAGAAAATTCCATACTTATCGCTCCTCTTAAATACCGATTTAATAGTTTATAAATACTCAAATACGAGTGGCTGGATTGTTTTTGTATAGGCGTTTTTTCTTGGTTTCACAGTCACTTTTTTCTTGCTTACCTGAATATCACCTAAGTAATTTAAATCAAGCGTTTCGGGCAAATCTGTCTCAAAGAGTATTTTATCTTCCATATCCAATACCCTTAAAAGAGGCAGGTACCGACACTTGTTAAGAAATCTTAAATATATAACAACTTTACGTCTTTCTGTTACTTTTTCTTTGAATTTCATCAGCATATTTTCGCCCTGTTCCAATGCTTGGGTAAAACATGAACAAATCTGTTTTTCGTCAAAGCTGCCCGTAGCGAAATTTTGAATAAGCACCTCTCTTATTAGTTCTACAACTTCATATTCAATCTCAGAATTTCCAAGCTTAGAAAACATATCATCACTTATATTTACATCATAATATCTGTACCATGGATGATACCTGTCTACACTTCTTTTGGACAATGCTATTTCACCATCAACCATGCAAGTAGTAAAATTAATATACAAATGGTCAAATTCACCTAATGAAAATTTATTTTCTCTAAGTTTCATCACAATTCTTGTTATTATTGCATTGAGTTCTTTGTCTGCAAAATCCATTGGCAAAGAATTGCCATCAATATTTTCAACATTACTTTTATATATACGAATATCCTTAATGACTTTCAAATTATCACCTCATAGTCTCCGCCAAATTGGATTAACCCTTAATTGGCAGCCATATTTCAATAATTGAATTTTCTCTATTCCAATGAAAACGATAATCGTATCTTTCAAAGTGTAAAAAGCTCTCTTGTAAAGGTATATACTCCGTATTGGGTAATATTTCCTGATAAATCTTTCCGTAGGTTTCATATATTTTATCCATAGAACCAATATGCTCTACAACAATATATTTGTAAGGTTGTATTTCTTTATAGATAAAATTATCTGGAACGACATTCCTTTTTGGAATAGAACAAAAATAAAATAGTTTCCCTTTTCTCCTTTCCATAAAAGCATATTTTATCCAGTTTCCCGATTGTGAAAGATATGATTTCTTCAAATTACTGTTAAAATTTCGCCAAAACTGTGTACTGATTTGAATGTTTCTTTTTTGATAATTGGTAAGTTCTACTTCCTGTCCAATAACTGAAAATGCTTCTAATTCACGAATTGTATATTTCATTTCTTTTCCTTATGCGCCGTAATAATCGTATAACTATACGCATTTACAGTTAAAATATAATTATCTACATTCACATACCAATTTTTCCCTTTTCGTGTAATAACAGCATTAGCAGAATTGGTTTTAGTTTTACACCATTCAACCACATCATCTGTATCTAAAGACAGATTTCTTTTAATGCGTTCTACGCCTAATTCGGTTGTGTGCAATTTATCCAAATTCTTTAGTAATTCATTATCTGCATTCATTTTATAATTATCCCTTTCCCTTCATAAATTTCCCATTTTTCTCTCTACACATCTTCCTGATAAATCGGAATTTGAATTTATGAATGTATCTTATTTTTAATACGCAAACTTGCTTCTATGTGCATAATCCAATGCCTTGAAAATGGCATTTGAATCAGTCTCCGCATATCCTTATTGCACCAATAATCAATCAACCAAATTGCATTTTCATCATTGCTTATGACATTCAACGATTTTAAGTATTCTTTTCTTTCTTCTGATACTTTTCTTTTCAACTCGATATAAGATAGGTCTTTGATAATCTTCTCGGTGCTTTCTTTTACTTCAAAAATATATGAATAAAGTTCTTTCAAATTAAGTTGCTTTGAAAAGTCTGCAATATGCTGTTTTACAAGTTCATTTCCTGTTGTTATTATGGGCGAATTGATACGCTCTTGATAGTTTCCGGTAAAAAATACTTGTTCATCTTCGCTTATCAATATATGTGCAACTATATTTTCGATACGAAATATATGCCAGATTGAATAGGCAATTGTTTTGCTATGATAACCATCTGCATTTATAAAAGGGATTGCATTAAATTCTTCTCTATTTAGTTCATCATAGAATAATGTTAAGGTTTTCATTAACCGATTTCGTAGCTCAAATAAAGTATCAATACCCTCTTCATAGGTATCTTTCTTTCTAATTTGTTTTTGCATTATTTTGTTAAGTTCAGACCATTCTTTATTCATAATCTATTACCCTCAAAAATTCTGATTTTTCACTTTGTTCAACTTCTCAATAAACTTAAAGTTATCTATTTAGCATAGAATTAGATAATAGCCAATCAGTTACTTCTTTTCGTCCTGTCTCTCCAAAGTCAATTTCTTTTTTTTCTAAATCATATACCAGTAAACTTTCCTCATTTCTTACTGTCTCATTTAACACTTGACCACTTCTACCAAATAGAATTGTAGGAGCTGTCTGAAATGGAGATATCGCATTAACACTCAATGTATATGTAACATTCTCAACTGCCCTTGTCATTATATGCGATTTTATCATTTCATATCGAAAAACATCATTGTTATCACTTACATCATAAAACATTATTATATTGATATCAGTTTGTTCTTTATATAGTTCTCTAAAATATTCTGGGAAACGTATTTCAAAACAAATCCTTATACCGATTTTCCAATCATCAACTTGAAATATTCCCTCATCATTTCCTATCTCAAAATTATCTTTATCCCATCCCCACAAAGCTCTTTTTTTATAACTCTGCCTTTCTCTAAATGGTGAAAAAAACAGAGCAGCATTATAGTATTTGTTATCCTCTTGTGTAATAGTCCCAATAATAACATTGATATCTAATAAATTGCAGCTCTGTTGCAACTGATTATATATGACATCCAATTTGGTAAAATCAACATCTGCTGAACTCTTTAAATCTCTAGGTGGATACCCTGTCAAAGCACATTCTGGAAAAACAAGCAGCTTAATTTGTTTCTCTTTTGCTTCATTAATGGCATTTTCTATTTTGTTAAAATTGCTATCCACATCACTTGTAATAGAAAACTGATATGCACCTATTCGCATATGTCCCACCTCGCTAAATTTCAATTTATTCTCTTCTTATTTTTCCATACATTTCATCACATTCTAATATGAATTTCACTCAAACTATGTCATATTTTTCATAGCAATTCAATAGCACTTCGCAATCGCAATATCCCCCCATTTCTTTCATTTCTGCAATTACACTTTTTACCTTCTCTTGGGGTAAATTATCTTTAAGCCATTGTTCTGTATAGTGCAATGTATGATTACATGGAGTATTCTCTAATTGTATTTCTAAGTAACAAAACAACTTTTTCACTTTTGTTTTACTGAGAATATACTTTTTATATTGAGTATCTTTCCATTTTCTCATCAGTGCTTTCTTTTCTTCTTTTGATAATTCTGCCATATTACATTTTCCTCACAAATACCGATTTATATAGCTAATATAATACCACAATCACACTCATATTTCCATTAAAGTTCTCATTTTATCAAAGCTATTTGGCATTTCAATCATTTCTGGTATCTCATTTTTTCTGCACTGTATTGGCAGTTGATAAAAATAAAAAAGGTAGCTTGTTTCCCATTAGGGTAAACCACTACCAAAAGTAACAAATATTTAATTTTTTATGCAATTTTCAGCCTTACTCCCATAATGCCTCCCATTTGATACATTCCGGGCGTTTCATGGTATCACAAAATTCCTCTATACAGTTGATGGCCGTTTCAATCGGTATGATGGTATACTCTGGAGCTGTCCACTCCTCATCACCTGCAAGGAATATGACTTCCTCGTTAAAATCTCCCTCTGATTGCCATGCATCACCTTCTTCATTTTCAAAGTAGTGGACACATGCATATTTGCCTTTTATAAGAATTGAAAGGCATGGATATTCTTCTCCGCCGCTGCTTATCCATATCTCATCACCTTGTGGCAAGGCAGAACCTTGTTTTATTATTTCGATAATTTCATCTTTGATTTGACATATTCTAGTGCCTTTTGTTGAACTCACATGCATTTTCATAGCTTAATTCCTGCCTTTCCTTTTCGCTCAATCCTGCGGTATTTTCTCTCGGTAATCATCGGAGTTTGAGACTACAAAATATAAAGTGCAGAATCAAATCCATCTGATAAAACAAGGCTGACATAAAATTTCCCGAAGCATATAATTATGCGAATAATTACAAGTTACCCTCAACAACAATGATAGATGTATATTTAAGTGCTTCTCTTAGCCATTCAAGAAAATCTATAAAGAAAGACTTTTTATCATAAGAAATGTTTTCCAAGTCTTGTTCTACTTCGGAAATTACCTTAAGCCAATCGTCTTTACCTATCCAATTGTCAAAACATACATCAAAAACAGGTTCAATCGTTCCATCAAATGCATCTTTAGTTGGGTATATTTTGTTGAAATAATCAAGCAAAAGTTCATAATCCTGCTTATATATTCGTAAAGGCATAGCGTAGCAGTGCCATTCCTCCCACGATGGATCCCAATCAGGTTCATTGGAAATTTTAAGAGGATTAAAATCCAGTACTATCTTTTCATTTTCGGGTGCATATAACCTTAATTCAATATACTTTTGATTTCTATAATCACTTAGATTAAGCCATATCATGCATTTTCCTCTCCTTCATTTCTAAGCTAAAATAAATTGAAATTTTACTGCTGATAATAACCTGCAACACCAATTCCAATCGTTGCCCAATGATTAGCTTTTCGCATTTCATTCTCTACATCTTCGTTGTTATCTGTAGATATGCCGTCCGCCTTCATTTCCTCTATCATTTCTTCTACATCCGATGGTCTTGTCTCTCGATAAACACCAACACTAATATTCAGAAATGCAAAAGAATATCCTTGTTCTGAATCATCAACTTTCCCATTGTTTTTCTGTGTTAAAATCTTTACCAATTCTTCGGCATAAGTATCAAAAACAGAAACACCATAAATTTGTGGATGCAAATAACCATCTATGCCGCCTAAAAACTCAATAAACTCTACTTTTTTATCTGCACTATAATCTATAGCCATATTACAATTATAGTAATAACACCGTTTTCCTTCGGGTTGTCCTTTGCCAATTGCAGTTTCAACAACTGTCTGCTCTGCTCCCAGGCAAATTTGAACTCCATCAATCACAACTTTATCCAATGGATATATCTCTACGTCCATATTCTAAACCTCCATTAAATCCTATATAATTGTGATTTTACCCTTTTCAAAGAAAACAAAATCACATAAAACATTATAACACAAAATAAAAATCAATGCTGTTAAAAAATGCACCAGCCGTTTCATTCTGACTGGTGCCCTATAAAACATCCATATAAACTCTTTTAAAAATCGAACTTCCTTCTAATTCTCAACTACTCCGTCATCCGCAGTATAACCTTCGAGAGAATTCTCTTTTACCTGAATACATACATAACTGATTGCCGAATCCTCTGCCGCAAAAAGCTGTCTCTTCCCTGTAGGAGAAATACGAACCCAATCACCAGCCGCAAGTCCCACTTCTTCTCCATCAATAACAAATTTCCCTTTCCCTTCAAGAACCGCATAAATTTCTTCATTGTTCTTATGAGTATGGATAAAAGGTACACTGCCTCCTGCCGGCAGATTGTTAATACTTATTTCTGCTCCTGTTAAAGAAAGCTTGTCATGAAGTTCTGTCCTTGCATCCTGTCCTACACTAACTTTACTAAAATTCGCCATAGATCTTTACCTCCTAATATTTGTTGTAATATCCATTGGTACATCAATTTTATCATGCTTTTATTGTATCGTCAATAGTTACAACACTTTTTTATAAAATATCCCGCAGTCCTTTACCAAACAAAAAACTGCGGGATATTTTATATCTTTATTAATTTTTCTGCATCATTCATAATATCCTGTATTGACACTGAACTCATTTCTTTTTCCATTGCTTTCTGGATTTCTTCAAGTCTTACGTCTAAAAGTGCATGGATATTTTTTCCAACAGGGCAAAGCTGACTAGGACTTTCATGGAAATGAAAAAGTTTCCCATCTTCCACACATTCCACTGCATTGTATACATCCAATAATGTAATCTCCTCTAAAGGTTTTTCTATATCCGCCCCTCCGCTTCCTCTCTTAACATTTATCAGCTCCGCTTTTTTTAATTGCTGCAACAAGCGTCTTATAACAACAGGATTTACATTCACACTTGATGCAAGGAAATCACTTGTGACTTTATAATCATTTTTAAATGTCTCAATACATACTAGAACATGGACAGCAATTGTAAATCTGCTTGATATCTGCATACCGCACCTCAATCTCTGTTAATTTGCTTAAAATCTTACTCTTGCACATTTTACTTTATTCTTTTATTATACAGGAAATCCCATAAAAAATCTTCTTCTATTTTTTCAGCGTAATACAGGAACCCTCTGTATTCGTCTCCGCTCCAAATTGTTGTAGCATGGAATGGAAAAAATTTGTCTTTTTACTTTTTATGGAGAAAACAATCAAGATTTAATCCTTCTCCTACGCAGGAAATCACGTCATGGTGATTAAAGCCAATTATCCACCGAAACTTTTTTGAAACAATATAATAGTCTGACCAGCCAATATCTAAAAAAGCAGTTTGATTTAGCAAATCAAGTACCTTTACCAATTCAGGTATGTAACTCTCAAAAATCCAGAAGTATTCTCCCGTATACCAATCGCCACCTATATCGATTAAAAAATACACTATATCATCATTTAATATGATTTCAGGTAAGTAGTAAAACCATGCCTGGCGCTCTACAGAATAGCATCCCAAAAGCTTTTTCATACTTTTAGGGCTATAACCATTTGTATTAGCCCAATGTAAACCATTTTTCCATATTTGTGTTTTGTCAGCATATTTTTCTGTAATCTTTTGATATATGTTTTTGCACTGAGTAACTCTGACCTTATGAAAACGAATTTTAGATATATCACATCTCTTTATTAATTCATTTTCAAACTGAAATAAATTCATTATACAATTTCTTTCTTTAAATTTTCACAATAAAATTCATAAGCTCTTGTACACAACAACGGACCAAGCTTTTCGTCAAAGATTTCATAGGTTCTTTCAAGTATTTCTTCATCTTCTTCTGTAAGATATTCAATGATGTCC
The DNA here is from genome assembly GCA_014799465.1 of Lachnospiraceae bacterium. Classification (GTDB taxonomy): domain Bacteria; phylum Bacillota; class Clostridia; order Lachnospirales; family Lachnospiraceae; genus UBA2821. The sequence continues at coordinate 24,468 of JAAVHZ010000020.1, read as the reverse complement.
TCATAAGACTTTATTCTGTCATCATTTTCAAACCTTGCGAAAACCTTTGTGTATGTTTCTTCAAATAATTTATATACATTATCGCAGTCTGTTTTTTCCAATCCTGAGTTTTCTGCTGCAATTCGTTTAATACCTCTCATTGCGTAGGAATAGCAATCATAGCCCCATCTAAGAAAAAAGTCATCAAAGCCTGCACTGTACATGTCTGCTGCAAGTTTCCAAAGTGCGGCAATTTCCTGTTCAATCTCATCCAGTTTTTCCCAATCACCATCATTCTTGTCTTCAAGCTTGTCATTAAACTCTATTGCATATTGGTTCCATAATTCATCATAATCTTTCATATATGTTGTCCTCTCTTTCGATTGTTAAATTATTGTTTATCTCAGCATTTTGTATGATTTTTTCGTCAATAAAACCAAAAATAGATACTACTTTTTTATGCTCCGAACTTTCCTCTTTGCTTATATTTTCTGTCACTTCATAATTAGCCAGTTAATAATTGCAGAACTTCTTGCAACCGCTTACTTTGTGCATTATTCAAACATGGAAACATTCCCTGAATAACATCTGTGATTAATTTCTGTTTCATTGTCAATTCTCCTTTGTAATTTTTAGAGAACGACATGCAATGGCAGTTCCTATAATAAACTTCTGCTGTTGGTAGAAGTATTTGTCTTATAATATTCATTTTTGATAAAATCCATTTTTACTATATTCTGACCACTTCAAAAACATTTCACGATAATTCTTTTTGATAAATTTTTTTATCTTCAATATTTCCCTATCATTCAGTTTCCCCTTGTTTTGAATTATAGAATCCCCATTTTCTTTTACAAAAAATTTAGCAGAACCTCCCTCGGTAAGTTGTTTATCACTTGCATGTACATGCATACACTCAACCGTACAAAATGATGTGAAATATAAAAAATATCCGGCAACCATATACTCGTAATATTTCGGCACATTAATCCTCCATAAATTCAATATTGTTTGATAAATAATCCTTTACAATCCGTATCTCTATATCACTCATTGTTGTTTCAAGCACCTCATGATTATGATCAAATACGACAGCCATCTCAGGGTTATTTAAATTCAACACCCTTATATTTTTATCTTCTTTTGTAAAGGCATATCCATTAATAATCATATTTGAATCTTCTGCAACAACCTTATAATCAATCATATTGGATCCTCACTTTCTTTATTGGCTCTAAAAATTCATGGGCATCAAAATACAAATTTTTTAGTATTGGGATAAGGTCTATATACTCTTCTTCTTCTTCCTGATTATGAGAATACTTAGCCATAACTACTAAATATCCATTATCCCATTCTTTAACTTGTGTGTACCTTTCCAATGAGTATGGAGCACGAAATCTAATAATATACCTATCATACTTAAAAATCGTATATTCATTTTTACTACTTAAAATTGCTTCATTAAGCATTTTCTCATTCCTTTCATTGCTATATTATCGGTTTCGACAATCTATATCCACACTAAACAATAATTTATCAATTCAAATATGTAACCGTTTCATTAAAGTCTGTTTTCATTTCCGATATATTCCTTAATGAATATCTTTTCACATTCAAGTGTTTTAAATATTTCCCGCAAAACGTTTATCCCAAATCCTTCAGGTGCATCAATATCAAGATTTTCCAAAAGTTCTCTGGTAACCGAATTATCATTATAATCGGAAATATACAAATTCCAGACTATACCATTCTGCTGAAACTTTACCAAGCCATTTTTATCAGTATTTGGGTATAACTCCAGAAACAGACGGCAATAACGATGATTAAAATAGTATCTGTAATCATATTCTGGCTGAACGGCTGCATCGGGATTGCATATGCCGCAACAATTGGTATCCTTTTTCATTTTTTTTCGTCCTTTTGAGATGCAGGGGTCTTTTGACTCGTCTGCATACTTGTTAAGTGCTTTTTCAAAAATTCTAATAATTTCCTTTTCTGTTAAGCCACCTGTCTTTAGTCCATATTCCAATTGTGACATATTCATATCCTTTCTGCTAACCGGCAACAAATTGAAATTTTTATCCCTGTTTTCCATCTGACTGTCTAATCATATCTTCAACTACAATATCATAAATTTCACCAACCATGTTGCAATATTCCAACACCTTCCATGGTTCGTTTGTATGAAAATGAATTTTTATCAAGTCTTCATCTCCTGCTGCGATAAGGCTGTTTCCTTCGATATTTTCTGTAATATAATCAGCAATCTCATCCTCATCTAAATCCTTATCCCTACGGTCAATTAATAATTGTGTATCATATCGATATGCAAACTGGTCATCCTCTGCATCAATTGAACTCATACTCATTATTATTACCTCCAAATTCTTGATTCATCTATCTCTATATCGCTAGTTCCATTATATTATACTACAATTCAAAATTCAATAATGATAAAATTATCCCCTTTCTGTTTCCTCCCATATCCCACTCAGGAAATGACCTTATATCTTAATCTGATATATGATGAAGCTAAAGGCGTTATACTTTCCAATTCTAATACACCAAGTTCCGGAAGCCTGCTTGCTTTGCAAAGAGACTTTCCATCTATGAGTGTAGATGTGTCTTTTCCCCCAACAAGTATGGGAGCAACTACAATATCAACATAATCAAACAACTTTTCTCTCAAAAACAATCCGTTCAGCGTTCCGCCTGTTTGTATGGTAATTCTCTCACAGCCATATTCGCTTTTTAATGTTTCAAGCATATTTGCAAGATTCAATTTTTCTTGATAAATAATGTGCAGATTTTCCTCATTCACATGAAAAGCAGGGTGGTCCCGATTAGATGTTACAAGTACAAATTGTCTTGAAAGAGCACAAAAATACTCAATCCCATGCTTTGTAAGATGGCTATTGTCAATTAGCACAAAGGAAACCGGCGTTTTGTGTGGTGTTTCACATTCGTTTACTCCCACTTTAGCTTGAACCCTTCCGGAATTTAAAGACCACAAATCAGTGGTTTGTTCTATGTCATAATATTGTTGCAAGCCCTCTTTGACTCCTCTGATACAAGGAAAATCCTTATCAAAGTCCAATTCATCTGTTGCTCCTGTTGAAATCTTTCCATCCACTGACATAAGCATAAATAAAGTTGTGGTAGGTCTACTCATCATTTTATCTCCTTCAAAACTCCCTCCTACTCCGGGGGAATAAGTGGTAGTATGACTACAAACTCAATAAGTTCATCTTTACTTCTTGCAGTAATTATTCCTTTATGGACTTCCACAATATGTTTTGCAACGGCAAGTCCCAAACCTGCTCCGCCGCTGCCTGTGCTACGTGAAGCATCCAGCCTGTAAAATTGTTCAAATATTCTTTCCATTTTTTCTTTTGGAATAGTATTACCATGATTAACAAATTTAATAACAAGGTTTTCATCCTGTCTTTCAGCAGTAATATCAATATCAGTGTCATTGAAACTGTAAATAACAGCATTTCTCAAAAGATTATCAAATACCCGCTGAATTTTGTCTGCATCACATTTTAACATAATATCCTGTTCAGCATTCAGGTTGCAATTCAAATTTTTCTCTTTAAACATAGGGTCAAACTCATATATAAGCTGCTCAAGAAGACGTGTAAGGTTTATTTTGCTGTATTGCAGTGTAATATCAGACAAGTTAAACCTTGTAATCTCAAAAAACTCATTAATCAATTCTTCAAGCCGTTCTGCCTTATCAAGGGTAATAGAAATATATTTTTCCTTAAGGTCTTCAGATATATGCGATTCATCATGCAGCAGATTCAGATATCCTATAACCGAAGCTAACGGCGTTTTCAAATCATGGGCAAGATACATTATCAAATCATTCTTCCGCTGTTCAGACAACTGCATATCAATTTTCTGCTTTTCTATGGTATGTTTTATCATATTCATTTTCCGCTCCATTGGCAATAACTCAGGAGCCAGAGATATTTCTTCCGAATCCTCATTTATTAAAGCATCAATTCCACTGTTAAGTTCTTCAAAATACCTTGTAAACCAGTTAAGATAAAAGCGGAACAGAATAAAAAATACAAGCATAATAGCTGAAAACATTATTAAATCTGCATTATTGCGAAATGTATAAACATAAATATTCAGTGCCGATTCATAATCAATTTCCAAAACCCTCTGAAAAAAAGCCACCATCCAATTAGAAAAATTACCATACAATATAAAACGATACAGTAAAAAAATGAATATCATTGCAATCAGTATTAATAGTATTGTCCTGATAAATATTTTTGTTCTAAACTCACGGAAATCTTTATTATATTTAAAAGTATTATTTTTCAATGGTATATCCAACTCCCCATACAGTTTTTATAAATTTCGGATTTTTAGCCGGCTCATTCATTTTTTCTCTCAGCCTGCCAATATGAGCCATAACTGTATTATTGTTATCCAAATATTTTTCTTCCCATACAGCCTCAAACAGTTCCTCTGACGAAACTACTTTTCCCTGATGTTCACACAAATACCATAGGACTGAAAACTCAATCGGCGTTAAATGTAATTCCTTCCCGAACAGACTGCATTTATGGTTATCTTTGTTAATAATCAAACCTCTGATGTCGTACTCCCGGCTTTCCTTCTCCTGCTTCAGTGCCGGATTATTGTAACGCATATACCGCCTTAACTGTGTTTTAACTCTGGCTGCAACTTCTAACGGATTAAATGGTTTTGTAATATAATCATCAGCACCTATAGTCAGCCCCATTATCTTATCTCCATCCTCTACCTTTGCCGTAAGCATAATAATCGGATAATAGAATTTCTCCCTGATTTTCCGGCATATTTGAAACCCGTCAATATCAGGAAGCATTACATCCAGTATGGCTAAATCTAAATCTGTTTCCTCTATACATCTTAGGGCATCAGTGCCATTATAAAACTTAAATACCGTATATCCATCATTTTTAAGATAGACTTCTATTAAATCGGCTATTTCCTTTTCATCATCCACTACTAATATATTTTCGCCCATTTTACTGCTCCTTGGATTAATTTACAATTCTTGTATTTTGTAATCTACTTCCATCCTTCTTTATTACTTCCTGTTTCATAACTCAAAGGCGGAAAATGTGCACAATTCCATTATCTTCCAAAATAACCTGTATTTATCCATAATCATTCTCCTTGTCTGCAAAATCTTCTAATCAACATTTACGTTTACATTGTCTGCAACGTTTATGTATGGATAGTATGATATTGAAATGCTGCTGTTTACCCCTTGAAGTTTTTCATATGTGTAATCATCAATAGCAATTTTTGTTAATTCTCCATCTACTCTTGTTTTTATGTAATACGACTTTGTAACTTTAGTATAATTTGGGGAGTAAAGTTCATATCTTGTGGTGCTAACAGTCCGTAATCCCGACTGTAAACCTCTTATACCATTGAAAATATTGATAAATCCCACAACTACGCAGAGCATACCCATTACAATACAAAGAACACGTATCTCTTTTTTTAAAACTGCCCCTTTTATATACATAAAAATTAGCAACGCACCTAAAATTGACAGCAACGTAAATGTTGATATTTCTTTCATTACTGCAATAACTCCCATATCACCGGGTATTAGTAAGCATACAGAGGCTACAATTATAATTAGTAATATCACCACTAAAAGTATATTTAACAATAACTTCTTCATTCCGTCCTGTTTCATATCATTTCCTCCTTCAAACTAACTGCTCTACAAGCACACACAACACCGGAATAGTTATCAGTGACAATACCGTAGAAAGAAAAACTATTTTTACGGCAAATTTCTCATCACAATCATACTTTGCCGCAAGTATTGCAGTAGTGGAGCCTGCGGGCATACCTGCAAGCACTGTAGACACTGCCGTTATTAACGGGTTTATCTTTAATAACGCACATACGGCAAGCACTGCAGCAGGTATTATAACAAGCCTTATAATGCAGTAATAAATATTAAGCCTGCTGACCACTGTCTTCAATTCTATCTCTGCAAGTATTCCACCTATGACAATCATTGATAAAGTGGTAGTGCATCCGCTTATAGTCTTTATCGAAGATACCGCAAACCCGGGAAGCCTGATTTGGAATATCATAATGACAAGTCCAATCATTACCGCCACTATACATGGGTGCGTCAACACCTTTTTTACCACATTTTTCCCTTTTGAATCCGTAAAACACGATACACCTGCTGACCACATACATATCCTCTGCGGTATCAGATATATTGAAGCATACAAAAGTCCCATACTGCCATATATTCCTTCTACCAGAGGATTACCAAGAAAACCTGCATTAGAACATATTGTACCATACTTCAATACCTTCCGTTCTTCTTCGGTTGTTTTTCCGTATAGAACATATCCGAGAAAATAACATACAATCTGAATAACTATAGAGATAACAAGAATCACAAGACCAGACTTTAAAACATCTTTTGAAAAGTTTATCATAAATGAATATATAATATTACATGGAAGCACCAAATCTATAACCAGATTGGTAAGACCTGCACGGCAGTCAGAAGATATAATATTCAATTTTCTAAGAATATATCCTGCTGCAGTAAGTATAAATATCATTATCTGCATATTAAATAAATTTGAATATTCTATCATTTCAGACTCCGTTCCGCAGGTCTTTACAGCTTTATATTAATGGTGGAACAATCTAAGTCCCGTAAAGCTCATTACCATTCCATACTTATTACATGTATCTATAACATTATCATCACGAATAGAACCGCCAGGCTGTGCCACATATTTTACTCCGCTTCTATGGGCACGTTCTATATTATCTCCAAATGGGAAGAACGCATCTGAACCCAGAGCTACATCTGTATTCTTATCAAGCCATGCCCTCTTCTCTTCTGCCGTAAATACCTCCGGCTTCTCCTTAAATATATTCTGCCATTGTCCTTCAGCCAGTACATCCATATAATCCTCTCCGATATACAAATCAATTGCATTATCCCTGTCTGCACGCTTAATAGTATCCAAAAATGGAAGATTAAGTACCTTTGGTGACTGACGTAAAAACCAGTTATCTGCCTTAGAACCTGCAAGTCTTGTACAATGTATTCTGGACTGCTGGCCTGCACCGATACCGATAGCCTGCCCTCCCTTTACATAACATACAGAATTAGACTGTGTATATTTCAATGTAATCATGGCAATGGCAAGGTCAATCTTTGCTGACTCAGGCAGTTCCTTATTCTCTGTAACAATATTACTAAAGAAATTGTCATCTATAACCAGCTCATTCCTGCCCTGCTCAAATGTAATACCAAATACCTCTTTTGTCTCAATAGGATTTGGTTTATAATTTTCATCAATCTGTATTACATTGTAATTACCATTCTTCTTTGATTTTAAAATCTCCAGTGCTTCCGGCTCATATCCCGGTGCAATCACTCCGTCTGATACTTCTCTCTTTATAATCATTGCAGTTGCCACGTCACACACATCCGAAAGAGAAATGAAATCGCCGAATGAAGACATTCTGTCAGCACCTCTTGCCCTTGCATATGCATTTGCAAGTGGTGTAAATTCAATATCAAGGTCATCTACCCAGTATATTTTCCTCTCCACATCAGTAAGTGGAAGTCCCACTGCCGCACCGGCAGGTGATACATGTTTAAAAGATGTAGCTGCCGGAAGTCCTGTTGCTCTCTTTAACTCACTTACAAGCTGCCAGCCGTTAAATGCATCAAGAAAATTAATATATCCCGGTTTGCCGCTCAATACCTTAATAGGCAGCTCACCATCCTGCATATATATCTTTGAAGGTTTCTGATTAGGGTTACATCCGTATTTTAATTCCAGTTCTTTCATTATAAAGTTATTCTCCTTATTTATTTTTATTAATAATTTTACTTTCGAATTTTCCTGTAGCTATATCTATGTACCTTACAAACAAGGACACTTTGTTATCTTCATTAAGGCTGTTCCATAAAGTTTCTGCAAACTCATCCATATTGTCAGGTATACCTATAAGAACAGGCTCTCCTTCAAAGCTTGGAAGAGGATTTCCGTCACCCATATATGTATGTATAAAATGTCCCTCGCCTGCAGGACATTTCTCATATGCAAATGTATAGCGGTTGCAGGAATCCGGATTACCATTATCACTCTTTAATATTGACATGGCATAGTTAAACATGCCGTCATCTATATGCATTATACCAGATATACGCGGAGTATAATTAGGTGCATCCGGCTCAAATTCCCTTGTTCTTAATGCCTGCTCAAAAGTCTGCTGCTTATCCATAAGCTCATAAATTGTATCTGTCTGGTCACCATTTGTAACGATAGTCTTATTACCCAGTACACGAACAGGTGCATATATAATAAGACTTGGGTCACTTAATTTTGACGGATCAAACGCCTGTGTGCGTATTCCCTGTCCATCCTCTACAAATATACGGTTTCTGCTGTTCTCACTTCTTCCCATTATAAAGTAAGCAGTTACAGCTTTTTTACCGTCAGCAGACCTTCCTATTATAATACCTCTGCCCGGATATGCGTTGCCCTTCAATTCCTTCTTGATTGAAACCATTTCCATTGTTATGTCCTCCATTCGTTTTCATTCCTGTTGATATTCATTCTATCATTAGTTTACAAGCTTGGCAATATCATTTCTATCCACCGTAACTAACATTGACATTCCGGCTTTTATAGGACGCTCCGGCTCAAAATTAACTATAATCTCATCATCCACATTCCTTACGGCTATTACATTTATTTTCTTCGTTTTTCTAAGATTAAGCTGAATCAGCGTTTTCCCTATCCACTCTTCTTTTACCGGAATTTCAATCATTCTGATTCTGTTTGATAGTTCAATAAAGTCCAGAAACTTCCCTGACATCATGCTCCTTGCAATTCTGATACCTGATTCCTTTTCCGGTACTATAACTTTGTCTGCCCCCACTTTCTCAAGTATTCTTGCGTGTATTGCATCCCTTGCCTTAGCAAGAATATAATCAACTCCTGCCTCTTTTGCAAGAATCGTTCCCATAATACTGGCATCCAGATTCTCTGTAATTGCCACCACAACACCGTCCATATTAGACAGCCCCAGACTTTCCATGCTTTCGGCATCACAGACATCCGCTTTTACGGCACATGTAACTATGGATGCAAGCTCATGCACCCTTTCCTCATCTTCATCCACCGCAAGCACTTCTGCACCTGCACGTGACAATTCTTCTGCAATGGCAGCACCGAATCTTCCCAATCCTATTACCGCATATGATTTCTTTCCCATCTAAAATCAATCCTCCTCTATCCTACAGTAATATCCTCTTCCGGATATACTACCATATTTTTCTTACTGTTTTTAAAATTAAATGCTATAACCATAGATATAGGTCCCACTCTTCCAAGATACATACACAACGTAACGATTAACTTACCATAAACGTTTAAACTGCCCGTATAATCCCTTGAAAGTCCTGTAGTAGATATTGCACTTGCTGCTTCAAATGCAGCGTCCATAAATTCTCCTCCGTTTACTACCGACAACAGACATATCATAATAAAAAGAACCATTACACTTATCATGACAACTGCAAGTGCCTTTTTAATAGTCTTTGCAGGTATTCGCTTTCTATAAGCAGATACTTCATTTACTCCCTTTACCACTGAGCCTGCAGTTATGACTAAAAGTGCAAAGGTAGAAGTCTTTATTCCTCCAGCAGTTCCCACCGGAGAACCGCCTATAAACATAAGCATTATACATATAAATGCAGTGGTATCGCGAAGCCCTTTTTGCGATACTGTAAACAGCCCTGCCGTTCTTGTGGTAACTGACTGAAAAAATGATGCCATTACCTTCTGACCAAAGTTCATGCCTCCTATAGTCACAGGATTATCATATTCCATCAGCAGCACAAGAACTGCCCCTGCAAATATAAGTACTAATGTTGTAACAATTACTATATGTGAATGAAGGCTTAACTTTTTAAAAAAGTTCTTTAATTCTTCTTCTCCATGCCTTATCCTTGATATCACCCTTAAAACATCCCACCATACTATAAATCCGATTCCTCCTAAAATAATAAGCAGCATTGTAACAATATTTATCCATGGGTTACAGGCATACCTGGCAAAGCTTGTACTGCCTACTATATCAATTCCCGCATTACAGAATGCCGATATCGAGGAAAATATGGATATCCAGATTCCCCTTGTCCCATATTCAGGAACAAATGCAAACATGTAGCACAATGCCCCAATCCCTTCAACTATGAAAGTTCCTTTCAATATTCTTTTCAGAAACTTTACAAGACCTGCAAGTGTATTCAGGTTAAATGCATCCTGCAAAAGCAGCCTGTCCTTAAGAGTTACTTTTCTGCCTATAACAACCATTATTGCAGTGGTAAATGTAACTACTCCCATACCTCCGCACTGAATCAGAAGCATTATAATAAATTGACCGAAGTCACTCCAATGAGAATATGTATCTACTACAACAAGCCCTGTTACACATACGGATGTGGCAGAAGTAAACAATGCATCCACAAATTTTGTAGGTGTACCGTCTGCCGAGGCAATTGGCAGTGAAAGCAATACCGCACCTGTTAATATTGCTGTTAAAAATCCAATGGCTATTATCTGTGTTGTAGACAATTTTATTCTTTTTTTGTCCTGATTCATGCTTATAATACCGAACCTTTCATATAGTCTTCAATATTATACTACACTATGTAAGATTTTTCTATCCGTAAAAAATTTGTCATTACATTGGCAACTTAATTTTAATTGTCGTATAATATATTGCAAATTATTACAATTAATTTGGGATGTATATGGATATGTGGCTACGGCAACACTGATAATGGCAATTTGGAGTTAACAGATATTTGAAAATTTAGTTCCGAATTTCTTTCTGATGATTTGTCCACCATACAAACTGCAAATGCTACGACTGAAATAATAAGCGAACACACAATAGCCATAATGAAACTATTTTTTCATAAGAAAAAATTAAATATCATAAGTTTTACTATTACATATTTGACATCCTAAAAAAATGAGCAGTGTATTATGTTTTTTACAGCAAGGAAATCCACAATTAATAGGATCATCACGTTCTGCTACATTTAGCCATTCACTAATCACATTGTTATCAATATCATCTTCAGTCATTTTTTCAATATATTCTCTGAATTTTTGTAGATTAGGCAAAACAAATTTAGGATTAGGACTATAATCAAGTTTTTCCCAACCAAGTTTATTTTCAGCAGACTTGATTACATTCAATAAAAATATTTTATCATTTAAAAATGTTTCCTTTTTCCAAGGCATCTCAACAACTTCAAATCCAACCATTCCAAGACCAACAAATTCTTGGTCTTTTTCTGACAGCCACACAATTAACTGCTTTTCTTCTACTGTTTCTGCCAATGCAGAACCACTTAATGAAAGCACATTTATAAAAACATCAGTTGCCATATTAGACATACATATCCAATCATCAACAGGCGTATTTTCATTAAAACATATTATATTTGCCATTATAATATATCCTCCATAAATTTCCCTTTATATTACTTTATCCTTTTTCATTTGAATATTCATCTGCCCATCCTTTCAAATAGGCATACTCTGTTTCATAAGATTTTGCAATATATTTCTCCAGCAAAGGGGAATTTACTTTATGCAGTGCATATAATGCCATGATTTTTTGATATTCATCTTCTCTATAAATTCTTCTACAAATTTATGTAATGTACGGACATCATTTTTAAACATTCTTTACCTCCTCAAAATTATTATGTATATATTGTTATTACACTTTCATATTTAATAATGGCAAAACAAAAACTCAAGTATCATAGCTATTTACTTTCACATCCAATTACAGTATAATAATGAGATGTGAAAGTTTATATACCTTCACAAATATTATAGGAGGTATTTGTGTTTTACACAATATAAAAGTAGTAATGAGCAATAAACGTAGAAGAAAAAAGAGAAGAATCAAAGTCGGCGTACTAATTACTGAAATAATTGTGTTTTTGCTTGCACTATCTATTATTATACTATTTTTTATGCCTAACTCAAAAGCCAAAGTAATAGGTGCATTTACACAATGTTCTGCCGGTCGTCAGTTGATAAGCTGTATCGGAGAAGATGACTATAATAAAAATGTATACAACTCCGAATTTGATCGTAATAAAATCAATAAAAGCCCAAATGCTTTTTCATCTAAAGAATATATAAACATTGCATTATTTGGTATTGACCCGCGTGATGGCGAATTTGATACGGCAACACATACCGATTCAATAATTATAGTAACAGTAAACACTAAAACCTCTCAAATAATGCTTACTTCCATATTCCGTGACACCGTTATGAGAATGACAGATATGGACGGAAAACAAGTTTTGAGCAAAGCAAATAACGCATATTTTTATGGAGGTCCTGAAGAAGCTATCAGTGTGCTTAACAATAATCTGGATTTGAATATTGAAGATTACGCAGTAGTTAATTTCTCAGGACTTGCAACCATTATAGATGCCTTGGGAGGAATAGATGCCGACATAACCGATATGGAACAATTCCATATGAATAACTATCTGGTAGAAACCAGAGAAGTCACCGGCATGAAGGCACCGGATGTTAAAACCAGTGGACACGTACATCTTAACGGACTTCAGGCAACAGCATACTGCCGTATAAGATATTCCGAATATACCGATGCTGAAGGAAATGTATATAGAGATGATTTTGGAAGAACTGCAAGGCAGCGATATGTTATGACGCAGATATTTAATCTTGCAAAAACGGCAGGAACAGACAAAATTATCAAAACAGCAAAAGCAATATTAAATAATGACACCATAAATGGTGAAAAAATTATGGAGACAAGCCTTTCATGGGACAGTATATTAGACCTCATCCCTATAGCTATGGAATGTTCTCTCGGAACGGCTGAAGGATTTCCTTATGACAAATATACACCTGATATAATAGGTGAAGATTTTTATGGATATGTAGTTCCTATAGGACTTAAAGAAAATGTAGAACAACTGCAGAAAAATCTTTTCCCTGATGCTGACTACAGACCATCAACCATATTAAAATCAATCTCAAATGAAATAATAGATGCCACAGGCATTGAACCGGAAGATGAAACAGAACCGGAATATAATAAATATAATAACTATAATGATTATAATGATTATTAGAAATATATGAGGGTATCAATAGATACCCTCATATATTTTCCATACCTTTCTGGTCATATAACTGTTCATAATTTTCAAACCACTATTTAAGGTAATCCGACATAACCGCAGGCTTCTATCATAGTCTGCCCTTCATCCGAAAACAGCCATTCTACAAGTCTGCCTACATTCGGATTATGGTTATCTTTACGATAGACAACATAAAAATTTACAGTAATCGGATATGAACCGTTCCTTATATCCTCTGCATCAGGATATATTCCGTCTACCGCCAACATTTTCACATTTTCATCGGCTACTATCCCTGACAGATAATATCGAAAAGAGTAACCGATTGATCCGCCAAATATAGATAAAGGATTTCTGGAGTTAATCATATTCCCCTCCATAAACTTATCCATCATCGTTTGACTGCCTGATCCTTTGATTCTTGTTAATGGATTGATTCGTCTGGAAACTCCGCCTACTTCTTTCCAGTTTGTGATTTCTCCTCTGTAGATAGAGCGTATCTGTTCCGATGTAAGTCCGTCTACAGGATTATCTTTGTTGACAAAGAAAACAAATGCTTCTAACCCTATCGGCACAATTTCTATTTCAACACCTTTTTCTTGTGCTGACAACATTTGTTCTTTGGAGGGGTGAGCTGTAAAAAACAGATCGGTTGAGCCATCAACAATTGCATCAAATCCTCTGATCGTGTTCTGATACTGCATTACGCTGTCAGGTGCAAAGTTTTCACCGTAGTAGTTATCGTCTGAAAATGCTCCACCCTCATAAGTAACTGTTCCTTCGGGGTAGCAATTCTCTATCACAGATGCGTAAACAGGCACAAGAGCTGCCGCTCCATCTAAAACAGGTAAATCATCTCCATTTTCAAATTTCAGAGATGAACCGGTTCTTGCAAGCTCTGATTTCTCCTCAAAAGGCAGGAATTTTGCCACATCGACCATTTTAAGCTGTCCTGTTCCACTGAAATTATTTGCAAGGCGGCTTGTGATCGTTATGTACAAAAAAGCATTTACAGCAATAAACAGAAGAACTGCTGTAAAAATTACAATTATTTTTTTCTGCCTGTTCCTTTCCGCTTTGCAGGTATGCCGTCCTTGATAAATAAAACAATAGATACGATTACAAACAGAGAAATTGCAATTGTAATCGTCCAACCAAAAATCTGTACCAAAATGTCCATAGATAATCTCCCTATAAGTGCAAAACTCTATTGCTTAACCTATGCCAAACATTATCCCATACCCTATTAAAGAAGTCAATCACCTTAAAAAAGACTGACATTTATTTTTTACAGGCATTATTGATAACCCAGGCAATACCTTTTGCAGTACGCAGTTCAACATTCTTAAAATGATTTCCTTCATTCCATTCCAAAACACAGTTTACATTTTTCTCTGTTAATATCCTATATTCTTCATTGATACATTCAGCAACAGTTCCTATAATGGGATTTTTTGTCAGTGCTTCCTTATCTCCAAGACTTAAATATACATTTTCGGTCTTAATATCTCTCTTTTCAGTAAATTCCACAAATTCAGGAAACCAAACAGATGGTGACACTGCTGCGATACCTGAAAAAATTTCTGTCTGAAATCCGCTCCATAATGCAAACAGACCGGCAAGTGAATACCCTGCAATAATGCAACTTTTCTCATTCATAACATCAAATTTATCTTTAAGAGTCGGTATTAGAGAATCTGTTATAAAGGAAAGCATCTCTTCTGCCCCATCACCAAATCCTTCTTTACCAAATACCGACGCAGCCGACCATGGAGACAGCTCGTTATTCCAATTTGATATAATAATGGTTATAAAGAAAAAGTCTAAATTTCCTGTTAAATTATTTATTTCCTGAATTTCCAAATCAATATGATTTAAGTAATTTTCATCTATTGGTCGGATAATCCAAAAGTCTGCTTCAGGATTCCCATATACGAAAATCTTCCTGTTTTCTATTATAATTCTGCTTTTCATATCCTTATCCCATAACTTCATTCATCTATTATTGTTGATACAGCCTCCACTACTTTAGCAAATACCGGCTTAAAATTCCGTACATCATTTATACAATCATCCATCGTATAAGTAAAGTATGGATTTTTTTCCGGAACAAACTTTAGCTTTGGCTTATGTTTCTCAAGTACCTCTGTTATACGCCCCACGTCTACCGAAGCATCATTTAACATTGTAAGTTTAAGAACCTTGCCTGTACAAGTAATGTCGGTAATATACGCTCTGTGTGCCATCGATTTCATAAGGGCTATTTCCAAAAGATTTGTTACTGATTTTGGCATATCCCCAAATCTGTCCATCAACTCATCCTGCATATCCTCACATTCCTCTTCTGTCTCTATTCCTGCAATTCGCTTATATATGCTCAGTTTTTGAACCTCATTTTTAATATATGATGGCGGAATAAACGCATCCACATTAAGGTCTATCGATGTTTCAAAATCCTCATGCAGTTTTACACCCTTTAACATCTGTACAGCTTCATTCAGCATTTTACAATACAAATCATATCCTACGGCTTCCATGTGTCCATGCTGCTCTGCACCAAGTACATTTCCTGCACCTCTTATCTCCAAATCTTTCATGGCTATCTTTATACCTGAACCAAGCTCCGTAAATTCTCTTATTGCCTTTAATCTCTTTTCTGCCACTTCTTTAAGGACTTTATTTCGCCTATACATTAAAAATGCATATGAAGTGCGGTTTGAGCGTCCGACACGTCCTCTCAACTGGTATAACTGGGACAGCCCCATATTGTCTGCATCATGTATAATCATGGTATTTACATTTGATATATCAAGTCCGGTCTCTATTATTGTAGTAGATACCAGAACATCTATCTCACCTTCTATAAAATCATACATTATCTTTTCTAATGCCCTTTCACTCATCTGGCCATGTGCAAATGCCACATTAGCATCTGGCATCAGTTTGGAAATATGTGCTGCAATCTCATCTATGTTATTTACACGGTTGTATACATAATATACCTGACCATTTCTCGCCATCTCCCTGCTTATGGCTTCACGCACCATCTCATCATCATATTCCATTATATAAGTCTGAATCGGAAGACGGTCTACCGGAGGTTCTTCAAGAACACTCATATCTCTTATTCCCACCAAACTCATATGAAGAGTACGCGGAATAGGGGTGGCTGACAGCGTAAGCACATCCACATTATTCTTAAGCTGCTTTATCTTTTCCTTATGTGCCACTCCAAATCTCTGTTCCTCGTCTATTATAAGTAGTCCCAAATCCTTGAACTTCACATCTTTTGACAGTATCCTGTGAGTACCTATAACTATATCTGCCATACCGTTTTTTAACTGTTCTATCGCCTTCTTCTGCTGCGCCTGTGTCCTGAACCGTGAAAGCATTTCCACATTGACGGCAAAATCTTTCATTCTTGATGAAAATGTATTGAAATGCTGCTGTGCCAGTATGGTAGTCGGTACAAGAAATGCTACCTGTTTCCCCTCCTGTACTGCTTTAAATGCCGCTCTTATGGCAACTTCTGTCTTACCATATCCCACATCACCACATATCAGTCTATCCATTATCTTGGTACTTTCCATATCTTTTTTTGTCTCTTCTATAGCTGTAAGCTGGTCATCTGTCTCCTCGTACGGAAACATTTCTTCAAATTCACTCTGCCATACGGTATCAGGCCCATATACAAAGCCTTCCTTTTCCTGTCTTACTGCATAGAGTTTAACTAATTCCTGTGCCATATCTTTTACGGCACCCCGAACCTTATTTTTAGTCTTTACCCATTCTTGTGTTCCCAGTTTATTTAACTTAGGCTTTCTTGATTCAGCTCCTGAATATTTCTGTATCATATCAAGCTGGGTAGCCGGAATATACAGATTACCTCCTGAAGCATACTCTATCTTTATATAATCCTTTGCAATCTTATCCACTTCTATTTTTTCTATACCCTGATATATACCCAGACCATGATTTTCATGAACTACATAATCTCCGATATTAAGCTCCGTAAAACTCTGTATCTTTTCTCCCGAATACTTTGTATGTTTCTTCTTCCTTCGTTTTTTTTGTCTGCCGAATATATCGGATTCCGCCATAACTGCAAACTTTAGATAAGGATATTCGAAACCTTTATGGACACTTCCATTTGTAACCATAATCTCTCCGTTAAGCAGAACTCTGTCCATATCCGTACCTGAAAATGCTTCGATCTCATATTGCCTTATATCTTCAGCAAGCCTTACCGCCCTTGATCTTGTGGCAGTAATAATAACTACCTTGTATCCCTTTTTCTTATATGATTTCAAATCCTTTATAAGCAGTTCAAAACTGTTATTATATGAATTCATATTTCTTGCATCTACATGAAAAGTCTGCCCTTCCCTGACTTCCTTAATATTCTGCTCCAGCTTTGTTGTAGCTATTGTATTACTGTTCCATACCTTATTTATAATATCTTTATATGAATATAAAATATTTGTCTGTCCCGGAAGCATATATCCCTTTTCTAACCTGTGAATTACATTCTCTGAAAATTCTTTTTCCAATGTTTCACATCTCTCACTAATGTGCTTCGGTTCATCCAATATAACTATTGTATCCTCCTTATCAAAGTAATCTATAAGAGATACTGTGTCCTGACACATATAAGAAATGTAGCTGTCTATAGCTCCCTGACCGCCATACTCCATTATCTGCTCTATAAACTCATTTACTATACTTCGTATTCTATGAGCTTCCTCGGTCTTCATCTGTCCTCTTAATGATGATTCATATTCGCCACACTCTGTTTTAATATTTTCAATTCCTGCCGCAAGCTGTTCTTCATCTATAATATACTCTGTAGCAGGATATATCCTTACCTTTTCCAGATTCTCAACAGACCTCTGACTCTCCACATCAAACGTCTTTATGGAGTCTATTTCATCATCCCACATATCTATCCTTACAGGAACTTCATCAGTCAAAGGATATATATCCAATATGCTTCCACGTACGGCAAACTGACCTGTCATATCTACCTGACCTGTTCTCTGATAACCCATCTTGATCAACCGTCTTTCAGTTTCCTCCAAATCCATAATGTCACCTGTATTATATTCAAGTACATTACTTCTGAAATTTTCCTTAGGAATTAATCTGTCCAACAATCCTTCCATGGTTGTTACAAGGGTTATGCTTTCACCTTCTAAAAGACGTTTAATAAACTGCAGCCGTTCCTGAAGTATCAGATTTCCATGGATATCAGCACTGAAAAACATTAAGTCTTTTGCCGGATAGAATATTACATTTTTGTCATACATCCTGTAATCTTCTACTATACTTTTTGCCTTCTGCTCATCATATGCTATTATAATCTGATGCTTAAATCCGCTGCCTGCACGTATTCCATGTATAAAATGTATCATTTGTGAGTCAACACATCCTGATATATGCATCGGAAAATTTTTCTTTCTTATATTATATTCTATATCCTTATACTCACTATATTCTTTTAATGGTTCCAATAATGTCTGCATATCTCTGCCATGCCTTTCACTAATTAAACAAATTCATTGCTTTATCAATTCCTTCTGCTATGATGACTTCGACTGCCCTTGCAGCATCGTCAATTCCCTTATCCACTGTTATCCTCTCTATCCTTCCAAACCTTCCTAATACATAATCCGCCAGATCCATTCCTTCCGGTCTGCTGCCAACACCTACCTTAACCCTCTTAAACTTATCCGTTCCTAAATGTGCTATAATGTTTTTAATACCGTTATGGCCTCCTGCACTGCCTTTTCCCCTTATTCTTAATTTCCCCGGATCAAGACTTATATCGTCATATATAACTATAAGTTCATCTTCAGGATTAATTTTATAAAAGTCTACAGCTTCCCTTACTGCTTCTCCACTGAGATTCATATATGTTTCAGGTTTTATAAGCAAAACTTTTTCTCCCTGAATAATACCTGTTCCACATAATGATTTGAACTTTTTACTATTGAACGATATATTATTTCTGTCTGCTATATTATCTATTGCGTCATAACCCATATTATGCCTTGTTCCTTTATATTTTGAAGACGGATTTCCCAGTCCTGCTATTATATACATAAATCTCTCCCTTTTCCTTTCCAAATAATTGTATCAGTGTGAGACTTAGAAAATTTTAGGCAGTGTCTTTTACTGCCTTAGATTTTCTTCTCACACTTTTCAGTCATACCGGCAACGCCAGCAGTGCCAACAACGCCAGCACAAATAATACCTGAAATTATATCGGAAGAATCGCCCCAGCGATTCTTCGGTGTGAAGCTTGAAAACACTTAGCGAGGTTTTTTCGAGCTTAGTGTTTTCCTTCACACTTCTCATAACATAAACATACCGCCAACCACAAAAATGTGATTGGCGGAATATATTTTATCTGTTATGATATTGTATCTTCCGCTTCAGAATCTACGGCTTTTTCGTACTCCTGCAATATCATCGTCTGTATTCGTTCACGCATATCTGAATTAATCGGATGAGCAATATCCCTATACTCACCATCAGAAGCTTTTCTGCTTGGCATCGCAATAAACATTCCTTTTTCACCCTCAATGACCTTAATGTCATGAACTACAAACTCATTATCAAATGTTATGGATACCACTGCCTTCATCTTACCTTCTCTGGTGATTTTCCTAACTCTCACATCTGTTATCTGCATTGTAAAATCCCCTTCCCAATCTCTTACAAAGTAAAGCGTTCATTTTTCTCCAATACGATTTTTATCTCTCCATTGGAACCAACATGGGTCGTATTTGCCCGAATCGTATCATGGCTTTCAACTATACAATTTTCAATATAAGTATTGTCACCTATATACACATTGTTAAGTATGATAGAATTTTTAATTGTACAATTATTGCCAATATATGCTTTCTTGAACAATACAGAATTCTCCACAACTCCATTTATTATACATCCACTGCTGATAAGACTGTTTTTCACCGCTGAACCCGGATTATATTTTGCAGGCGGAAGGTCGTCCACCTTTGAATATACATCAGGATACTGTTTGAAAAAATAATCTCTTACACTCGGTTTCAAAAAGTCCATATTTGTCTTAAAATAAGATTCAACCGTAGCAATATTGCTCCAGTAAGTATTTAGTTTATATCCATATATTCTCTTAATATTCTTATAACGCACAAGTATATCGTTGACAATGTCATATCTATCCTCTGCCTCACACTTTTCAATAAGCTCTATAAGCAGTCTTCTTCTTATCACATATATACCTGTAGATACTGTATTAGACATTGATACAAGAGGTTTTTCCTCAAATTCAGTAATCCTGCTGTCTTCATTCATCTTAATGCATCCGAACCTGCTTACATCTGCACCCTCTGGAAACTCCTTATATACAACAGTAATGTCTGCCTTCTTTTCTATGTGATATTCCAAAACTTTATTATAATCCAACTTATATATACCATCACCTGATGCAATAACCACATACGGCTCATGGCTGTTTTTAAGAAAACTTATATTCTGGTAAATAGCATCAGCAGTTCCCTGATACCAAAATCCGTTATCTGCTGTTATCGACGGTGTAAATACATAAAGACCTCCCTGCTTTCTTCCAAAGTCCCACCATTTTGAAGAACTTAAATGTTCATTCAGGGATAATGCATTGTACTGTGTAAGTACTGCAACTTTCTGTATATGTGAATTTGACATATTACTAAGTGAGAAGTCTATGCTTCTGTAGCTTCCCGCCATCGGCATTGCTGATATTGCTCTTTTATAAGAAAGCTCTTGCATTTTGTTGTTATTTCCGCCAGCCAGTATAATTCCTATCGCTCTCATTGCATATCACCTGCCTTAATAATATATTCACCGCTATGCAGCATTCCATTTTGATATTCATCACTTTTAGTTATTCCTGATACAGTTGTATTCTTACCAATCTTTATATTTGGCGGGATTACCGTACCTTCTCCTATAGTTACCAGACCACTGTTATATATTTTACTGTCCAGCTTACTTGGAGTTTCGTCACCTATTCCCAATTCACAATCTGCACCAATCTCTACATTTTCCGCTATAATAGACTTTGTTATCTTTGCACCCTTACCTATTACAGTTCCCTTCATTATTATAGAATCGCGTACAACCGCCCCTTCTTCAATCGTAACACCAACACCTATTACTGAATTATATACTTCACCATATATATCAGAACCTTCACCTATAATACTTCTCTCAACCCTGGCATGTTCTGAAATATATTGTGGAGGAAGGGCATCATTCTTGGTATAAATCCTCCAGAATTCTTCATATAAGTTAAATACAGGTATAAGGTTAATAAGCTCCATATTGGCTTCCCAATAAGAAGAAAGTGTTCCCACATCTTTCCAGTATCCGTTATATTCATAAGCAAAAATTCTGTCTTTGTTGCTGTGGCAATACGGAATAATATGCTTTCCAAAGTCACAATTATTCTGATCAGACATTTTTATAAGTGCTTCTCTCAATATCTTCCAGTTAAATATATAAATACCCATAGATGCAAGATTACCCCTTGGATGCTCCGGTTTCTCCTCAAATTCTGTTATTCTGTTGTCATCATCAGTAAGAACTATTCCGAACCTGCTTGCCTCTTCATATGGTACCGGCATTGTTGCAATAGTAACATCAGCATTATTTGCCTTATGAAAATCAAGCATTACTTCATAATCCATCTTGTAAATATGATCTCCTGACAATATAAGCACATATTCCGGATTATAAGATTCCATATAATCAAGATTCTGATATATAGCATTAGCAGTTCCTGTATACCACTCACTGTTGCTGCTCTTTTCATATGGCGGCAAAACTGTAACTCCGCCAATATTTCTATCTAAATCCCATGGAATACCTATACCAATATGCGTATTCAGCCTGAGTGGCTGATATTGGGTCAGTACACCTACTGTATCAACACCTGAATTAATACAATTACTTAGCGGGAAATCAATTATACGATACTTACCGCCAAAGGCTACTGCCGGTTTTGCAACCTTTGCCGTAAGTACTCCCAGTCTGCTCCCTTGCCCGCCAGCCAGCAGCATTGCAATCATCTCTTTTTTAATCACGCTATCACCTCGCTGAAGTTTGATGTAAATATTATACCATATAAACATGATATAGTGAACTAATTTTATTAATTTTTTAATATTTTGTTAGTATTTTTTTCCAAAAAAGCAGTGCTTTTTCGACTTTTTCCACAATAACTAATGCAATTTTTGTATATTTTCACCAATCAATTTATTTTTTATTCACTTTTTTTAAATGCAGATATTAATTTTCTTTTAATTTTTCCATACATACTAAATATTAATGGAATATCATTTTCTTTTGTGATAGAATATTTAATTAGAATTTTATTAAAGATTGGATGGGTGATGGATATGTATCAAATTAACTTTAGTAAGAAAGGGCATGTACATTTTACCGGTATCGGAGGAATAAGTATGAGTGCACTTGCCGAAATCCTGATTTCCGAAGGATTCACTGTTTCAGGTTCTGATTCTAAAGAATCAGCACTTACAGAGCATCTCATCTCACTGGGTGCACATATAGTATATGAACAAACCTCCGAAAATATTACTGAAAATATTGATCTGCTTGTATATACTGCCGCAGTCAAACCTGATAATCCGGAGCTTCAGGCTGCTAAAAGCCACTCTGTACCAATGCTTACAAGAGCTGAACTTTTAGGTCAGATAATGAAAAATTACAAAACTGCCATCTGTGTTGCCGGTACACATGGCAAGACTACCACTACTTCTATGATATCACAGGTACTGCTTGAAGAAGAATGTGATCCTACTATATTAATTGGTGGCTTATTTAATCCTATAAACGGTAATGCACGTATCGGCAAATCAAATACATTTATAACAGAAGCCTGTGAGTATACCAACAGCTTTCTTTCATTCTTCCCAACCATATCCGTCATTCTTAACGTAAAGGAAGACCACATGGACTTTTTTAAAGATATTGATGACATACGAAATAGTTTTCGCAGATTTGCAGAACTTACTCCTAAAGACGGTTTTGTAATTATAAATAGTGATATTGATGAAATCAATTATTTTACCGATAATGTGGACAGCAATGTGATTACTTTTGGTTTATCACCCGAAAAAAGCAGGTACTGTGCCACAAATGTAAAATATAACCGCTTTGCCTGTGCAGAATATGACCTGACAGAAAATGGAAATATCATGGCACATATAGAATTAAAAGTTCCGGGAGAGCATAATCTGCTAAACTCACTTGCCGCTGTTGCCACATGCCGCAGTACAGGCATAAGCTATGAGGTAATATCAAAGGGACTTGCAAAATATACAGGTACTGACCGGCGTTTCCAATTTAAAGGCAATGTAAATGGAATTAACATTGTAGATGATTATGCACACCATCCCGATGAAATATCTGCAACTCTTAAAACTGCACAAAACTATCCACACAATAACCTGTGGTGCGTATTCCAGCCTCATACATTTTCACGTACAAAGGCATTTTTAAAGGATTTTGCAGTATCACTATCACTTGCTGACAAAGTAATTCTGGCAGATATATATCCGGCACGGGAAACTGATAATCTTGGAATCAGTTCAGAAACATTACTTAACGAACTAAAGGCATTAGGATGTGAAACTTATTATTTCCACACATTCAGCGAAATAGAAGAATTTATTTTAAAAAATTGTATCAACGATGATTTGTTAATAACTATGGGTGCAGGAGACGTAGTACTAATCGGAGACGAGCTTATTAGCAAATAGTTATCCACATTATCCACATTTTTTATGTTAATACATTTAATATAACAAATGTGGATTCTTTTATTTTATCTATAATTTATAAAGCCTGATTTTCCCAAGATACAACTCTTTCCATAAATATCTATCCACATTATCCACACATTTTTTAATCAGTCGTATTCCCTTATCTAAAAAAAAATAATTTACTAATTCATAAAAAACTATGCTATAATACGCATAGCTGAATCAGCTATAAGAGCCGGCTTGAAATAATCGTGACAGTTCAGCCATGCTATTGTAGGGTGTCCGCCCTATAGAGAGTCAAATACCCCGCAGCAAGCTGACGGGGCATCAAATTTGTAACGCAGCAAGCTAAACACGCTAAAGCGTGTGGGTATTTGACCCTCGCGGCAGTCGCCAAATGTCTGCAAGCAGCCACTTGGCTCGTTGCTCGCGGGA
>JAAVHZ010000019.1 GCA_014799465.1 Lachnospiraceae bacterium | reverse complement strand
TTATTTCGATAAAACACGAAAAGCGTATTCTGCAATAATTCTTTGCTATGCCCTTGGATTTGTGATTCAGTTTTGGAAAGTAATTGGAATGGATATAAAAATATGCATTATTGCAGGCATTTTATTAGCGCTTTTAAAAGTTTTGCCGTATTTCTATTGGATAAAATCCAAAATGAGATTTCAGGATACGATTATTGTTGCAAGTATCATGGTGTTAATAGAATATATTATTTATTTAATCTATCCGATTTTAGGCGGTTTGTCTGATGCTTATACACAATTTCAAAATCTGTACCTGCTGCAAATCGTGACAATAACCGGGATTTACGGGATTACTTTTATCATGTATTGGACTGCGGCAATGGTAATATGGATTTGGAATAACAGGAGCAATCAAAAGGTATTAAGAAAGTATGTTACGGTATTTGCTTCGGTCATTGGGCTGATATTTATTTATGGTATTGTCATGTATCATTTTGTAGGAAATCCAAAAGAAAGTGCTAGAATAGCCGGTGTGACAGTACCGGTTTCTCATATTTTGAATGATGATGAAGATGTATATGCCACATTTTATACAGATACCTTTACTGATGAAAATGTGACAAACACGCAGGATAAACTGGCATCTGTGACGGATGAACTTTTCATCAAAACAAAGCAGGAGGCAGAAGCCGGCGCAAAGATTGTTTTCTGGTCTGAATTGAATGGAGCAGTTCTTAAGCAGGATGAAGCGGTGCTTTTACAGAGAGCGTCAACTACTGCAAAAGAAGAAGGAATTTATCTGATTGTTTCGCTCTTAGTGAAAACGCCTTATGAAAGCTTAAAGGAAAATAAAACAGTTGTATTTAATCCGCAAGGGGAGCAGGTTGCAGAATATTTTAAGTACGGGCGTTCTATTGGAGAACTGTGTCAAAAAGGCGATGGAGAACTGCAAAGCTTCGATACGGAATATGGAAAACTCGCAACGTTCATATGCTCTGATATGGCTTTTGCATCAAAGATACAGCAGGCAGGAAAAAGCAATGTGGATATTTTGCTGGTTCCGGCTTCTGACTGGAGGGAAATGACATTACTTGCCACAAAAACTGCCATTGTACGTGCCGTTGAAAATGGAAGCAATATCATCAGGCATACAAACAAAGGAATGTCGATCGTGGCTGACAATAGGGGGAATATACTTGCACAGACAAATTATTTTCAATCAGATACAAAAACTTTAGCTGCACAGGTCATCACAAATGGACGTTTTACCTTATATTCACATGTGGGTAATATATTTGTATATCTATGTGGCATATATGTATTAGGAAGTTTCATAATTCCAAAATGTCAAAATAGAAGGCGATAAGCAAATTCAAGTTTGTTTGTGAGTTGTAAAAACAAAAATAGGGATTTACCGCAAACACCATAGGAGAATTGTCATATATGAATAGAAAAGAATTTGAATATTCTATGAAAAGAGGACTGGGGAGATGTATTCTTGAATTAAAACAGAATGACAATATTGAGAAATTCCGAGATATTGTATTAAAAGGATGCTTAAATAACTACAGTTATGATACACAGTGTGAGGGAACAAGAAGTGAATATATGTATGTTCTGCAAAGCTATTATGATGATGAAGAATATTTTGAAGATAAAATAATTAAGAAATTTTGGGGAAGAATTTCTAATGAATGGCTTTTTGACCATTTGGCAAATTTGTTATATATTTTTGCGGATGAAGGAAGTAAGAAATCATACAGAGCGATGATATATAAGTATAATTATATGTATGTAAGACTTAGGAAGAATACGGGGAAAGATACATGGAAGCAATTTGAATGGCTTTGTATCTGGCTTGTGACACTGAAAGGGTTTGACTGGTTTAAAAAAATTGTTTTAGATTTGGCAGATTATTATGAGAGACAGGCAAAGAGACAAGCTGAGCCTGTCTTATATTCGTTTGATTGGTTTTGGTCAGCCTGTGAAGAGCATTGTGACGAGAAAGAGATGGTAAAGTTTGTTGCAAATAGCAGCAGGGAAGGGATTCGGATATTTTGGGATTCTCTAAGTGATTTTGTGCATGAAAGAGAAGTGCAGACAGAAAAGTGGCAGAGTGATAAAAAGAAAAAGCCGGAAGTGCCGACTACGGAGCAGTTAATTGAAGAATGTATGATGGAGAATGATACTGTTAAATATCGTAGAAGGATATTAAGATTTGCAAATTGTGCTACAGACAAGCAGGTAATGGAATTGGCAGAAATAATTATTCATTTACAGGATAATAAAGAGCTGCAGGGAAAACTATTAGAAGTATTCCGTAATAGAATGTTTCCGTTAGATGCAGAATATCTGATGGGTTATGCAGAAGATGAGCATATGGTATTAAGTAAAAGGTCGCTGGAAGCATTGTCAATATTGAAAGATGTAAAGGTTAAGAAATATGCCAATCTGCTTATACAGGAAAAAAGAAATTTATCTTATGCACTGGTCATGATATTTAGTAATTATACAAAAGAAGATGATGTGATTATTTTAAAATTACTTAAACAGCAAAAGATTTCTTATAATAATGGTCTATGGCACTGGGTATTTCAGAGGACATTAGATTGGCTTGAGAAGAATCAGGATGCTCCTGATGCGGCAGTTTATTATCTTTATGAGAATACCTTGTGTTCATGGTGCAGGGAATCAGTTGTGGAACTAATGATAAACAGAGGATTAATCACAGAAGATATACGTAGAGAATGTAAGTATGATTCGAATAGCGATATTCGTGATATAGTATAATTCGTACAATATTTTGACTTTGTTGCTGTTGATATTTGCGGCATTGACATACATAGACCGACATAATAAGAAATAGCATCCTCCACCGCTCAAAGTTTAGGATGCCATTCTTAGATTAATCATTTTAAAAAGCTGAAAAGCAAAGTTTAAATGTAGAGGCATGTTTATATGATATATAAGTGAATTTAATTGAATATATGAAATTAAAGTGTTATAATCTGTATATTGTGAGGGCATTCTGCCGTACATAACATGACTACAGGAGGTAATACAATTGAGAAAAATAGCCATATTAGGTTCCACCGGTTCCATCGGAACACAGACGCTTGACGTAGTCAGAGCCAATAAGGATATAGAGATAGCATCACTTGCCGCCGGAAGCAATGTCGAACTGTTGGAAAAGCAGATAAGAGAATTTCATCCGAAAATGGTAAGTGTATGGAATGAAGATAAAGCACTGGAGCTTAAGGAAAGAATAAAAGATTTGGATGTGGAAGTGCATAAAGGTATGGAAGGGCTTATATCTGCTGCCACAATTGATTCAGCAGAATTGGTGGTTCTTGCTGTAGTAGGTATGGTTGGAATAAGACCTGCCATAGCTGCTATAAATGCCCATAAAGACATAGCACTAGCCAATAAGGAGACATTAGTTACGGCAGGTCATATAATTATGCCGCTTGCTGATGAAAAAAATGTAAGGATACTGCCGGTAGACAGTGAACATAGTGCTATATTTCAGTCATTAAACGGAGAAAATAAAGAGCAGGCAGAAAAACTTATACTCACTGCATCAGGCGGTCCATTCAGAGGAATGACAAGGGAACAGATGAAGGATGTAAGTGTGGAGGATGCATTGAATCATCCCAACTGGTCAATGGGAAAAAAGATAACCATAGATTCAGCAACCATGGTAAATAAAGGGCTTGAAATTATAGAGGCAAAGTGGCTATTTGATATGGATATACGAGATATACAGGTAATCGTCCAACCGCAGAGTCTTATACATTCAATGGTTGAATTTTTAGACGGAGGAATTATAGCACAGCTTGGTACACCTGATATGCGGCTGCCGATACAGTATGCACTTTACTATCCTGACAGAAAATTTCTGGATGGTGACAGAGTAGATTTTGGAAAGATAGGAAAGATAACATTTGAAATTCCTGATATGGACAATTTCAGAGGACTGTATCTGGCAAGGCAGGCAGGAATCACCGGAGGAAGTATGCCAACAGTTATGAATGCAGCAAATGAAAAGGCTGTAGCATTGTTCCTTTCAGGAAAGATAAAATTTCTTGAGATTACAGACATTATGGAGCAATGTATGGAAAATCATAAAGTTTTGAATAATCCTTCACTGGAAGATATATTAAGAACCGAACGGGAAACATATGATTATATAGATTATTTATTGAAAGGAAGATAGAATGAGTATAATATTAACACTTATAGTATTTAGCGTATTGGTCTTTGTACATGAATTTGGTCATTTTATTATGGCGAAGAAAAACGGAATATGCGTAGTAGAATTTTCTATAGGAATGGGTCCGAGACTTTTTAGTTTTGATAAGGGGGAAACAAAATATTCATGGAAGCTGGTTCCATTTGGCGGTTCATGCCAGATGCTTGGTGAAGATGAAGATGTTGAGGATAACGAGAGGGCATTTAATAATAAATCTGTATGGGCAAGGATGGTAGTACTTGCAGCAGGACCGGTATTTAACTTTTTTCTTGCATTTGTATTATCGGTTATAGTTATTGGTTCCGTAGGGTATGACCCGTGTATAGTTATTGAGCCGGATGATGGCACAGCAGTAGAGGAAGCCGGACTTGAAGCAGGTGACGTGATAACAGAGTATAACGGTAAAAATATAGTTATATCAAGGGATTTATTTCTTCAGGAATATATGTATCCTGTTACAAAGGATGATGTGACTATTAAATACAAAAGAGATGGTAAGGAATATACTGCAACTGTGACGCCAAAGGAAGTCTACAGTATGGGTATATCTTTTTATGCAAATGACGATCCTGCTGAAGTATTATCCGTAGTAAATGGAAGTGCAATAGAGGAGGCAGGTGTAAAAGCAGGAGATGTGATAACATCCATAAATGGTGAGAAGATAGAAAAAGGTAAGGATATAAGTGATTATCTGGATGAAAATCCTTTAACATCTGAAAATATAGAATTGGAATTTAAAAGAGATGGTAAGACAATAAAAAAATCAGTGGAGCCACGTATAACTTACAGTATAGGACTTAAATACAATACAGGAAGAGTTAAAACAGGTGCATTAGGAGTATTAAGATACAGTTTTACTGAGATGAGGTATGATTCAGAATCGGTAATAAAAAGTCTCTGGATGCTTATAACTGGTAAGATTGGAGCTGAGGCAGTATCAGGACCGGTGGGAATAGCAAATATAGTGGATGATGCATATGAGCAGACAAAGAGTCAGGGTGCGTTTGATGTATTCTTAAATATGGCATATCTTACAGTATTGTTCAGTGTCAATCTGGGTGTTGTGAATCTGATTCCGTTTCCGGCACTTGACGGTGGAAGACTGTTGTTCCTTGTTGTAGAGGCAATCAGGAGAAAGCCTGTACCAAAGGAAAAAGAAGCAGTTGTACATTTTGTGGGAATGGCAATACTTATGGTGTTAATGGTATTTATACTATTCAATGATATTAAGAAGATAATATAGTTTTACAGTTCAGACATGCAGAGATGTAACAGGCTGTCTTATGAAAGGCGTGAATATAAAATGAGTTATAGGGATAATACAAAAGTAATAAACATAGGCAGAAGAAAGATTGGAGGAGGTAATCCGATACTTATCCAGTCTATGACAAATACAAGAACAGAAGATGTGGATGCGACGGTAAAACAGATAAAAGCTCTTGAAGAAGCAGGATGTGACATAATAAGGTGTGCAGCCCCTACAATGGAGGCAGCACACGCAATAAAAGAAATAAAATCTCAAATATCCATACCGATAGTTGCAGATATACATTTTGATTACAGGCTTGCAATAGCAGCTATTGAAAGCGGTGCAGATAAGATAAGAATCAATCCGGGGAATATTGGCGGCGTTGACAACCTAAAAGCTGTAGTGATGAAAGCTAAAGAATATAATGTGCCAATACGTGTTGGTGTAAACAGTGGTTCTCTGGAAAAGGAGATTCTTGATAAATACGGACACGTAACAGCAGACGGAATAGTTGAAAGCGCATTGGATAAAGTCAGAATGATAGAAGAACTGGGATATGAAAATATCGTTATAAGCATTAAGTCATCAGATGTGCCAATGTGTGTTGCAGCACATGAAAAGATGGCGGAAGTATCAGATTATCCACTGCATATAGGCATAACAGAGTCAGGTACGTTATATTCGGGAAATATAAAATCTTCTGTAGGACTTGGCATAATATTAAATAAAGGTATTGGCGATACCATACGTGTATCGCTTACGGGAGACCCGTTAGAAGAGATTCGTTCTGCGAAAATGATACTAAAAACTCTGGGACTTAGAAAAGGCGGTATTACAGTTGTATCTTGTCCGACCTGCGGAAGAACAAGGATAAATCTGATAGAACTTGCTAATAAAACAGAAAACATGGTACAGAAATATGACAATCTTGATATTAAAGTTGCAGTAATGGGATGTGTTGTAAACGGACCGGGTGAGGCAAGAGAAGCAGATATAGGAATAGCAGGAGGAATAGGGGAAGGACTTCTGATAAAAAAAGGAGAGGTTATAAAAAAGATTCCCGAAGAACAGTTACTGGCAGCACTGGAGGAGGAGCTAAAGAACTGGGGCAGGTAAGGATGGTGTTTTATGGAGACTAAGTTTTTTGCGGAAGTGTTTCCTACTTTGAACTTAAATAGTGACATAAAGGATTTATTTGGAAATGTTGAGGTGACAAGGGTTACACGAAACAGGGCAAATAATGCAGTAAGAATTTATATAAAAAGTAATCGCCTTATTGAGAAGAACATTATCCGAAATGTAGAAAATGAAATACATTCACAGGTGTTTGAAAATATGCCTGTAAAAATAAGTATTATGGAAAAATTCAGCCTTTCCGGACAATATACTCCGGACAGGCTTTATAAAGTTTACAGGGAAAGTATACTTTCAGAACTTAAAGATTACAGTATTATAGAGTATAATATGCTGAACAAGGCGAAATACGATTTCTCTGAAGAAGGTATAATGACACTTACCACTTTGGATTCTCCAATCAACAGGGCAAAAGAGACAGAACTTATAAGGATATTGGAGAAGATATTCTGCGAAAGATGCGGTATTCCGGTAGAAGTCAGGATAGTCTATAAAAAAGAGGATGAAAATAAGCATGAAAACTACAGCAGACAGAAGATTAAGCTGGAAGTAGAAGCCGTTATGAATAATATTACAGATGAAAAAGAAGAGCTTCATGAAAGTACTGAGAAGGAAGAAGAGAAAAAGCAGACAGAAAAAAGAGTACAGAAAGAAGAGAAGACACAGCCATCTGCAAAAAATGAAAGAACCTACACACGCAGCTACAAAAAATCGGACAATCCTGATGTACTTTATGGCAGAGACTTTGACGGAGAAGAAATAGCCATAAGCAGTATAGAAGGTGAAATGGGTGAGGTAATCATACATGGAAAGATTATAGCACTTGATAAGAGAGAAATCCGAAATGAAAAGACAATAATAATGTTTGATATTACGGATTTTACCGATACCATTACAGTAAAAATGTTTACCGGAAATGACAGGCTGGATGAGATATTACCGGCGGTGGCAAAAGGTTCATTTATCAGACTCAAGGGAATTACCACGGTAGACAGATTTGACAGTGAGCTTACTATAGCCAGTGTATCGGGTATAAAAAAGGCAGGAGATTTTACAACTAAAAGAACAGATACAAGCATAGAAAAGAGAGTGGAACTGCACTGTCATACAAAAATGAGTGACATGGACGGTGTTACCAGTGCAAAAGACCTTATAAAAAGAGCAATAGAGTGGGGTCATAAAGCACTTGCCATAACAGACCATGGGCTTGTGCAGGGATTTCCGGAGGCATTCCATGCATTAAGGGATATTGAAGGAAAATATAAATGGGAGCCTTTTGATTTTAAAATAATATATGGTGTGGAAGCATACCTTGTAGATGATATTAAAAATGTGGTAACTGATTCTAAGGGACAGTCTTTAGATGATAGGTATGTTGTATTCGATTTAGAGACTACAGGATTCAGTGCTATTAACAATAAAATTATAGAAATAGGTGCTGTGAAGGTGGAAAACGGCATTATTACAGACAGATTCAGTACCTTCGTAAATCCGAAGGAGCCAATACCATTCAGAATAGAAAAGCTTACAGGCATAAGTGATAATATGGTAATAGATGCAAGGACAATAGAAGAGATTATGCCGGAGTTTCTTGAATTTGCCAAAGGCTGTGTAATGGTGGCACATAATGCAGATTTTGACATGAGTTTTATTATAAGAAACTGTGAAAGAATGGGAATAGATACCGAATTTACAATACTTGATACCGTAAATCTGTCAAGAATATTACTGCCTAATCTAAAGAACTTCAAACTGGATACAGTTGCAAAGGCATTAAACGTGCCGCTTCTTAATCACCACAGAGCGGTGGATGATGCAGGATGTACGGCTGAAATATTCGTAAAGCTTATAGAGATACTTAAGGAAAAGGGTATCTTTAATCTTGATGGGGTAAATGAAATCGGTATAGCAGATGAACAGACAATTATGAAAATGCCAACCCACCATGCAATAATACTTGCTACGGGAGAAGTTGGAAGAGTAAATCTCTATCATCTTATATCAGATTCCCATGTAAAGTATTTCCACAGGTTTCCGCGTATTCCTAAGAGTGATTACCTCAAATATAAAGAAGGGCTTCTTATAGGCTCGGCATGTGAAGCTGGAGAATTATATCAGGCTGTACTTGAGGGAAAGAGTGACGAAGAGATTGCAAGGCTGGTGGAATTTTATGATTATCTTGAGATACAGCCGATTGGCAACAATGAGTTTATGATAAAAAGTGAGAAGAGCAGTATAAATTCTAAAGAAGAACTTATGGATATAAATCGTAAAATAGTAAAGCTTGGTGAAGATTTTAATAAACCTGTAGTGGCAACATGCGATGTGCATTTTATGGACCCTGAAGATGAGGTATACAGACGTATTATAATGACAGGTAAAGGATTTAAAGATGCAGATGACCAGGCACCTTTATACTATCGGACAACGGAAGAAATGCTTGAAGAATTTAAATATCTTGGCAGCGAAAAGGCTTATGAGGTGGTAGTAAAGAACACCAATATGATAGCTGATAAGATAGATAATATTTTTCCTGTAAGCCCACATAAAGCCCCCCCTGTAATAGAAAACTCCGACCAGACACTCAGGGATATATGCTATGATACAGCACACAGTATGTACGGTGAAAATCTGCCGGATATAGTAGTGGAAAGACTGGAGCGTGAGCTTAATTCCATTATATCTAACGGATATGCGGTTATGTATATTATTGCCCAGAAGCTTGTTTGGAAATCAAATGAAGATGGATATCTGGTGGGTTCAAGAGGTTCTGTAGGTTCTTCCTTTGTGGCCACCATGTCAGGAATTACCGAAGTTAATCCGTTAAGCCCACACTACTATTGTGCAAAATGTCATTATTATGAATTTGATTCCGAAGAGGTTAAGAAGTATACAGGTGGTTCAGGATGTGATATGCCGGATAAGGTATGTCCCGATTGCGGGGAAAAGTTGGTGAAGGCAGGATTTGATATACCGTTTGAGACCTTTCTCGGATTCAAGGGTAACAAAGAGCCTGATATCGACCTTAACTTTTCGGGAGAATATCAGAGTAAAGCACATGAATATACGGAGGTAATATTTGGGAAGGGACAGACATTTCGGGCAGGAACTATAGGAACACTTGCAGATAAAACGGCTTATGGGTATGTTAAGAAATATTTTGAAGAAAGGGGAATACATAAAAGAAGGTGTGAGATTAACAGAATATCACAGGGATGCATAGGAATACACCGTACAACAGGGCAGCACCCGGGAGGCATAGTGGTACTTCCATTAGGGGAAGATATAAATACATATACTCCGGTACAGCATCCGGCAAATGATATGACTACAAAAACTGTAACTACACATTTTGAATATCATTCAATAGACCATAATCTTTTAAAACTCGATATTCTCGGTCATGATGATCCTACGATGATTCGTATGCTGGAGGATTTGACGGGAATAGATGCAAAGCAGATTCCATTCGATAATAAGGAAGTTATGTCTTTGTTTCAGGATACACATGCTCTTGGCATAAATCCGTCAGACATAGGAGATTGTCCATTAGGGTCACAGGGCATACCGGAATTTGGAACAGAATTTGTTATTCAGATGCTTATAGATACTAAGCCGCAGTCATTTTCAGATTTAATAAGAATATCAGGATTGTCACATGGAACGGACGTATGGCTTGGCAATGCACAAACTCTTATACTTGAAGGAAAAGCGACTATATCTACGGCAATCTGTACACGAGATGATATTATGATATATCTTATTAATAAGGGACTGGATTCAGAGTTATCATTTACCATAATGGAAAGTGTAAGAAAAGGTAAGGGGCTTAAGCCGGAATTTGAAGAGGAAATGCTGGCACATGATGTACCTGACTGGTATATCTGGTCATGTAAGAAGATAAAGTATATGTTCCCAAAGGCACATGCCGCAGCATACGTTATGATGGCATTCAGGATAGCATATTTTAAGGTGTACTATCCCCTTGCTTATTATGCGGCATACTTCAGTATAAGAGCTTCAGCGTTCAGCTATGAACTTATGTGTCTGGGTCAGGAAAGACTGGAATACCATATACGTGATTACAAAAACAGGGATGCCCAGAATCTTTTATCCAAAAAAGATGAGGATACGTTAAAGGACATGAAGGTAGTTCAGGAGATGTATGCAAGGGGATATGATTTTGAGCCTATAGATATTTATACTGTTGAAGCTCATAAGTTTCAGATAATGAATGGAAAGCTTATGCCTGCATTAAGCAGTATAGATGGTCTGGGTGATAAGGCGGCAGATGCTATAGTAGAAGCAGCTAAAAACGGAAAGTTCATATCCAAGGATGATTTTAGGGAGAGAACAAAGGTCAGCACAACACTTACGGATCTTATGGCAGAACTTGGCATATTAAAGGATTTGCCGGAGTCCAATCAGTTATCGCTATT
Source organism: Lachnospiraceae bacterium (assembly GCA_014799465.1). Classification (GTDB taxonomy): domain Bacteria; phylum Bacillota; class Clostridia; order Lachnospirales; family Lachnospiraceae; genus UBA2821. The sequence continues at coordinate 5,970 of JAAVHZ010000019.1, read as the reverse complement.
TGATGTACTATGAAAGGATTAGAAGTGGAAGACAGGTTTGAATCAGCAAAAGAAAAAATTATAGGTGTGAAAAGGGAACGGCACAGTATAGGTATTCTGTCCGAGAAAACAGTACATGCGGTACTTAAGAACTATTATGAGCCGGATGAGGACTGTCAGGAGATTCCGGTGGAAGGAATGGTGGCGGATATATACAGGGACGGCAGAATCGTTGAGATTCAGACGGCACATTTTAACAAACTGCGTGAAAAACTGGCAAGGTTTCTCCCATATTATGATGTTACAGTGGTATATCCCGTACCGCGTATTAAATGGCTTATATGGCTGGATGAAGTGACAGGTGAGTGTACGCCTAAACGGAAATCTCCGGCAAAGGGCACACCTTATCTGATATTTCCTGAATTGTATAAGGTGAAGAACTTTCTTAGGAATGAAAATATAAATTTCAGGATAGCAATGCTCGATATTGAAGAATACAGGCTGTTGAATGGATGGAGTTCTAACAGAAAAAAGGGTTCTACCAGATTTGACAGGATTCCTGTAGCATTTCCGGAAGAATATGTGATAGAACGGCGTGAGGATTATCTTCAGTTTTTGCCTATTGAACTTCCTGAAGAATTTACTACATCAGACCTTGCCAAATGTGCATCCATTCCGGTGGGACTTGCAAGAATTACGATGAATATATTATTCCATGTGGGCGTGGTGAAAAAATGTGGAAAGAGGGGAAATACGATTGTATATGTTATAGATGAATGAATATTTAATTTTACAGGAGAGACGGAGGTGTAATATGTTTAATACAGAAATTGTGTCAAAATATTTGCAGCAAATAGGGAAATATCCTTATGTAAAAAATGAAGAGGAAAACGGACTGAAAATTACGGTAGAAAATGATTGTTTGATATGGTCAGGAAGTCCGCATGATTTGATAGACATGGCAGATTTGTTCGTTTCTCTTGCTATATCCGGCGAAAACAAAGGACAACATTGGCATATTGATACTACAACCTTAGTTGCAGAGGATTCTATGATTCGGGAATTGATTTTAGAAAGAAATGATTAAAAACATAACTATAATTGAGATTTATAAAGCAGTAAAAATCTTGAAACTTATAAAGATGTAAAAGATAGGTTGTTTGAGAAATATAAAATAAATTTTGTAAAAAGAAATCACCTGTGTCCATTTGAAAATTTGAGGAATTACCGGAAAATAACAAAAAAATAACACTGGGTTATCAGTGTTATTTATAACAGCTCGTAGCGGAATCGAACCGCTGATTTCGCCGTGAGAGGGCGACGTCTTAACCTCTTGACCAACGAGCCGTACTAAACAGTACTTTGACATTATAACCGCATAGTAAAAAAAAAGCAAGTACTTTTTTAAAAAATTAAACAGAAAAATAATTATATAACTAATGATACACTTTAAGGGTATTAAAAGTTGATTTTCTGTAGAGACTAAAATTGATAAAATAAAGCATATTTTGGAAATTACAGGTCTGGTACGGATATGGAAAGTTCAACGAGGTTAAGATGGGTGGCTTAAAGAAAAATACTTATGATAGAATAGAATCAGGAATCAGATTTAAACATGTAAGGACTTTGCTCGACAAGACGCAGGAAGAGTTTGCGGAGATATTAGGGCTATCCGTTAATGCAGTTAAGAAAATTGAAAATGGAGAAAATAATGTATCCATCAGCAATTTAAGAAAACTACATAAATTTTGTAATGTATCAGCAGATTATATTCTGTTTGGAGAAAGTAAATCACCTGATGATATATGGTTTCTATTACAGAATATGGATGACAGGGATAAGTTTAGGCAAATGCTAAGACTTATTAGATATTTTGCAGATAAGGACCGTAATTTCTTTGTTGAAGAATCGGAAAACGAAAATATATATGCTAAAATAGATGAAATACTGGAGGATAATCAGTAAAAGGTACTGAGGAGAGTGTAAAAGTGAAAAGGGTTTTAATTGTTGAAGGAAGGGAAGAAACCAGAGCTGAGCTTACGGAGCTTGTAGAAGGTATCCGAAGTGATGTTAAGGTTTTTTCAACGGCAGAAAGAGAAAAAGCATATAAGATAGCGATGGAACATGATATAGATTTGTTTATGGTTGATATTGTACTTAATCAGGCTGACAAAGGAGATGTATCAGGTTTGATTTTTGCTGAGAGTATCAGAAAAACAAACATATATAAATTTACGCCTTTAGTGTTCATTACATCAATAGAAGACCCTAAATTATATGCATATGAAAAACTGCACTGTTACGGTTATATAAGTAAGCCTTATGATGTAAGAGAAACAAAGTCTATTGTCAGTGGTGCATTAGAGTTTAGAAACAGTGTAGATAGTGATAAGAGTATTTATTTTAAGAAGAACGGAGTACTTTATCCAAAGAAATTAAAAGATATAGTATATTTTAAAAGTACATCAGGCAAAATGCTGATAAAAACAGTTGATGATGAGCTGGAATTATTTTATAAAACGAGCACACAGATATTAGATGAACTGGATTCGGATGATTTTATAAGATGTAACAGGAATATTATTGTAAACAAAAGTTTTGTATATAGTATTGACAGTGCCAATAAATATATTACATTAAAAAATGGTTATGGAGTCCTTGAAATAGGGGGAAAATTAAAAAAGGATTTCATAAATAGTATTACAGCAGATTGCAAATATTTTGATGTTTCATAAAATTTGTGTCAGTTGAATGACAAACAAGTAAATGTGAAAGATTATATGTACAAATTAACCATTTAAGATAATTAAGAATATCATACATTTAGGAGGAGTTAAATAATGGGAAAAATAACCACCGATATATTACAGGGAACGGGACAGAGAGACAATTCAGTAAAGAGAACATCTACATTAGCAGATACTGCAGCTTCAAAACTAAGTCAAACAAAATCCAATGCAGATAACGGAAATGTAAGTGAGTTATATAATATGAATAAGGTGGATTCGCAGTCAGAAAATGAGCTGCTACAGGGTAAGACACCATCTAAAGAGACATCAGCTTATGAAATAAAAGGAGCAGGAGACCCTGTAAACATGGCAACAGGGGAATACATATACGAAGACAAAGACTTCATACTGCCTGACATGGGCGGGGAATACAGCCTTACAAGGAGATACACCGGATCGTTAAAAAAGAAACCGGACCGTAGCATTGGAAAAGCATGGGCACTCAGCACCGACACATTTGTAACAGAAGAAGAAAATGAAGCCACCGTCACCATGCCTGACGGGAAAACGGCAGAATACATAAAACATAACGGCAGGTATATAAACAAAAAAGGCGGCACGCAGAAACACACACTGAAAAAGGGTGAAAGCGGTTATATATTCACGGACAACATAGAAAAGGTTAAATATTACTATGATGAAAGCGGAAAAATAAAACAGAAGACAGACAGAAACGGCAACACCACCGACTACATATATAACGAATACGGAATAGAAAAAATCATGCTCCCTACAGGGTACATGCTTACATTCACACGGGAAAACATGAAAATAGCATCAGCCACAGACAGCACGGGCAGGACAGTAAGGTATGAATATGAAAAAGGGCTGCTCACAAAAGTAACAAGATGCGACGGAACGGAAATAAAATATAAATATGACGAAAAAGAAAACCTGATAACAATAACTGACGGTTCAGGCTGCACATACCTTGAAAATGAATATGACGACAGCCACAGGGTAATAAGACAGCAGATAGCAGACGGAGGGGAATATACATATACCTATGATGAAAAAAACAGGACAAACACCATAACAGAGGAAAAAAACAACTCCACAACCATATATGAATACAATAAAAGCTATGACATAACCTGCATAAAATATCCTGACGGCAGTAAAGAAGAGAGAAAGACTGACAAATACGGGAACATATCAGAAGAAACTGACAGATGTGGTGCAGTAACAACATACACATATGACATCAAAGGTAACCTCCTTGTAAAAAAAGAACCATCGGGACTGATAACACGTTATGAATATGACAGCAGCATGTGCACAAAGACCTGGGACAACGCAGGAAGGCATACAACATATAAACGTGACGAAAACGGCAACATAACAGAAGAAAGAAAACTTCTTGATGAAACAGGGAAAGAATCAGTAACGGAATATGAATACGATTGTTACGGCAGGACAATACAAAAAAATGAAAACGGCAGAACCACAGCATACAGATACAGTGGAACATTTCCGTACCCGACATTGATAACAACACCTGACGGTACGGAGACAAGGCAGGAATATGATGCGGCAGGAAGACTTGCAGAAAAAGCAACGGAAGACAAAACGGAAAAATACACATATACTGAATATAACAAAATAGAAACATATACGGATGGTGAAGGCGGTGTAACTGGATATAAATATGACAAAAGCTGGAGGCTTGTTGAAATCATAAGACCGGGACAGGAAAAAGGAGAAAAATACGGATATGACTGCATGGACAGGCTCATAGCAGAGGAAGATGCCTGCGGCAGAAAGACCATATATAAAAGAAATGCATACGGGGACATAGTAGAGATAAGAAAATGCGGCACAAAAGAATCTGATGCAATAGAAGACTGCAATGCAATAAAAAGCAATTGCATGGAAGAAGGCATAACATACGAATATGACAACTGCCACAGGATAATAAAGAAGAGTGTTGGTACATACGGCTCCGAAACATATGTATATGACAAATGCGGCAGAATCATAAGAAAAACCGTATTGGAAAACGGCAGGCAGGAAGAAAACAACAGAGGATACGAATACACAAGGGACAGTGCAGGCAGGATAACAATGGTAAAAGACCCATATGGGAACATAACCGATGCATACACATATGACCTGCATGGAAACGTAAAGAAGCACATCCACAGCCCCGCAGTATTAAAAGCAATGGCAGAAGGGGGAGGAACATCGGAAGAAGACTGCTACCCGGGAGACATATACACCTATAATGAAACAGGTCTGATGATGTCAAAAAAAGAACTCCTTGCCATAACAAAAGAAGGCACCACATTATACTGCATAAATATTTACAGGTATGATGCTGACGGAAACTTTATAACAGAAAAAACATATGCAGAGCCGCAGTCCATCATAGACATCCCAAAGGGAAAAGCCAGAATAATAGAAAGAAAATACGATGAATGCGGAAGACTCAAAGAAATAAGTGACAGCGAAGGGGCAAAAGCCGTATATGAATATGACATACATGGAAGAAAATTAAAAGAGACGGCATTACAGGACAAAGAAAAAAGCAGGGTAACGGAATATGAATATGACAGATGTGACAGGCTGACAGCACAGAGGGTAACAGAAAAACAGAAATCCGCCCCACAACAGAGAGAAAAACTACAGAGAAGGAACGGGAACAGATTCCTGGAGAGCAGGAAAGTACCGGAAGAGCCTGAAATAAGAGAAAAGCTTATAGAAGAAATCCAATATTGTTATGACAAGTCAGGAAACATAATAAAAGCAGTAATGCCTGACGGACTGACAGTAACATATACATATGACGAATCAGACAGGAAAACATCAGTAACCGCATCAGACGGAAAAAATAAAGAAGCTGCAAGAAAAAACACCTACAGATATGATGAATACGGATATCTTTCAGAAAAAACTGAAAATGGTATAACAACAAGGTATGAAAATGATGCATTCGGGAACATCCTGAAAGAAAAACATGCAGACGGTGGAACAACTGTATACAGATATGACATAAACGGCAGATGTACATGCATCATAACTCCAGAAGAAAACAGGAAGTCAGAAGAAAATGCAGCATCTTATGCAGCCATGGGAACGGCAACGGAATATGACTTATGCGGCAGACCGGTAAAAACCATATCACCTGACGGAGCAATACTTGAAGAAAACACATATGACAGTAGCGGCAATATACTGACGCAGAAAAATGCAGACGGTAACA
>JAAVHZ010000018.1 GCA_014799465.1 Lachnospiraceae bacterium | reverse complement strand
CGCAGCAAGCTGACGGGGCATCAAATTTGCAACGCAGCAAGCTGCGGGGTATTTGACCCTCGCGGCAGTCGCCAAATGTCTGCAAGCAGCCACTTGGCTCGTTGCTCGCGGGAATAAAACAAAATTACTCTATGCCATTATTGCAAACCTTTCAATAAAATGTTACAATAGTATATATTTATTACTAAAATACTCAATGGGGGCAATTTATTATGAGACTAATTACAAGATCAGATTTTGACGGACTTGCTTGTGCCGTATTTCTGAAAGAAGCCGGAATCATCGATACATACAAATTTGCACATCCAAAAGATTTACAAGATGGTCTTATTGAGGTAACAAGAGATGACTGTCTTGCAAATGTTCCTTTTGTTGAAGGATGTGGTCTGTGGTTTGACCATCATTCAAGTGAGCAGGAAAGAAATGCTTATAAAGGAAAATATGTTGGTGAAAGCAAAAGCAGCCCAAGTGCAGCACATGTAGTCTATGATTACTATGGCGGCAAAGACAAATTCCCTAATTTTGATGCACTGCTTGATGCCGTAGATAAAGTTGATTCGGCTAACCTTACTAAAGAAGAGATTCTCCATCCTGAAGGATGGGTTCTTTTAGGATTTATAATGGATCCAAGAACAGGTCTCGGGCGTTTCAGGAAATTTACCATAAGTAATTATCAGCTAATGGAAAAGCTTATTGACTGGTGTCGAACCATGACAATAGATGAAATACTTGAACTTCCTGATATAAAAGAGCGAATAGACTTGTATTTTGAACAGACAGACAAATTTATAGAAATGGTAAAATCCCATACCGAAGTAAAAAACGGTGTTATTATCAGTGATTTACGTGGTCTTGATACCATTTATACCGGAAACAGATTTATTATATACAGCCTTTATCCTGAAGGAAATATTTCAGTCTGGATTGTATCAGGAAGAGGTGGACAGGGATGCTCCTGTGCAGTGGGCTACAGTGTTCTTAACAAAACCTGCAATATCGATGTTGGTACATTGATGCTTAAATATGGCGGAGGTGGTCATAAAGTAGTCGGTACATGCCAGTTTCCTGATGATACCATGAATCAAAACATTGATTTATTACTTAACGAAATTATTGAACTTAATAATTAGCCATTCAAAAGAGCAGCCACTTCAATATGGCTGCTCTACTTATTTTATTCGATATTATGGATTAGCTGCACCATTATTCCCTGCAGTACCATTACCTACATCCATATTTTCACCATTACCGTTTACACTTCCGCTACCGGCTCCACCGGAAGTATCATTTCCATTACCTGTTCTGTCACCGCCATTTGTAATTTCATTCACACCATTGCCGACTTCGTCACCAACATCTTTTACGGCATCACCAATTCCTTCACCGACATCTTCTACCGCATTACCTATATCATTTCCTATATTATCATTATTGTTACTATTATTGTTATTATTATCTTTTCCATTTACATCATCAGAATTGTTATTTTTATTCTGAGATGTTTTTTCATCTGATGTGCCATTTTCATTGTCTGCATTATTTCCGCATGCCACAAGCATTATTGACATTACGAATACTACTAATAACATAAAAATAGGTCTTATTTTTTTCATAATAAAATGTCTCCTTTTTAAATTAGTTTTCCTTGCTACAACTAATATAACCAAAAAGAGACATTTTAATGAATGGCATTTTTATCCAATTACGTCACTCATATCATACATTCCTGCCGGCTTTCCTGCAAGATATTTCGCTGCCTGAACAGCACCTTTGCCAAATACCGCTTTTGAATATGCATGATGATTAATTTCTATAACCTCATCAATTCCCGCAAATATTACCTCATGGTCACCTACTATTGTACCACCGCGTACTGCCGAAATTCCGATTTCTTTTTTAGGGCGTTTTATTCTGTCCTGACTGCGGTCAAATTTATATTCATATTCATTTTCAAGTTCATTATTTATAACATCTGCAAGTGCCAGTGCCGTACCACTTGGTGCATCAACCTTCTGGTTATGATGTCTTTCAACAATCTCAATATCATATCCTGCAGGTGCAAGAATTTTTGCTGCTTCCCGCAATAATTTCATAATTGTATTTATACCAAGAGACATGTTTGCCGATTTTAAAACGGGAATCTGTTTTGATGCATCTTCCACTTTTTGAATCTGTTCCTTTGAAAGTCCGGTTGTACACAGTACGATAGGAATATTTTTGTCCAGACAATACTCAAGAAGCCTGTCAGTTCCCTTTGATGATGAAAAATCAATAACTACATCTGCATCTATATTACATTTTTCAATATCAATAAATACAGGATAACCGTTTTCTTTATTATCAACAATATCAAATCCTGCTACAATATCCGCCTCTTCATCTTCCGCTGCTATTCCTGAAATTGTCTGACCCATCTTTCCGTTGCAGCCACTCATTATTATCCTTATCATTATGCTACCGTACCTTTCTATACCAATTTTATACCATATTCTTCCATTGCTTTCCTGAGTTTTTCCTTATTTTCAGGCTCCATATCCGTAAGCGGTCTGCGCAATATTCCTGCTTCCATACCCATCATATTAAGTGCCGCTTTTACAGGAATCGGACTAACCTCACAGAAAAGCAGATTAACCAAATCAAGGGCTTCAAGCTGAAGCTTTAAACTTGTCTTTACATCTCCTTCAAGATATGATGCAACTATATTATGTGTCTGCTCCGGTGCTATATTAGACAGAACTGAAATAACACCTTTTCCACCCAGTGAAAGCACTGGTACAATCTGGTCATCATTACCTGAATATATGTCAAGAATACCTTTTGAAAGCTTTGCAAGCTTTGCCACCTGCGAAATATTTCCGCTTGCCTCTTTGACTGCTACAACATTTTTTGATGCTTTTGCAATGCGTACAGCAGTTTCAGGCAGAATATTACACCCTGTTCTGCTTGGGACATTGTATAGTATAACCGGAATGTTTATAGAATCTGCAATCATTGTAAAATGCTCAAACAATCCATTCTGTGTTGCCTTATTATAATATGGTGAAACTACCAACACTCCGTCTGCACCACATTTTTCAGCTTCTTTAGAAAGATAAATAGCAGTTTGTGTACAGTTAGAGCCTGTTCCTGCCACTACTGGTATTCTTTTAGCTGTTTTTTCAACTGCATATCTGATACATTCAATATGCTCCTCATGTGTCAGAGTTGATGATTCTCCTGTTGTTCCACAGATTATAATACAGTCAGTTTTATGTTCAATCTGATAATCTATCATTTCTCCTAATTTATCAAAGTTCACCTGACCGTCTGCTTTCATAGGTGTAACTATAGCTACGCCCGCTCCTGTAAATATAGACATATTTCCTCCAATCTGCCGACATATGCCGACTAAACCAAATTCTTTTGGTATACTAAAAAACAAGAGCCGGTGAAAAGACCGGCTCATAAAGTTCCAAACTCTCCAAAGCAGCCCTCCATCTAAAAAAGATGACAGTTATATGGTTATTCACCATATACCCAAGAAAGCATCCCAGCAAATACTTTCTTTCGGCATCTTACCCTTTCATCCGGATTCATCTGTGCCTGACACATCCTTCGGAGTACTCTTTTAAGACGCAACCTCTACTTATGCTATTTAATTATCTATGGTGATAATAACACCAATATATGGCATTGTCAATCCATAATTTGCGTTTCAATAACAGATACGGCATTAACATACTCTTTTAATTCATCCGGAAGATTTATTCCAGTAAGAAATATTGTCTGATATTCGGTTCTTGCACATATAACCTGCATAATCTCATCCATGCATATTATACCTTCATCTATAAGTCCCAGAGCTTCATCAAGTATAAGGACATCGCATTCACCTGTGGTAAGAACTTTTTTTGCATAGCATAAACCGTTTCTTATATTAGTAATTTCATCCGTCTTTTCCTGTTCATTCATTTCTTCAAAACTTATATCCATTTTCTGAAATCTGAAAAGCTTTATCTGAGGCTCAAGCTGATGAAAAAAAGCTGCCTCATCTATATCTTTTTCCTTCATGAACTGTATGATAATAACCTGCTTTCCCTCTATTGCAGAAAAAATACCTTTACCAATGGCTGCGGATGACTTTCCATCACCTTTACCACAAAATATCTGTACATATCCTTCGTCCATTCTTACCTCCATATCGGAGCTTACATAAAATGTAAATTAAAATCATGCTCCTCATATACTATATAGAATCCGGTTCACCCGGCATCTTAATATACAGTATATAATAACAAAATATACAATATTTTGCAAGATTTAACTAATTTATAAGTATTATAAATATCTGAACTCTTATACCCTATTCTACATATTCAAGCTTACTTACAGACACCTCATATGCCGTATGCTTCTCTGTCTCTTCTTCATTAATCTTCTTTACATAATCTCTACTCTGCACTCTGCCCCATATCTGAATTCTTCCTCCTACTTCAAATGTGGATGCAAATCTTGCATTTCTGCCCCATGCTATACATGGAATATAATCTGATTTACCATATGGTCTGTTTACGGCTATAAGTAAATCTGATATTTCTCTTCCAAGAGGTGTTTTCCGGTACACCGGTGCCTTACATACAAATCCATCAAGAAATATCTGATTGGTTTTTCCTGCTTCAAGATTCTCCTCAACCAACTGCCATTCCCTTACAAATATAGAAAGAACAAGTTTATTCTTTGTACCTTCATGTCTGTTATAGGAACGGAACTGTCCTGATGCCTCCACTAATTTGCCCGTAAGATTCTGTGTAACATCTACCAGCCTTTCCGAAACCATAAGAGGAATAGTATCATACATATCACTCAGTCTGCTCACTGCCACATCTACGATATAGAAGCCTTCTCCAAATACCTCATGACTGAATCTGAACTCAGATACAATTTCTCCTAAAATGCTGACTCTGTTGTTTTCAATTACCTTATCTACCATTTGTATTTCTCCCTTCATTTTTAAATGTTCTTTAGATAAACTTATCTATAGTAATGTTTACGTTCCGCAATTAAATATTAGAACTACATTACGGAAAGCATTGTACATTATTTAGATTGATTTGAGAAGTATCTTTTAACTTTTTTTTCTTTGATTTTCAATAAAATTGGTGATACAATGTAGAAAAATGTCGTAAACTTCTTTTTATCTTTTGAACTTACACATTATTATACACTAAAAATTTAAAAATTGGGAGGATTATTTAACATGAAACCTAAAAAATCAGCAAATGAACTATTATCCAACGGTATTATTGATAAATTTAAAACAAGAGGTTTTGACGGATACTACTGCCGGAACTGTGATGAAGCCGTAGAATTAATAAAAACTCTTATCCCTGATAACTCATCAGTGGCATGGGGAGGTTCTGAGACTTTAAAAGAAACCGGTATATTTGAAATGCTTAAATCCGGCAGCTATAATCTCTTAGACCGCTCTACTGCAAAAACTCCTGAGGAGCAAAGGGAAATGTATGCAAAACATGTTATGAGTGATGTATTTCTTATGAGCAGCAATGCCATTACAATGGATGGGGAACTTGTGAATATTGATGGCAATGGCAACCGGGTAGCCTGTCTTATAACAGGTCCTAAGTCTGTTATCGTTGTGGCAGGTATTAATAAAATATCATATGATATAAATGAAGCGGTAAACAGAATTCGTAATATTGCTGCCCCTCCTAACGCAATACGCCTTGACTGCAATACTCCATGCAAAGTACTTGGAAAATGCGGTGACTGTATGTCGGATGACTGTATGTGCTGTCATCTTGTTGTAACAAGAACTTCACGTATAAAAGGAAGGATAAAAATTATCCTTATTAATGAAACTCTTGGATATTAAAATTTTTTTACTATATACCTTGAATTTTATATAAAGTATGATAAACTGTACTAATGTTATTTTAATATCACATAGTTGGAGGCTTTATTATGAAAACCAAAAGAGAAGATGTCCGTAATGTTGCTATTATTGCACATGTTGACCACGGAAAAACAACTCTTGTTGACGAATTATTAAAACAAAGCGGTGTATTCAGAGAAAATCAGGAGGTCGCTGAGCGTGTAATGGATTCTAATGATATTGAGCGTGAACGCGGTATTACAATTCTCTCTAAAAATACAGCAGTATATTATAACGATACAAAAATTAATATAATAGACACACCGGGACATGCTGATTTTGGCGGTGAAGTTGAGCGTGTACTTAAAATGGTTAATGGTGTAATACTTGTTGTTGATGCATTTGAAGGCTCAATGCCTCAGACTAAATTTGTCCTTAAAAAAGCATTAGAGCTTAATCTTCCGGTAATAGTATGTATTAATAAAATAGACAGGCCTGAAGCCCGTCCTATGGAAGTTATTGATGAAGTTCTTGAACTTTTCATAGAACTTGATGCATCTGATGAACAGCTTGACTGCCCATTTGTTTTTGCATCCGCAAAAGCAGGGCACGCAATACTTGAACTCGATGATTCACCGGAAAACATGATTCCGCTATTTGAAACTATTTTAAAATACATTCCGGCTCCTGAAGGTGACCCTGATGCAGGTACACAGATTCTTATAAGTACAATAGATTATAATGAATATGTGGGGCGCATCGGAATTGGCAAGGTTGACAACGGAAAGATAAAAGTTAATCAGGATGCCATGCTTGTAAATGCCCATGAACCGGATAAAAAGAAAAAAGTAAAAATCAGCAAGCTCTATGAATTTGACGGACTTAACAAGATTGAAGTTAAAGAGGCTTCCATAGGTTCTATTGTTGCCATATCAGGAATTGCAGATATTCATATTGGTGATACCATCTGCTCTCCTGACAATCCTGAAGCAATACCTTTTCAGAAAATATCAGAACCTACTATTTCCATGCAGTTTATGGTAAACGACAGCCCACTGGCAGGACAGGAAGGTAAATTTGTCACATCAAGACATATACGTGACAGACTTTTCAGGGAACTAAATACTGATGTAAGCCTCCGTGTGGAAGAAACCGAAACAACCGAAAGTTTCAAAGTATCCGGACGTGGAGAACTTCACCTTTCCGTGCTTATAGAAAATATGAGACGTGAAGGATACGAGTTTGCCGTAAGTAAAGCAGAAGTACTCTTTAAAACAGATGAAAATGGTAAAAAACTTGAGCCAATGGAACTTGCGTATGTAGATGTGCCGGAAGAATTTGCCGGAACTGTTATTGAAAAACTAAGTTCCAGAAAAGGTGAACTTCTTAATATGTCTAATGCATCAGGTGGATATACAAGACTTGAATTTTCCATTCCTTCAAGAGGTCTTATCGGATACAGAGGTGAATTTATGACTGATACAAAAGGAAATGGAATAATCAATACAATATTTAATGATTATGGTCCTTACAAAGGAGATATACAATACAGAAAGCAAGGCTCTCTTATTGCATTTGAAGCAGGAGAAGCTATAACTTATGGCTTGTTTAATGCTCAGGAAAGAGGTACACTATTCATAGGTGCCGGTGAAAAAGTATACTCCGGTATGATAGTCGGTCAGAACGGAAAGACTGAAGATGTTGAAGTAAATGTGTGCAAAACAAAACATCTTACCAATACCCGTTCTTCCGGTTCTGATGAAGCCCTGAAACTTGTACCAAAAAAAGTTCTAAGCCTTGAGCAGTGTCTTGAATATATAGATACCGATGAACTTCTGGAAGTGACACCTGAGAGTTTAAGAATACGCAAAAAAATACTTGACCCTACTATGAGAAAACGTTCAAAATTTAATAAGAACCAATAAACTGTAATGCCTTGGAAGGAGCATGTTCATGGATATGGAAATTCTCAACCTTTTAACAAATATTCGTACCCCTATTTTAACATGGATAAATCTCGCACTTTCCGTATTGGGTAAAGGAACGGTGTTTATCGCCATCTTCTGCCTGATATTCTGGTGCATAGATAAAAAGTTTGCCTACAGACTTGGAATATTGTATGTAATATCCGGTTTAATGATACAAACTACAAAAATAATATTTCGGATTCCAAGACCATGGATAAAAGATCCTTCATTCCATATTGTGGAAGCGGCAAGAAAGTCTGCTACCGGATATTCCTTCCCAAGCGGACATACGCAAAATGTTACTGCATTATACTCTGCATTGGCATTTAAATCAAACAAACGTGCAATTAAAATACTTTGTTTTTTGGTTATATTTCTTGTAATGTTTTCAAGAATGTATCTCGGTGTCCACACTCCAACAGATGTAATTGTCTCATTTTTACTGACACTTACAATATCCGTTTTTATATACTACTATGGAGAGAATTATTCCGTTGACTATAACCACTTGTCCGTACTTCTTGTTTTATTGTTTTTGCTGCCTATGGCTGCCATAGGAACATGTGTTTATGTATATTTAAATGTACCTGATATAATAACTAAAAATCTTATTGACGTGATTAAAAGTTCAGGTGCGGCATTCGGCTTTCTTATTGGATGGTTAATTGAAAGAAAGTACATTTGTTTTAATGAGAATGCCACTACCCTGCCTTTTCAGATATTAAAATATGTCATTGGTCTTATTATACTGATACTGCTAAATTATATATTTAAACTTATAACAAATACATTATTAAACGGATTCCTTCCTGCATACTTTATATCAAATATGATTTTATTACTATTTATAGTATGCATTTATCCTATATTTATAAAAAAATGTTTTACTGATGAGTATTATCTATAATCGGAACACCATCATTTATTCCATAATAAATGGTGGTGTTTTTATTTATTATGGCATTTGCTGAAGATGCCTCCATAACGCTTTCACAAAATTTTTCATACACATTTTCAGGTATCAGAAATTTAAATTTTACGTTTTCTTCATAAACAGCATCCAGTTGAAATACACCTAATTCAGAAGCAATATACTGCAGTTTCCCAACTATTGAATATTCTACAGATACTTCTGTTTCCACTCCTTTTTTCTTTTCGGCAGTTACGCTCTTTGCTACCGCATCTGCCGATGACTTCTGATAAGCTCTTACAAGCCCCCCTGTCCCTAAAAGCACACCTCCGAAATATCTTGTAACTACTATTATTACATTGTGAAGTCCTGAATTTACCAGCACATCAAGAATAGGCTTTCCGGCAGTTCCTCCCGGCTCACCATCATCACTGAACCGTTGTATCTCATTATTGCTTCCAAGTATGTAGGCATAGCAGTTATGCCTTGCATCCCAATACTTCTTCTTTATTTCAGCAATATACTCTGCTGCCTCCTGTTCTGAATTTATACTGTTTATATGGGCAATAAATTTTGATTTTTTTTCTTCATATTCTCCTTCTTCGGGTTTTATTAATATCATATCTGCCATACTTTTTCTTCATCTCCTTTGAATAAAATGCTCTTTTAAGGCTAATATATAGATTGTAACATATATTTAACTTTATTTACCAAAATCTTTTTGATATAATAAACTTTACAGTCGGACAATATGCCATAGACTGATATTTATGATTTTTTGAAAGAAGGTTTTTTAATGAACTTTAGTTATGATAAATCCGTTGAGAAACGTAAATCGCTTAATTCTTCGTCCCGAAAGCTTACTACAAAATTTTGTGTTAATTCTTTTAAATTTATAATATTTTTTGTAGTTGCAGTTGTAATTACTGTCGCTTTCGGAGGATTTGGAATGATTCATGGAATAATTGACTCATCGCCTTCAGTTGATGACATTAATATTGCTCCATCTGGATATTCTACTACTGTATATGATTGTGAGGAAAATCCGGTAACAAAACTTGTCCAGTCCGGTTCAAACAGAGAATCCGTGACCATAGATGATATTCCTAAATGTCTGCAATATGCATTTATAGATATTGAAGACGAACGTTTTTATGAACATAATGGGATTGACCTGAAAGGAATAATCCGTGCCGGCTTTATAGCCATAACTACAAGAGAATTTTCTCAAGGTGCCAGTACACTTACGCAGCAGCTCTTAAAAAATAATGTATTTAACGGTGGTAACGAAAGTTCTCTTGGCGAACTTTTTAAAAGAAAGTTTCAGGAGCAATACCTTGCACTTGAATTGGAAAAAGCCACCAGAAAATCTTACATACTGGAAAGTTACCTGAATACCATTAACCTTGGTCAAAACTGTCTGGGTGTACAATCCGCATCAAAACGCTATTTTAATAAAGATGTTTCAGAGATAAATCTCTCAGAAGCTTCTGTTATAGCCGCAATTACACAGAATCCTTACAAGTACAATCCTGTTTCGTATCCTGAAAAAAACGCTGAACGTAGAAAGAAAGTACTTGACAACATGCTTGCCAATGGCCATATTACACAGGATGAATATACTGATGCAATTAATGATGATGTATATTCAAGAATACAGACTATTAACGTAAATACTTCCGTTTCCAACCCATATTCATATTTTGTGGATGCTCTTATAGATGATATTCTTGAAGACCTCCAAGAGCAAAAAGGGTACACGAGAACACAGGCATATAATGCGTTATATAGTGGCGGATTAAGCATTTATACAACTCAGGATCCTGCAATTCAGACAATCTGCGATGAGGAGTGCAATAATCCTGATAACTACCCGTCAAGAGTCTACTACTCCATTAACTGGGCATGGTCAGTACAACATAGTGATGGTACTGTAAACAATTATTCCGAAGCGGATATAGAATATTTTAACAAAACTCTGTTAGGAGATTCTAATTTCAACCTGACATTTTCTTCCCCGGAAGAAGCTAATGCTTATGTTGCAGCATTTAAAGCTGAATACTGGAACGAGGGTGACACCGACCTTGGGGAAAATATTTTATATACATTGCAGCCTCAGGTCTCTTTCACCGTAATGGATCAAAAGACCGGCTATGTAAAAGCTATTGTAGGTGGCCGTGGAGAAAAAACCGCCAGCCTTACCCTGAACCGTGCAACTGATACAATGAGACAGCCAGGCTCCTGCTTTAAAGTTCTTTCCACTTATGCACCTGCTCTGGACACCGCAGGATATACACTTGCATCCTTAGTAGATGATTCCCCATTCTATGATGTAAATGGAAGAAAAGTAAGCAACTGGTGGGGTGACAGTTATCGTGGACCTTCTACTGTACGTGCCGGAATACGTGATTCCATGAATGTTGTAACTTCAAAAATAATTACTGATATTACTCCGCAGCTTGGATTTGAATACCTTGAAAAGTTTGGATTCACCACTCTTATTACAGAAAAGACGCTTGAAAACGGCTCAGTAGTATCTGATATAGGACAGGCACTTGCCCTTGGCGGCATAACCTATGGTGTTACAAACCTTGAACTGTGTGCTGCATATGCTTCCATAGCTAATAACGGAGTATACACAAAACCTGTACTCTATACAAAAGTATTAGACCACAAAGGCCGTATTCTTCTTGAAAATACACCAGAAACTCATTCCGTAATAAAAGATTCCACCGCATGGCTTCTTACAAGTGCAATGGAAGATGTAGTAAAATCAGGTACTGGTACATTGTGTCGTGTTCCTAATATGACTGTATCAGGAAAAACAGGTACAACTTCTGATGATAATGACATATGGTTTTCAGGTTATACTCCTTATCTCACTGCTACCATATGGTCAGGATTTGATAATAATCAGAAGCTGTCAAATACTGCTTATCACGAAACTTTATGGAGCAAAATTGTAACAAGAATAGACGAAGTAAAAGGATATACGGAAGACCCCGGATTTCCGATGCCGGACTCTGTGGTGACTGCACAGATATGTTCTTCCTCCAACAAACTTGCAATCGACGGAGTATGTGGTTCATCAAATGTAAGAACTGAATATTTTTCCAAAGGCACAGTTCCTTCTGATCAGTGTAATGTACACTCCGGCAGTCCAAAATCTCATGAGGATAACCCAGACGCAGAAGAAAATGAGAATGGAGAAGATGGAAATGAAGAGAATCAGGATGATAATTCCGGAGATAATCCTGATAACCCGGATAACCCGGACAATCCTGATAATCCTGAAAATCCTGAAAATCCTGAAAACAGTAATAACGATAATCCTGATGTTCCGAATGATAATCAGGAATAAAACCCACATTATTTTAATTATGCATAATTTGTTTTTATCCTGTATATACTACTACCAAAAAGATGAACGGAAATTAATTTCCGTTCATCTTTGATTTATATCTGCATATAATGTATAAATACTAATAAAGGTTTTTTATGAAAAATAACTGCTGTAATCTTTATTTCTTATCAACTATAGCATGCCGCTTATCAGAATGTCTTGATGAGAATGAACTTGCCATACTCTCTGCTAATCTGACAACACTGGGATATATGATTGAATCTTTACAGGCTCAAAAGTCTGTATGTAAAGAAAAATGAATTTATCTGTTATTATATCAGGACTCACGATTTCTATTCAGCTGCTTCCGTATCAAATTAATTACTTATCTTCACCGGAAGCGGCTGATAATTAGTCCTGCACTACAAGTCCTATCTTTACTTTTGTTCCCACATCCGGTTCCGATTCTATATCTATAGTATGGGACAATCTTGTAAGAATCACTTTGCATAAATATAATCCTATACCTGAAGAATGTCTGTTGTTATGTCCATTATATCCGGTATATCCCTTTTCAAATATTCTTGGTATATCTTCTTTTGATATTCCTATTCCGGTATCTTCTATAACAAGTTTATCATTTTCCATGTATATTGTTATACTTCCGCCTGATTTAGTATATTTCAATGCATTTGACAGTAACTGTCCTATCACAAATCCAAGCCATTTTTTATCAGTAACAGCCATATTACTAATACCTTCATACTTAAGATGTATTTTCTTATGTATAAATGTCTTTGAATATTTACGGATAGCTTCACGCACTATATCATCAACAGGCTGATTAATAATTACATAATCGGTAGTATCAGAATTTATCCGCATATATGAAAGAGCCATTTCAACATACTCTTCTATGTCAAAAAGCTGTCTTTCTAAGTCCTTTGTTTGTTTCAAATTTTCACCATCAATATCGGTAATCAGCAGGTGCATTGCTGCTATTGGTGTCTTTATCTGATGTACCCATACAGAATAATACTCCATCATATCTTTCTTGCTTTCAACCTGTCTGCTAAGCTCGTTCGTCATTTCATACCAAAGACCTAATATAATTTCTGTATAATTCTGCTCAATGACGTCTTCTGCGACAGGCAGATTATGTATGCAGTTCTTTGTATCCTTTGCTATATAGGATAACTCTCTGCACTTTTTCCAATAATTTATATAATCTGCCATGAAAATGACTATACATAAAAATACTACAAGTAATATGCCATAACCTATATCTTCCATTCTCACATCATTTAGATACATGACAATGAAGCTCATAAACATCACTGCCATTATACATATAATCCATTTACTTACTCTCTTTATGTACAAGCTGATAACCCATCCCTTTCCTTGTGGTAATAAAATTGTATAGCTCAATACTCTCCAGGTTCTTGCGTAATCTGTTCACATTTACTGAAAGCGTGTTTTCATCAACATAACTGTCATTCTCCCACAGTCTTGCCATAATGTCATCTCTTGACACTACCCTGTCACTGTTTTCCATAAGCATCTGCAATATTTTGAATTCATTTTTGGTAAGCTCAAGCTGTCTTCCACCATAAGTAACGGTACAATCCGAAAGATTAAGTATTACTCCATTATGCTCCAACATACTTGATGATTCCTTAAAATCATAAGTTCTTCTAAGCATTGCCTGAACTTTAACCTGCAGCACCTCCAAATCAAATGGTTTTGCAATAAGATCATCTCCACCCATATTGACTGCCATTACAATATTCATATTATCAGAAGCAGATGAAACGAATATAACAGGCACCTCTGACACTTCTCTTATGCGGCTGCACCAATAATATCCGTTATAATAAGGCAGCTTAATATCCATTAATACCAGATGGGGTGAAAATGTGCCGAATTCTGACATAACATCAGAAAAATTAACTGCACATTCCACCTGATAATTCCAATTTTTTAAATGCATTGCTATACTTTCTGCAATTACTTCATCATCTTCTACTACAAATATTTTATACACTTTTTGTACTCCTCTGTGTTTTTAATCATTCTTATAAAAAGCATCTATATTACGAATAAACATTTTAGCCGGACGATGTCCTCCGCCTGTAATGATTCTATCAGTCTCAGTTACATATTCTGATATTTTACGTCTGAAATTTGCTGTCAGCAGTTTTCTGTCCAGAATAATTTCAAATGCTTTCTGTAAATCAGTAAGAGTGAAATATTCCGGCATAAGGTCAAATACTATTTTACCGTCTGTTTCTACTTTATTACGAAGCTTATTAAGTATATATATTATAATTTTTCCATGGTCAAATCCTATTCCGTCAGATTCCACCACATCATATTCCACCGATTCATGGTAATCCCTATACAGCCTTTTTTCCTTTATTTTAGCCCCAATAATTATATCATTATGATACATTTTCAATTCAAAGACTGAATCCGATTCTATTGTATTATTTCCTGATTGGTCTATGACGTATTGCTCCTTACTGATTCTTTTGAGTTCTACATCAAACCATCTGGCCTCCCATGCGTCTCCTCCTGCCTTAACATTTACCGTTTTACTATTTATTAATGCCATAAATGCCTGCGAAATAATCCAGCCCCTTGGATCCCTTCCACTTTCACTAAATACATTGCACATCTCCAGATATGCTTTGTCAGTAGCTGTTTCCTCTTTAAGTTCTCTTAATGCCGCCTCATAAACGGTCTCCCCTTTTTTACAGAAACCTCCCGGAAGTGCCCACATATCCTTATATGGCGGCTGACCACGTTTTATCATCAGCAGCTTTAACCTTTTGTCAGGCAGCTTTCTATAATCTGCATTATCTAAATGACTGTCCGATATAGTAAATATAGCCATATCCACTGCAATAGAAGGTCTGTCGTATTTTGCTATATCATAGTTTGCCAGATATTCCTGTTCTTCTTTGTTCATTTTACTGCTCCTTATTATTTGTATTATAGCAGGAACTGTTCAAATTCCACCTCTGAAGGAAGCCTCAAATCTCCTCTTGGGCTTACTGAAACAGTACCCACCTTTACTCCGTCAGGCATACAATTACGCTTAAACTGCTGCCTGAAAAATCTTGTATAAAATACCTTCAGCCATTTTGCAATCTCTTCATCACTGAACTTATACTCTTCACTTTGTCTGACCGCATTCCTGCATTGCTCATATATTTCCTTCGGTGTCATTCCATATCTTAACGTATAATACATGAAAAAGTCATGAAGAACATAAGAACCTACCGTATCTTCTGTTTTTTGTGCTATTGTACCATCTTCATTTGGCGGCAGCAGTTCAGGGCTTACAGGAGTATCTATAATATCCTCGATTATCGGCTCTATTCCCTCAAACCCGTTTCTTCCAAGATAATGTCCTACCTCATCTACCAGTGTCCTTACCAATGTTTTAGGAATACTCGTATTTACCGCATACATGCTCATATGATCACCATTGTAGGTACACCATCCAAGGGCAAGTTCAGACAAATCGCCCGTTCCAATAACAAATCCACCCTCTTTATTCGCCACATCCATAAGTATCTGGGTACGTTCCCTTGCCTGACAGTTTTCATATGTGATATCTTTAACACTTTCGTCCTGCCCTATATCTTTAAAATGCTGTCTTACAGAATCAACAATACTTATCTCCCTTATATCACATCCAAGTATTTTCATCAGCTCCCTTGCATTTCCGGCTGTTCTGTCTGTTGTACCAAATCCGGGCATTGTAATTCCAAGAACAGTAGATGACGGCAGATTAAGATTTTTTACTGCCTGTGCAGATACTAATAGTGCAAGCGTAGAATCCAGTCCCCCCGATACTCCCACAACTATACATTTACTGCCTGTAGTCTCAATCCTTCTCTGCAGCCCGGCCACCTGCATATTAAATATGGACAGGCTTCTCTCTAATTTATTATATGACGGTACAAACGGCGTCATTGGTATTCTCTGCTTAATCTCATCCTTTTCAATTAATTGCTTATTCCAGCAGATTGAAGCATATTCTCTTAAACAGTCTGCTTTACAGTCTGAAAATGATTTATTGGCAATTCTGTCATGTCTTATCTTTGTAAGATTAAAATCTTTTATAATTACACCATCATCAAACGGCTTTGATTCTGCAATCATTTTTCCATTCTCATACATCAGGTTATGACCGCCGAATACAATATCTGAAGTAGATTCATATCTTCCTGCCGAGGTATATACATATCCGCATATACAGCTTGAAGTAATACCTCCAATCAGATTTCTCCTGAACTGCTCTTTACCAATCACTTCATTTGATGCAGACAGATTTAATATAATTTCAGCACCATTTAAAGAAAGCAGCCTTCCGGGTGATACCGGTGTCCATGCATCCTCGCATATTTCTATTCCTATTTTAACTTTATTTGATTCACTGTTCAATTCTATAATGGCATTATTTCCAAAGAATGTTCTCTTTTTATCGCCTATATCTATATAGTCACCGTCATATCTTCTTCCCGAAAACCATCTTTTCTCATAGAACTCACTATAGTTTGGAAGATATGTCTTTGGAATTACCGCCAGCACCTCACCATTTTGTATAAATGCACCACAGTTAAATAATTCTCCTGACTTTTCAAATGGCAATCCTACCACAAGTGCTGCACCCTTTATTCCATATCCGGCAGTCATCTCTGATAACTTGAGCAATCCTTTTAATGCATTATCAATTAAATGCCTGTTGCCAAATAAATCCCCACAAGTATATCCGGTCAGTGATAATTCAGGGGTGACGATTATATCTGCATTATAGCAGTTTTCTTTATAAAATTTCTCTATTTCATCACAGTTCTTTTCCACATTGCCTATATGAACCCGTGGTGAAAATGCTGCTGCTCTAAGTAGATTCTCCATAATATTTCTCCATTCTTTAACAAGTTTATGCTAATCTTTATTATTCCAAAGTCTGTCTCTGATTTCTGAAAGTGACTGTTCCTTTACTATTTTACCATTTATAAATACTGTTTCAAGCAGATTATTATCTTTTGGAATATCTTCGCCTGTATATCCATCCTTAAAAGTTATACTGCCATTACTATTCATATATACAAAGCACAGGCCTTTCTGACTCTTTTTAAATCCGCCATCTTTAGGATTTTTAAATATAGGAATCGGTTTACCATCAACCTCACAATAGGTTGCCTTAATGCATGAACTGAATGTATCCCTTGTAAAAGGCTTAAGAATTCCCTCTTCTTCAATGCACTGCATACTGAAACTTCCAACCCCCAACGATACATTATTGCAGGCAAATCCGTTTTCCACTAATATCTTATATATTTCCTCACATCTTTGTACTGTTATGCTGTCACCGTATATTGCCTTTACATGAGGGTCAAGCACCTTATACCCTTTAGAATTAACAGTACCTCCAAATATATTCCATAGTTTAAATACAGTTTTTGTGACCACTTCCACACAGTCACCACTGTCGCCCCTCATAAGCATACAGCCGTTATGGGCAAGTATTTCCTTTTTAAGTACTGGTATCACATTATCTATTACATTCCAATAATCATAAGAATCCAATACTGCTGAAAAACTTGTATCAGGATATACTTCCGTCAGCAGTCTTTTAAGCAGTGTAATCTCATCACCATCTACTGCATAATTACTGCACATTACTGAATGTTCGGTACTTACCGCTCCTAATGCTACCGGTTCTTTTGTACAATCACAATTATACATTTCCTCCAAAAATGTTATAACCGGAACAGTGGCAGTATTTAGAAATGACAGACACCATCCTGCACTTGACTTCACTGCTGACTGCAGGCATTCCTGACCTCTGAATGAAAAATCTCCCAATGCCCTTTCTCTTGGTACATTATCATCTACAGAGAGTTCATAATATTTATTTACAATATTCCTGTAAGTAACTCCTACAGTAGCACTAAGCATAGGATGCCACATTTCAGCACTTATAAGTGATTCAAGTGCCTGTGGAAGCCATGCAAAATCACTATGTGTATTGCTTATCTCAAACATAGGGACATGCATCGGTACCTTTGTTCCTTCAGACAGTGCTTTTATTTCTATAGGCAGATATCCAAGATTATGCAGTTTTTTAATCTTACTGCTGCTAAATGCATTTTTCCCAAGTGCTGCATTTAATATTCTTTCATATTCTCCCACAACTTCTTCTACCGGCTTATCAAAAAACTCCTCATTAAAATACTCAATCAGATATGTCTTTATAAATGCCTGAAGCCCAAACATAACAACTTCATCCCACATTTTTACTCTGCTCATTCTTGGCGTAAAATATGATACCGACTTTTCTATTTTTTCCGGCAGCATATCTGAGTGTACTGCTTTGTAAAAATCAATTAATAACATAGGATTTGTTTTTTTCATATTTATCACGCCTTTCCAATAACTTCTATTATTTCATGTTCCTTATTAAATATGCTGTCCGTTGTATAGATTCTTGTTATCAACCCACTATCAGGCAGCTTTCCATCCAGTATTGATGCTTCACAATGGCTTACAAATAAATATATGTTTTGTGCTCCCAATTCCTTAAGCTTTGCTGCTGAGAATAGAAATGTCCCTCCATACGAACATATATCATCTGCTATCAAGATGTCGTTTCTATTTATAGAATCTGTCTCTCCCGATACATCTAATCCTTTTATAATTCCGCTTTCCCAGTCTCTTTTTTTGATTCCAAAGCAGTATGGCAAATCTATCATGCCTGAATATCTTTTTCCTGCTCCCTCATCCGGATAAAACATCAGCGGCTTTTTTCCTCTGCTATTTTCAATCTGATTTATAACCTTGCTA
The DNA here is from genome assembly GCA_014799465.1 of Lachnospiraceae bacterium. GTDB lineage: Bacteria > Bacillota > Clostridia > Lachnospirales > Lachnospiraceae > UBA2821. The sequence continues at coordinate 24,705 of JAAVHZ010000018.1, read as the reverse complement.
ATATAAGAAACAGGTGTTATATTCTTAATCCTGTCTATAAGTGCAAGACTTACATTGGAATGTGCATCAAGCACCCTGACTTCTGTATAACCAAGGCTGTTAATCATCTGGGCAAAATATTTAAGCGTAAATACATCCTCTTCACATTTTACCCTGTCCTGTCTTGCATTGGGAATATACGGCATATCAAGTACTACATTTTCATATCCTAAAGACTTTATATGCTTTGTAAGAAAATACAATGCAACAAGCTCCTCATTACTTTCATAATTCCATTTAACAATTATCTCTTCTCCCTTCTCCACGCCCTTTACTGCATCCTTAATCAACAAAGTCCCATCAGGAAAATGATTTATATCAACTTTTCTATCCTGTAATCTAATCATATTAATCCTCCACTTCTATTTGACACATTTTCATAGCTTCAAGTGCATTACTATGGCTTTCAGGTGTTACTCCTGCACAGCATTTTTCATCTACCACTACATTAACTTCAGGCATAAATGCTTTTATAAGCATTGCATTTGATATAACACAGATATCAGTACAAAGCCCTACAAGTTCAACTGTTTCCAATTCACTATTATCTGAAAGGTATTCTGCCAGTTCAACTGAACCGAATGCAGGTTTGTCAAATATTTTTGTATCTTCTGCCATTAATGCTTTTAACTCATCTGCTATCTGCCATCCGTCTGTTCCTTTAATACAATGTGGTACAGGAAGTTTTTTTCCTTCTTGTGTCTCCATATAATTTTCAAAATGTGTATCTCTGGTAAAAACTATTTCGCCATCAAAATTTCTTATTTTATCCGCTACATTTTGTACAATCGCTACCGCCTCTTTTGTGCCTAATGCTCCATCGATAAAATCTTTCTGCATATCTACTACTACAAGAACGCTCTTCTCCATAAAATCCTCACTTTCTACCACTATATGGTATAAATCTGCTTTATTTTTCTGTTATTATCATTTTGATAATAAGATTATGCCATAAAAAAAATCCGGTGTCAATATATTTTTATTATTTTACTCCCACGATAATCTTCAACCATGAGAGTAAAATGAGTTCACCTCATCAGATGTAAGTTCTCTATATCCACCGGGACGTAACGTATCATCCAGCTTTACATTGCCGATTTCTGTCCTTTTTAAATATATTACATAGCATCCTGCCGCCTTTAGCATTCTTTTCACCTGATGTTTTCTGCCTTCAGTAATAATTATATTTCCCATAACCACCGGATGTGTATCTTTATTTTTATATAAGCGTGATGTTCTTTTACCATTAAAAATATGCAACACATCAGCTAATACCTTATTATCTGTTACTTCTACATCAATTGCTTTACATGGCACACTTTCTCCTCTTAGTATTACACCACTTTTCAATCTGTTTATTTTCTCAGAATCAAGTTTTCCCATTCCCACAAAATAATATTTCTTTTTAACATGATTTTGGGGTGACATAAGTAATTGGTTCCACTTTCCATCATTTGTAACAAACAGCAGACCCTCTGTATCTTTATCAAGTCTGCCCACCGGATTCAAATTGTCACCATCTGCATCTTCCATATATTCCATTACCACTTTATGCCTGCTGTCCCTTTTAGCTGTTATACAGCCTGCCGGCTTATTAAGCATATAATATTTGTATTTCATTCTTTACTATTTCCTTTTATTATTATATAATCTCAACTAAACTAAATTGTCGCTGCTATTACATGAAGATATCAAACGGAGAACTAAAATGAATAATAAAAAAAATTTGGGAATCAATGATATAACTTACATAAGTCTTTTTACCGCACTTATTGCCATATGCTCATGGATATCAATACCAACACCCATACCTTTCACATTACAGACATTTGCCATATTTGCCACTATATGTATGCTTGGCGGCAAACGCAGTACTATATCCATACTTGTCTACATACTTCTTGGTGCAGTGGGACTCCCTGTCTTTTCCGGATTTTCCGGAGGCTTTGGGAAATTATTAGGCAATACAGGCGGATATATCATCGGTTTTCTGTTTTCCTCGCTTGTTGTATGGCTTATAACAAGACTTTTCGGAACAAAAACACCTGTTATGATAACCGCCATGATTACAGGACTTTTTGTATGTTATGCATTTGGCACCATATGGTTTATCACAGTATATTTAAAAGCAGACAGCTCCATAAGTATTGGTACTGTTCTTAGTTGGTGTGTATTTCCATTTATTATACCTGATATCATTAAGATTTCATTTGCATTATTAGTATCAAAAAGATTAGGAAAATACATTAATATTTAAGTCTTGCCATCCTCTTTATCTGTTATATATATATAACTTTCTCTATACTCTTTGACCATATCAGGCATATTATCTGCATATTCAAATATCTTTTGTCCCAATCCTCCTTTAACCATTTTCTTTACTTCATCAACAGGTTTTTTATTAATTGACGGACAGGTAGGAGTGAGTACAATCTGCCGTCTGCCGTTATTCTCCATTACCCTTAATGGCCATATTTTACAATCAAATGGCTTATCCTCTTCACTTAATATACACCCCTTTTGCACATCCAGAAATGGACACGGTGCCTCTTCATCCTCAGAGTCTGTCTTATATATATTACTGAGTTCCAAAGTATAGCTGTCTCCATATTTTTTCACATCAAACTCTCCATACTTTTTCTTTAATTCATCAATCTTTTCTTTAGTAAATAATGGTGTCTCCCATGCACTCTGTCTTCTGAATGAACAGCAGAATCTGCATGAAGCACACTCCTCTTTGGATAAAATATTTGATAACATGATACTATTCCTTTCATTAAATCTTTATTCCGGTATATTTTTTTAACAGTATAACAGGATGGTATGACATTTTTGCTTTTCTTAAACCTTCTATACCGATATCCTCTTCCCTGTTAATATACTCATATTCATCCAGGCATCTTGCAAATTTTTGGTTAATGGCAGCATATGCCCCATTGTCCGCATATCCTCCTATAGCTTTTTCAAAATGAATATCACATGCCTTTCCATTTATGGCTGATGCCATAGTCATAGCTACGGGATTTTCATTTACATATAATATAGCACCTGAAAGATTCAGCTTATCAAAATATTCCACTGATTCTGATATAGCAGCAAATTCTGCAGATTTCTGCATTGTACTCTTATCCATTCTTTCCATATACCACATCTTCGCAACATTTACTGCATCATACTTATTAATTTCATCTATAAGTTCAAGTCTGAAATCAGAAAATTTTCTTTCAAACCGTGATACATGATTTTTTTTCTTATGATATTTATTACCCTTTAGTAATGCCAGTTCCTGTTGGTTATAAATGTAATCACTGTTACCGGCATAACTTTCAAATGACATCATACCGGAGTATTCTTTCTCAATTATTTCTTTCTGCCTTTCATCAAGCAGGCAGAACATTAACTTCTCTCCTCTTGAAAGTGCATCTTTTTCAAGTATTTTTAGTGCCTCTCTTATATCACCGTTTCCTATCGGATATCCATATCCGGCTCTTCCTGCCTTTCCGTTATACCGCCTTAATAAAAATGTCTTGTAAAAACAAATCTCTATATCATATTTATGCCTAAGTAGAAATATATTCACATAAGAAGTATCACTGCCAATACTACGGCTGCTTTCAGTCAGTTTTCTAATCCATTCTATATCATTTATCTCTGGTGCTTTCCATACAAGCTCACCCATAGCAGTCACCATGCCTTTCAATTTCCTTACTATACAATATTTATTCAGATACTAAAGTGTGCTTTAGTAATATATTTAACTTATTAAATCATACAGAAAGAGCTGTACAACCGGCTAAACAACTCCATTCATTCAGAAGTTTACCGTCTAAAATGAATTGTACAACTCTTGTATGGCTAAACTATAATTATTAATATACTACATTTTACAAATATTAGCAATTTAATCTTTTAATTTACTAATATATATGTTATTATATGTGGTATTAAAAACTATATCTTGTTATTTGTAAATCACAACTAATTATTATACAAAATACCAATATTTGAAAGGAGCCTGCAATTATTATGAATTTCCAGATTATAAGTGATGGTGCTTGTGACTTGTTACCTGAATATGTTAAGAGAAATAATATTAAAATTGTATCTTTTTATGTCACCTTTGACGGTGAAAATTATGTTAAAGAGGGTACTGGTATAAGCCATGATGATTTTTATCGCAGAATGGCAGAAAACCATGAGATTCCAAAATCTTCCCTTCCCTCGTCCGGTGATTATATTGAAGCATTTATGCCCTTTGTAGAAAGCAATACCCCTATAATATGCATATGCATAACTTCAAAATTCAGCGGTTCATATAACAGTGCATGTATGGCAAAGGATGAAATACTGGAAACACATCCTGATGCTCAGATTGAAATAGTAGATTCTACACTCAACACTATGTCAGAAGCACTTCTTGTAAACGAAACTGTACGCATGAGGGACAACGGACTTACGCTGTCAGAAGCCTTATATCACATAGAAAATATTAAAAAAACCGGTCGAATATATTTTACTGTCGGCTCGCTTGAATACCTTATAAAAAATGGTCGAATCGGAAAACTTGCAACCATAGCCGGAGATAAACTGGGCATAAAACCTCTGATAATAATGTTAGACGGAGACATTTCCCTTGGAGGAATAACCCGCACCAGACAGAAAGCCAAAAAAAATCTTGTAAAACTGATTGATAAATATTTTTCAGAAAATCACCTTAACTACAACGACTATAACTTTCTTGTCGGAACGGGTTTTGAACTTGAGGAAGCTGAAAATTTTGAAAATCTTCTTGAAGAGTCTCTTCCCATTAAATGTACCCATAATGTTGAATCACGTATAGGCACTACTATAGGTTGCCACACCGGTCCATATCCTCTGGGTGTCGCATTTATAAAAAAATATGATGTGTAAACTTAAAGTTCAACTACTTTTGTGGCAATATTCTTTTGAAAATATCGGTCATGCTCCACAAAAAGCAGTGTAGGTTGAAATTTAAGTATAAGCCTTTCTATCTGCATTCTGGAAAATACATCTATATAATTCAAGGGCTCATCCCATATATAAAGATGAGCCTTTGTACACAGACTCGCCGCAATCATAACCTTTTTCTTCTGACCATCCGAATATTCACTTATATCCTTTTCAAACTGCATTCTTTCAAAGTCCATCTGTCTTAGAACAGACATAAAAATTGAGAGTTCCACATTACGCCTTTGTGCAAAATCCTTTAATTTACCCTTAAGACCGGAAGCATCCTGCGGTACATATGATATAGATACACCACCCCCAACAGTAATTTTTCCTTCTGCCGGTGCAGTTTCTCCAAGTATGGCTTTTATAATGCTTGACTTCCCACATCCGTTTTTTCCATTCAGTAATACCCTTTCACCGTTTTTTATGTCAAAAGATATATCTTTGCACACCGTTCTTCCATCAAACATCATTCCAACTGACTCAATTCTTGCCAATGTCTGTGCATGGTATAACAGCGGAAACATTTTTAAGTCAATCTCGTGTTCAATATCTTTTAGCAGCCCTTTCTTTTCCTCAATCTGTTTTAGTTGCCTTTTTTCAAGATTTTTTCTTCTCTGCTGCATACGCCTCGACTTTTCCCCAATATAAGCCCTTGAACCTATATTTCTGTCCTCTTTTATCGGGTTAAAACCTATTTTCGTTCCTTCCACCTTGTCTGCCCACACGGAGGACTGTCTTGCTGCATTTTCCAGCCTCTTTATGTCCTTTTTCAAATTTTCATTTTTTGACAGCTCATATACATCCTGTCGCTCTTTATTACTCATCCATGTGCTGAAATTACCTTTAGATATAGTTATACTGCATCTGTTTATTGCAAGTATGTGATTAACACATGAATCAAGCAAGTCTCTTTCATGGGAAACTAATATAAATCCCTTTTTCTTCTGCAGATATTCTTTTAGCAAATCTTTTGTCTCCATATCCAGATGGTTAGTCGGTTCATCTAATAAAAGAAAATTATTTTCATACGCAAATAAAAAAGCCAGCATAACTCTGGTACGTTCTCCAAAACTAAGTGTACCAAACGTTCTGTACAAAATATCTGCTTCCATGCCAAGACTTCCCAGTTCACTTATAACACGCCATAACTCATAATCTGGAAATTCTTTTTCCATTAAATCAATTACATTTTCATTCCAAGCCTCAACCGGCACAGACACTGGAAAATACCTGAACGGAATGGCTGAATAAATATTTCCCCGATACTCATATTTCCCCATAAGCAACCGTAAAAATGTAGTTTTCCCTTTACCATTTCTGCCGATAAGTCCCAGTTTCCAATCGGAATCTACGGAAAATGAAACACTGTCAAACACATTTTCAAATGTCAGATTGTCAACTCTTATTTCTGCCATAACTTCCATCATCACCTTTCACAAATTAATTACTAATACAAAAACAGGGTGCAGAAATATAATCCTGCACCCAAAATAGCAATTAATATACCATAATGATAATATGGCATCTGCATATATGATATTAAGATGAATGAATATATTCCTGCATACAGAAATACTGATTATAACAATCAGTGCTTTCCGAACTATAAAATTATTGTCTGCATGAATATATTAACATTCTTTCACCACTTTCTTATATTTATGGTTTTAAGTGTATCATACAGTACTATGTATGTCAAATTTTTTTATTAACTTCTCTTTTGTATCTTTACACTTCATTCTATATTTTCTTTCTCCTCTTTCCCCAGACTTATTCTACCGTAATACCCGTACACTGTTTAAATATTTCAGGGTCAAAGTTTGGTAATTTTCTGATTATGTTCTTCTGACTGTCTGACAAGCTGTCCCACCATAACTGACTGCATTCAGATTTATCAAGCACTTTGAGATAACCACCCGTTGTTTCGTGTGTTGGATGCTCTTCTTTTTCTTCATCCGACATGTCAGCTGAGTAAACCCATTCAACAACATTTCTTGGTATCTGATTCAACAGCCATCTTGCATCACTGTCTGACCAATTTTCATGAGTGTAATCAGAAGGCTTGTTGAAAAGCATAATCTTCTGTTCTTCTGTCATAAAACAGCCAGTATTGAAGGAGGATTTGTTCCAGTCTCCAACATTGTAGTCCCCTATGTTCCTGTTCCCGGTGTTCCAGTCCCCAGCGTTGCAGTTCCCGGCGTTGCAGTCCCCTGTGTTGTTGCTCCCGGTGTTGTTGTCCCCAATGTTCCAGCCCCCGGTGTTGAAGTCCCCTATGTTCCTGTCCCCGGTATTGAAGTCCCCGGTGTTCATGTGCCCGGTGTTGTATTCTCCAGTGTTGTTGTTCCCGGTGTTCCTGTCCCCGGTGTTGCAATAACCTGAGCAATTCTTTCCTGTATTAACCAGTTCAAGAACTTCATACCATGTGATTTCACGCACAATTTTAATCTTGTTAGTGTAACACTTGGAATTATCATCATTTTCTTCTGAATCCACTTCACCAAGAGCGATAACTTCTGCAACCTTGTTATCAGAATTGAAGTTAAAAAAATCGAAACAATCTGCCGCTTTCAAGCAGAAATGAAATCCCCGGCTACAATATACAGGTGAATCATCCATTTCATAGGTCTTGCCAACTTCATATTGATACTCCTCGCAAGTCCAGTCAGGATTGAATACTTTATAACCTTTTACAATATCATTATTTTCCATCTGTTTATTCCTTTCTTTCTGGTTGAATCCGAAGATTTTGATTAATATATCAGTATTGCAACAAATTATAAGCCGGAAACCCAGAACCATGTATGTCAAATTTTTTTATTATCAACTTAAATATCTAATTTTTCCGCACTGCATCCTTTAAAATACATGATTTCATCCAAAAATTCCTGAAACTTCTCTTTTGTATCTGCTTCAAATTCATCATCAAGTATAAAACTTCCTTTTGCTTTTTATTATTCCTCTATACACAATACCTGTCATATCTTACTCTCCATAATCAGAAAATAAGCAGTGAAACACATTTGCCTCTCCTTCATAATGTAATTCCGTTTCAATATCCGGCACAATCTCATTAACTAAATCATGCTGGAGCTTTAAATATCCCCGTTCATTAAAAATAGCTTCTATATTATTTAATATTTCTTTATCGACAAAATCAATTACATCATACACTTTAAATGACCAGTTATCATTTATATATGTTGTTTCTATTACATAAATGTAATAGACTTTTGATAATTTGCTTACATATACTTCTAAATCTAATCGTTTTCCTCCCAGACTGCTTATAAGCTCTATGTCATCATCAAGTATATCTTGATTTTTATGTAAAAGGATAGAAAAATGTACGCTTACTTCATCTTTGTATCGCCATACTTTTAGATAGTAGTTTTTTATAGCTTTTTTCAGTTCTTTTCTAATATCTTCATAAATAAAATCTTTTTTTATACCATTCAAATAATTTTTATACTCCTCTGTTTTTTTATAAATCTTGCTTCCGTATTTACAATGTTTAGGATAAAAATTATATATTATTGAAACAATATCTTCAAATTCCATAATTATTCTCCTCTATTTGAATATACTGATAATTTTGTTTTTCTATCTTATCTGACAGTAACTTTTAATAATATCTACATCTTTTCTTAACATGTCATAATTTATCGTTGAAATACTTGTCCCCAAAATGTATTCTTCAATAAAAGCCTCTTTTCTAATCGCACATTCAGGTGGAAAATCTGTTGTCTTTACATTATGCAGTGCTTTATAATAACATTCATATGCGTTTTTATACATACTTTTCATTTTATATATATATCCTAATTTTTTAAACATCCATACATAACAGGAATACTCATTAATAGCTTTCTTTAAATACTCCTCTTTTTTATCATCTTCTTCAAACTGCCATGACATTATGTAATATACTACTGACTTTTTATCACTTGAATCCCATTCATGGTTGATTAAATTATAAAAATCATCATCCATTTTACCATAATAAAAATTTTGCAAATACATTTTTATTATTAATGCTTCAAAATTATATTTATCCTTTTCAAGAATACGATTCAAATAATAAATCGACTTTTCTTCATCTTCAAACGGAAACTGTAATCTCACCATTGCCAAATTAAATAATAAATCTATATTCTCCCCCTGTTCCTGCAGCTCTTTTAGTAAAACTTTTTCTACATTACAAAAATCCCTGCTTTTTAAAAAAATATCCAGATTATTGATTTTTATTCTCCTTTCACACTTTTAAACACACCTGCACATCATCAGTGCCAACTAAAGTTACTTAGGAAGAATCGCTCCCAGGCGATTCTTCCTAGTGAATCCTTTCACGATATTCAAGCTTTTTTGTATGTCTTACTGCTATAATTTATTCGACCTTATATATCCATATTTACTACCATATTTTACATAATACCATTTATGACCATTTGTATCCGTTGTATAGTTAAGAACCCTTACTTCAACACCCTGTCTTACTGTTCTGATTTTGCTGTATGACGTACCTGCGCCGCTGTACATATTAGTATTAACTTTAACCTTTTCATAACGTGCCGGAGCAAATGATTTAGTTCTTGCTGTTAATTGAGTACTATATGAACCATATTGCGTTTTGCCTTCTCTCGTCACATATGCACGCACCTTATAGTAATATTCTCTGCCTTTCTCAATCCCGGTATCTTTATATTGTATATTTGAATATCCCTTTACCGTGGCAATACTTTTAAATTTTCCATTTGGTGAATCTGAACGGAAAATCTTATAACCTGAAACACCTGATATCTTCTTCCACGAAACAGTTATTGAAGTTGAACCTTTTGATGCCTGAACAAGTCCCGATACCTTTGCTACATTTTTAGGACTTACAATAAATGATTTATTTACCAATGTGTAAGTTCCACCAGCTGTTACTGCCGAAACTCTATAATAATATGTTCCTGCTGACAGCTTATCAAACTCAAGGGCACTGTTAAAATTACTTATATCATATGAATTAGAATTTACATTCATTTCAGTACCCGACTTAAGTGTAGAACCACTCTTTGATTTATACACACCTACAGTTATTCTATTTATGGTATTTCCGCATGTTACTTTTCCATATACATTAAAATCATTCCCCTTAACAATATTTACCGGATAATTATAGCCTGTTACAGCCGGCTTAACATCAGATACCATAAAATCTTTATTTAAAAGTGTATATGTGCCGCTGGCGTTAGAAGCCGTAATTTTATAATAATATAATCCTTTGCCAAGTTTATTAAATGTAATATACGAATCAAGCAATGCCACATTATATGAACTAGCTGCCGGTGATGCTGACTTACTACATACTGTCTTACCTTCACTGTTTACAAGAGAAACCTTTACTTTAGTAAGCTTTGTAGGGGATGCTTCAATCTTTCCTGTTACGGGATATCCTTTTCCAATATATATATTGTCAGGATATGTGAATGATGTAAGTTTTGGTGCTGATGTCTTTACACTTCCTTCGCTGTAGTCCTTCCATATAGTTTTGGCAAAATTCCCACGTATAATGGCTGCATTTTGTGCATCTGCCGGAATCTCAAACTTTGTACACCATAAAACAGCCGCATTATAGGCATCATTCTCAGGATTTGACGATAAATTAATATCTTTCAAGCTGTTAAGCACATAATTATATCCAGTTGTCAATTCATAATTAAGATATTTTAACTGACCACTCAATGACTTATAATCATATCCCAGCCTTGTACAAAAGTTTATAAGGTCAGTTCTTCTTCCTGTAGCAGCCGTTCTTGGATAGTTAGTCCACTGGCATAATCCATATCCGCCGCCATTCTCCCATGTATATCCTATTTCAAGTATATCAGCTATGCATCCTGATTCATAATATATATTTGCCACTACTCCGACTGCTGCCGAAGTACTAAGCCCCACTGTATTTGTAAGATATGAAACTATCTTTTTCGCATTTTTTTCTGTATTTTCTGCAGCCCTTGACAATATTCCGTTTTCAGATAATCTTTCTCCAAAACAAACAAATATATAGGGTGCATCCTTATATATATTAAGACCTTCATCCATTACATACTTGCTTTCATCCCAGACAGGTGAGAATTGATAACTGTAATAATCTGTATTTTCATAATCAACCAATGCACATTTCCATTTTACGGGAACGGAAATCATGTCTTTCTGTCCCTTTATAAAAGCATTAATAGATTCCGGCATATATCTGTTAAGTTCATCCTCTGATAATTTCTCAGCCGGATAAATAAACTTATCTTCAAAAGAAAATTCTTCAAATCCAACAATTACATCTATTCCCCTATCCTCTGCATATGCATCCACATGTATAAAAAACGTCATAAGCAAAATAATAACCGCCAAAGTATATTTTTTCACAAGCAATCCTTCCTTTCCCTCTTATTTGCATTCAATTAACTTAATTATTACATATATTATGTATTTGTCAACTGTAACATTTTCCCACGGTATGCACTCTATTGTCTGCCGAATCTCAATAAGCAACTGTAACAAAACCTATTTTAACTATTATGAAAATTTTAAAAAATCCCGTATACAATATACTTTTGCATACGGGAAAATTTCTATTTACGTTTTATTATCCAATATCCGTTATAAGCATAACCGTCTTTTCCAATTAATAAATTTTCAGATTTGATAAAGCCTGATTTTTGTATTGCATTAATTCTCTCCACTGCATAAACAGGTGCTTTTGTAATTATCTCACTACAATCAAATAATTCAAAAGCTGATGGAATGATAAGAGAACAAATATTGAATAACTTATCTTCTTTTTCATAATCACTTTTAACATCAATCCTTAGGATTCCTACATTATTAAAAGCATCCTCCGAAACACGATGGCACAATTCTATTGTTCCAATTACTTTTGATGCAGATTTGTCTACAACGGACCATCTTACAAACCACCCATTTTCATACGCCTCCCTCCAAAAAAGAACAGCATCCAGCATTCTCTCCTTAGTTGGATAATAAAAATTGTCTCCGTCACAATTATCGCTGTTGAAAAAAGGTAATGCATTTTTATCACTATACACCTCAAATAAATCTTCACTATCCGCTTTTTCTATAAACCGTAATAAAAAGTTATCATCCTCAAATCTTGGGCATTCCTCATAAACATTCATTTTTATTCACCAATCTTTCTTTTATTTTCTTTTGCACATTCCACTCCCAAATACTCACTAAATCTGTTCATTTCTTCAATTATTGTATCTTTCATCCCATTGGTGGGTTGTATTTCCGGCTCCCACCACCAATTTTTAATTTTAAAACTTTTTGTTTTACTAACCGGTTCCGGCTCAAATCTGGCGACAAACCTGTTATTATATACTACAGGGATTACATAGTATCCATACTTTCTTTTCGAGACAGGTGTATACACTTCCCAACGGTATGAGAAATCAAAAACCTTCTCCAACATTGCCCTATCCCACATAATATTATCCAAAGGTGCAATAAAACGTGCGTAATCCTTACAATCTTCACCGTCTGAATATGAATCGAACTCATTACATGCATAAAATACATTTTGTAATCCTTCTATCTGAAAAGTATAAATCTCATTCTTTTCAACTAACCGCTCTAATACCATCTTTCTAATATTTTTATCACTTAAAAAATGTCCCTGCCAGGCACCCCCGTTTTTATCCCATACGAATCCAAGACTTTTTATTCTTCTGCCAACATACCAGTCTAAAAATTCATCCATAGTCATATCATCTGTTACATTAAAATCATCCGGAATAACCCGTTCAGTTAAATCAAAATATTTCTGTGTTCCCTTTTTATCCGCAACACACAACTCCCCTTTATTATAAAGATAGTCTAATGCCGCACTTGATAACTTCTTATGACCCCATCTGCTTTCTCTCACTTCGCCAATTGAAATATCCTTTGTTCCGGTCATTCCATGTTCCGTTACAAAATCCTTTATATCATTTAAAATATCAAGTGCTCCCGTTTGACCACGATACTCTAAAGTTCTAATTGAAAACTCTGCATGTTCTTCCCTGACTCTTGAAAACTTTGAAAAATCCTTTGTAGTATAAATACACATTTCCTTGTCAAATCCATCAACAAGACTATGTTCTTCATATAATAAAGTATATAAATGTTCTGCCCTATATCCATCTACCCTTGATTGTAAAACAAGATCTGCGTTACGCCCGACTACATTTAGCGGATCATACTGAATACTTCCCAGCCTTGACATTATTCTTCTAACTCCGTCTATTCCGGCTAATTTTTCATTTCCGGCAATATTATGATACCTCAATAATATTTTTCTGACTTCATCTTTGGTATAAACATTCATTTCCATTCTTTTTCAACCTTCCAAACATGTCACTTTGCATAATAATTAATATTTAAAATTATACCATACCAAATAATGTAACACAACACAATCTATTATAAATCCACAAGGGCTGCACCATTTAATTTGGTACAGCCCTTGTTTTGCCATAAATATATTATATAATCCCAATAACCATTAATGCCCAGTATATAAGCCCTAATATCCAGCTTGAAAATATTCCATATAGTATTACAGGTCCGGCAATATTGAATATCTTACAGCCTATTCCAAATACCTGCCCCTCTGTTTTAAATTCTACTGCTGGAGCCACTACCGAATTAGCAAAACCTGTTATTGGAACCAGTGCACCGGCACCTCCAAACTTTCCTATCTTTGGATAGATATTAAGACCTGTAAGTATTACAGTTGCCGCAATAAGAAAAATGTTTGTCCACCCGGCGGCAAGTTCTTTATCCAGACCCATTGCCTCTGCCCTTCCACCTATTATTTGACCAATAAGGCATATTATGCCACCTACCAGAAATGCTTTTAACACATTCATAAATACATTTGTAGTCGGTGTTACCTTTTTTACATAATCGTCATACTTTGCCTTTTCTGCCTCTTCAATATAATCTCCCATATCATCAATCCTTTCCAAAATTTTCTATAGCTTCAGAAAATACAATAATGAACCTGTAATTTTCCCCAAAGCTATGGCATATATTACAACTCTTAAACCTTTTTGCAAATGCACCCTTCTCGTGAAAACAGCCATGGCATTTAAAGTCTCCGCCAATGCTACGGCAAGACAGCCCACAAAAATCCCTGACATAATACCATACATGGCTTGAGTTGCTATTCCCAGATTCATTTTTATTTGAAATACACTTAAGGCTCCTCCTGTTATTCCACCTATGATTACAATATTTTCAAAACATCTGATATATTTGCCCATATGCATATTTCCGGCAATCCTTGGAATTATTCCGATAGAAGTAATAAATGAAAATACTCCTGCTGATATTATTCCCCCTGCTGCAAGTCCTGTAACTGCCAATATTAACCACCTAATTATCTGTACCACCTCTGTCATCTGCCATTATTAATGTATCATTAATAGTTTCTTCATAATTTTTCATTTCCATCTCAAGCGGAGTAGGATCATTTGTCTTTCTGCCCAGTCCAATACGATTATAAAAAATAAGAATCCCAAAAAACAAACCTATAGAATATGTTATCTCGATAGTAGAAACCCCCTGCTTTTCCTTACCCATTATAAGCAAATATACATCTTCAAACAATCCCGTTATATCTACATCTTCATGAAATGACATTATGGCAAATGCAGCACCAAAAAATACAATCATTCCTATCAATATAACTTTAAATATTTCAAGCCATATATTCTGTTTTCTGTTCATGTTATATTCTAAGATAAAATCACTTTCACCTAGATTTACCACCATTACATCGGGTGATTGCTTCTGTATAAATGATATAATATCCATTACTGACATAACATATCTGTCAGGCTTTTCATCCTTAAAGCTATATAATATCATATCTTTCACTTTATTGGTGAAATCAGCATCAGAACTCTGTACATCTGCCACATCACTTATCTTAACGTTTTTATCATCAATCAGTATGCACTTTTGCGGCTTAATATATACTACCTTATCCACAGCACTCTTTTCCCTTCCATACAAACGTTCCGTCAGTTATAGTATTAGTCTTAATATTCTCATTATAATAATAAACCCCAAACACTATAACTATAACAGCAATAATCATTATCCAAAACAATTTTTTCATTATTACTCCTTCCAAACATACCAACACAAGTTTACAAAACAATACTCGAATTTGCCCATCACGAGATTTTCTTATCTCGCTTCTTACAATAGTATGTGTTTTATAAAAAAATAATATACTCCTAATAACTTTATCAGTTAATTAGGAGTATATTATTTTACTATTTAAACTCTTTAAAATTTAAGTTTATTAATTTTCTTCCGTCTGATTATCTAAATTATTTGCAATAACCTTATCTTCTATAGTTTCCTCTGCAATTTTAAATATTTTAACAGACTCATTTAAGTCATCAGAATTATGCTGCAGGTGCTTAACAGCTTCATTTAATACTTCAACTGCCTGAAGCTGCTTTTCCGCATTCCTGCTAAGTTCTGTAGATGCTGCTTCAGTTTCATTTGATGTGGCTGAAATACTTTCAATAGCTTCAAGTGTATCATTTTTAGCAGCTTCTATACTGTTTACACTATTTGATATAACTTCCAGATTACCTGCCAATGCTGATACCTGTTCCTTAATTTCCTTAAATATATTAACAGTATTATCAAGTGCCTCCTGCTGATAACTTACAATTCCTTCTGCCCTTCCTGCAGTCTCTATAGTCTGCCGCATACGTTTCTGGATATTTTCTATAATCATGTTAATCTGCTTTCCTGCCTCTCCAGATTGTTCGGCAAGATTTCTTATTTCATCCGACACAACTGCAAAGCCTCTTCCTGCAGTTCCGGCTCTTGCAGCTTCTATACTTGCATTAAGTGCCAAAAGATTAGTCTGCTTTGAAATATCATTTATAGTTTTGATTATTGTATTTATTGATATTGATTCTTCATTAAGCTTATCAATATCCTGCATAACATATTTTGTAATCTCTGTAGTATCTTCTACTCTTTCTCCGAGATTACTTATAAGTACCATACCTTCATCAATAGTACTTTGTGCAGTACTTGCAATCTTTCCTATTTCACCTGTACTCGCATATACTTCCGTTATTTTTTCTGCCAAATCAGACATCTGTGCAAGACATCCGTCAGTATCAGAAGACTGTTGTGCAATACCTGCTTCAATATCATTTACTGCTGCTGTTATATCCTGTGTAGCCTTAAGCAGTACCTTTGAGTTTTCTCCCACTTGGACTGCAGATTCCTGTACGTTTTCACTGACATTTGCCATCTTGAATATAATATTCTTAACACTGACAATCATATTCATTATACTTCCTGACAATATGCCGAATTCATCCTTTCTCTTCATGTGGATAGTTCCCGTAAGGTCACCTTCTGATGTCCTTTTCATTATAACATTTACTTTTCTTATGGCATTTGCAATACCCGCTGCAAATACCGAACCCAGTCCTACTGCTATAATAAAGCATATAATAACCGTAATGATAATAAATGTTCCAATCTCATTTGCCTTCTTTATAATCTCAGACTTAGGAACAAGTGCGCATACCATTCCGTTTCCCTGACTGATTTTATCATATACAAAAAGATAACTATCTCCTTTATAATCAACGTATTGGTAACCGCCCTCTTCTTTATCTTTTACTTTTGAATAGAATTTCTGTCCGGTGAAATTAAAATCATCACTTCCGCTTATAACTTCTTTTCCGTCTCCCGTTATAAATCCTTTTATACTATCAGTTCCGATAGATGCATTATCAAGGATTTCTTTTATAAATACTGTCTTAACATCAATTAATATATATCCGACTGATTTATTTCGTTCATTTTTCAGTGACTTTACATATGACATTGCATAATCATCTGCATTATTACTTAATATTCCGTCAATAGACTCATGGTTAGATATCCATGCACTCTCTGAATCTTCAAGTGCTTTACTGTCTTCTGAAGATGTAAATGCAGCATATAAATCCTCATTTTTATCAAGCAGTCCGGTCTGCGTACATCCCTGACCCTCCTGTGCAAATGCCATTACATTTAAAATGTATTTATCAGCCGTAGATTCATTATTAATAGCTGACTTTGTACCTGCACGGCTTCTCACATAAAGATTCGAAGATTCCTCATATGTTCCGGAATAATATGATACTATATTTTCATTTACCGAAAGCCTTGTAGCTGACAATTCTATATTTTCAAATCCCAGTTCAAAGTACTCTTTCAGCATTCCCACATTAGTATTTATAAGAGTTTCTGAATTTTCTGTAAGACCTTGTTTTGATTTTGAATAAATCATAATACCAACAACTATAAATAATACAGCCGGAACAAGAAAACCACATATAAGCTTAACTCGTATTCCATGAAACATTTTTATTTTGCCTATATTCTTGTCATCTCCAATATGCATGCTGTCTTCTTTTTTTAATGACATAATGGTATTCCTGATTTTCAGAATAAAACTGGTACTATTTCCTCTTAATTTATTAACTGCTTTATTGTTCTTACTTATATTTCGTACTTTTTTGTTTCTTGCAGGCTTAACCTTTTTTACTTTTACCGGTTTTTCTTTTTTTACTTTTACAGGTTTAACCTTTTTTTCTTTAGGAGGTTTTTCTTTATTTCTTTTTCCAAACAGCTTACTCCTTTTCCCACTATCCTGCGTTTTTTCTGTTACATCGTCTGTAATCGCAGCTCTAACCTGAATATCGTCCGGATTAGTAATTTTTTTGTCACTCATACAGTACACCTGCTTTCTGTAGTATATCGGTTATTATAAAACCATTATACTAGAAAAGAGTAAAAACTACTAGTGATTTTTTACAAATTATCTACTTTTTTATAGACGTTTTTTCGCATTTCCATCAAAATTTTTTTCTCCATCCTGCTGACCTGTACCTGACTTATGCCAAATATTTTTGCCACTTCACTTTGCGTTTTTTCATTAAAATATCTGTACTCTATAAGTTTTCGCTCTCTTTCATCCAATTCATCCATAAGCTGCCTTAACATAATACGATTTAGCAGCTTTTCCTTTTCCACATCTTCTCCATAAATTCCCGATGCCGTTACTCCTACATTAGACGCATCACCGCCTGCAATCACCTGATCTACCATATATATTTCATTTCCGTCATTTTGATATATGGACTTATATATGGATTCTACCTCCACATTAGCTTCCATTGCCATTACAATCTCCTCCTTACTAAGTTCGGTAGCCGCAGCAATTTCCTGAAGTGTTGCATCCCTGCCAAGCTCATGTGACAGCTTTTCTGATGCCTGCTTTATCTTCCAGCCATTTTCTTTCAAAGTCCGGCTCACCTTTACCAGACCGTCATCCCTTAAAAATCTTTTTATTTCACCACTAATCATTGGTACGGCATAAGTTGAGAACTTCACATCATATTCTATATCAAATTTATCTATAGCCTTTAATAATCCTATGCATCCTATCTGGAATAAATCATCAGCCTCATATCCTCTATTTAAAAATCTTCTGACTATACTCCATACTAATCCTATGTTTTCCTGAACAATCTCATCACGCATTGCTTTATCCCCTTTGTGTGCCAATATGATTTGTTCAATTATATCCATAGTCAGTTTATAGTTATACTAACATGTGCTGTTTAGAAATTAGAAAATGTTAACGCCCGTTAGTATAATCCCCTCCTATTAATTTTTTCATTGTTATTTTTGTACCCATACCTATTTTAGAATCTACTTCAAGCTCATCCATGAATATCTCCATAAATGCAAATCCCATCCCTGATCTCTCCTGGTCACCTTTTGTTGTAAAAAGAGGTTTCATAGCCTGTCCTACATCTTTTATGCCAACTCCTGTGTCTGTTATCTGAACAACCAGCTGCCTTTCTTCTATAAAACACTCTATCTTAATTATCCCTTCTTTTCCCTCATATCCATGTATTATAGAATTAGTCACCGCCTCTGACACAGCGGTTTTAATATCGGATATTTCCTCAAGAGTAGGATCTAATCTGGCTGCAAATGCTGATACTACAACCCTCGCCAGACTTTCATTTTCAGAATTACTTTCAATTTCCAAATATAATCTTTCCTTATTATTCATCTTTTAACTCCTTCTGATATTCTTTTAATGCATCTTCCACATTTTCAAACCGCTCTATCACCTTATGTAGTCCTGAAATCTGAAATATTCTGTTAATTGCAGGATTCAGATTAACGGCACATGCTCTTCCTCCTGCATTGGCTATCAGTTTATACCTGCCCATCATTACACCAATACCTGAACTATCCATAAAATTACTGTTTTTAAAATCAAATATAACATTTCTGATTTTATTTTCCATAATGCTGTTGTCTGCAATCTCCTTAATAATTTCTGCATTATGATGGTCTAAATCTCCATTTACAATTATAATTAATGCGTTTCCCTTTACTTTAACCTGCATATCTATCCACCCTTCTTTATTTATATTCAACTTCTTCGCTACAGCGAAAAATAAAAAGATAACACTTATTACTGTGTTATCTCTTTCTTTAGTGTATTATTACATTGTCTGCAATTCAGCCAATGCATCCTGTGCATTTTTTAAAGATGATGAACTTATACCTTCAGTAGCCGTAAGTTTATCAACTATACCCTGCATTCCATTTATAGCCTGTTCCTTATATGATGCAGGATTTTCAACATTTTCAGATACTGCACACTGATATCTTGACTTATATGCCTCTGATAATCTTCTTACAGCATCATTGTAATCAATATTTTTAAAATCATATACAAAACATCTTTCCAGTTTTGATATTACCGTATCCCATGTATCTACAGTACTTGCCGAATTGTACAATGAACGGGCCTCTGAATAAGCTGCTGATGCCGCCTGCTTATAAGCATCGTCCTTTATTGCGGCACACATATTCTTAAAGCTCTCAGAATACTTTGTCTCATAATCTTCTGCTGATATTCCTGATATGCTGCTTAACTGCTCAGCACACTCCACATAACTTCGTGCCTGATAAGCAGTCAATGCAGTTATCAGTTTCTCATAATCCGCTATGACTATATCCTTCTCACTATCGGCATTGTCTATCTTACCCTGAAGTTCGGCATTGGCTGAATTTGCACCATCTACCTGTGCCTTTAAGTCTGCTATCTGTGAATTAAGCCCGGCAATCTGGGAATTCAAATCCAGTACTTCATTTTTATGATTAGTATTAAGAGAATTTACCTTGGCAGGTGTCAGCAGGAAAAATGTAACTGCCACACCTATTACTATTCCTATAATAACATTCAGTACTGTAAGTGTTCCACTGTTAGATTCTCCATAAGCATTTTTAGGTATTATTACATCATATCCGCTTAATGGTTCGTTTGCACCTGTATCAAACTCCGGCTTAAAACGCTTTCTGCTGCTTATTTTTTCAGAGGTTTTTGCTATATTATCATTGTTTACTATCTGCCTCTTGTCTGAGCGTTTCTCTATTTCATTAAGATACTTTCTGCTTAACGCATTATTATTATCAATCTTTAGAGATTTCATTATCGGCTTTTTAGCTCTATCATAATCTCCTCTTTTCATATACAGTAAAGCTAAAAGCTGATGCCCTTTTATAAGATTAGGATTCATATTCAACACTTTTTTTAATTGAATTATAGCAAGGTCATCATTTCCTTCTCTTGCATAACCTAATGCAATATTAAACTTTTTAATTGTCTGGTTTATTGTATCAAGCTTTGTAGGGTTTGACTGCAGCGACTTTATATATCTTCCGGCAATATTATCTTCCGGCTTTATATTCTTGCTTATCACCCATTGCGAAAATGCCTGTACCGCTTCACCCATTTCAAAATAGACAAGTCCAAGTAAATTTCTTGCATCTACATTACTTTTATTAAACTTTATACTGCGTCTCAATAAATCTGCCGCACCGGATAAATCCCTGACCTGTACTTTAGTAAGCCCCATGTTGTAGTAGGTATTTGAAATTCTTAATACCTTTTTATATACTACAACCGTTGCTCCACAGCTATTGCAGAAATCATTACCTGAAAGGACACAGCCACATCTGTAACATTTCATTCTTTTTCCTTCCTATTACTGATTTTCCCTGACTTCTTTGAGCAGTTCCAACACTATATCCGTAACATCCGTTTTAGTATTCGTGTTATATATGGCATCTTCCGTGTCATCAACTTCAAGACTCGGTTGAAATTTTTTAATCTCTTCGTCAAAATTTATCATTACAATCCTCCATTCACAATGCCCTGTCTGAATAATCTTATTAACTCACCTGTAAGATATAATGAACCTGTACAAAACAAAACATCTTCATTTTTTTTCTCATCAAGTGCCTTTAGAAACGCATCCTTAATATTATCAGAAATATAAATATCTAAATCTTTAAACTCATTGGCAATAATATGCGAAGACAGGCTTCTGTCACCATCAATCTGAGTCACAAACACCTTTTTGGGCATAATGCCTCTGCATATCTTTTCTGCCATATATCTATAATCCTTTTCCTTTACTGCAGAAAACAATATATACTTATCACCATCGCATTGATATTGCGATACCGTCTTTACAAATTCATCAATTCCCGGACCATTATGTGCTCCGTCAAAATATACACCCGGCATGACCTGTTCCATACGTCCATGCCATCTTACTTTTGAAATGCCCTCTTTTATATGTTCTATATCTTCTTTTATATCTTCAAGTCTTTCAACAGCTTTAAGAGCAAGCACTGCATTTTCGACCTGATATTCTGCTATAAAAGGTATTGAAAATATAGTATTTAAATAATAACCAGAACGAACACAAAAATCAATACAATTATCATATTTTTTAATAATTTTATAATCAGCGTGACAACATTTTACGGCTTCAGAATGTTTTTCTTCTGCATTCTTTTCAATAACTTCATTCACTAAGGTATTTTCACCCTGATAAATAACCGGTACATACGGCTTAATAATACCTGCCTTTTCACCTGCTATCTTCTCAATAGTATCCCCAAGTATTTCCGTGTGGTCAAGCCCTATGGAAGATATAATTGTAACTTCCGGCTGTTCGATAACATTGGTAGCATCAAGTCTGCCTCCAAGACCTGTCTCTAAGACAACATACTCCATACCTTCCTTATCAAATATATCCATTGCCATTAAAAACAGATATTCAAAATAACCCGGATGAGAATATCCTTTAATTTCCATCTCTTCCACTATACTTTTTATTCTGTGAAAACTCTGAACAAATTTATCCTTATTAACATTATTTCCATTAATGCTGATTCGTTCTGTAATATCTGTAAGATGAGGTGACACAAATAATCCCGTCTTTTTTTTACATTTACAAAGTATTCCTGATACAAATGCACATACAGAACCTTTTCCGTTAGTACCTGCCACATGTATTATTTTCATCCGTTTCTGCGGATTTCCCATTTTTTGTAAAAAAGATGCAGTATGGTTAAGACTGTTCTTTTTTGTAAATCTGGGAATGTCAGATATATACTTTTCTATTTCTTCATAAGTCAAAATATCCACCTCTGTCTTAGTAAAATGTTTCCAAATAAAAAGAGTACTTTATAAAAGCACTCTTCCTATTATAATGTAGTTGGCAGATTTTTCAAGTATTACTTGTCGCAAATTTCGAGTTCTGCAAATTATACTGCTTCACAGACAGATTCAAACTGTGAATTATACAGTTCAGCATAAAATCCGGCTTTTTTAATAAGTTCGTCATGGCTGCCCTGCTCAATTATATCTCCATCCTTCATAACAAGAATAAGGTCTGCATTTCGTATGGTCGAAAGTCTGTGTGCTATTATAAAACTGGTTCTTCCTTTCATCAGGTTATCCATCGCCTTCTGTATCCTTATTTCTGTTCTTGTATCAACCGAAGATGTTGCTTCATCAAGTATCATCACCCTGTTATCGGCAAGTATCGCCCTTGCAATCGTAAGAAGCTGCTTCTGTCCCTGTGAAACATTGCTTGCATCTTCATTAAGTTCCATCTCATATCCACCCGGTAATGTCTGTATAAAATGATGTGCATGTGCCGCCTTTGCCGCCGCAATAACTTCTTCGTCAGTGGCATCAAGCCTTCCATATCTAATATTCTCCATGATGCTTCCTTTAAACAGCCATGTATCCTGCAATACCATACCAAAGGCTTCTCTAAGTTCATTCCTGTTAAAATTCCTGATATTATGTCCATCTAACAAAATTTCCCCACTGTTTACATCATAAAAACGCATAAGCAGTTTTACCATTGTGGTCTTTCCTGCTCCGGTAGGTCCTACTATGGCAATCTTCTGTCCCGGTTTAACCTTTGCATTAAAATCATTTATAATAATCTGGTCTTCCTTATATCCAAAGTGTACTTTTTTAAATTCCACTGCTCCTTCAATATTATTGAGTCTGACCGGATTATTCACAGTCTGATCCTCTTCTTCTCCAAGCAGTTCAAATACTCTTTCAGCCGCAGCAGCCATGGACTGAACCTGATTTGCAACCTGTGCAATCTGCTGTATAGGCTGTGTAAAGCTCTTCACATACTGTATAAATGCCTGAATATCTCCAATAGAAATAACACCTTTTATTGCCAGCATTCCTCCTGATAAAGCTACTAAAGCATAACCGAGATTACCTACAAACATCATTATAGGATGCATCATTCCTGATAAAAACTGTGATTTCCACGCAGAATCATACAATACTTTGTTTGTCTCATCAAACTTTTCTATGGTTTCCTTTTCCTTATTATATGATTTTATAACAAGGTGTCCTCCATAAATCTCTTCTACCTGACCGTTTATATGTCCAAGATACTCCTGCTGCGTCTTAAAATATTTTTGTGACTTTTTAATGACCAGTGATATAAGTCCTACCGACACAGGAAGTATAACAATTGCTATAAGAGTCATTAACGGAGAAATGCTTAACATCATCACCAGTACACCTATTAAGGTGGCAACTGATGTGATAATCTGGGTAACACTCTGATTAAGACCCATGCCTAATGTATCCACATCATTTGTAATCCTTGACAATACTTCACCATAAGTCCTGCTTTCGAAGTATTTCATAGGCATCCTGTTTATCTTTTCTGATATTTCCTTTCTAAGCCTGTAACATAACTTTTGTGTAATTCCGGTCATTATCCATCCCTGAATAAAACTGAATATAGAACTTAACACATATAATCCCAGTACTATAAGAAGTATTTTGCCAATATAAGTAAAATCAATGCCCCCTGTACCTGATACCTTCTTACCTATACCTTCTGCAAGTGCAGTTGTTGCCTTACCAAGAACCTTTGGACCTGCCACACTGAATACCGTAGATATAGCAGCAAATATCATAACAAATATTATGCCTATCTTGTTTTTCCCTACATAGGAAAGAAGACTTCCCATTGAACCTTTAAAATCTTTCGCCTTTTCCACATTTCCCATACCACCATGCGGACCGTGAATTCTCCTGTTACCTGATTTATGTTCACTCATTATGATTCCTCCTAGTATAATAATGATGTAGTCAATAAGACTACTTGATTAACAAGTTTCTATATTTCATTTCTTACTGATAACAGAAGAAGGTGTTCTTCCTTCATCAGATGTTATACT
>JAAVHZ010000017.1 GCA_014799465.1 Lachnospiraceae bacterium | reverse complement strand
TCACCGAAGAATGCTTCATTCCAAGCCTCGCCAAAAATATTAAGAATCTTCTTAACGTTCTCGATCAGAGCTCTGATACCATCAAGAAAATCGTCTCTACCGCCATTGTCTTTCCACATTGAAAGGATAGTATTACGAATCTCGCCACCTACAACGAAGACGTCATACATACTTTCGGCGATCTCGCTCCACCATTCTTTTGCTTCAAGATAGTCACCAAAAATATACTTGAAAGACGTTGACCAACCTGAGGAGACGGCTTCCTTAACATAGTCGATAGCTTCCTGGAAGGTCTTGGTTTCCTGAGCAGCTCTAAACGCCCTTCGACCTAAGTCATTCTCCTTGCTGCCCAAAACGTCGAGCCATTCTGTTAAGCTTTCCGCGCTCAGTCGAGTGACAGCCATGGCGTGGTCCATATCGAGAGTGCCTTCAGTATAGTCATCCACGAACTCCATTGCGGTGGCTGTTAGAATACCAGTCTCATCGACAAATTGGTTTAGCTGATCAGCAAAGTTGCCGTATCGATCGAGGGATTTCAACAATACATCACTGGTAAACCAACCTTCGCTAAGGTTTTCAGAGAAGTTTGCAACAGATACTTCTTTACCGCCAATGGTTCGATAAAGGTCATCTGTAACCTTAACAAGAGTCCCAACTTCTTGAGCCGTTTCAATAACAGTTTGCTTAAACTCAGTAGTACCCATGTTGGCATTCTCGATAGAGCGCCAGTCAATGAGCTTTACTGTTCCGACAGACACTGCCTGAGCAAGGTTATAGATGGCTCGGGAAGCTTCGTTTGCATTAGCGCCAGAAAGAGAAGCCCATGTTGCAATACCCTCCATTGCTTTAACAGATGTTTCGAGATCGATGTTGTTGGCAGTAAATTTGCCGATACCACTAACCATGTCGTTGAAACGATGAGAGGTCTCGTCTGTAAACCAGGTGAGCTTTTCTAACTGGCTGTTGACTTCTTCCATCTGGACGCCAGTGTCTTCGAACTGCTGAGCTGTGGCAGCCATAATAGTCTGGACAGCACCAGTTTGCTCAGCATACTTCGCCCATCCCGTCGTAATCTGATCGACAGAGAGCGATTTGATCATTCTCTCTCCAGCGTCAATCGCCTTATTGGTTAGATTACGGAAAGCTGTATCAGCAATCGTCGTAAGGAGGTTAAATTGGTTTGAAACCGCCATTACACCCTGCTCAATAGGATTAAGGTCTACATGCTTAGCGCTTTTGGTAATTTCATCAAAGCCTTTACCGACCCCTTCGAATTGGAGGGATTCCTTTAGCTCATCAAGGCTTTTTATAGTTCGTGCTGTATCTTTGTCAAAGTCTTTGTTGTCTAAAGTTAATCGAACAACTTTTTCATCAACATCAGGCATTATTCAGAAACCTCCCTCCACACGTCAATTGCTATTTGATCGAAAATATCTTTTAATGCTGGGTTTATGTAATCATTCGGTGGAACATATCCACCAGACTTCGTGCCGTGTCCTAATTGTATAATTAAGGCTACATTAATTCCATTTTGAATGTTTGAGTTAGACCAATTAATAACGTAGCCATCTTTGTCTGTTTCAATTGTATAATACCAGGAAGAAGCGGTCAGACCAGTGCGAACAGGTGTTGCCTTGCTAAGCTCATCCACACCGATCTGACCATACTTCTCCAAAATATACTTAACGTCTTTATTAAGGCGCTTTGCTTTACCTAGAAACGCGTCCATGTTCTTGAAATCGCCAGAAGTAGTAACTTTGAAAGCGCCCATAAACGTTTATCCTTTCGTTCCGTATTTTGCTCTCCGCATAGCATTTAGTTCTTTTTGCTGTTGGATAGCCTCTTTTTTGCCCATCTTCTTTTTAGGCATAGACTCGACTGAAGACACCTCTATTAGAGTCATGAGTCGGTTGAAATGCCAATGCTCACACTCCATAGGTATCTTTAAAGAAAACATCCAATAGTAAATCAGTTCTGCTGTAACAGATCTAGAACTCTTGCCAGCGATATGTTTTCTATTTATTTTAGTTGCTGTATGAGAATCATTCATATAGCTTATAATGTCTGCTAATTGATCTCTTGTTAAGCATAGCCAAGCGTTATCTGGAACGTTTTTGGTGATGCACATTTCTTTCGCATAATCCGTTAGAAATGGCAAGTCCATATCAGCACTCATGAAAGATGTCTTGTGCTTGGCTTCCCACTTAGCAACCGTATATAAGGAATGTTCTAACTCAACGGTTAGTCCTCCGATTGTCTCAAATTGTTCTGTTTGCTCGTTAAATATCTCAATTGACGGTAATTCCAGGCAGAGCATTTACTTCACCGCCATTCGTCACCATGTCAGGAGGGAGAATTGACTTGGTAAATGCAGACATCTTGTCAGGACTGGACAGTAGGTCAATCAACATGTCACTGAAGGGGATAGACGCCTCGAAGTCTGCTCTAAGATCAGGATTCTTGACGAAGCGACGACCATCTTCAGACTTCTTGCCGTAGCTATCAAGCACAAGTTCTCTAAAGATGTTGAACAACTGCTCGACATGCTCCCCAGCGACAAGGGCTTTGATGTGGTCAATGTACTTACCGTCCATCTTGACCTGCATCGCAGCAATCTCAGCCTTAGTCATGTTGAAATATGCAGTTTCAGTCTGAGTATTTCCATCGTAGTCTGTGTAGGTGAATTCTTTCTTAAGCATTTGGTAGTAACTCCTTTCTTTTTAAAGAGGAAGGAGCCCGGACTCCTTTGCCAAGCTCCTTCCATTTTGATTTAATTTCGCTTTAGCGGAAGAGACGGGCTGTATCGATTTCGGAAGAACCTTCGCCAAGAAGGGCAGCGACCTCATCGGGCAGAGGAAGACGTGCGTCGTCATCCTCGGAACCGTAGAGGATCTTTTCCAAAGCGGCCAACTTGTCCTTGTCGACCAGGGTGGAATCAATAGTCACCAACGAGGTCATGTTGTGACCGGTAACGGGAACCGGAGTGGTGGTGTAGTCCCAGCTAAGACTAATAGCCTCAGGAGACTCGTTGATAGTTTCATAGGTACGCTCAGACGGAGAGGCGACACCACCGTACAGAAGATGCAGCTTGTAGCCGTGGTCCTGACCGTCAATGTCGTTACCGATCTTTGTGCGATAGCTCAGACCGAACGTCTTACGAGCCTGCTGACCAATTGTCACACCGGGAGCAATCTCGGCAGTACCGTCACAAAGCTCCCACTCATGAGGATATGTAAATGCCTCAATGGTACCGTTCAGCTCCTCAGCAGAAATGATCGTCAGATACTTAACGTTATCGGCATACTGAGACTCGGGCTCAGCACCATCAGGACTCTCGGCGATAGACGTTACACCATTCCAAGCAACGCCGGGGGTGTATACGCCTTTAGAGTTCAGAGAGTAGAGTACAGCATGGTCTACGCCAGTTTCGTACTTCTTCTCGCCAATCTGATCCCATACGATTTTAGCCATGAGTATAAGACCTCCTTTGAAATTTTATGTTAGTTATTTGGGTATGCATGAAAATATAAGCGATAGGAGTAATGATTAAGATTGTCAGAAATGTAAAATCTTGTAAACGAACACATCGGAAGTTGAGCAATTTTATCTGGTATAAATTGATCGGGGCTTTTCGATATGTAGGTTAACGAATATCTTTTATTATTGTTGTATGGTTTGTTATTCGCATAAGTAGAATTTACATAATCCAACTGATACACTATGCACGGATAGCTCATCTTAATCGTTGCGGGAGGTTGAAAATATACGTTCTTACTCCCCAGTAAATTCTCCAGAAGGAATTGAAGCTCCTCCGGATACTCTACGTTGTGAGTTTCGATTGCCATCGGAGTCGTCTCCTTCCATTTTGATTGTCAAAGACTCGTTAAACTTGTAGCCAAAGAAACTTCGCTTGTCTAGCTTCTTTTGACGCTCTCGTTCACGCTTCTTCTGTGTTTTCGTGTTCGCCATTGTAGACGCCTCCCAATGTAAGAATAGCTCTAGGTCTAACGAGTTCGACTGAATTGATCTTCCATGTCGTTCCATTCCATTTAACGTATCTCATAGCACCCATATGCTCGCATAAAAACCTATCAGCAAGAATAGACAGACGATTAGATGTTGAGACACTATCATTAACGGTCTCTGTAGAACCCTCCCATCTTCTTACATTAGAGAGGACGTCTCCATAGGCTTCTCGTTCCTCGGTAAGAGTCTCCCAAATGCCAGGGCTAGTTTCCTGTTGGGAGATAAATCCTATCTTTCCGAAGAATTTCATTTGGCGGACTGGGCAGAGGGGCTACCGCCAGCGGGGCTAGAAGTAGTAGCCTCAGTCTCAATGACCACGGCAGAGTGATAACCAGTCAGAGCACCACTGATACGAGTCTCGATCAGATACTTCTCCTGGTTATAGTCGATGTCGAAGTCATTGAAGGAGCTGATCTCGCCGCCTTTATCAGCGCCTACAGTGTAGTCGGACAGGTTAACGATAATGGCATTCAGAGCCCACTTCTTACCCTTGTCATCGGCACGAGTCAGACCGTAGAACAGAGGCACCTCGACGATAGCAGAGACACGAAGAGCGTCCTTCAGCTCCTGCTCGGTCTTATAGACACGATTGCCGTTGTTGTCACGAGTCAGCAGAAGGTCAGTCAGAGTCTCAGGGGACATGAAAGCGGTGGGAACGCCACGACCCTCGTACTTGGGACGAGCGCGGACAAAGCTATCAGCCAAATATACCACATCGCCAGACTTGGCAGCGGGAATCTGATGCTTATAGGAATAGAAGGCGTCGTCGGTCCAGATAGGACGAACATTGGTCTCACTAATCTTGTCAGGAGAGGTGACCAGGCGACCATCACCGATCAGGATTGCACGGGCGATTTCCTCCTCCAGCATAATCCGCATCTCAGCACGCAGCCAAGCGACGACATCGAAATCGGTGATGTCGAGAATATCATCGCGATCCAGCTTCTGCTTCTTGTAGATGGTCTGCGGAGTGGTGGTACGGGTCATAACGGGGAAGATTTCCTCGATCTTCTGATTGCCCTTAATGTAACCACGAGCCTTAGCCTCGTCAGCCGTAATATCGGCGAACACAGACTTGATACGGGAGAAGGGTACATGACGAGTGCCGCCCATAACAACGGTCACCCACTCAGTCCGACGCTTGACCAGCTCGGGGGTATTGGACAGGGACTTCGCATCGGGGAAGAGAATCTCAATGTTCTCAATGCCATACTGGGTGGCCGCATGCCGCAGAGCATCACGGAACTTAATGTTGCGATTGAACACCTCGTCAAATGTAGCCTTAGCCACATCAGCGTAAGTGCCGTTGGCAACAATGTCGGCGTGGGTCAGCTCGCCGCTATTCTTAACACGACCCTGGTTCTCAAACGCATTGGTTCTCATTTCGTTTCCTCCTTCATCATCAGCATCAGAGTGCTTTACTTTGTCTTCCTTCTTTTCAGAAGTAGTCTTATTGTCTTCACTATCGGCGACTGCTGCTCCTATAATCGCATAGACAGCCTGCTTCTGCTTGTCGGTAAGAGTGTTAAAAATATCCTCGATGGTCTCATCCTCATCAGCATCATCGTCAGAATCCTCATGAGTAAGCTGATGGCTGGGATCTTCCCCATCACCGTAGAGATCGAGAGTGAGGTTTTCTTCTCCATGGTTATCAATGTCTCCGGCATAATGGATCACGGCCTCATCATCAACTTCAGTATACGTGCCATCGCCATGACTAATAGATACATGCTCGATCT
The DNA here is from genome assembly GCA_014799465.1 of Lachnospiraceae bacterium. Lineage (GTDB taxonomy): Bacteria > Bacillota > Clostridia > Lachnospirales > Lachnospiraceae > UBA2821. Next base: position 14,424 of record JAAVHZ010000017.1, on the reverse strand, counting down.
TAGCACCAGCGTTAGCACCACGAGTTACGAGGGACACCTCAATAATATCGCCATGATACACTTCTCCATTACGCTCGACAAGCTTGTTCGCATGAATACTCATGCTGTCGATGTCGCCGTGGAGAACAAGCTCTTTTGTAGCGGTTGCCTTACGACCATTGTTAAAGATGCCATAGCCGTAAACACCTTCACCGTCTCGATGTTCGAGGTAGATCTTACCCAGGATATTCTCCGGGTCATTCTGGCAATGCTGCCATACGAGCGGAACGCACATACCATCACAATGCTTGAATGCGCCGTTCTTAATAGTGCGGCCATCTGTGCATTTAATGTCATTCTTCGTGACGAATCCGCTGAAATCAACATGTGTCGACTTCATACAATTCCTCCTTTTGTATTCTATTTTGATTTTTATTCCTGCGCTAGCTCATCGTCAGTAGGCGGAGTTTTTGCGTCAGACTCCAACTCCTGCTTAGACGCGGCAATGTTAGAGTTTCTAAGTTCGTCGGCTTTGGGATCGTCAGACGGACGGAAGCCCATGATTGCGCGGACTTCATTCGAGCTAAGAATCTCATTCCGAGTAAACTTATCAGCGATCTCAGCAATCTGGGATACGGGAACGAGTTTGAACGGATCGCGGAAGAACATGACGGACTGACCTTGAGTCCGTGCAGTCTTAGTTAAGAACTTTCTCTTCAGTTCATCAGTAACAGCCGAGACGATTGGCTCGATCGTTCCGTTGTTATACCAGAGCTTCTCTTGCTCGGAGGCTGTCCCATCAAAGATTCCAACCGTCAAACCAAGCCTCGTGTAGAGTTCTTTTGTTAGGTACTCCACTTGGGCAAGAAGATTGTTTTCAAGAGGACGGTTAAGCTGCGTAATCCGTTCAGTGGCATCCATGTAAGCAATGCCGTACTTAGACCCTGTTAACTGAACCTCAATGTCCTTACGCCTTTGCTCAGCTTGCTCTCTTCTTACATCGGTCTTAATTGTGTAAGGTAATTGGACGATTAGATCCATCTTCCCAGAAGCGGACTGTTGATCGATAGCATCTAGGTAGTTAAGCTTTTGACTGAGGCGACGAAGTGTTGAGTTAGGACCATTCATCACAGCATAGAAGGGGTTCTCGATAATGGCTGTAATTTTCTTAGGCATGATTAGCTCTTCTCGACGTCCAGTCTTTTGGTTATAGCACTCGACTCTAACATACTCTGGAAACCATTCTACAATGCGACCCCGCCTTAACTCGAAGAATTCAAACGTACCTGTCTCGGTCGGATCGTGATCGGCATCGACTGGGACGATTGCAACATATCCATCCTCGAACAATGAAAGGTAAATATCTTGAAGAAACGACCTTGGCGTTTGGTCGAGATTCGGAGAGATAGTTAGACGTTGGTTTAAAGAGTCGTCAATGTTTTCCGTATACCTTCCATTTTGATCGAGACGAACATGTTGAATAGATATTGAAGCACAGTCGATGGCGATTCGATTATAGATAGAGGCGATAATAGATTGGTCATTCCCATAACGAAGATCTGCTTTACTTGGATTTCGGTAGTTTGATTCCCCGTAGTGGTAAGTATTTACTCTCGTGGGGTCTCGATTCCTAAATGCGTCCCAAGCATGTCTGAGACGCTCTGTAATAGCCATTGGCGGTTACCCCCTATTAATAACCTTCTCTAGCTCGTTTACGAATGTTCTCGTCGCGAACTTGGTTTCTAATCTCGCGTTCCCATTGGGCTACTTGTTTGCCTGTAATGTTTCGTCCAATGATTGGAACGTCTTGGATGCGAAGACCTGTTTTGAAGACGTTCTCAATGACAAAATCCTCGCCAGCTTTTACGGCCCTCTTTCGCATTTGAAGCTGCTTTACGTTCTCTTTGCCATACTTCTCCGTAAGCTCTCGCACAGCTTTTTCAAGATTTCGAGAACGTTCGGCAAGGATATCCATTGCGCGTTCCTGGTTGCCTTCCGCAATTTCCCTTGCATTGAGTCGTTTCTTAAGAAGCGTCTCGGCATTCTGAATGTCGATGGAGCGCTTCTCTTTGGTTTTCTTAGTAATGCCAAGACCTCTCTTCTGAAGCTTTTCATAATAAGCATCGGCCTTAGCTACTTTTTCTCGGTCTTCATCGGCCATCTGAGTTCGCATCTTAGCATTCTTAAGAGCGCTCTTGTACTCTCCCTTAAGCTTTCGGACGTTACGATTCTCAGAGAAAGAAGGTTTTGTTCGATGCCCTAATTCTTCCGGAGTTCTTCTTACACCCCATTTCATGCCTAGGATGCCGTAGTGGAGGATCTCTGAGCTTCCATTTTGATTTTCGCTAACATCCATTCCAAAATCTCACCTCCTCACTCAAAGTTATCCTTATGAAGTTTATAGGCAACCATAGCGTCCATAAGCGCTGCTACGGAGTCAATCTTGTTGTCAGCGCGCTTCTTATAGAGCTTACGGTTACCGTTTGTGTCCTCTAATGTTATTGCATTGCCCATTGTGAATTGCATCATTAATTGATCAAAGATGAGAGATCTAGACTCGGACAAATGCTTAATCTCACCAAGAGGAACGGATTCAGTTCGAGCGCCTTGAGGAACCTTCTCTACACCAAACGGTCCGTTCTCCATTACCCATCTATCGACGAACGCCTTTGCGTTGTATGGGTCAAAGCCAAATGCAGATACATCGTACTGGTTCTCAGCTATGAAGCGATCAACGTCGTCATAGACATCCATTGGGTCGAGCATAGCTCCTGGTAACACTCGTAGACTCCCCTCGTCAAGAAACTCTTCATACTTCATCCGTTGAGCATTCGGCAAAGAAAGCATTGTCCTCTCCGAGATGTAACAAAGGGTCTTTACACCGAAGCGCATTCCTCTAAGCGGGAATAGAAACGTAAAAGACCAGAAGTCATCGCCCTGAGAAGCGTCCATGCCCATAGCGCACATCATCTTGTAGAAAGATTGTGGCGGGAATGGGATGGTCTCTTCGTAGGTGAAGAAGTAAGTATAACCTTCGAGAGGGATGCCAAACCTTTTTGCTAAAATATCATTTCTAGCTGCTGGCACTTGCTCGGCTCTCTTTACTTCTTCTTGGTATGTCTCGTAAGAAACTGTAATTCCAATGTTGGGAGAAGCCTTCATCCACATAGCAGGATCATTAATCTCTTTCACATCATCCAACTTATAGTACCAGATAGAGACGTGATCATTGATGTACTCTCCTCTAAGGATGCTCATCAATTCCATTTTGATGTTATCGCCAACTGAGTTTCGGACAGTTCCTTCAGAAGAAGTTGCGACGATTAGATAGTCATCAACCTTAGACGACCCCTGCTCAATAGGCCCGATAACGTCTTCTCTGACATCCCCAGATAGCCATTCATCAACAGTTGCATACTTGTCTCGATAGCCTTGGTTCTTATCGACTGACATAGGGCGTATCGAACAGATCGAACCGGTTAGAAAGTTCTCAATACCTTTCTTCGTAGAAGCGAGTTTGGGTCTGTTGGCTCGATTGCCTGTTGTGTTGTTAATAGACCCCATCGTGAGGAACTTGAATAGTGGACCTCTGGATCGAGTTAGGGCGGTTCGCATGGGTCTAAGAGTCTCTTCTGCTTGAGCCATTGTCGGAGCGACCACTACTTGATATGTTGTAGTGGGGTCAATTACCAATCCGTACATATGAATCGTCTCGGCATAGAGAGTCTTCGAGTTACCTCTTGCTATGATGAGAAATTGCTTATTGCAAAGACGTTTCTTAAACCGCTTTCTCTCATAGTGACCACCTCGTCCATCTTCATTCGGAACGTAAATATCCTTCTCAACAAAGTAAAACCAACTCAAGGCATCTTCAGCCCAAAGTTTAAACGTGTCAAGGAGATTGAGATCTGAGCCGTCTGTGAGAACTAACTCGTTCTCACAGAACTCAATATAGCCATTAATCGCCGTGTCGTCGTAATAGAATCTTGAGTCTTCTATACGAGCATCGATTCGGTTCATTTGCATAGAGATCTCTTGGTTTACTGGGATGCGGCCGTCTAATACAGCTTCTCTAAACAAACCGTAGTAAATGGGAGTCGCCGTGTTGGAAAGGCTCATTCAATCAAATCCAATCTCCCTAGTACAGCAATAAATTCATCTCTTTTGACCAATCCTTCAGGAGTGTCAGAAGTGATGACTTTCTTTGCTTTAGCCTTTGACCAATGGCCTTCCTTCTTAGACCAGTCGGGCTCCTTCTGTTTGTCGGCATAGGACATAGCCTTCTTCAAAAGGGCGTATGCCTCCTCGTCAGTAAGACTCTTAAGAAATTCTGCTTTTGTCATGTTAACACCTCCGTCAGAATATACAGGACGAACCGCCCCAATAATAAGTGTTTTTCTCCGCTCTCTTCGCATCACCATGCCACCGTTAGCATCATTCCCCAGAGACGTGTTGCCTTCGATAGTATGATAAGCAAAGGAGTCCTCGAAATCAAATATGCCGCAGTGCTGAGGAGTGCCCTTATTCTGAAAATCCATCAGCATAAGGTCTCCAGGCTGGTAATTCTTCGTTACAAACATTCCGGCTTTCTTAGCGTCGTTCATCATTTGTGTGCAAGAAGCGGAGTTGCCAGGAAGTTTAGCTTTGCATTGGTCATACACCCAAAGACAAAAGACCATACACCAAGGATAACTGCTTCCGCTTACTGCTCTCTTGTAATACCAAGTGTTGTACTTAACGTTGTTGGAATTCGGGGGACTCTCGTAAACGCCAACTTCCTTAAGAGCCGTATTAACAATTTGCAAAGCAGCTTCTGGGACATCTTTTGTATCGATTGCTCTGGTTGCCAAGAATCGTCACTCCTTTACTTTTTCTTCTTCGCATAGGGATCTCCGGTGTAGCCTACCGCTTTGCCAGTCTTATCTCTGCCAGGCAAATACAAAATGTTAAGAATCTCATTTTCTTTATCTTGCTTAGCTCGTTGTCTATCAGCAATCACTTTTTCGACTTTCTCATTCCCGATCGTCGTAAGCTGTTTGGTTAAAACGGCTTTTCCGACAGCAAGCATAGTTCCACCAACAAGAGTCGCGGCTACCTTTTTAAGAGATTTCTTAAGAAAGCTATCTGGTTTCTTAGCCATGTCGCGATACTCTTTCTCAAGTTTCATCCTCGCAATAGCATCTCTAACTTCTTGGTCGGACATTGTCTTGAAACTTTGAGCCTTCTTATCCTTCTCAAGATTGGACTTGGTCTTCTTGTCTTCTCCAGATTGCTTACGACGTTCTTTCTCGGATTTGGCTTGAGCTTTCCGTTGCTCTGCCTCTTTCTTTTGCTGGGCTTTTATTTGCATGGAGGCGATCTTTTCTTGAGACTTGAGAGTTCTCTTCTGACTGGCTTCTCTCTCTTTGATGAGGCGCTTTTCGGAAGCGGCACGAGCTTTGGCCTCCGTCTTAGCTCGTCTTTCAGCAGACTCTCGGTTCATTCTATTTTGATATTCCTGGTCGCTTTCTCCCTCATATCGACGATCTCGTCTTCGAACCCTATGGCCAAGCTCTTCAGGAGTCCTTCTTACGCCCCATTTCATACCTAGGATGCCGTAGTGACTCAATGAATCAGAGTCATCGTTTGGTGTGTAATCAGTCTCGTCAACGACAAACCTATCGCCATGTGTTAGGCTTCCGAAAGTCCCGTCTAGAATCATCTCGGAAAGTTTTTCTTGAGTAATCGTCTTTCTCACCTCCTTGTGTTATGTCTATCGCCACGGACAAGTATCTCCAGGCCTTCTCTCGATGATAGGCTTTGGAATAGAGTTTTCGTTTCCGTAGTGAATAGTGTTATGTGTCTTGTGCGAACAGAGTATTAAATTCTCTGGGTCAAATAAAGCATCGTTGCCATGCGTTAATTGGTCTACAGTTATTGGGTTGATGTGATGGATGTATCCTCGGCCACCAACTGGGTACCCATCGACAGCTAGATCACATCCATTGTCTCTAACAATTATTGAGTGACGAACCTGTTTCCATTCGTAAGAGTGATAGAACGCCTGGTTGAGATAGCGATCTCCGCCGAATGTCCTATCTCCTAGCTTTTGGCAACGTTGAAGGTATCTAATGCGCTCTTCTAAAGTCGGGAGGAGCATCAACTCGCTATAGCATTTCATTGGTACTCCTCTTCTTGAGAAAAGCCACCAGAATATCTTTGCATGGCCTCGATCGCATTCTTTGTGATCTCCTCCAACTGATCCTGTCTCTCCAGAGATTCTTTCTTTGCTCGGAATAGGTCGTTCTGTGCTTGCAGCCGCTCTTTCTTAAGCGGGTAGTCAGTTGCGCCAAGCCGGAGATAATGCACTAAGACGGGCACAGGGGCTTTGCCTTCTTCTAGCATCTTCTCCGCTTGGTCGACAGCAAGAGCAATTAACTGACGTTCTCTTGCTTCGGCTGTTCTGCCAGGTATTCCTCTTGCCATTGGTGATCCAACTCCTTTCTATTGCATTAGGTTAGAACAAAATATGGAGGCTACAGTTTTCGAATACAATGTTCCTCCCCCGTTGATTTTATGTCCCGATAGTTATCATGGGTTCGTCTGTGCTTTTAGTATATTCTATAATTAGATATGCTTGCTTAGAGACTAATTGATTTGCGACCATCATCCCAATACCATTATTAGTGTCGTGCCAAACAATCGAAAAATTTTGAGAAGATGGAACATACGAAATTATCGGGTTCCTACTATGATCGTTTGCCTGAACAAAACCGTCATATTTTATAGCCAAAAATTGATCCGAATCCAATCCTGGAATTTGATAATATCCAACTTGATTTTGAACACTCGGAGTCGTTAAAGAAAGTACTCTTCTATACAACGGCTTGCCATCAATCCATGTTCCGATCTTAGTTTCTGTAGTAGAGTAAATCTCGTTAGAGAGGTTTGCATTACTGTTACTATTTTTAATAGCCTCCTCAATCTTCTCATCCATCCTCTCCTCAGTAACATAATCCGTCGGAGTGATGCCGACCTTTTGGATGAAGATGAGAGAGAAAAATGGTGGCATATTGGGATGGGGTTCGGAGGAACCGTTGACAACTGCATTAAAGCTAGACGTCCCAGCAGCCTTTTTACCCATCATGAGAGCCATGGGACTGCCAGTTCCTTCTTGTTGTGCAAGTATTGTGTGACTATGACTCGGCATCTGCTCCACCGTCAGCGTAACCTCTTCGCTACCGCCGGTTTCACCTACGGGATGGACGGTGTTTCCCTCTGCATCTTTTCGAAGGTCTGCTCCTAGCATGAACTTACCGCGCAGATCGTATGTGCCGTTCTCGCCGTCACAAATATGCCAGCCTTCGGGAATAGTGTCTTCTGTCCCATGCCAGCCCATAATTGCGCCGATCGGAGCGTTGATAAGTTCGTGGGAAGATGGATTACTTGGAGAAGAAGAGGATGCTCCATCCATTACGTCAAACGACTTGGTTCCAGTCGCATCGGCGATAGAGACTCGATGGCCACCGTCAATCTCTGTAATAGTCACTATCGGAGAAACGCCGTCTTTGCCGTCAGCGCCATCCCTACCATCCGACCCATTCTCACCAGGTTTCCCTTCCACTCCCTGAATGCCCTGCGTTCCTTGAGGACCTTGGATACCTTGAGCTCCAGATAGGTCAGTTATGAAGAAATACTTTGTCTCACCTTTCACAAAGAGTTTGGCATTGTCCTCGTCGTTAACGTCTCCTGTATCAATAACGACGAATTGACCTTCTTTGACGTTTTCATTCGAGAAGTCACTATTCATCGCTTCGACAGAGGAGTAGACTTTTGCTATGGAGAATGGCTCTCCTTTTTCTCCTTGGATTCCTTGAGGGCCTTGCTGGCCGTCTGCTCCGTCTTTACCATCCCGTCCATTTACTCCATCTTTGCCGTTTAAAATATCGATTGAGGTGGAGTTATCACGATTGTTTATTGTGAGTTGGTAACCTCCGTCAATAGCTGTCGACTGAATGATTGGAGAGAAGCCATCGGCACCATCCTGTCCATTAGTCCCATCCTTACCATTCATCACATCGAAAGTTTTCTCTCCGTCGGCATCAGTGATACCGACCTTATGGCCGCCTTCTATCTCGGTTACTTTCACCACCGGAGAAAATCCATCTTTCCCGCTTTCACTCGGTTCAGAAGAGCCTCCTCCATCTCCATTCGATGAGGAGTTCTTAATGTCTTTGGTGATAAGGCGGGACAACTCATCCAGACTCTCTGGTCCGAAGTATTCTTTTGTCATAGTAATTGCTCCTTAACTAAAGATATCTTTCAAAGCTGCGGGACTATACTTCCTCGTCTTAGGAGTCCTTCTCCTTTTAGATGTCGTTGAGTTTGCAGAGAAAGTAGAAGCCAGCATAGCAATCGCTGCTGGATCACCAGTCTTTGCTTGCTCATAGATCTCTCTAACCCGTTCCCGACTCATCTCGGTCATGTCAATGTCGCTAGAGCTCCCATTTTGATTTTCTTTGGGATGGTCAACCTGGATGTTAAGTCGCCACTCAAGTTCTTGGATTTGCTTTTGCATGGAGTCTACTAAGAAAGAATTAGTTGGGGGATCGAACAGAAGCCTGGTCTTGAGATAGACATAAGTCTGAACCCCGACTGCCAAACTCTCCTGATCGCCAAGAAAGTCGGACCAAGTTTCGTCGGTACCCGTGATCTGATAAGGAGTAGACGGCCCAACACCAAGCTGACTAAGGGTAAGAAAGACGGAGTTGATGTTGATAATGACATCCAGATCGAACGCATGATACTCCTCGGCAATCCCCAGCATCTTCTTAATTGTAAGGAGGATAGATTGAGTAATTGGCTTGACGGTTGGAGTTGCCGGCTGTAGAGGAGTCCATGGGACTGAGGGAACTTCTGTCGTATAGTTGTCAGGCATTGTCAGTCGCCTCCTTTATAAGAATTTTAGCTTGTTCTAAGTCACGATTTGGCTTTCTTGAGGACTGACCAAAAGAGAGTAGTACTAGAAACAAAGTCAGCCATTCAATGTTACTGCTCCACGTTTCCGTCTTTTGATTCTGTTTCGCAGTTTGTAGGTTGATTGTACCCAATGAAGTTTCCATTTCCCCATGGGTTAAACGACATCTGCCCATAAGACTCCAGAAACTGAGCCTTCTGGACCACCTCCAAGAAGTCCTTCAGTTCATCCCAAGAAAGTTTACTTACGTCGATAGTCTCAAGGTGAGCATAAACCTTGTCGAGAAGTTGCTCAGACTTACGTTTTTCTTCCATTTTGATTTACCTTTCATGAATCTTCATTATTTAGCAGTGTTGTGGAAATTGACTGGTATGTTACGCCCATTTACAATCATCTTGTTGAAAACGATCTGAAAGCTAGAGGTCGCTTGCATATTGGTTGAGATGATGAGATAGATGGCATAACCACTAGATCCTCGACCTGCTAAGCCGCGCTGATTGGTAAGAGTTCTCTCGCCGCTTGCTTTACTAAGCCAGGCGTAGTATCCGCTATAAAGAGTGCTAATGGATGCAGAATGATTAGGAAAGTATTCAGCGAAGGCGGAACTATTATAAACAGACGTGATGGTCATATCAAAAGTTAAATATGAATTGACGTCATCCGGTATGGTTGTTATCGTACCATTACTCAGCTTAATGTAAGGCACAAAATATAACGTAATACCTCCACCCATAAGTGTTCTGGTAGACTCGATAACAGCAGCTCCACCTGTAACTGATGTATACACACCATTTTGTATCGGCGATATCGAGTAAGATACGTAGCTTAGAAAGCTTCCAGAATTCGCTTCTCCCATAGCTCCTGTGCTAGTGTTTTTATAGACTCGATAGGCAACCTTGGGCAGAGTAGTTAAATACCACTCAACACTTTGAATCTCATCAAGCTTATGGATAGTCTTTTGTACGCCATTTATTGAAGTATTTACCGCAGATAACTCGGACTGGACCCCCCCCCGATGAGGTTAAAATATGATCTAACGGTTTGCTTACGCCATCAATAATAGTATTAATAGGCATAATTATCGCTCGTTTCTCAGAATTTCATCGGCCTGTTCTTTTGTGATCCAATCTTTGGCGACGGCGTATCTTACCTCGAATACGGCAATTCTACCAGTGTCGTAAAGGTCCTTAATCTTTTTGTACATGTCAATTAGCCTCCTTCAAAGCATCAATCAGCATCATGTCGACAACATCGTTTAACATCTCTAGCTGTTGCTCTGCATAAGTTGTACGGATCATCTCGACATAGGAAACCATACGATGGTCCAAATCTTCTCCTACACCGATAAGGGTCCCACGCTCCTTTACGCCAGCACCCATACGGATGGTATAATTCTCGTGAAGAAACTTTTCACCCGAATCATCTTCGAGATAGATTTGCTTGCAGTTAGCAGACGTGAAATGATCGAGGATTGTGGAAATATCCATCTCCTCAGGGAAGACGAATGTTAGCTGCTCACGGTTTGTACCATTGTAGTATACCTGACGGCTATGGACAGTCTCGCATGTGAGCTGCCTGCCGTCTGAAAAATGAATTAACATCTTGTTACTCCTTTTATGTCAGTCGGTTAACAAATTGAACGGACTTGGCAGCGCCATCCCAAGTTGCGGTTAGAATTATTCGGCAACGAACATAGTTGTAGTACCTATTTAATACAGTCAATCTTATAACATTATTCGATACCGAGGGGGCGGGGTATAAAGAAACATTTGAAAAGCCCTTATTAGAGTAGCCGATTTCTACCTTCACTGAGAGGCCACTTGCCGTTCTAGTATAAAAGCTGCCACCCAGAACCTGATTGCCATTTCCACTACTGCTCGATTCGTCATAGAATGTTCCGGATATAGTAAGTCTTGTTTGCAGATCGGTAAGCGTACCAACATGAATTCGCGAACCGTCCTTTAGTACCAGATATGGTGTTTCTCCAATTCCGCATTGGTATAAGCTATAAACAGTCACCGTAAGACTATTACCACTAGCATTGATGTCGCATTTTCCAGAATAGTCGGACAGTTCAGCCGTCCAATGCGTACCATCCCAAGCCGATCCCGTCCAATACTGCCAAAAATTGTTACCTTCGATAGAGAACTCAATATGGTCAATGTCTGACGTTTGTATAGGCGTTAATCGTTTAATAGAGCCGTTTACCTGGGCGTAATCATTTGTAGTTTTAGTTGCCCCTCCAATAACTGCGTTTAAAGCCTTTAGCTCTTTACTTACTCCATTCTCGATAATAAATATACTCATGTAACCACCTCAGGAGTAGATCCCATAGAGACATCCATTCACAAGACCTGTCGTAGGCATTGTTGTATGGAGGGAGATAGCTCTAGCACGAGATGTGGTGTAGTCGGTGGAGGCGCTGACAATTGGCGTTAAAGCTCCAACCATAGCGTTTCTTAAATTGTTAATGTCTATTCGTTGAACTGTCGTGCCATTGATAGTAGGATTGTAATATATGAACTGGATGTTCGTATACGTGCTAAGGATTGAACTAAAAGAACCGCCACCGCTAGTTCCATTACTGACTAATGCATCCATTGCGGCTGGGGCGGTTTTTTGTCCGGTCCCGCCATGCGCCACATCAATCACCGGCATCATATCATTAGTGAGGGTTTTGGCTTCGGGCGATTTAGTCTCGCTATTAAAGCCCATTACTTGGGTGGCCTCTCCAGTTGGTAGGTCGACCTTGATACCTTTTACAGCATTGTTGACGTAGTCCCTACTGGCGTAGATTTCTTCTGTTCTCGCCGTAAAGGGTTCGGCGAAGACACCTTCCTTTGTGGGGACATAGGCCGTGGTATACTTCTCATGTCTACCGCCACTGTAGATATCTAGTATACCTCGATAGACAGTAGAGCCGGATTGGTAAGACTCCCATAGATCGACCGTTAGGTAGAACAAGGAATTGGCGATTGTGTAGTAACCTCCATCGAAGATAACAGCAACAGCGTCTTTCGTCTTAACAAAGCCGATGTACGTGTCCGGGTCAGATGTGCTTAGACCGATCGCTTCGTAAAGATCCCCTAGCGTTTTAATGTCTACTCCGCTAAATTCTGGAACCTCACCAACAGACCCTTCTGGACCACTATCGCCATCGAGCCCATCCTTACCGTCCATTACGTCAAATGATTGCGTTCCGTTTGCATCAGTGACGGTGATACGATGACCGCCTTCGATTTCTGTGATAGTTACTGTCGGAGAGAAACCATCACTGCCGTCTTTACCATTCTCCCCATCAATCCCGTCTTTTCCGTCTACACCATCCTTACCGTCCTGTCCGTCTTTGCCATCGGCTCCAATTACCTTAAGCCATTCGGCTTCGATCAACTCTGCTGTCCATTCGTCATCAGACTCCGAGTCTGTGTTTTTACGCACAACAGCTTCGAACCGATAAATATTCCCATCGGTAACCCAACCAAGGCCTTTTACACTATCGCCATCGGATGGCTTTCTGCCAATGAAGTTACTGGAGTAAATAGTTCGAATGGTTCCGACCATAGGAGGAGTCTCACCCCAGTTACACATTATAAACGTTCCATTGGCCAAGAAGTCGTCCGGATCAACCGTGTTCTTAATCGGATACGATGCGACAAAGAAGCCTTCATCGTTGTACAAGAATGCAGTAGTTAGGCCACTAAGACTCGTTACAAAAAGCGCCGGACTCTCATTTTGATTTTCATCAATGTAAATCTTGTCTTCAAGCTGAACTACATCGCTAACGAATGGCAACGTTACGACCGTTCCGCTAACAGGATCAGACGAGATAATAGAAGAGTCAAGAAAGATGACAGAACGAGGAAGATCAAGACCGTTGAACATGTTGACATTATTGATCGTAACCCCGTCAAACACTTCTAGAGAACTTCCGACCTCAATGTTCTTAACATCTCTCCTGATCAAGTAAAGCTCGCTTAAGATCTGTTCCCAAAGAGTTGGTGTAGGGGGCTCTAACTCAAGGCCTGTTGTTACACCGAGGAGAACAGAGCCAACGTCCACCCAGATGGTAGGAAGAACAACCTCGCCATCCATTGTGCCAAAAACGCCAACGTATACGTGCCGTCCAACGTATTTGTTAACTTCCCAAGGAATGAAGCAGCGAGCGTCTTCTCCAAGGAGTTGGTTGTAGACATCCTCTGTAACTGGGCCATTTGATCCAACCTCGGTTGCGAAGACAGCGGTCTTTTCGAGAACTTCCCATTCTTCCGAGAAGTTGAATTGGACGACGTAAACGTTCTGAGATCCACTTGTCATTGGTTCGGAGGTTTTCATCTTTGCCTGGTTCTTAGTTACGTCTATAACAAACACGATCTGTCATCTCCTTTCTAATTTATTAACTTGCTAGGATTCCATCTAACTCGACAGACAACTCAATGATTTCTGTTGTGTAGTTCGATGTAATGCCCTTCTTTACATAAGACTTATATGCAGAAGAAGGACCCTGATTGTACTGCATAAGAGCATAAGGAAGATTGGTTTCTGCTTCGGCTAATCTCTCATGTAAGTAGTCCATCCCTGTCATAATACTGAGGCGAGGTTCATAGAACAAGTCTCTAGAATATCTACTATCGTTATCGAGGAACTGAATTAAACGGTCTTCGTGATAGGATGGGATTAGTTGCATAAGACCACGAGCTCCAGCAGACGATAAACAGTCTTTGTCGAATCTTGATTCTACGGCAATCATGGCCATCACTAACCCCGGGGAAATATCGTCATAGAACTGTGAGAGTTGATTAGCCATACAGCAAATATAGTCTAAATCATCCTTGTCAATTCCGTCTTTAACCCAACCATTATTGATGAGGTAATTTTCGACTTTGTGGAGCTGTACATCTTCACAAGGAATCGACCAGAGATCATAAACGCTTGGCTCGTCTTTTGGATAGGCAGTGCTTTCGAAGTATGCGTTTGCGCATAGTCCTAAAATATCGAAGGTGATTAGGAATGCGACTAAGATTGTCAGGGCTTTTGCAGAGAATTCGGTATGAGTCATGGTGATTGGTACTCCTTTCTTTTAGAAGTTCCATGGATTGGAGGAGAACTTGGGCGTTTTTAGGAGGTTATGGAGAACAACAACAGCGCATCAAATATGTCTTAGGAGGACTATTTGCCTGAAAACAAGAAAGGCGGTCCGGTCACCACCCCGAACCCTTTTGGAAGAACCCAAGTTCCCGTCCAATCCATGGAACTAAGCTGAAAAATATCACCCTCCGGGGAAAATATAAAGAGGGCGGCGAGGTGGAGGGGCGGTGTTATCTTGGACCCTCCCCTATGGTCTTTTCAATTCTCTCTTATTCCAAGTTTCAAGAGAACAAGCCATAAGAGCCATGCTAGAATGATTTCACAACAATTTTATTTATGTTTATTGCTTAAGAGTAATCACTTTCTTTTACTTTCTTGTAAATTCCAAGAAGATTCATAGCTAC
>JAAVHZ010000016.1 GCA_014799465.1 Lachnospiraceae bacterium | reverse complement strand
GGAAAGATGGTTATCGTTAGCCATCTTTTTTCTTTTTTTAGATGAAACAGGGGAGACGGTGACTCAAAATGAGTCACCGTCTCCCCTGTTTTAGAACTGTCATTTCCCGACAGCCCCTTTATCTACAGCCTCAAATATAATCAGTTAATAACTGCACCTTTTTTCTGTATGCTATTTTACACTAAGTGTAACAGTTTTTGATGTTTTCCTGTTTTTAGCATCTCTTACATACACTGTTATTTTATATTTTCCCTTACTCTTTGGTTTCCAGTTTACACTGGATGAAGAAGAGTAACCTCTTATCAGAACAGATTTGTTCTTATATACATATTTGAATTTATAGGAATAACCTTTTGTTCCTCCTGTGGCAGATGCACTTAATTTAACTTTCTGTCCTGCTTTAACTGATGATTTATCAGCTTTAAGTGATTTAACCTTAAGCTTATCTATAACAGTATAATTAACTTTCTTTGTAACCTTGTTGCCTAAATCATCTGTAGCTTCTACAAATAGCTGATATTTACCTGCTTTTTTAGGAACCCAGTTGATTTTTTTGGTGGCTGTATAGTCTTTCAACATGTACTTCTTGCCGTTAAGCTTGTAATAGTATCTGTAGAACTTCTGCCCTATACCGCCTGTTGCATTAACTCTTACTACTACTTTATCTCCTACTACTGCGGTACCACTCTTTCTGCTCTGTGTAAATGACTTAATTTTAAGTGCCGATTTTACGTTATAATTCTTAATGCTCTTCTTAACAATCTTTCCAGTACTGCTGTCCTTAACATATACATAAAGAGTATATTTTCCGGTTTGGGCAGGTATCCACTGACAACTGTTATCTGAGCTGTATTTTCTTACTGTCTGATTTTCACCATTACCACGTTTTACAACAAACTGGTACTCAAGTTCACCGCTTCCGCCTGTTGCGTTGGCTGTCATCCTGACACTCTGACCTGTTGTTATTGAATTGCTTGCTTTACTTGTTTTAAATGAAGTTACTGAAACATTTTTATATACAGGTGTCTCTTCATCTTTTACTGTATATCCTTCTATCTCTTTGCTTACAATATTTCCATCTGAATCTTTAACATATACATACAGAATGTAAGTACCTGCTGCTTTAGGTTTCCATGTAACTGTGCTATTTCCACTGTAATTACTTATAATATTCTCATTATCTCCTGATAATGCCGTGAACTTATATGTAATTTCCTTTTGTGCAGTTGCTTTTACCGATAACTTAATACTGTCTCCTACTTTTACGCTGCCGCTTGCTTTATCAACAGTAAAGCTGCTTATTTTTATGCTATTCTGATAAGTCTTTTGATTTACAACATATGCGTTTTTAGATTTTTTAGCTATATTTCCGTCACCATCTTTAACATACACTGTCAATGAATATGTTCCTGCAGCATATGTATTCCAACTGCATGTATTTGATGTACCATAATCCCGTATTATCTCTTCTGCTCCGTCGGAAGTAACCGTAAAGCGGTACTGCAGTTCTCCCTTTCCTTCTGCTGTTGCCGATATCTTAACCGTATCTCCTTCTATTGCCGTTCCACTGTCTTTATCAGCACTAATACTCTTAACTTCCAAAGTTACAACGTCCTGTTTAGGATTTACAATATAGCCGGATTTTGATTTCTTTGCCGTATTTCCATTGTTATCTTTAACATATACGTTCAAAGTGTATATACCTGCCGCTGAAACGTTCCAATTGCATGTAGCAGACGAACTATAATCCTGTATTGTTTCTTCCTGTCCGTTTACAGTAACAGTAAAACGATACTGAAGTTTTCCTGTACCTTCTGCCACTGTTGATATCTTAACTGTATCTCCTTCTACAGCTGATGTCTTATCTGTAGTAAACGATGTTATCGTTGGTCCAGTATAATCACCTTCCCCTTCAATAGTGTACTTCTTCTGACTTGATAACGAAGTTCCATCTGAATCAGTAACAGTAACTTTAATCGTATGATTTCCGGCAGTCGGTGTCCATGCATATGAATCTGTTGCCGATGCACTCTGTACACTTGTTCCATCTACAAAAAATTCATATTTATATGGTGATTTTCCTCCTTTTGCAATAGCTTTTAGTGTAAGATTTGTAGTATTTAACTGTGGCGAAGACCTGTCTGCACCGAAGTTTACTGTAAGTTCCTGCACCGGATCCGGATTTGGGGTCGGATCTGGGTCTGGATTTGGATTCGGATCTGGATTCGGATCTGGGTCTGGATTTGGATTCGGAGAGCCTCCTTTTCCAACTCTTGCATAATCTACATTTAATACATCCAAATCATCCTTTTCCCCTGATGTAGACGAATCCTGACCATAATCTCCCATTATATTATCTGTCATGGCATCATAATCATATGGTACGCAGTCAAGTCCTGACTCTCCTCTTGTTCCTGCAGCGAGTACACCTACTCCATTCTGTGTGATATCCGATTTTGTAATTCCTAATGCCTTATATGGAATAGCTACTTCAAAAAATGAATCATATTTTGAATCATGGGTACTTCCCTGATTATCAGTAAAGGTCTTATAATCTACCCAAGGTCCGTTGCTGTCAAGCAAATCTTCTATCTTACCATCATTATGACTTAGACCGGTTAGTTTTGTCGGCAGCAAATCATGTGCTACATCATATGAAATACCTGCATCCTTAAATGAAATACAATATTCCGGATTATCATAACTCGATATTCCGTCTGAACCTGCTTTAAATATACTTGGCTGACCAAGTCCCGGCTTACAGCTCATATACAGTAAATGATCTGCCTTTTTATTAAAATCAACCTGTGCACCCCAGACATATTTTCCATCTGTAAGTTTTCCAGTCATCTTATTTCCCTTGCCTGTATCTAAAGCGATAATTAACGGAACATCTCCCGGAACACCGCCATCTAATAATGCACCACATCCTTCATAGTAAATTGTATCTCCCACATTTACCATCTGAACACCTACATAAAGATTATCATTATCATATGCGGCATATAGTGAATAGATATCAATTACACAGTTCTCATGTGTTCCTTTCCAATGGTTTGGTACATCCCATGCCGTACCTTGTGCAATCAGCATGGATTCATCCCAGTCTGAAATACTTCCATCGATTGTAATAGTTGCTTCTTTGCCAAATCCTGTTCCGTTTGTTGAATACTGGGATGCAGGTTTAGTTGCTGAAGCTGTTGACATTTCCATAGACACTGCCAATGCTGAAGCTGCCGATAATGTTTCATTTGCCGCCTTTCCACTGAACTTTTTATTATAAGTAAATGTCTTATTTACCTTATCAGTTCCGTTAGTTGCCGTTACATCTACCTTCACTTCAGTATCTGCAATCTTTCCCTGTCCAATTACCACATCAGCACTTCCCGTAAATGATTTTACCGGACCATTATCAACACTGTATGTACCTGATGTTGCATTCTTAATCGTAAGTGTTATTGTCTTTGTCTCTGTATCAAATGTTGTTCCTTCTGCAAGTGATGATGTAATTGTTATTGAATCATCACTTGCCTTTTCATATACATATGTTACAGTAATGTCTGCCTTTGTATATTTTCCTGTAGCATTTGATGGTTTTGTTTTCAGATTGTATCCGCTGACATCTGCTGCAGTTGTGGTGTATGTGTCTCCTACTTTTCCTTTTAATATCTTAGAATCTGCTACGTTTTTTCCTGAGCCGTCAACATAGTTGACTGTTACTTTTCCTTCTTCTGTAACCGGAGAATTATACTTTTCCCATTTTCCGTCTTTATATATCCATGAGCCATCAGTCTCAAATAACTCACCAGGCACCTTATCAGCCGGATGCCTGTGTACATCATCACTCTTACCACAGTTAAATATTACTCTTGGTTTTTCTATATTTTCAGGTATTTCATAAACATAATATCCTGTATCTGAATCTTTTGTCATCTGTATGCCCGGCCACTCAGCATTATTTACTTTCTCCGTAGCTGAATCATACGCATAGCAGTATACAGTATCCGGCCAGTCGGAAGGCTTTGCAAGATATGCCTTATTAACCACTTTGTCTACTTTTGTAAATGTGTATTCCCTTGTTTCGGTTGTAGTTCCGTCTGTTGCCTTAAGTGTTATTTTAACACTGTCTCCAAATGCCATATCGCTTCCTATAATAATGTCCTTTGTGGATGTATAGGTCTCTTCAGCAGCACTTCCAATCTTATATGTACCGCTTGTAGCATTATTTAAACCTATTGTAAGCTTTAATGTATCACCTGAGAAACTTCCGCCTTCTTTTGAAATAGTAGGAGTCGGTGTCTTTGGTACCGGTTTTGCATTATATACGGCAGCTACTCCGCCACTTCCAATATTTCCTGTTAATGTACCCCCACTTACTTTAAACTCACTTCCGGTAACCTGATCTGTATAAGTACCATCTTCCATCTTATTCACTTTAATGTTAACGGATTTCTGACCTCTGTTGAAGTTAATCAATGCAACACCTGTTGTACCTCTTTCCACTACAAGTACATTATCAGATGATGTTACATATTCCGCCTGTCCTGCAAAATAATTATGGAATTTATTTACTGCAGCTATGCGCTCATTTTTATACATATCTGTATGCTGTCCCAAGGCTGCACTCTTCCATGCTCCGTCTCCCTTGTTCGCTATAGGACGGGAAAAATATAATGCCGGAGATGTTCTTGCAGCTACAGCACACCATGCAAGTGCCATCTCTTCGTCATCAAAATCTGCATCTGTATTTTCTCCGTAATCACCTGCATATGTATCATGTGATTCATTCCAGAGTACCCACTCATTTGCATTACTGCCAAATATATCATTATTTGTGAATTTAGCTGCATCCGCACTTCTGTTCTTTATTCCCTCTCTAAGATTATTGGCATATTTGTTATTTGTAACCCTTATGTAAGGTGTGTATTTCTGCATATCACCATAGTTTCCTGGTCCTGCAGTATTTAATATTTCTCCGTAAAGAAATACATTAGGGTCATTAGCCTGTGTTACTGATTTTACCTTTGCCCAGAACTGGCTTGCAAAACCATTGTCCGAAGGTGTCTCTATATGCTTCGCAGCATCAAAACGGAATCCGTCAGCACCACATGCCTGTGCATCTGAAAGGAAATCCGTAATGATTTTCTGAAGTCCTTCGTTGCCTGTGTTCAAATCAGGCATTCCTATTGGTGCCTGAGTCATTTGATACCTGTCACCGTCAGACGACTCGGTATAACCATTCATATGCCAGTAACTGTCATTGTCACGCAGATAACCGGGTATCTGACTGCTTCTCTCTTCTCTGGTATTCCTGCCTCCGGTATTATTTGCCAGATGGTTTGCTACCACATCAACTATGATTTTAATGCCATATTTATCCGCTTCCGAACATAATGCCTTAAAATCTTCTTTTGTTCCTAATTTGTTTATATTGCCATACTGGTTCTCACATACCGTAAAATCCAGTGGCTGGTAAAACTTCCACCATGCACTGGTACCTTCTACATTTGCACCTTCTTTGTTAGGCTGGATTGGTGACGTCTGTACTGATGTAAATCCTGCCTCTGCAATGTCCTTTAGTTCTGATTTAATCTGATTAAAACTCCAGTTCCACGCATGCAATATAACTCCATCTTTTGCATTTTCTGCAAGACCATAGTCACTTGCCGCATCCAGTGAACTGCCCGTTGTATCTTCTGTAAATTCCACTTTTTCTGCCGCATAAGTGTCTATGACACCTGAAAAATCATAGGCAGAACTGCTAAATATCATAATTACAGCTAAAATGATACTTAACCCTCGTTTCATTAAACCCTTCTTCATAAAATTCTTCCTTTCTTTTTTTATTCCATAAAGTCCTTACAAAATAAGAATATGCTTTTTTTGAAGAAATGTCAATAATGCACTTAAATATACTTTATTTTAAAGCTTTTTTATTAAATATGCACAATTTCACTTTTCCACTTTGTGCATATTTATAAACAAATAATAATTTTTGTAGTTTTTTTATTTTTTAAATGTTATAATAAACTATATATTTATGGAGGATTTTTTATGATAACATTATTGTCTAAAATATTTCTTCACAAATGCGGACAGAACAACCCTGTAAAACAACGTTCCATATATGGAATAGTCTGTAGTATTACGGGGATTTTTCTTAATATACTGCTGTTTGCAGGAAAATATACTGCCGGACTCTTAAGTGGTTCAATAGCCGTCACTGCTGATGCTTTTAATAACCTTTCAGATGCCGGTTCATCTTTTATTACACTTATAGGATTTAAATTTTCAGGAATGAAACCTGATCATGAGCATCCGTTTGGACATGGAAGGGTTGAATATATTGCAGGATTTACTGTATCTGTACTAATTATACTGATGGGATTTGAACTTGCCAAATCCTCTATTAATAAAATAATTCATCCTGCTGATGCAAAGATAGGGTTGCTTTCAATTATTATTCTTATTATTTCAATATGCGTAAAACTCTATATGGCATATTACAATAAAAAGATTGGAGATAAAATCAATTCTGCAACAATGGCTGCGGCGGCTATAGACAGCCTCAGTGATTCAATTGCTACTTTCGTGGTACTTTTATCTGCATTTATTGCAAAGATTACTACATTTAACCCTGACGGATGGTGTGGAATACTGGTGTCAGTATTTATACTTTATGCCGGATACAGTGCGGCAAAAGACACTTTAAATCCTCTGCTAGGCCAGGCTCCCAGTGCAGAATTTGTGAAATCCATAGAAAATATAGTAATGTCATATGACAATGTTAAAGGGCTGCATGATTTAATTGTACATGATTATGGTCCGGGACGCAGAATGATTTCCCTTCACGCAGAGGTATCGGGAGACAAAGATATATACGAACTTCACGATACAATAGACTGTATAGAGCGTGAAATAGGTTCAAAGCTATGCTGTGAGGCTGTAATCCATATGGACCCCATTGAATATAACAATGCTGTTGTCACTGAAATGAGAAAGAAACTGGAAATGCATATTAAAGATTTTGATTCTGTTATTACAATACATGATTTCAGAATGATTCAGGGCTCTACACACACCAACCTAATATTTGATGCCGTTATCCCTCCCGATTACAGATTAAGTCCCGAAAGTACTAAAACTGCCCTTGAAGCCATTGTTCATGAATATTTTGAAAATTGTATAGCTGTTATAAAGATTGAAATGTCATATATATAAACTAAAGAAAGGATATGATTTTATTATGAAAGAACGAATAGTCAACTATCTTAATTACATTGATGATTTACTTAATAAAAATGACATTAATGCAGATTATGATAAAATTATAAAGGAGCATCTGATACAAATCGGATTTTTTATGCATGAGCGGCTTATACATCTTATTGTAACCGTAATATTTGCAGTCTGTACCCTTATATCTGCATTTGCATTTTTATATTTTAACACAATCGGTCTTCTATTACTGACGCTGCTTCTTCTTGTGCTTCTTGTTCCTTACATAGCACATTACTACAGGCTGGAAAATGGAGTCCAGAAAATGTACCGTCAGTATGATGAAATGCTGAAACGCCTTAATGAATAATGTACTATTTGACATAATGTATACTTTTGATTAAAATATATACAGATTTTGATTGGAGGAAATTAAAAAATGAAAACAACACCCGTAAAAGGAACAAACGATTATTTACCTGAACAGGTAATCTTAAGGGATTATCTTCAGGATGTAATACTTAAGACTTATCAATCATATGGATTTACTCGCATCAGTACCCCTATACTTGAAGATGCAGAAAATCTTGATAAAAGTGAAGGCGGAGAAAATCTCAACCTTATATTTAAAATATTAAAGCGTGGTGATAAACTGACAAAAGCCCTTAATGCTTCCCAATTTGACAAATTGTCTGATTTAGGGCTGCGTTATGACCTTACTCTTCCACTGAGCCGATACTATGCATGTAACCGCAGCAAACTGATTCAGCCGTTTAAGTGTATCCAGATGGATAAGGTATACAGGGCAGAAAGACCGCAAAAAGGACGATTAAGAGAATTTATCCAGTGTGATATTGACATTTTAGGAAGTTCTTCAGTTAATTGTGAAATAGAACTTATAAACACTACTACAAAAGCTCTGTTTAATATAGGAATGAAAAATATAAAAGTAAAAATAAATGACCGCAGCCTTTTAAATGATATTCTTATAAAATCAGGCTTTAATGATGAACAGCTTCCAAGTGTATGCATTACTTTGGATAAACTTGATAAAGTGGGAATAGACGGTATAAAATCCGAACTTGATGCAAAAGAGTTTGATGCATCATCCATAAACAGTCTTATTTCATTACTTGAGAAACAGCCTGTAACCCTTGATTCTGTAAAAGAACTGTGCGGTCAGGATAACGAAGCCATAATAAGGCTTGAACATATTATAAATTCCATAAATTCAATGTCTGATAATAAATACGATATAGTATATGATATAACTCTGGTACGTGGACAAGGATACTATACAGGCACTGTATTTGAAGTAGAAAGTACAGAATTTAAAGGTGCCATTGCCGGAGGCGGAAGATATGACAATCTTATCGGTAAATTTATAAACGAATCTGTTCCTGCTGTCGGATTTTCCATAGGCTTTGAGAGAATTTTCAGTATTCTTACCGAAAGCGGATTTGATATACCGGATTATAAAAAGCTTGTTGCTCTCATATATGACTCTGATTCATTTATAGAGGCAAATTTAAAGGCAGATGAATTAAGAAATGAATACAACGTTGTAATGTATGAAAAACCAAGAAAAAATATGGGTAAATTTATTGACAGACTCGAATCAGGCGGATGTGACGGTTTTTTCATATTTAACCAGTCAGAAAGCATAAAATTTTTCTCATAATTACTATATTATTTCTATAATAATACCTCTAAACCGTACTTGTTTAGAGGTATTTAATTTATATTATGTCTTCTAAGTTGTAATAAATGTGTTATATCCTTCCTGCCTTAACCTCTGTTCCATCCTCACTGCATTGTCCATATTTTCAAACGCTCCAACCTGAACCTTATATAAATCTTTATCTAATATAAGAAATGCAGGGAATCCCTCTCTTTGAAGCTGTTCCACAAGTCTTACCGCATTACTTCTGTTCCTATAAGCCCCTACCTGTACCCTGTACAAATCTGAGTCTGACCCACTGGTTGCTCCACCTGTCTCCCTTATCGTTTCAAGTATTCCATCTGCTATAGCCTGGGCAATCTCATTAAATTTGGTGTCAAACAGTTCATTATCTTTGTCATTATTTATAAATCCTGCTTCCACCAATACTGCCGGCATTTTTGTACGTTTAAGCACCACCAGATTAGGTCTTTCTATTACACCTCTGTTGCCAAATCCCAATGCGGCAAGATTTGCATTTATATTCCTTGCCATTTCTGCCTTAATGCCGGAATCATCATAAACAAGCGTCTCAACTCCGGTAGATGTATTACTCTCAGGTACTGCATTACGGTGTATCGACACGAAAAAATCTGCCCCTGAATTATTTCCCATAACTGCTTTTTCATAAGGTGTATTATAAACATCCGAGGTTCTTGTAAAGTATACGTCCACCCCGTTTTGTTTAAGTATATCCCCTACTGCAAGTGCAAGATTAAGATTATCATCCTTTTCCTTTCTTCCATTATATGTGGCACCAAAATCACTTCCGCCATGTCCTGCATCAATTACAACTGTTTCGGCCATATTCTAAAACTCCATAAACTTTTTATAATAGTATATGAAACTGTATTTGAATTGTTTCACCGTAAGCGTTAAAGAATAAAAACTTTCTACGCCTTTCTTGATTTTAGAAATATATTTATACTATGAATCATTGCAATTATTATATTAGAAAATACTATCGCATTACCATATATGTAAAGATATTGAATAAAAGCCTTAAACTCAATTATTTCAGCATTAATATAAGCACCTGTAATTGGAACAAACCATGATGTCCTTTCCATAAATTCCACGCAGGTAAAAAATACAGCAAAATCCAATATTGCCTGTATAAAAGCATAGTTCAATAATGGTAAACCAGTAAACAGATAATTCACCAATTCTATAAGAAAATATACAGCGAAAAAAGCATAAACATTAAGACTTTCCCAAGATATATCTTTATGTACAATCAAACATTCTTGTTTAGAAGAACACTGCCAACAGTGGTTTTGAAAAATGTAATAGAATATAAACCAAAATAGCACAATCAAGACAGCTGATATACAATTAAATATTGCAATTTTTAGTTTTTTGTTGTGCTTTTCATATTTCATCATTATCTAATCTTCTTTCTTTTAAATAACCCAAATTTCACAAATAAATTTTAACTATACAACTATTTCAAATGTGAAATTTGGGTTAAATATTTAATACTATATTTTTTAAGGTTCACATACTTCATTCATTAATAATTAAATAAAATCTGTAGTTTCTGTTTTAAAATTCCTTTCTTGCTCTCTCCCTTTTTCCAAGTAATATTTGAAGAAAAAGTACCATAATTTATGAAATTCTGCCATTTTCCATATCTGTTCATAAGATAGTAATCTTCTAATAAATATTTATCAAAATCATAATAATCTATTAGGTAGTATGTATAGTCAAGTGTATATTCATCACCATTTTTTGTTACTTCAGCTACTATACCAGCATCACATGAGTTTATGGCTAAAATTACTGGAGAATTTAATAATAAAGTCCACCCGTCTTCTGCTGTAAGACTTGGGTATCCACACATCACATTATAACGCGAATTAGCAATATAAATCGTTTGATTTTCTTTCATATAAGATTCACATGTCGTAATTAATTCCGTCATATTTTTCTCAAAATTTTCCAAAGCAATGGAATTACTTAAAATATTTTTCGCATTATATTTATTAATTCCACCTATATTTGAAACATATCTGGCAAGAAAACTTGCCGCATCTTGAGCAAAAGGTTTCTGTACCGGAATAGGCGGTACACCAGCTATATAAACTCCAATTCCGGCAATTACATTGTGTCCCACAGTTTCATACCATTTAGAACCGTCTAATGTATCATGCAGATTTTCTAATCCAAAAATTTGATTTCCTGAACGATCGGTTGCAGGTACACCATCTTCATATACTAAATCAGTATGTACTCTATCATAAAAACTCTGACTGTATGGAATATATGTTTTATATTCGTCTTCAGATAAAATTGTATATCCATATAATTTTTGTCCATAATGAAAGACTGTACAGGAATATTTCATTGTTCCATATGAAAAAGTCTTTATATGTGGTAGTCCAAATTCATCTGCATCACTAATGCCATCACCATCTGTATCCACCTTCGTAGGATCTGTTGTAACAATTTGACCATTTGGTAAACGCATACCCATTATTTCATAAACATCATATAATCCATCTTGATCTGCATCTGTTGTATCAATTTCATTAAAATCCCGTTCAAGAGCAGACATAGCTTCTTTTAAATCTTCTGTTGTAGCAGCATAATAATAATTACCGCCTGTTTCATTGCAGTATCTAATCATTGCATCACTTGAACCACTTGTAACATTTATGCAATTGATAGAAATATTATTTTTCTTGGCATCATCAACAATTGTATTGTTATAATTTACATCTCCATCACAAATTAATACTATAGAATACTTAAATGAACCACTATCTCCAATAGAGTTATGATTTACCTGTGCTTTTTTGATTTCTTTTATCCCTTGATTAAGAGCTGCCACTGCATTTGTTCCTCCACTTGCAGAAAGGGTATTCACTTTTGACTTTAACAGCTCTTTATCACTTGTCATTTCTTGAATAGTGTCTGCGTATGAATTAAATTTTACAATAGCTGCTTCATCTTTACCATATAACGCATCAATAAAGGCATTTATAGTCGTTTTTGCTAATGAAATTCTATTTCCTGACATACTGCCTGATACATCAATCAATAATGCAAGATCATAATATAACATTTCCGAACTATCACGATAAGAAATATCCTCTCTCCAATTATCAAGCCATATTTCCTTATCTACAAGGAGATATGTTGAAAAGTGTGTTGTATCATAAGAAACAATATTATTTTTTGTATCAACCTTTGAGTCTTCCAGTATCACATAGTCATCATTTTTTTCATCATACCACATGACACGCAAATCACTTTCATCTGTTGTTCCAAGTTTCGTTTCATCATATGAAAACGAAATTGTTGCTTTTTCGAATTTTGCATTACAAGTAATCTCATATGGATTTCCAACAATACCAACTACATTTGCAGTTTGTATATCAATATTTGAAACATCTTCAACTACAATTTCATTATCAAGAAGCCCTGAGCAATTTGTTTTGACAGATAAACTGTTGATTACTACATCCTTTTGCGTATTTTCAGTATATGTCTGCTCAAATATTTCATCCCCATCAAGAACAGAATCGTCATCACTGTCTTTTTTATTTGGATTTAAACCAAGCTTGATTTCTTCTCCATCAAGTAATCCATCTTCATCCGTATCTTCTTTATTAGGATTTGTATGATACTTCAATACCTCATCACCATCGGTCAGTGCATCAGAGTCCGTATCCGAATTCCATACATTTAAATCATTTTGTAATTCATATTTATTGGTTAAACCATCCCTGTCAAAATCCTCATCCGCATCAGTAATTCCGTTGTCATCAGTATCTTTTTTTAATGGATCAGTCAACAAGAAAATTAATTCTTCATAATCTGACAATCCATCCCCATCCGTATCCACATTTTTTATATCTGTGCCTACACTGTATTCATAATAATCATAAATTCCATCACCATCTGTATCTTTTTCTGGTACTTGGTAATCACCTAAATTTTCAGTCGAAAGATTGTGTAACACTATTTCTTTAGTATATTTCTTTCCATTAGAATCCTTTGCAACAATAGTCATTGTATTTTTACCAATTACAAGAATTTTCTCTTTAATTTCCCATTTATTATTGTTACACTCCACAGTTCCTTTATAAGTTTCATTTCCATCACAACCAGTCAGTGAGTATGATATAGAAGAAATGGCTTCACTTGTTTCCACAGAACCTGAGATTTTATCTAATGCTTTTATAACAACATAATATTGATTTATTTCATCATACAAAAAATCATTTGTATCAATTTTTATTTCAATCCCCTTTGGAATGTATGAAATATTCCTGCTGGCATTCCAATCTGTAAGCTTCACGCAGTTAGAACCTGATGTATATTCATTATAAGACAACAAAGAAGAATTATTCCAAAGTTTTTTTGTGTCTCCTCTCCAAAATCTCAATTCAGTAGTCCCTTCATCCTCCTCTGTCACAATATACTCATATACATATTCTTCTGTTTTATTTTCAACTATCTTGGGATTGTACATTTTTTTATCTGCACTAGATATCAATACATCATTACCACCATTTTCTTCCTTAGATGCATTGGTAAAATTAACATACATCACTGCACTATCATTTTCCCATTGTGTAAATTCTGATATATCAAGATATATGATGTCTCCTGCATGAAAATATTCTTCACTTTCTTCCACAATGCCCCAATGCCCATATTCACTTCCATCCACATAATATGCATTATTTTTAGCTCTTCCTCCGGCACTCCACGAGTTCCATTGTGTCGTTTCATTTTCGGCATAACGATTAAAGGTAATATTATATGCATTTTTAGGAACTTTTACACTCCATGTAGTTTCGTTCTTTTGTGTCATCCAATATGTAGTATGTCCATTGCTGTTATCAATTGCCTTGATTTTAGCATTATCATTTTTTACCCACTTTTCAACAGTATTATCAATTAAATATAATGTATCATACTTGGTTGCCGCTTGGGCAGATATAAATTGACTCAGATCAATGCTTACAAAGACCATTACTATAGTCAAAATACCTGCTAATATTCTTTTCACTTTTCTATTTTTTGAATAACTTTCCATAAAATACCTCCTAACATATCATAGCCACTCTTACTTTTTCATAATTCTGACTATTCTCTTTAAGGTTTTGTAGATTCATTTTTCATTTTCTTCCTACTTAATTTGTTAGAAAATGCTTTATCTATAGTACCTTAATTTTTCTCTCTTTGTCATTTTATACAGCACTTCCATTTTTCAAAATCAGATAGCACTGCCAGACAATAATCATTGTATTTTATGTACTTTTATCCATTAAACCAATTTTTCTATTGTTTCATTTTTAATAATACAGAAAACAACTACATAAAACTTTTTATAGCAATATAAAATCTTTTTATGCAACAGGTTCTTCATTCCATCGTATAAAGACCACTGCTTTATTAGTCCCTATATTTTTTAGCAAATTTCACTGAATGGTTTAATTTTATATGTATTTTTATTACCCATATTCAGTTGAGTATTTCTATCCTTAGTAATTATCATGGAAGAATATCGTCTCATATAACATAAGCTTTTCCTTCCTTTCCTTTTCCTGCATTATCCCCTCCCTGCCCTTAAAAATTTTAATATTATTTTTGTTGCCCTTTACTAGCATAAATAATATATTTTAATTTTATAATATAAATAATTTATTTTCAAATAAAATATAAAATTTTTTTGTATAATTTTACCAATTTATTAACCACCATTAAAGAATAAAAAATTTGATGTTTAATGTTACCAGACTGCAAAAAGTATTATCCAGAAGAGTGTGCACATTCTTTATAATTGTTTCACCATTAAAATGATTTACTTTATTCATTATATCTGTTAAAATTTATTCTAATAATTAACGAAAGGTCGAAACCATATGCTCCCCATAATCAATATAGGTTCCTTCCCCATTCCCGTATATGGAACCCTCATAGCATTTTCATATATAATAGGCACAATACTCATATCATTTCGTGCAAATATCTACGGATATTCAAAAGGAAATATATATATTTCTTCTATTCTTGCTGCCATTGGTATGATAGTCGGTGCAAAGTTATTGCACTTTATTACCGTAATTCCTGTACTAATTAAAAACCGGGATGCAGTTCATTCTTCATTATTATATGCCATTTATTACAGCTTTAGCGGATACGTATTCTATGGTGGCCTATTGGGTGCCATTATTATGATATACCTGTACTGCGTTCAAATGGATTTTAAATTTCTACATTTCATGAACGTAATTACTCCTGCTATTCCATTTATACATTCAATAGGAAGAATTGGCTGCTTTATGGGAGGATGCTGCTATGGAATTGAATATCATGGTTTCTTATCCATACATTTTCCCATTAATGAGTATGTAACTGAATTAAGCAATGTTCCCAGATTCCCCATACAGCTTTTAGAAGCTGCGGAATTATTTCTGCTTTTTATAATATTTTACATACACTCTAAATACAAATATGACGATGGATTTCTTTTTGGCACCTATCTTATTTCATATGGAATATTAAGATTTTTTAATGAATTTTTAAGAGGAGATGTAGAGCGTGGATTTTTACTGCATATGTCTACAAGCCAATGGATAAGTATTATGGCAGTTTTAATCGGTATAATTATCTGCAGAACAAAAAAACATGGCTATAATTCCAACTAACAGAATTATGCCATGTTTTAATAATTATAGCTATTCTTTCATTTTAGAGTCAAATATAAGACTTGCTAGATAACCAAAGACTAATGCTGCACTTATTCCTATGGCACTCGCTTTAAATCCTCCCATAAATATACCTATAAATCCTTCTTTGTCTACAGCTTCCTTTACACCTTTCATAAGTACATTACCAAATCCCATAAGCGGAACACTGGCTCCATATCCCGCAAATTCAATAAACGGTTCATAAAATCCGAATACTCCGAGTATGGTACCGATAACAACAAGACCTACCATAATCCTGCCCGGCAAAAGTTTTGTCTTATCCATAAAGATTTGTACTATTGCACAGATTATCCCACCTACAATAAATGCTTTTAAATAATCCATACGTCACCTCTTTCTTTCTTCACTGCTTAATATAACTGCATGTGCAATTCCCGGAATGCTTTGTCCTTCATTAAAACTTATAGGTGACATTAATGCACCTGTAGGTATAAATAATATCCTCTTCCAGTTACCGCTTTCCAACTGCTTTAATATATATGAACACAATACAGAAGCACTACATCCACAGCCGCTTCCACCACTATGTGTATCCTGTTCTACTCTGTCAAATATTTCTATGCCGCAGTCATAATGTCTATCACTTATATCAATGCCTCTGTCTTTTAACAAATCTATAAGTATTGTCTGACCGACATATCCCAAATCTCCGGTTATAATTTTATCATAATAATCATAATCAACTTTCAAATCCTTAAGATTTCTGTATATTACATCTGCTGCTGCAGGTGCCATGCATGCTCCCATATTCATAGCATCTTTTACTCCGAAATCCACTATTTTACCTGTAGTTATGCCGTCTATTCTGGCAATTCCTGTATTTTTGCCTATTATCACTGCTCCGCAGCCTGTTACAGTCCATGTGGCTGAAAACGGTCTCTGATTGCTGTATTCCAATGGAAACCTGAAGGATTTTTCAGCACTGGCAAAATGTGAGGATGCCATTGCCATCACATAATCCGCATATCCTCCTGCTATGGTCATTGCACCAAGGCTTATGGATTCACCCATTGTAGAACATGCACCGTATAAACCAAAAAGGGGTATTTCAAATTCTGCTATACCAAATGTAGTTGCAATAAGCTGTCCCAACAAATCTCCTGCAAATATATATCTTATATCTTCCTTACTTAATCCTGATTTAGTAATGGCAAGTCTTGCCGTTTCATTCTGAAATTTACTTTCAGCAGCATCCCAATTATCCTCACCAAATTTGGGGTCTTCCACTATACGGTCAAATTCATGTCCTAACGGTCCCTGCCCTTCCTTTTTCCCTACAATTGATGCCATAGCTTCAATATGGGGCGGCTTATCAAAGACAATACTCTGCCTGCCAACCATTTGCGACATTTTTACCTCCTATCCGCCGTTTAGCTTACGGCTAAAAACAATACTCTTTTATAATAAAGTTGATTATTACTTATGTTCTCCCCTTACAGCAAATTTATTCTTTATTATTATTGAATAAAAACAATTT
Organism: Lachnospiraceae bacterium; assembly: GCA_014799465.1. GTDB lineage: Bacteria > Bacillota > Clostridia > Lachnospirales > Lachnospiraceae > UBA2821. The sequence goes on along the minus strand of JAAVHZ010000016.1, from coordinate 51,221 downwards.
TTTATGTATAATACTATTATTTGACATTGAAAGGAGTTTTATAATGGCTTGGTATGATAATGCAGTATTTTACCACATTTATCCACTTGGACTTTGTGGTTCTTCAAAAGAAAATAATGGAGAAAGTGAAAATCATTTTGACAAATTGACGCAATGGGCTGACCATGTAAAAAAGCTTGAATGTACAGCTATATATATTGGTCCATTGTTTGAATCTGTCGGACACGGATATGAGACCACTGACTACAGAATGGTAGACAGAAGACTTGGTACTAATGATGATTTTAAAAAATGGGTTAAGCATTGCCATGATATCGGTTTAAAAGTAATTGTTGACGGTGTATTTAATCACACCGGACGCAGATTCTTTGCTTTTGAAGATATTAAATCAAATCGTGAAAATTCCCGATACCGTGACTGGTACTGCAATGTAAACTTTTACGGAAACAATGAATATAATGACGGATTCTGCTATGACAACTGGGGTGGATATAACCTTCTGGTTAAACTTAACCTAAGGAATCCGGAAGTTAAAAACTATCATTTTGACACAGTAAGATTCTGGGTTAATGAATTTGATATTGATGGAATACGTCTTGATGCCGCTGATGTTCTTGACTTTGGTTTTATGTCTGAACTGCGTCATGTAACAGATGGATTAAAACCGGACTTCTGGCTTATGGGTGAAGTTATTCATGGAGATTACAGCAGATGGGCTAATAACAATATGCTTCACTCTGTAACTAATTATGAACTTCACAAAGGACTATATTCAGGTCACAATGACCACAACTACTTTGAAATAGCCCACTCTATCAAACGTCTTAATGATATCTGCCGTGGAATAAAGTTATACACATTTATAGATAATCATGATGTTGAGCGTATTGCATCAAAACTTAATAATAAAGCACACCTTTATAATATAAATATGCTTCTGTATACTGTTCCAGGTATTCCATCATTATATTATGGTTCTGAATTCTGTATCGAAGGCAGAAAAGAAAAAGGTTCCGACTGGAGTCTTAGACCATGTCTTAATCTGGAAGATTATAAATCTTACTATAAAAATAATGATGTTACCGCCCTTATAATGAAATTGGGCAAACTTAAAAAACAGTTTATGGAACTTACTTATGGAGAATACAAAGAATTACTCCTTACCAACAGGCAGTTTGCATTTGGAAGGATACTAAATGGCAGTGCCGTTATAGTTGCCCTTAATAATGATGATAACCCTGCACATTTAGAAATCAATCTTCCTATACAGGCTTCACAGGCTGTAGACCTTCTCGCTAATGATATGGATGAAAGTGACGTACAGGAGGATACTGCCGACAATACAAAAGAGATACTTGAAAATATTAAAAATGCTTTAAGTAAAACAGATACAGTGGAAACAGTACTTAAGGAAATAGAATCAACCGTAAATTCAGGAGACAGTCTTTCTGATTATCCTGTATCAAATATATATGATTCAATTACAGAACTTAAAGATGCATGTGATAATATATTTACATCTGCCGGAATAAATGCAGTGCCTACGGCAAATTATGGTAATCTCGGAAAATATCCGCAGTGCACAATAGAAAATAACCGGCTTATAGTAGAACTGCCGGCTAACAGAAGTACAATAGTACTTGTAAATTAAAGGAGTTTATCTTGGACGAAAAACGCACTGACAGATTTAAAATTTTATTTGTACTTGTAATAACACTTATTTTATTTTTAATAATATATATGGCATTTGGCAAAATAAATGTTAATTCAGTTATTTCTAATTTCAGCCGGATTTTAATGCCGCTTATATATGGATGTGTTATTGCTTATCTGTTAAAGCCTCTATGTAACTGGTTTGACAACTTTTTTAACAAATTGTACCATGAGCGTATGCACGGTAAAAAAGATATAAATGTTGCTCCCATCAGCATATTTATAAGCATGGCTTTTGGGCTATTATCAATATGGCTGATTATGTCAATGGTAATCCCCCAGCTTGCTGACAGTGTTATCAAATTGTTCCGCCAGCTTCCGGGAATTACTGATGAAGTTACATCATGGATACAGACACATATTGCCGAAAATACTACTACTCAGAAATATATGGAGGAACTGACTGCTGATTTAACGGATAATCTTCAGTCATGGCTGAAAAATACCATGATTCCTAATATGCAGATGATTGTATCAGGATTTTCAAACGGAATATTCAGCATCTTTATCATATTTAAAAATTTAATTATTGGGATAATAGCTGCCATATATCTTCTGGCAGGGCGAAAAAAGCTTTCTTATCAGGCTAAAATGATACTTTATGGCATGATTCCCCAAAAATATGCCGATATCATTTTTAATGAAGTAAAATATGCTGACAAAATGTTTGAAGGTTTTTTAAGCGGTAAGATACTTGATTCCGCCATAATCGGAATTATATGCTACATATTTACCCTTATATTTAATATGCCATATGCAGTTCTGGTTAGCGTTATAGTAGGCATAACAAATATAATACCGTTCTTCGGACCATATATAGGTGCCATACCATCTATTTTTATAATACTAATTGCCGACCCTGTTAAAGCAATAGAATTTCTTGTATTTATTATAATATTGCAGCAATTTGACGGTAATATACTCGGTCCTAAGATTCTTGGAAATGCCACAGGACTTTCCAGCTTCTGGGTGCTTTTTGCCATTATTCTATTTGGCGGATTATGGGGATTTACCGGAATGATAATAGGTGTACCACTGTTCGCAGTTATATATGACATTATACGAAAGCTGGTTAAATCAGGTTTAAGCAACAGAAATCATGACGAAATGATTACCTATTATGAAGAAGAATTTAAAAAATAAAAAAAATGCAATGTGTATAGTTAAAACTATAACACATTGCATTTTTTTACACTGCCATCTTTTTATTAATATATTTTACTTCAAACTCATCTATTGGCAGTGGCTTGTCATGCAGATATCCCTGAATAATATTGCATCCTGTCTTACTTACCATCTGCTCTTCTTCTCTGGTCTCCACACCTTCACATACAATCTCAAAATTAGTCAGACTAAATGTATTAATAAGGCTTGACATTATTGTAAATCCTTTTTCTGTAGACAGACTATTAAGTACAAATCCTCTGTCAAACTTTATTATATCTATTGGAACTATTCCCAAAATATGAAGAGAATTATAACCTGTTCCGAAATCATCCATACTTATCTTATATCCCTTTTTCCTCATTTCGTCAATCTTTTGTATAATTCCATCAATATTCTCACAAAATACTGTTTCTGTCAATTCAAACTCAAATACTTTTTTAGGAAGTCCTGCATTTTCAATAGCCATATCTATTTCTTCTATAAATCCCGGTACGGTAAAATCTACTCTTGAAAGATTTATAGACACTGTCATAAGTTCTTTGTCAGACTCTTTCCACTCTTTCATCTTTTCTATTAAAAGATATATCATCCGCCTGTCAAGTTCTGTTATTAATCCTGACTTTTCCAACACCGAAATATATATTCCCGGAGATATGACATTACCATTCATATCAATAATTCTTGATAATGCTTCTGCTCCTATAAGCTCCTGAGTATCAATGGTGAATTTTGGCTGAAGGTAAAGTTCAATCGTATTATTCTCCAGTGCATATTCGAATAGTGGAATAACTCCTGCTTCTTGTATTGCCTTTTTTCCTATATCATCCGTATATACTGCTATAAAATTATTATATGTATCGCTTATCGACTTGCGTGCATATCTTCCTTTATCCTGTACCTCTTCAAATGCTTCATATTTATCTTTTACAAAATACACTCCACAATTAAGATGTACTTTTGCCAACGGATACTTATCATTTATCTGATTAACAAAACTTGTCCCCAGATTCTTTAAATATTCCAGCTTATTATCACTCTGTATATCATCCAGCTCCAAAAGTGCTGAAATATGATCCGCATACGTATATGTCGCAAGTTTACATTCATGTAAATGCAGACAAAAATGTGCTTTCATATGCTCAAGCAGTTCATCTCCGGCACTCATACCATATGTCTGATTAAAATACTTGAAATTCTTCAGATTTATGGTAATGAACATTACATTGTTCATGGATTCCATAACTTTTTGACCCTGCTTTTTGAACTCCTTTAAGGATACAAACTTTTCAAGGCAATATAAATTTTCGCAGCCATTATCCATTTTCGTCACCTCATTACATTAATATAGCTCTATTATACTTTATTGTAATACAAATATCAATGCATTTCGGTTTCTTTTAATACCTTTTATTCTATAGAAATACTCCATATATCTCCCTGTGCAAGAATCCACATCACTCTGAAGAGCTGCATAATCTGCCAGCATCCGATACCATGCAGTCCATATTCATCCCTAAGTCTGTATTTTGCAAGAATACTTCTGGCATCTTCAAACCATACCTCATGTGTAACTCCATTTGATACATAACTGAAGTATGGTGCTTTTGATGTTTCATCAAATAAAATCTCCACATTATTATTTACCGCTATCTGCAGTGCTTCAATATTTCCTATGGTCTTTGCTTTTGACTCTCCTCTTACATATGGAAGCGGCCAGTCATATCCATAATTAGGTACACCCATGCTGATTTTTTCCGGTGGAATTTCTGTAACAGCATATTCTATAACTTCCCTCACCTTATTAATTGGTGCTACTGCCATTGCCGGACCATAAGTATATCCCCACTCATATGTCATTATAAGTACTCTGTTTGCTGCTTCACCTAATGCCGGATAATCCTTGCCTTCATAAAGTAATCCCGGCTGGTCTGCCGAAGTCTTTGGTGCCAAATCCACTGTTACTTCATATCCCAGCTCATTTATTGCATATGTAACATCTCTTACAAACTCCGTAAACAAGTCCCTGTCTTCTGCCAGTATAAATTCAAAATCTATATTTACCCCTTCATATCCTCTGTACAGAACTGCATCATATATGTTCCTTATAAGACGATTTCTGGACTCCGTATCCGATAACATCCTGTGGATAAGGTAATTATTAAACTGACCATCCGGTCCAAATGGTGTCAATGTAAGTACAGGGCTCACTCCATAGTCTATAGCAGCCCTTATCATCCATTCAGTAGGCAATACGGGATTTACCAAATCTCCTTCTATTGTAAACCCATATGAAAACACCGATAATTCCGTTAAGAAAGGCAGCGTCTGTTCCAATACCCACGGACTTATAAAGGGATAGGCAAACCCATTTGCAATAATACCTGTTCCGCCATATATCTCATTAAATGTTATAAGCAATGCCTGACCAACTGCAATCCTGTAAGGATATGTCAATTGGTTTACATATATAATCCTCTCTGCCGGCACTCCATATTTTGCAGCAATGGCATCTATACTATCTCCCGGTTTCACTGTATAAATAGTCATACTTCCCTCGATAAGGTCTGTTATCTTTAATAAAATATATGTATTTCCATTTAATACTATGCCTTCTTTAACCTGATATATTTAATTTTCTCCTGCCAGTTCAAGCATAAGCTGATGTACCGTAGTTATACTGTTGATTCTGTCTGCGTTAGAGCCACAGAAAATTAGTCCTTCATCAACATTTCCCCTTACCGCATCAGTAAGTGCCTTTGTAATACAATATGGCACATTCGCAGGATTACACTTTTCAAGGCATTGATAACATTTGGATATAGCTTTTCTTCCATTTTCTACACTTTCTATAAACTTATTATGCACAGCACGTCCCGGCATGCCAACAGGACTTACTACTATGTCTATATCTTCTGCCTTTGCATTCAAATATGCCTGTTTATACAAAATGTCTGCATCACATTCTTCCGTAACCACGAAACGTGTTGCCATCTGTACACCATCTGCCCCCAGCGATAAAACATGCTCTATATCTTTATGGTCAAATATACCTCCTCCTACTATAACCGGAATACTGCAATTATACTTCTCTTCATATTGCTTCTTACTATCAATAATTTTTTTAATTTCTTCATCAAAATTGTAATTGTCCAATTCAGAAAGCTGCTCCCTGCTATATCCAAGATGCCCACCTGCCATCGGTCCTTCTACAACCAGAAAATCAGCCGTTCTCTTATATTTATGATCCCACATCTTAAGTATTATACTGCTTGCCCTTGCTGATGATACAATAGGTGCTATTTTAGATGTTTCTTCTTTTACAAGTTCCGGTAAATCAACAGGCAGTCCTGCACCGCATATTATCACATCCGCACCTGCTTTTACAGCCTCTTTTACATGCTCTTTATAATGTTTCAATGCCACCATTACATTAACTCCGACCATTCCGTTCCCGCCTGCAATGTCTTTTGCCTTTTTAATATGTTTATTTATGGCTTTCAGATTACACTCTGCCGGATTTTGTTCAAATCCTTCCTCATCATATCCTATCTGTGCCGTAGATATTATTCCTATACCACCTTCTTTTGCTACTGCACCTGCAAGTCCTGACCTACTTACTCCTACTCCCATTCCACCTTGTATTATAGGCAGTGTGACTGTTTTATCTCCAATTCTAAGTTCCGGTAACATAGTATTCCTCCATATAAAAATATTTTGATATTCAAACTATTTTTATATTAAGGCATTATAGACATATTGTCAATATAAAATAGTATTTAAAACTACATCTTTTTTACAACATTACTACGAAGCAATTATGCACTCTTTTTTTGTTTCTTTTTAATAAATAACACTATTCCCGCTGCAAACACAATAACAGATATTAACTGGGAAGTAGACAGGATTCCTATATTCCCCCTGTAATCATTTCTTAAAAATTCTACCAGGAATCTTCCTAATCCATACAGAATCATATATAATGCCCCTACACATGCATCCGGTCTTTCTTTTTCTGCATACAGGAACAGTATACCTGCTATTATAAAATCTCCTGCACTTGATATAAGCTGTGTAGGTATAAGTTTTACTCCATTTGGTGCGTAGTCCGAATGTTTAAATGCAATTCCGAATACTGAATCTGTCTGCCTTCCATAGCAGCACCCCGCAAAAAAGCATCCTATCCTTCCGATTCCCTGTGCCAAAGCAACTTCAGGCATTATAAGGTCAAAATACTTTGCTGCGGACACTTTTTTTATTCTACAGTATATGTAACTTGATACTACACCACCGATTATAAATCCATATACTACAAATCCGGTAGAAAAATTCCAGATTAGTGAAATGTCATCCATAATATCCTTTATGCTCACAATGTAATACAAAAACCTTGAACCAATTACACCTCCTACCATTGTACACCATAATATACCAAATATTATATCACTGTCCAGTTCTCTCTTTTTAGCTCTGTACTCACACAAGATATATGCCACAATAACCCCTATGGTTATCATGATACCATACATATGAATTGTTACAGGCCCTATATTTATATCATTATACATATGTTTCCTCCGCCTTTTACGATTATTTCCTATCGTCTATACTTATGTATTCTTTTCGTCCCGTTACAGACTTATATGCCGGTCTTATAATTCTCCTGCCGGAAACCAGTTCTTCAAAACGATGTGCACTCCATCCCGCCATCCTTGATACGGCAAATAAAGGTGTGTATAAATCTTCAGGTATACCAAGCATCTTATAGACGAATCCGCTATACATATCCACATTGGCACATATAATCTTTGAATCACCTTTCACCTCTTTAAATACCATTGGTGACAGCTCTTCTACTTTTTTAATAAGTTTTAATTCAGCCTCAAATTCGGTGCCTCTTGCCATTTTTTCTGCATTAGACTTTAGTATTAATGCCCTTGGGTCTGATAATGTGTATACTGCATGACCCATTCCATAGATAAGCCCGGTCTTGTCAAATGCCTCTTTATTTACGATCTTTCTAAGGCAGTCAATTATCTCTCCGTCGCTGTTCCAGTTCTTAACCGTATCTCTTATAAACCTTTGCATTGCTGATACTTTGTGATTTGCACCGCCATGCTTTGGTCCTTTAAGTGAACCTATTGCTGCTGCATATGCTGAATATGGATCTGTTCCCGATGATGACAATACCCTGCATGAAAATGTAGAGTTATTTCCACCACCATGTTCTGCATGAAGCATAAGTACTACATCAAGTATTTTTGCCTCCTCATCTGTAAACTGTCTGTCCTTGCGAAGTGTTGATAATATTGTTTCCGCAGTTGACTGACCCTGTATTACCGGATGCATTATCATTGATTCACCGCAATATACCGACTGCTTCACATAATATGCAAGTACCATTATAACAGGAAGTTTTGATATAACAGATATTGCCGTATCTATCTCATGCTTTGGCGTAATCATATCAGGACAGTCATCATAAGAATATAAGGATAGTACTGAACGTGACAGCTTATTCATAATATTTAATGAAGGTGCCTTTAATATCATGTCTCCAAAAAAATCATTTGGAAGCTGCCTGTTTTCATCTATTAAAGAATTAAACTGTTTAAGCTGTTCTTTGTCTGGAAGTTCACCGGACAACAATAGATATACTATTTCTTCATACCCAAACCGTTTTTCATTTTCAACATTATTTATCAGTTCCTTAATACTGTAACCTCTAAATGTAAGTTCTCCCTCATCCGGCTCTTTTTCTCCCTCATTAACAATGTAACCATGAACATTGCAGATATTAGTTACACCGGCCATCACTCCGGTACCATCCTGATTCCTTAATCCTCTTTTCACCTGATATTTATCATAATATTTATTGTCTATTTGATTATTCTTAAGAAATGAATCATATAACTTTAGTTCCTTTTCTGCCATTTTTATCACCATGCCTCCTTGTATATCAGTCTGTTTTATCAAGTGTTTATTATAGCATAGTTAGCCTCATTTGCAAAATCTTATTTATATGCCCAGTTCCTGTATAAGCCTTGCCTTTGTTTTTGAACCTATAGATTTACTGACCTGTGTACCGTTTTGAAAGACCATAACTGTAGGAATACTCATAACATCATACTTTGACGCTACATCTCGGTTATCATCTATGTTTATCTTACATACCTTTAGTTCCGGCTTTTCTACTGCCACCTTTTCTATGACCTCAGACATCATTTTACATGGTCCGCACCAGTCCGCATAGAAGTCCACCATCACCCTTCCTTCTGTATTAATTACCTGATTTTCAAAATCTTTTTCATCACTTATTTTTACTATTCCCATTGAAATTTCTCCTTTCCTGATATACACTTAGTATGCAGAAAAAAATCATATTTCATTCAAGTGTGAAAATAAAATTTAAGGCTGAAAAGGAGGTAAAAATGAATATTAAATTAGTTGTAACAGATTTGGATAATACATTGCTTAGAAATGATAAAACTATTTCTGACTATTCTGCTGAAGTTTTTATGAAATGTAAAGATTATGGTATTATGACTTCCGTCGCTACGGCAAGATATATAACAGGTATTCAGCCATTTATCAGTCAGATTCTTCCTGACTATCAGATTACAAATGATGGTACAATGATTTTCCATAACGAAAAACTCTTACATGGATTCTACATGGAACTTAATTCTGCTAATGAAATACTTAATATTATAAAAAAAGAAAATCCTGATGGTTACATTTCTGTTGTCAATGATGATGGTATATTCAGAAAATTTGCTTCCCTTAATTCTGCATCTCCAAATACATATGAAAGTCCATCTTTTACTTGTGACTTTGATAAACCTTTATCTAAACCTCCATTTAAAATCGTAATGGAATGTTTCAGACCGGAGCTTGCTGCAGACATTGTATCTTTAACCGGATGCCGTATGATAACATATAGAAACGAAAACAGATATGCATTTATTTCTAATAATGCAGGGAAAGTAAATGCAATAAAAGAACTTACACTCAGATTAAACATTTCACTTAACAAAGTTGCCGTATTCGGCGATGATATAAATGATATTGATATGATATCTGAGTGCGGTTATGGTATTGCCGTTGCAAATGCAATAGCTGAAGTCAAAAATGCAGCTGATTATATAACTGATACAAATGAAAATGACGGAGTAGCAAAATTTATGGAACATAACTTTTTAAATATTTAAGTATATTATCCATATTTCTATTTATGCCATTTTGTATATTTGATACCCTGTTCTCAAGACTGAACTGTTCATATTCAAGTCTCTGCCTCTCCTGTTTTATAATTTGAAATTCTGCATCATTTTCATCCTTACCATAAAACTCTATCTCCCTTATTCCATCCAAATATCCCATTTTCATGCGTACAGCTGCGTTATATCCGCTAAAATCCAATGTTCCGCCGAAAATATCCCCCAGCGACCTTCCCGGCTTTATATACATAAATTCTGTACCCGGAAATCTATGTTCTTTCAGAATGGTATCAGGTGACAAAGCAATCACTATCATATTCCTTATGCCCATATCATATAAAGGCTCTATGGGAAGATTATCCGCAAGTCCTCCATCTCTGTACTTTACCCCATCTATGACTACCGATTCATATATATATGGAATTGCTGATGATGCCAGTAATATATCTTTTATTTTATCTTTACTGCATCCGTTCAGTTTTAAATATTCCGCCTGTGCTAACATACTATCTTCTGATGTATATTTTGATACTGTGGCATAAAGTGTACGATGGCTGTGTGTAATTTTATCAAGATTTATTTTGTTATCAATAATGCTAAGCAGCCCATCTCTCGTCATTATACCATCTTTAAAATCAAACATATGTAATTCTGTGTGTAAAAACTGTCCCGGAGTAATATTGCTCCATATCTCCTCCGACAAAATCTGGTCTTCCTGTTGGAACAGCACCATATTAAGACTTCCTACACTGCTTCCTGATATGGCAGCAATATCTATACCGGGAAGTTTTTCTCTTATAGCCCGCATTACTCCTACCTGATATGCCCCTTTTCCACCACCGCCGGCAAGTACCAGTCCCCATTTTTTATCAGTCTCTATCATTTTCATACCTCCCGTTATATATAGTCTATTCATTCTTAATCTTTTTTTGATTAAATTTACTTACCTCCATATAAGTCATTACCATGGCAATAACTCCTGCCACCAAATCCGCACACGGACCGGCATACATTATTCCATCGATTCCCATAAACAAAGGCAGTATAAGTATTAATGGAAGTAAAAATATTATCTGCCTTGTAAGCGATAAAAATATTCCTTTATATGGTTTTCCTATTGCCGTAAAGAAATTAGATGCAATAGGCTGTACAAAGTTTATAAATGTAAAGAACAAAAATATTCTGAAATATGATGTTGCAAACTCATAATACTTTTTCGTACCTGAACCAAACAAAGATATAATCTGCCTCGGTGCGAACCAAAACATTAAAAATGCAATAACAGATATTATCATTCCTGACTTCATTGCCAAAAATACTGCATCCTTTACACGTTTATATTTGCCTGCTCCATAATTAAAGCTTACTATCGGCTGCAATCCTTGTGATATTCCTATTATTACCGAAAAGAACACCATACTGACTTTTGTAATTATACCTGCACATGCAAGAGGTATATCTCCTCCATATGAAGACATATTTCCATAATGGGTAAGGGATTTGTTCATTACAATCTGTACAATCATCATAGCTATCTGGTTAAAAAATGGAGATGCTCCCAAAGCTATAATTCTTCCCATATATTTCCATTGTGGTATTAAATGCCTGCCTGTTAATTTTTCGGTCTTAAAATGCATAAAATAGTATATTGCAAGCATTCCGGAAAATATCTGCCCTACTATTGTTGCTATTGCCGCCCCTGCCATACCCATATTAAATCCGAATATAAGTATAGGATCTAATATAGTATTTATTATTGCCCCTGAAAGATTACAGAGCATCGTATACTTAGGGCTTCCGTCTGCCCTGATAAGGTGTCCGCCTCCGGTAGCAAGTATAAGAAACGGAAATCCAAATGACGTAATGGATGTATATGTTTCTGCATAGCCAAGTACATTATCAGGCGAGCCAAAAAATTTTAGCATAGGAGTTAAAAATATCTGTACAATCACACATAATATAACTCCTAATGCTATCAGCCATGTTATTGCATTTCCTATATAATGTACTGCCTTTTTTCCATGTCCGGCCCCTATCTCCAGATTAAATGCAGACGCTCCTCCTATCCCCAGCAGCAAAGCTATTGCTACACATGACGTACTAAGTGGAAACGCAACATTTGTAGCGGCGTTTCCAAGTGCTCCCACACTTTGCCCTATAAAAAACTGGTCTACTATATTGTATAAAGCACTTACCAACATTGCTATAATGCTTGGTATGGCAAACTTTTTCAAAAGACTTCCTATCGGTGCCGTACCTAATATGTTATTGTTCTCTGACATTATTTCCTCCACTTCTGTACTTGAAAGACACTGTAATGTATATTGACAAATTTGTTTTTTGTTTATATACTCATTCTGATATTATATACACCAGAAAGGTTTTATTAAAATGAAAGATTTTTTGTATATTATAGTAGAGATTATTGCCCAAATACATAATAAAATATTATCCCTGAATGACAGTTACGAAAACGTTATGGATGATAAACAACTTCATTTCGTAGTTATAGGTATTCTTGGAATGTTGATGCTGTTTATTGTATATCCATTATTCAAATGGCTTAGTAAAAATCATGTGCTTGTTATAGCATGGATATATGTTTTTACTGTTATTATAGTCATAACATTTGCCATCGAAATAGGTCAGAAAGTAACCGGTACCGGAAATATGGAATTTGCCGATATCGCATCCGGATTATTGGGATTTATGTTTATGTTTATAATATTTGCAGGTATAAGATGGCTTATCCATATGGTAATAGATTTATTTAAGCAATAATGATTCAATTTTTCAGTTTGAACATCAGGTATCTTAAATCTTATACAGCTCTTTATCCGTCATTCTGTCATATATTTCACTGAGCCATTCAGAATTCAGAACCGTCTCGCTTAAAATAGTGATGCGGTTCTTTCTTGTAGCTTCCGCCCTCTGCCATGCATCTATAAATATACCTTTGGTAATACCATAATTCATAGGATTATAATCTATATCATACGCATTAAGTATATTTACAAGCTTTTTCTCATCCCTGCCTTGAAATATACTTGCTGCCACACTGCCCATAGCAACAGCTATACCATGTGATATTTTAATCTCTTTATGATTTTCCTCTAATGAATGACAAAACAAATGCTCTGAACCACTGCTTGGTCTTGAAGAACCTGCTATCTCCATCGCCAGTCCTCCCATTACAAGTGCTTCCGTAAGCGTCCTTATAAAACTTTTGCTTTTTAATGATTTGTTTTCATGGTAACATACCGAATTAAGTGCCATTTCCGATATCATATATGCAAAATCATCAAGTTTTGTATTCTTAGCTGCACATGATAATTTCCAATCATACAATGCCGTATATTTTGAAATGGTATCGCCTATACCGGATTTCAACTGATCTTCAGGTGTATTCATTATCACATCCACATCTACTATTATACATGATGGTATCTTACATCCAAACGTCTTACGTGTACCATCATCAGTACCCAATACGGCAAATGGAGAAGCAATACTGTCGTTGCTTAGTGTGGTTGGAAGGCTGATATATGTGGTCTTACTGATAAAAGCCGCAAACTTAGCCATATCCAGCACCATTCCTCCTCCAAACCCTATAACGACCTGTATATCATTCATGCATATATATTTCCCCAAATCCACCGCATCATCATATGAACTCTTGTCTACAAGAAAAACTTCACTGTTCTTAAAGTCTCTTGATATTTCATCCAGACAGTCCGGAAATATATTTTTCAGATTTTCTTCCGTTACTATTATCGCCTTCTGCATATTAATCCCGGGAATATATCCTGATATAACCTCGTCAACTCTTTCAAATATCCCCTCCTCCACTGTCATACAGTAAGGCAGCCTGAATCTATTCATCTTAATCATATTCCTTTCTATATTTTCACATTTTATACCTGACATAGAAGATAATTAACAAACTGTTGTGCAGTTCTTCCTGATATTCCGCCATGGCTTAATTCCCACTTATTGGCTTCCCTGCATATTTCCTCATCTGATATTTCGATTCCGGCTCTTCTTGCAAGCTGTATCGCTATATTGAAGTATTCTTTCTGGGACGGCTTTGAGTAATTAATCGTAACACCAAACCTATTTACTAATGACAGCTTTTCTTCCATAGTATCAGAACGATGCATTCCATTATCCTGTTCCACATCATTTCTGTCATTCCATGTTTCTTTAATCAAATGCCTTCTGTTGGATGTTGCATATATAAGTATATTTTCAGGCTTAGTCTCTACTCCGCCTTCTATAACTGCCTTTAAAAACTTATATTCCGTCTCAAATTCTTCAAATGATAAATCATCCATATAGATAATGAACCTGTAATTCCTATTTTTTATCTGTGCAATCACATTTGACAAATCCTTAAACTGATGTTTATATATTTCAATCATTCTAAGTCCTCTGTCATAGTATTCATTAACTATTGCCTTAATACTTGTAGACTTTCCTGTACCACTGTCACCAAACAACAGTACATTATTAGCCTTTTTGCCTTCAACAAATGCCTCCGTATTATCAATAAGTTTTTTCTTCTGAATCTCATATCCAATCAGGTCATCTAACATTACCTTGTCCATATTGTTAATAGCATTAAATATAACCTTACCTGATTTTTCTGAACTGATTCTGAAAGCCTTATTCAGTCCAAACATTCCCACTCCATAATCTTTATAAAATGTTGTAATATATTCAAAAAACTCATTCTCATCTGCAGCATTTTCCAATTTTTCACTAAGTGCAATAACCTTTTCACTTACATTTTTATTATACATAAGCTCAGGCTTTCCTATAGCCTTGTAATTTGACAGTATGCTGAAACAATCTATGGAAAGTTTCTCTTCCATGTCTGAAAAGTCATAGTCAAACAATTCCTTGAACTCTTTAAAATCATTTTTCGCAAAATAATTTACGCTTCCATCATTAGCTCCCACTTTCTCACACGTTATACTAAATGGATTTTCATCAGTAATAAGCAAAAATGTAAGATAATTGTGCCACAGATTTTTATCAAACCCATACTCTGTAGCTGTTATCAGGAGTTTTTTCACCTGCTTATATACAGTAGTTACCAGTTCATCCTTTTTAAATTCATCCGACTTTAACTGTCTGCATACATCTGCAAGCCGGACAAGTATTGATTCTTCCGGCAAATCTCCATATATAATTAACTTTGATATTATATCATTCATCTTTTATCACCCTTTCAGTCATGCCGGCGGTGCCGTCACAAACAATACATGAAATTATATTGGAAGAATCGCCCCAGCGATTCTTCGGTGTGAGACTTAGAAAATCTTAGGCTGCGTCTTTTGCTGCCTTAGATTTTCTTCTCACACTTATAACATCTTTTTCTTCCTTAATACAAATAGCGTAATAAGACATATTACAAGTATTATAATGCATATTATTCCAAATCCGTTTGGTGTTGTGGATAAAGGCATCCATTTACCGGCCACGTTCATGCCATATATTCCTGATATAATAGTTGGTATAGCCATAACTATAGTTATGGATGTAAGATACTTCATCACATTATTGAGCCTGTTATCAATTACATCTGACAGCAATTCTCTGGTACCATCTATGACATCCCTATATATAGCCGTCATCTCTATAGCCTGCTGATACTCAACTGTAACATCCTCTAACAAATCCATATCCTCTGAATACTGCTCCAGTCTTTTATACCTTTTAAGTCTCTCAAGTACAATAATATTGGCACGTAATGATGTTGCAAAATATACAAGTGTGGATTCCAATTCGTGAAGTTCAATAAGGTCTACATCCTGTGTATCTCCATCTACCCGTTCTTCTATTTCTGTACGTTTCTTATCTATCATTCTAAGATTTGTCTGATATAATGCAGCTGATCTGAACAATATCTGATATATAAATCTCATTCTTTTCTTTGTACTGAATTCTCTTACTCTATTATTTACAAACTGCTGCAAAATTGGTGTATCTTCCCTGCATATAGTAATTATTACATCCTGTGTTAAAATAATTCCAAGCGGAATTGTTGTATACATAGTCTTTTCATGACGAACCTCCGGTGACGGAATATCCACTAATATCAGCGTATAACCATCCTCAAGACTTATACGTGAACTCTCCTCTTCATCCAATGCGGCAGCTATATCATTTACTTCTACTCCAAAACTTTCTGCAAGAACATTGATTTCTTTACTTGTGGGATTAATAAGCTGTATCCATGCTCCACCCTCGAAGTCTTTCATGATATGCAAAACCGCCTCATCTGTCCTGTATATATTCATCATACCTCATCACCTGCCTTCTGTATAATCGCATACAGATTATTATACCAAATTTTTGTATTTAATACAATTACAGAATAAAATCTGTAACTGTTACCATTTGATATATTTTCGTAAAAAAATAAAACGGCATAGCCAAACATGGCTACGCCGTTTACCATTGCATTATATAATATTCTATTTATAAAGCTCTACTAACTTTAACAAGTGCTCATAACGCTCTTTAGCTGCCTTCTCTGATTCATTGAAGAGTTTCTCAGCTCTCTCAGGGAATGGCTTAATAAGACGTGTATAACGTGCCTCATTGTTAAGGAATTCCTGATATGTTCCGTCGCCCTCCTTAGATGTAAGAGTAAACGGATTCTTACCTTCTGCCTTAAGTGCAGGGTTGAATGAGAAGAGATTCCAATATCCTGCCTTAACAGCTTTCTTCATCTCATCCTGACAGTGGTTCATTCCGCCCTTAGCAATACCGTGAAGTTCACAAGGTGCATATCCGATAATAAGTGATGGTCCGTTGTAAGCTTCTGCTTCTGCAATAGCTTTAACAGCCTGTGCCGGATTTGCTCCAAGTGCTATCTGTGCTACATATACATAACCATAGCTCATAGCTATTTCAGCAAGGCTCTTCTTACCGATTTCCTTACCTGCTGCTGCGAACTGGCATACTTCACCAATATTTGATGCCTTAGAAGCCTGACCGCCTGTATTAGAATACATTTCTGTATCGAATACCATAACATTTACATTCTCACCTGCTGCAAGTACATGGTCAAGACCACCGAAACCTATATCGTAAGCCCATCCGTCACCACCGAATATCCATACTGACTTCTTAGCAAGATACTGTTTCTTTTCAAGGACTTCCTTAGATTTCTCACATCCTGCTGCTGCAGATTTCTCTAACTCTGCAATTAAAGCTTCTGCATCTGCTGCGTTTTTCTTTGTATCCTCTTTTGTAGCTTTGAATTTTTCAAATGCATCCTTTAATTCAACCGAAGCTTTATCAGAAGCAACTATCTCTTCAATAAGAGCGATTGCCTGATCACGAAGTGTCTTCTGACCAATGTACATACCAAATCCATGCTCTGCATTATCTTCAAATAATGAGTTTGACCATGCAGGTCCCTTATTTGAATCTTTATTTACAGTATATGGTGATGTTGCTGCAGGACCGCCCCAGATTGAAGAACATCCTGTTGCATTTGAGATATACATCTGCTCACCAAATAACTGTGTAATTAATCTTGCATATGATGTTTCAGCACATCCTGCACAGCTTCCTGAGAATTCAAGGAGCGGCTGGTTGAACTGTGAACCAAGTGGAGTTGTATCAGCAGGTAAGCCCGGTTTCTTGCTTACGTTAGCAACTAAGTAATCAAATACAGGCTGCTGAGCTGACTGTGTATCCTGTGGTACCATCTTAATAGCACCTTCAGCAGGACATACTGTAATACACTCACCACATCCCATACAGTCTAACGGAGATACGCTCATTGTAAACTTGTACTGTCCGCCTGCAAGCTTGCTGTCTGCTGTCTTAAGGTCTGCCGGAGCTGCCTTAATCTCATCTTCACTTACCATGAACGGACGGATTGTAGCATGTGAACATACGAATGCACACTGATTACACTGTTTACAGATTTCAGGATCCCACTCAGGAACCATAACTGCAGTACCACGTTTTTCATAAGCTGAAGCACCTACTTCGAACTGACCGTCAGCAATATCCTTGAATGCTGATACAGGAAGGCTGTCACCATCCATAAGTGAGATTGGCTGAAGAAGCTCTTTAACCATCTTAACTGTATCCGGACGTCCTGTAAGCTCTTTTGCAGGAGCATCTGCCTCAGGATTAGACCATGAAGCCGGAACCTCTACTTTATGAACCGCATCTACACCGGCATCAATAGCCTTGTAGTTCATTTCTACTACTGCGTCACCTTTCTTGCTGTATGACTTCTTAGCTGCTGCCTTCATAAATTCAACAGCCTGGTCAATAGGCATGACATCTGCTAATTTGAAGAAAGCTGACTGGAGAATTGTATTGGTACGTTTGCCCATACCGATTTCAATAGCCTTATCAATAGCATTGATTGTATATAACTGAATATTGTTATCTGCAATATATTTCTTAGATGCTGCAGGCATATGCTTGTCAAGTTCTTCATCAGACCACTGGCAGTTAATCATAAATACTCCGCCCGGCTTAACATCCTGAACCATCTTGTAACCGTTTGTTACATATGACGGATTATGACATGCCACGAAGTCTGCCTGATTAATATAATAAGGGCTCTTAATAGGATTGTCACCAAATCTCAAGTGAGATATTGTGATACCGCCTGTCTTCTTTGAATCATACTGGAAGTATGCCTGAATATATTTATCTGTATGGTCACCGATAATCTTTGTAGAGTTCTTGTTAGCACCAACAGTACCATCACCGCCAAGTCCCCAGAATTTACACTCAACTGTTCCTTTAGCAGATGTAATAGGTGCCGGCTTAACCTCAGGTAAGCTTAATTCTGTAACATCATCTACGATACCGATTGTAAAACGTGCTTTAGGAGCATCCTTCTCAAGTTCTTTGTAAATTGCAAATACTGATGAAGGAGGAGTATCCTTAGAACCAAGACCATAACGTCCTCCTGTTACAACGATATCATTAAGACCTGCTTCACGAAGTGTTGTAACTACATCAAGGTAGAGAGGCTCGCCCAATGAACCAGGCTCTTTTGTACGGTCAAGAACAGCAATCTTTTTAGCTGTCTTAGGAATTACCTTAAGGAGTGCTGATGATACCCAAGGACGATATAAACGAACTTTGATAAGACCTACTTTTTCTCCCTTAGCTGTTAAATAATCTATAACTTCTTCTGCTACGTCGCAGATTGAACCCATTGCGATAATTACACGGTCTGCATCTTCTGCACCATAGTAATTGAATAAATCATAATCTGTACCAAGTTTTTCATTGATTTTCTTCATGTATTTCTCAACTACTGCTGGTAATGCATCATATACAGGGTTACATGCTTCACGATGCTGGAAGAATACATCACCATTTTCATGAGAACCACGCATTGTAGGATGCTCAGGATTAAGTGCATGCTCACGGAATGCTTTTACTGCATCCATATTGCACATTTCTTTTAAGTCTTCATAATCCCACTTCTCAATCTTCTGAATCTCATGTGAAGTACGGAAACCATCGAAGAAATTAATAAACGGTACTTTTCCTTCGATTGCTGCAAGATGTGCAACAGGGCTTAAATCCATAACTTCCTGTGGGTTCGTCTCTGCAAGCATTGCAAAACCTGTCTGACGGCATGCATATACATCACTGTGGTCACCGAAAATGTTAAGTGACTGTGTAGCTACCGTACGTGCTGATACGTCAAATACACATGGAAGCTGTTCTGCAGCTATCTTATACATATTAGGAATCATCAGGAGAAGTCCCTGTGATGCTGTAAATGTTGTTGTAATGGCACCTGCTGCAAGCGAACCATGTACAGTTCCTGCCGCACCGGCTTCAGACTGCATTTCTACAACCTTAACCTGATTGCCGAAAATATTCTTCTGTCCTGCTGCTGACCAGATATCTACTGAATCAGCCATTGGGCTTGAAGGTGTAATAGGGTAAATAGCTGCAACATCTGTAAACGCATAAGCAACGTGAGCTGCGGCTGTATTACCATCCATTGATTGTTTAGTTCTAGGCATTTTATATATCCTCCTTTTTTTCAGGGTAAAACCCCTGCGTTTGACAAAATTTTATCATTTTTTTGAATTGTTGTAAACTAAAATCTTGTATTAATTTGTGTGCATGTTACAGTTCTGATATGAATGGAATAATATGTAATCCCGCAAATTATAAACACATTAGATAAACCGTAACACATTTACAAGATATAGTTTAAAAAAATCAAGGAACAGAAGGTTTGTCCTATCCCTTGATTACATTTATATTCAACATTATTAAACTTTAGAATAAATCTTTTTTTACTTATAAGTTATCTTAAAAATCCGGCAGGCTTTTCCTGCCGGACAGAAAATTTAATATTTTTTCATCCCGATATTCCCATCCAATACCGGTACATAATTTTATGGCTCCAGCGGCATCACAACATACCCATTTCGGGAAATATGTAGGGATAAAGAATCATTTTCCGATATTAAGAAATATCCAATCATATCTTCATCTATCATATATCTGAAATGATATGTGTAACCATTATCCGATTCAAACAGAAAATACAATGCACCCTCTGTTACATTTTCATCTTCGTCAATAGGAAATTCACATGTACTTCTTACGATTTCTATGTCAGAGCCAAACATTTCAAATAATTTTTCTTTTGTGCTTTCGTAAGCTGAATTAATCCCATTCTCTGTTACTTCCCATGACTGTCCGCTTACATAATTCGCATAATTCAAATCTCCTTTTAGAATCATGATATCTGTAGGAACTCCTGTTTCCCCTTTCAAATCTATTACATAAGACCAATCATCATTTCCTTGAAATATAACTTCATAATCGCCGTATCCCCCATCATCTAAATAATGTCCCATAACAAATTCCACAGTATAATTCATAGAAGAAACATCTATCCCATACATTCCCTGCAAATAAGCGGAGGCCTTTGCAACTGCCTCCTCTTCAGTTATATCCTTTTCTCCCGGATTTGGATTTTCAATAAATTCCTGCTGTTCAGCTATCGTTTTCTTTGACTCCTCCGAATTTTCGGCTGTATATCTCTCTTTTTGCATTACATCAATCATCTGAAGCAATTCATTATCTGTCAGTTCTCTTTCCGGCAAATAAAATTCTCTGTTCCATATTTCTAAAACAGGACAGGTAATTTCTGTATTCTCTTCCAATCTGTCAACAATCTTCATTCCTCCCTCCGGAAATACCCCTTCTTCATACTGTCCACTTAAATAATTCATACGCATTTCTTCATCAGACGATAATGTTCTGGAATATCGTATTGCCTCTGTGTCATGTTCTCTGGTACGTTTATCAGGATCCATCATTCCTACATATACTTTTTGTTCTTTCTCACTCATTGATGCCATTCTTTCCGCTACCATATTATTAACTTTTGCGGTGGTCGGAACAGCCACTACAACTGCTGCAATCAGAATGCAGGCAGCAAAACCTGCTTTTCCCGCAGAAAATGTAAATATACTTTTTCTTACTTTGTTTCTATCTTCCCTATGAAGTTTTTTTAATAAAAAATCCATTCTCTCTTCGTATTCTTTGCTGGTGATACACTTCGTCTGTTTTGCCAACCTTCTTACCTCTTTATCAAATTTATTCATCTTTCTCATCCTTTCCATTTATTATCGTTTTCCAAAAACTCCTTTAACTTCGCTCTTGCTCTTGAAAGTCTTGATTTTATTGTACCCTCAGAAATATCTAAAATGTTTGCAATCTCTTTTACATTGAAGTCCTCAAAATAATATAGGATAACAACCTCCTTATAAATATCATCTAACCGGCACACAAATTCTAACAAATCATAATTATTTTCTTTATTATCTCCATTATCTTCAAATAAAGAAGAATCTTCAACTAAATCCATTCGGCTGCGTTTTTTCAGACAGGCTTTGCTCTCATTTACCAAAATCTGGAACAGCCATGCTTTCATTTTCTTTGCATTTTTTAAATCCTCTAAATGGCTGTATCCTTTTAATACTGCTTCACTGACTATATCTTCTGCATCCTGCTGATTTAGAACAATGGAATATGCCAGCCGGAACATGGCATCTTTATTCTCTTCTACAGTTTTTATGAATTTTCCATTTAAGTAATCCTTCTTTGCATTCAGCTTTTCATGCTTTCCGGCATTTATGGTACTATTCATATTCCCATCCATAACTTCATTGACTATGAAATCCATAATTTCCTCCTTTGCTTCTAAATTAAGTCGACTCATATATAAGACATTTTTATTGGATAATTGGTTCCCCATTTTTATATTTTTCTAAAAAACAATTTTTTTCGTTACTAAAAAGCAAATAACTCCTCACTGAATATGGTATAATAGAGTTGTTGAAAAACTATAACCACTATCCAATAAAGAAGTTATTTTGATAGCTATGATGCCATATAAACAGTTTTCTTTGGAAGATATTTTTTCAGACTGCTGAGGAAAATTGAGAAATGACAAATCTGAGTTTCTTTTCCTGCCAGAAACTCAGCCGTCTATTGGTTTTTTTATTCCATTTTTTCCTTTAGTTCCCCCACATTGTTGAACTTTCTCCATATAATTCTTCCATACCACCTTTTACGGTTCAGATAGAAATGAAAAATGCCGCTTTTGCGTTTTTCCTGTGTGAAATTTAATACTTCTAAGGCAATGTCTTTTGTTGCCTTAGAAGCATTTTTCACTCTATTCTCAATTATTAATATCTTTTATTATATTCCGTATAAACATCTTTTTTTCTTTTTGTAATAAGTCTTTGTTATTCTATTTTCTTTTCTACTGACATCTGCAAAGCCGCATAGTACTCACCCTGACTGCAAGAATAATCATCCCTGCATGGTACATATCCGAATATCTCTCTATACTTAATATTATATGGTCTGCACATTTTTCCAAATTCTATAGAAGTCAAATACAATCCTCCAATTATAAACTATTTCTAAAAGAATCCCACACCTCTTGAAAATACATAATATAGTCTGGCAAATTATGTGTAGGCAGGCTTAACTGCAATGTATTTATAAGATATAGTTTAAAAATTAAGGCACAGAAGGTTTGTCCTATCCCTTTATTCGATTTATATTCAACTTTAGAATAAATCTTTTTTAGCTTAATTATATTTATTTAATATTAAACATTTTTGATATTTTATATTTTTCTTCTAATTTTGAAAACCTGTTACTTTTTTCTAATACTACATCTCTTACTTCTCTTCTATGGTCCTCACCATAGTCTTCTTCAATATCATCACAAATCTCCAGTAGTATATGCCTTAAATCTTCTTCATATTTTTTTTCACATCTTACAATCAACAAATATACATAACTTGCCTGATTTGCTGAAAAAAGCATAAAATTTTCAGAATCTTTCCTTCTTAAAATAAAACTTTGTTGCTCTTTATCAATTCTAATCATGTTCTCTTGATTAATCGAAACATCTAGCAAACCGCCAATTCTTTTTTCTATAATTCCCATAAATTCATTTTGAAATTGGAACTCATATTGACATATTTCCATAATATCCTCCTTTTACTTAACTACTCCATTTTTTACAATATACGTTTTTCCCGATTCATCAATCAAAGTAATCTCTAAATTTTTATAATCTCTACTGAATGCTTTTATTACATTATCACAACTTGGACATACTTGTCTTTCCGATACAATAATAATTTTTCCTTTAACTCCATAATTTCCATTAAAAATTTGATTATAACACTCTAAAATTTTATACTCTGTATCATTATTTCTAAAAAATCCATTAACATCATCTACTTCATTATCCGAATTTACTTTTAACACATAATTACTATATGCAGGATTTTCCACTGATGAAACCCAACCGCCTATTGGATTTTTTATTCCGTTTTTTTCTTTATTTCAGTATTTACTGAATGACTTAAGTTCTTCTATTGAATATCCCTCAATTTCAGATGTTGAATATGCAATATTTCCTATTTTATTACCATAACTATCTGTCACTTGATATTTGTTAGGTAACGAATTTCTTAATTCTTTTAGTCTTTCAATTTTATTCCCTCTTTTATCACTAATTTTCTTTTCTCCTCTTTCTAACTCAAGAATACTCTTAATCTTATCTTCCTTCGACATTCTCAATATCAAAGCTCTATCTCCTATTGTTGCACCTTCTTGAACTCTTGTCATATTATTTCCGTCCTTATATTAATTTTTCTCCCATTACATGTAAAGTAATTTTTGCAAATACATATTAATATTTTAACTCAATTTTTATACATTTGTATAATTAGTTTGTGAAGTGTGCAATTTCTTAATTTAAGTACGATTTTTTTACAGTTTTTATGTATTTTTATAACTTCACTAATATTTTTGCACACCTCACCAACATTTTAAACATTACAAATTAATTTTATGATATAATAATTTTTTATACACTTATTCTAAACATCACTTTGAATTAGTACACTATACCAGTTTCTTCCATGCATAGTGTCATAACTTTAAATGATTCTAAACCGCCCATAGGATGCTCTAATCTTACAAGTTCATTTGCAAATTGCTGATTACTAATCACTTTAAGAATTCTGATAATGGTGTCCTTTGCCGATTTTATACTAATATCTATTTCCCATCCTGTATTTTCTAAACTACCTTTTGTAAAATATTCCATTATCCCTTCCCCTTTATCGTTATAAATAGCTGATAAAAAAATATTCCCCACAAGTAAACACTACACATATGAATAATAAAGGGGTACCATAGAGCAGCCCTCTTCCACGTATGAAACCTTTCCTTAGAAGTATCTTACAAATCAAATATATAACAATAAAATTTATAACAGTAAAAAAACTATAGCGTCCCAGTAACATTCCAATTGTAAAAAAGCCTTTTAATGTTCCCCCACCAACGCACCTGCTTAATGCATCCGACAATATAATTATAATTACCATTAATAACAAAACGACTCCTGCAATCACACCCTCCAACCATGAAACAATTCCCAACCCCATAACATTACACACCAGACCTAATATGCCACCAACAACCCATATATATGGATGAATGTTGTATGTCTTGATTTCGTATATTATCGCAATAGATATGATAAATAACAAAAATAAAAATATAGTAAACATTTATATTTCCTCCAGCACTACCATTTTGTACTTATTTATTTTCTCAAAATTCTTATATTTTGTCTTTATCATATTCCATTCTTCTCCTTATACAATTCAAGCAATTTTGTTAATTCTTCTTTATCTTTCAAGCAGTCCTCACAATATTTTTCACACACGATATTTAAGTAATACAATAATTCTTTTGGACTTATAATAGTTTCTTCTCCACTATTTAAGCCGAATTCAGCCCCTTCATAAAATTCTGTATCAGCTTTATCATAATCATCCAAATCATCCCAGAACACACATGCACCATAATTTTCTCCAAATCCAATATTATTACATATTCCCCAAATTACTTTTTCAAATCTTTCATCACTAACCATATCAAATACTACTTTTACAGGATAATGACTTTTGTCTAATAATTCATTGTCTTCAATTCTAAATTTTCTGTTCATCTTTTATTCTCCTGATTTTCACATATTGACTGACACTGTAAACATGCAGAGTCAAATGTCTGCAAGCAGCCACTTGGCTCGTTGCTCGCGGGAATAAAAGTATTATGACCATTAACCCCAACTGTTTCCAAAGTCGCTCATCGCATCCATAAACTTTTTAAGTATCCAGATTGCCATCCATATCATCAAAACCCATGTATAATTTGTCGGCATAAGAAAAATACATAATAATTTTTCTTTTGTACTATTCCCCCACTTTATTGCTAACACAATATCTATAATAATTGAAAGTGGAAATACAAGAAAAAGACCATAACCCAGAATATCTGAAGAGATACCTTGTATATACGGTAATCCCCTTATGAATACTACCCATCCAATCTGAAATATCAAAGTAATCATAAATATTTTAAAATAATTCTTCATGCAGCCTCCTAATATTACTAATCTGCTTTCGATTTGCTATATTCCAATCTAAATGCATATTGATATCATTAATTGCCTCCACAATTAAATCTCTGCATCCCACATTTTCTCTAAGTTCCCTCAATAAATAAGGTTTTACAATCCTTTTGTCAAGTTTTTTGAATCTGCGTGCTATATGAGCCAGTCCAATTACTGCATTGCCTCTGATAATTTCATCCTCCATCTTCAAAAGCTCAATACACATTGATTGCGCAAATCCATAATCCATACAATCAAATCCTAATGCTATCGCCAATTCCGATTTTTCCTCATTTGAACCATTTTTTACAATCTGCATGGCTAAATCGCGTGTGTACTGTTTTTTGTTTGCCAATACTCTTTCCATATGTAACACCTTTCAATGCCTTTGATTAAGTACATTTTTTTCAATCCAATCTGCCACTCCGTCCTCATCATTTGACAGCGTGATACAGTCCGCATATTCTTTAACCTCCATGACAGCATTGGAAACAGCAACACCTGTTCCACACATTTGGAGCATCCCTATGTCATTTTTATCATCACCAAAACATACAATATCTCTTAAATCCATATTCAATGACTTTACTAATTCGAGAATTGCCTGTACCTTGCCTGATTTTTCCGGCAGGAAAGCATACCATTTTTCTCCCCGATAGCTTTGCAGACGGCAGTTATTTTTATTTGCAATTTCTTCTGCTATTTTACTGTCAGAAAGTTCTGCCACAATTTTATTTATATTACAAGATAACGGCTTTCCATAATCATTAAAAACTGCCTTATGTAATTTTTCTGATTCTGATATGTGTTGGCTATTCCAAAAAACCTGTTGTCCTGATGCTACAGTTATTTCTGTTTTAGGATTTTGTTTCAACAAAGCCTGTATGATTTGATTTCCGGTCTTAATATCCATACAGCAACTATACATTTGTTTTCCATGATGATGAATAAGTGTGCCATCTGTTGTAATTTCATAATCCGGCCGGATTTCTTCTATGTAGCGTTCTGCTCCTATCCAATATCTAGCAGTAGCAATTACAACAAGAATTCCGCTGTCCTGACATCTTTTCAGAACATGTTTTGTATGTTCCGATACGCTCCCATCAGAACAGAGCAGTGTTTTATCAAGGTCTGTCAAAATCATTTTTGTATTCATGTTAATTTCCTTTCCATTTATCCCAATCCAGCCACACTTCCAATAAAATGCACCAAAAATGCCACTATCCACGCTATAACACACTGCAATACCACCAATGAAAATGCCCATCTGTTCCCCAGTTCCCTTTTCACCGCTGATACAGCCGCAACACAAGGTGTATATAAAAGTGTAAAAATAAGAAACACAAATGCCGTAAATGGTACAAACATAGTGCCAAGAGCAGATGTACTGCCTCCTGCTAATACTGTAAGTGTACTAACCACACTTTCCTTTGCCGTAAAACCTGTAATAAGTGCTGTAGACACTCTCCAGTCATTAAATCCCAACGGCTTAAATAAAGGAGTTATTATACCTCCAATCATTGCAAGAAGACTGTCTGAAGAATCTGTTACCACATTTAATCTCGTATCAAAAGTCTGAAGGAACCATATAATTATTGTCGCTAAGAAAATAATAGTAAATGCCTTTGTAATAAAATCTTTTGCCTTATCCCATACAAGATGCCATACATTTTTTGCACTTGGGAATCTGTAATTAGGAAGCTCCATAACAAAAGGAACCGGCTCTCCTCTGAATTTTGTGCTCTTTAACAAAAGAGCATATAAAATTCCTACTGCAATACCGGAAAAATAAAGCAATATCATAACCAATGCCCCATACTTTGGAAAGAATGCTGCCGTAAACAGCCCATATATCGGAAGTTTTGCAGAACAGCTCATAAATGGTGTAAGGAGTATAGTCATTTTCCTGTCTCTTTCAGACGGAAGTGTTCTTGTAGCCATAATTGCAGGTACGGAGCATCCGAATCCTATCAGCATTGGTACAAAGCTCCTGCCTGACAATCCTATCTTTCTAAGAAGCTTATCCATAACAAATGCCACCCTTGCCATATATCCGCTGTCTTCTAATATTGACAGAAAGAAAAACAAAGTAACTATAACCGGAAGAAAGCTTAATACACTTCCTACACCTGCAAATATCCCATCTATTACCAATGAATGTACTACCGGATTAATTCCGTATTCCGACAATGCTTTATCACATATATCCGTAAGTGCATCTATTCCCATTGCCAGACCATCAGAAAGCATTTTGCCTATTACTCCAAATGTAAGCCAGAATATTAATGCCATTATAATTCCAAACATTGGTAATGCAGTATACTTTCCGGTAAGAACACTATCTATTTTACGGCTTCTTATATGTTCTTTACTCTCTCCCTGCTTTACTACTGATGCACTGCATATCTTTTCAATAAATCCAAACCGCATGTCAGCCAGTGCAGCTTCCCTGTCCATGCCGCCTTCAGTTTCCATTTGACTGATTATATGCTCCAGAGTTTCCTTCTCATTTTGGTCAAGATGAAGTTTTTCCAATATTATGCTGTCGCCCTCTACCAGCTTACTGGCGGCAAACCTTATTGGAATCTTATAATTGTGTGCATGGTTTTCTATAAGGTGCATTATAGAATGGAGACATCTGTGCAATGCACCTCCATCAGCTCCATTTGCATCACAAAAGTCCATTCTTCCCGGTCTTTCCCTGTATCTTGCCACATGTACCGCATGCTCTACAAGCTCATCTATACCTTCATTTTTAGAAGCCGAAATCGGTATAACCGGAATTCCAAGTGCCGCCTCCAATTCATTTATGCGGATTGTCCCTCCGTTTTCCCTTACCTCATCCATCATATTAAGGGCAAGTACCATAGGAATATCCAGTTCTATCAGCTGCATGGTAAGATATAGATTTCTCTCTATATTAGTAGCATCCACTATATTAATAATCCCTCTTGGTCTGTCTTCTAACAAAAATTCTCTCGTTACTATCTCTTCGTTAGTATATGGTGACATAGAATATATTCCCGGTAAATCTGTGACCAGTGTCTCCGGATAATTACGTATCTGCCCATCTTTTCTATCAACTGTAACTCCCGGGAAATTACCTACATGCTGGTTAGAACCTGTAAGCTGATTAAACAATGTTGTCTTTCCGCTGTTCTGATTGCCTGCAAGTGCAAATGATATAGTTTCTCCATCTCTTATTTCGCTGCCACGTCTCCTGACATGATATGCACCCATTTCACCAAGTCCCGGATGCTCTGTTTTAGGATTCTCTAAAATCTCCGGTTCCTTATTTTCATCATTTCCCGGATTTATTATATGTATTTTCTGTGCGTCATCATTTCTTATCGTAAGTTCATATCCCCTTATTCTAAGTTCCATCGGATCTCCCATTGGTGCTACCTTCACAAGCTTAACTCTTGTTCCCGGTATAAGTCCCATATCAAGAAAATGCCGTCTTAATGCTCCTTTGCCTTCCACCTTATCAATAGTCGCACTCATACCTGTCTTCAATTCTGCGAGTGTCATGATAGTGCCTCCTTCTGTATCAGATATTTTATTTCAATAAGGTATTTTTTGCCTCCATAAGTCTTCTATCAAATTCAATATAAAATTCTTCTTTATAATCCGAAACAAAAAATGTATTTAGTATATACATATTAATATTTTTTATATATGTATCATTTTCCTGTGATAACATTATTTTTTCCTGCACATCTACAAGAAAATAGTGCCAGTCATTAATATAATTTTCATATTTTTTTAAATCGTCTGTATCAATCCATTTTGATACCTTTATCTTCGCCCTGTTTTTATTCCTGCACTCATTAACCTGAAGAAAATACTTATAACTTCCATTCTCATAATACCTGCCCAGTGGAAACATCCTGCATATTCCCGGTCTGAACGGATGTATACTGCATCGTCCCTCTTCATTTAGAAACACGCACTTTTCTTCTATCCCTGACATCTTTAGATTCGGCAGAATAATCCCATCCACCACATTAAGTTCTATTGCTGATACCAGAAGTCCGTTAAAATCAGTGCCAAGACCTGTACACAATCTGTAAATATCCAAAGGATCAAGTACTATTGAATTTCCCATTCCTTTACAACAGGCAGAACACCCCTTACATTCAAGACAGTCTGCCTTTACCATGTCATTTGAATTATATAATCTTCCATCTGATATATCGCTAAGACTGCAGTTCCTTTTCATTAATACACTTTTCCTTTCCAAATATCATACAGTTCATTATAAGCATTTTCACTTATATAGTAAAAACCGCCTACAGATTTTATCCTTTTTTCAGCCCACATTTCAAAAATAATATCTGTACAATCTTCCAATTGAAACATAAAAGTACATATTGCATTTCCCTGCACTGATGCAAAATCATCTGATTCATCCACCACATCATCAAGTGCATTGATTATTCGCTCTATCATACTTTTTTCTTTAAATATTATATTGCCTTCTTCCCATACCAGTTCTACGGAAAGTACTTCCCTGCCTTCCAACACTCCTCTTGAAAACAACCCTTTAGGCTTGGTTTCATTTTCTGTATCCTCTGCAGTATTATCATTTTCACGTTCTTTCTTCTTTTTTAAATGAGCATAAGCATATACTATTCCGCCTAAAATAATCAAGAATATTCCGCCAATCATATTCCTTTTATAATCATCGGGATTTACCACACGTATAACATAATCTTTAGATACGACATTCTTCAAATCATCTGATTTATTATTAAATAACTCTTTGTAAAAATCATAAAGTAAAGGTTTATTCTTTTCTACAATTGCATACAGCTTTACTTTCCTGCTTGTGTTCAGCACCTTATATCCTCCCGGAAAAAATGTATGCAGCTTTTCAATATCATTGTCCTTTTGATAAAAACTGCTCTTCTTTACAAGCATTTCCATATACTGGTTACGTTCACTTCCTATATCAACTAAATATATCTGAGTTGATTTTCTTCCTGTCAATTCTCCGACATTACCATATGTATATGTCATATTATCTTTTATGTATATACCTTTGTGCAGACTTCCGATGCTTAATTCATCCATTCTCTTGCCTTTATAATTAAGATTTGTAAATACAATGAAATTTTCAACTGCAAAGATAACACCTAATATCAGAAATAATCCTGCAATTATATTGAATCTATGCTTATATATTTTAGATACTAATCCATTTGCCATGCATTTCCCTCCTATTTCTCTACCTCTTTAACAATAAGTACTCCATCTTCTACTATAAATCTTATATTATATCCTGCATAATTTACGCCATATACTCTATTCCCATCTTTATGATAAGCAGGTCTTGGGTCATTTTCGAGTATTTTTAGAACAGTATTTCTTTTATCATCAGGTATAATATTTAAAAGTTCTTCACTTATATGTACTTCTATCGAATATCCTGCCGCCTCATCAGCAAATCCGCATTTTGCTTCAGGATGGCTGTCTGTATATGCAAGATATGGTTTTATATCATATATGGGTGTACCATTCATCAAGTCTGCCCCTGTAACTTTAAGTATCATGCCCTGACTGCTTTTTTCCATGGATAATAATCTGACCGAAGACAGTCCTAGACCATTCGGTCTGAATGATGACCTTGTGGCAAATACACCTTTCTTTATATTTCCGCCTAACCTCGGTGGTCTGACTGCTGCTTTAAAACCGGATGTTTTATTTTCTGAAAATCCCCATATCAACCATATATAATCATATTCTTCAAGTCCTTTGACCGAATCAGGGTTACGATACTTGTTTTCAAAGATAATATGCGATTCCATTTCATCCACTATGCCACTCTGTCTGGGTATTCCGAATTTCTCATTAAAATCGTTATATATTCTCGCTATTATATCCATATATAAACTGCCTTTCTTCGGATTTTGCTGTATATAAGTATAACATTACTCATGATACTTTACCACAAAAAAATATTATGGTATAATCGGCTATAATAATAATCTTGTACATTGGAGGAATTATGAAATGGAAACTCAGGAAAAATGCCCTTATTGTGGAAATGAAGAATTTATAGAAGGAATGCAAACCGCATATGGCAGTGTTTCTCCTGCTAATGAAATAATTAGTTTTAAATCACAGGTACTTTATCATAAAATCTGCTTAAATTGTGGTACAGTTGTGAAATCATATGTTAAAAATCCTTCAGCATTAGTTAAAAAGAAGCATTAAATACGGAGATGGACCTTTTCTAATCCATCTCCGTGTTTTTGTATATATTATCTCTGCAAATGTGCAAGCTGTGCCTTTACCTGCTCCATCATTGTCTCATACTTAACTTTCTTTTCTTTCTCTTCATTTATCTTTGACTCAGGTGCTTTACTTATGAACTTCTCATTTGAAAGCATACCATTTACACGGGCAAGTTCTTTAGTAAGCTTCTCTTCTTCCTTTTTAAGACGCTCTATCTCCTTATCTATATCAACCAATTCTGCAAACGGCATATAGATAGTAGCATTTGGTATAACGGCTGATACAGCATCCTCATCTATACCTGCTTTATCACTCTGTACACCTACTTCGGATGCATATGATAATGTTGCAAAAAATACATTTCCGTTTTTAAATATATTCCTTACTTTCTCTGAATCAGATACAACATACACCTGTGCTTTTCTGCTTGGCGGTACGTTCATTTCTGCCCTTACATTACGAATATTGCGGACAGCTTCTTTTATTATTTCAACGCTCTCTTCTTCATCCTTAAAGTTACGTTCTTCTTTATATTCAGGCCAGTCTGATATCATTATTGATTCTTCTTTATCCTGAAATGTACAGAATATTTCCTCAGTTACAAACGGCATATATGGATGAAGCAGCTTTAATGAAATTGTAAGAACTTCTTTTAATGTATAAAGTGCGGCTTTTTTTGTGGTATCCTCTTCGTTATACAAACGCGGCTTAACCATTTCAATATACCAGTCACAGAACTCTTCCCATATAAAATCATACAATTTGGCTGCCGCAACACCTATCTCATATTTATCAAGATTATCCGTAACTTCCTTAGCCAGCGAATTTGCCTTTGACAGTATCCATTTATCCGCATCTGTAAGCTCACTTATATCCACATCAGTATCTTCTGTCATATTCATCATAATAAATCTTGATGCATTCCATACCTTATTGGCAAAGTTACGGCTTGCTTCAACCTTTTCCCAATAGAATCTCATATCATTTCCAGGTGCATTTCCTGTAATAAGGGTAAATCTGAGGGCATCTGCACCATATTTATCTATAACTTCCAGAGGGTCTATTCCGTTTCCAAGAGATTTACTCATCTTACGTCCCTGTGAATCCCTTACAAGACCATGGATAAATACTGTATCAAACGGTACTTCACCTACATGCTCCAGTCCGCTGAATATCATACGGCTTACCCAGAAAAAGATAATATCATATCCGGTTACAAGTGTGGTTGTAGGATAAAAATAATCAAGCTCTTCTGTTTTTTCCGGCCATCCTAACGTTGAAAATGGCCACAATGCAGATGAAAACCATGTATCAAGCGTATCCGGGTCCTGTCTCATCTTCTTTCCGCATTTAGGACATACGGTTTCATTGTCCTTTGTTACTACCATTTCTTTGCAGTCATCACAATAAAATGCAGGAATCCTGTGCCCCCACCAAAGCTGTCTTGAAATACACCAGTCCCTTATTCCTTCCATCCAGTGGAAATATGTCTTATCAAAATGCTCAGGAACAAATTTTGTCTTTCCATCCTTTACTGCCGCTATTGCCGGCTCTGCAAGTGGTTTCATTTTTACGAACCACTGCTTTGATACTCTTGGCTCCACTGTTGTATGGCAGCGGTAACATGTACCAACATTGTGGCTGTAATCTTCTGTTCTTATAAGTGCTCCTTCTGCCTCTAAATCTTCAAGTATTGCCTTTCTCGCCTCATATCTGTCCATACCGGCATATTTAGGATAATCTTCAACTATCTTTGCATCTTCGGTAAGTACGTTTATAATTTCAAGGTTATGTCTTAATCCAACTTCAAAGTCATTAGGGTCATGTGCAGGAGTAATCTTAACTACACCTGTTCCAAAATCCATTGATACATAATCATCTGCAACAATTGGTATCTCTCTGTGGACTATCGGAAGAATCAGTGTCTTTCCAACCAAATCCTTGTACCTGTCATCATTTGGATTTACTGCAACGGCAGTATCACCTAAGAGTGTCTCAGGACGTGTTGTGGCAAGATTAATATAACCGCTTCCATCCTTAAGCGGATATCTTAAATGCCAAAAATGTCCTGCCTGGTCTTCATATTCCACCTCAGCATCAGATATTGAAGTAAGACATTTAGGACACCAGTTAATGATTCTCTCGCCCCTGTATATAAGACCTTTGTTATACAGATTTACAAATACTTCCTTTACTGCTTTATTACAGCCTTCGTCCATTGTAAACCTTTCTCTGTCCCAATCACACGAAGAACCTATTTTTTTAAGCTGTGCCACAATTCTGCCGCCATATTGCTTCTTCCATTCCCATGCCCTGTCTAAAAACTTTTCTCTTCCCAGTTCTTCTTTTGTAACACCTTCTTCACGCATCTTCTCTACAATCTTAGCCTCGGTAGCTATAGATGCATGGTCAGTTCCCGGTACCCATAAAGTATCGTATCCCTGCATTCTCTTATAACGTACCAGAATATCCTGAAGAGTATTATCAAGGGCATGTCCCATATGGAGCTGTCCCGTAATATTAGGAGGCGGCATAACTATCGTAAATGGTTTTTTGCTTCTGTCTACCTCTGCATGAAAATATTTTTTGCTCTCCCACTTATCATAAAGCTTCTGCTCTATTTCAGCCGGATTATAATTTTTTTCTAATTCCTTTGCCATTATTTTTCTCCTTTTCTTTATAAATTCAAAAGTAAAAGCCCTCTACCGGGCTTTCCGGTAAAGGGCGTATATACGCGGTACCACCTTTATCTTTTCACTTATCTTATCCTGTAACGTGGACGATTACGTCAGTACCTACTGTAAGTTCAATACTGCTGCTAAAAAGCTACCTTCAGAATTCACTTCCTTTCCGGTCTTCCAGCCGATGAACCGGACTCTCTGTCAGGGTTAAATCCTTACTCCTCTTTATCACTGCATTTAAATGTTGATAACCACTAGTTTAGTTTGTGAAATAATATTTGTCAAGTATGAATTTCTAAATTTCCTGAGTATCATAACTGTCAACAATCATCATGATTTCCCTTGCATACTTTTTATTGTTGTCTATCAGTTCTTTTATTGAAGCTTTCGATTTTTCCATCACATCCATATTATAATCCATGGTTGCCTTTATCTTATCGTGACGTTTATCAATCTTCTGCCTTAATCTTTCCATTTCTGACTTGTCAATTATGGCATCTGCCTGTGATATCCATACCTCAGAATCTTTAATCCCCAAACCGTCCAGTATGCTTACAAGCTTTTCTTCCGCATCTAACAGCTTGTCCGACGTTTTCTGATATACCTGCCTTTTCTTCTTTTCCTGAAGATATATATTCCATACCTTACTAAGCTGTATTGAGCTTTTTACTCCATGCTTTTCATACATATATTCAAGCCTTGATGCAACATTTACATATTTTAATTTTATTTTATTCAAAAGCGTGATTGCTTTGTTAAGTCTTGCCTCAACATATTTCATTTCCCGTACTGTATGCTGATGTATACCAAATATTATTGCAGTAGATACTATTCCAAATAATACCACCGCATAAATCATAATCTCTACACTCTGCTTTGATATATAATAATATATCCATATTACAAACAGCATTAATAATAAGGTCATAAATGTCCACTTTGATAAACGTGACATTGATTTAAGTCTTGCATTAAGGTCCTTCTGCTCCATCTTAAGTCCCAGTTTCTCTCCCTCAAGATAACGCATATCAGTGCGGACTGACTGACAGTACTTCTCATCCTCTGACAATGTTTCTATAATCTTTCTTATTTCATCTCCGTTATCTTCCATATCATTATATTGCTTATATGTAAGCTTACCCATGGATTTGCCAAATTCCGCCCTGTCATTATTAAATACTATTATTCGCTTAGCCTGTTCTACCACCATATTCTTCTGATTTTCCGGAAGCGTGGATATTATCTGGATATCCGACAAATAAGAATTAACAAGCTGATATTCTTTCTTCAGTTCTTCTATACGTTTTTCTGCCTCTACAATCTGCTCACAACAGTTTTCCACATACTGTTTTCTTTTTGTAGGGTTCTGTGCTATATGATGCTCTTGTTCTATTTCATCCTGAACTGTATTTACTTCTTCGTTCTCATGATATGGCTCTTTCGTATCCATAAACTTCTTTCTGCCAAATAAACTCATATATCTATGTCATTTCCTCTCTATACTCTTCTTTCCACTCATCAATTATATTCTCAAGTTTTCCATAAAAGTCTTCAAGATTTATTTTGCCGTCATATACCAGTTCATTACAAAAGTTTTTATACTCTGCTGATGATCTGATATTACTTTTACATTCACTGATTCTTAGTCTTATCCGCTCCACATTCTCATCAGTAACTTTATATCTGGCCGCCACATCTGCAACCTTTTCTTTTTCTTCTGCCAGCATATATGATGTCAAAAGCTTTTC
The DNA here is from genome assembly GCA_014799465.1 of Lachnospiraceae bacterium. Taxonomy (GTDB): domain Bacteria; phylum Bacillota; class Clostridia; order Lachnospirales; family Lachnospiraceae; genus UBA2821. Next base: position 14,431 of record JAAVHZ010000016.1, on the reverse strand, counting down.
TACCGTAATATCATCCTGTTTATAACTGCATGATTCCAAAAAACATTCCGCCGCACGACCATATGCAAATCTTTTTGCATATATTATACCCATATTAAACCATAGCAATGCCATGGATTCATCTGATATTTTAGCTCTACGCTTTTTATCAAGTATGTCTTTATATATTTTAAATGCAGATGAATATCTGTTTTTTTTCATAAATATATCTGCCCTTATAATCATTCTTTCATCTACACTTTTATTACCGATTTTTTCTAAAATGTATTCCAGCTCTTTTATCTCTTCATCACTATAGTAATCAGAAGCTTTTACAATAAGCATTACAAGTTCTGCGTACGAACTGCCAAACTTTATATTTTTTTCAAGCTGTCCGGCAACATCAGGCATATTAAAATCACAACGTATATATTCAGTCAGCTCTTCACTGAAAAAGTCCTTATCCACAAAATACACATTGTTATATAGATAATATGCCATTTCCTCTATCGAGTATATATTTATGCCAAATTCATTGATATAGTATGGTCTGTCTGCCTGTCGGCTGCATAACATTAATCCGCTCATAGCTGCTCCTTTTCCAAGCTATAAATACTCCTTAATATCCACAACTTTTCTGTTTACTACGCCTGATGACTTAAAAAAATCACCAAATCCCTTATCCTCTACGCATAAAATACATTTATTTTCTTCCTGATATCCTACGGTTATTCCAATCCTTGTAGTTTTGGGCGGTCTTTTCGGGAATCCGCTTAAGTCTACAGATACATTCCTGCTTATTCCTGATATCGGAGAATCAATTATAAATCTTACTTCCGTATCGCCGTCTGTTATACAATCTGTCTTTGCACCGGCTTCATACCAGTTTGTGCCTGCTTTTGACAATGTAAGTTCCTTGTCACTTCCATTATGTTTTATCACCAGTTTTATATCTGCACCTGTTCGTCCACCGCATTTAAATATCATATCTTTATACTCTGCACACCCTGCTTTCTCCATAGCTGCATAGCACGCACCTTTTACAAACAGATTATAGCCCTTAAATACTCTCCGTCTGCTACATATAAACGGCATTGACTGCTGCATCCATTCCTCATAAAACCCTGAACCTGCCAGATACACCGTAGATACAATATGGGTTCTGAACTCTGCTTTTACAAATTCTGAAAGTACCGAATCCGCATTTTTTCTTCCGGCTTCTGACTCCATAAGGCTGTATGGCATATCTTTTGTAAAGTCCTTTTCAACCGTATCAATAATCTGCGGATGTCTGTTTCTTACAATATTAAATCTTCTATACTTAAAATATGTTCTATTATAGTCAAACATTACCACATCATTTGCAAACAGTTCTTTTTCCCTTGACAATCCATAATATAAAAAAGCTTCCCCATGACTTATCACACATACATTTTCCTTAGAAAATCCTTCCTGCTTTAATATATCATACAGCAGTGATATCATTCTTTCTTCCAGATTCTCAATGGTTACTGCAACATACCGTGGTTTTCCCATATCTTTATTCTCTCTTATAAGTTTGAACATATGGGAAAAATATTTCTCGATAAGCTGCCCCGACTCATACTCAATATCGTTCACTGATACAGTTTCATTTTTATCAAACAACTCTATCAGATTTTCTATCATCATACCCTTGTCCGACTTTCCGCATTTTACAGCTTCGTCACCATAACATACTCTCTTTCCGTCATCATCAAACCAGATTACAGACGGTATAAGATATCGTTTATCATTATAAATAGTGCTCATAGATTCCGGTTCACGCATAAACCCGTCGAAATAGCAAATCTGGCTAAAATCTTCTGCAAAATCTATGGCAGCAACAAGTACATTTTTCTCCACCTATACCATCTCCTTTCCGAATAACAACAGTCTTTAGAATAATTGTCCTGTCATCATATTTTCAATGTAATAAGCCTTCATGGTTTCCCTTATGGTAGATTCTTCCTTCATTTCCTTGCAAACTAATATTTCATTTAACTTTGAATATCTTGATTCATCACTATCAGATATATCACTATCTATATAGTAATTTTTACTTTCAGTAAGATTGCTGGTATCCATACATTCTTCCGTAATATAATACATCAGATTCTCTCCGTAAAACAATAATAGTTTCTTTGTATATATTCCCGGAAATACTTCTGTCATTTCCTCTGTCTGGTACTCTTGTGAAGTTTCTCCCCTGTTTGTAACCATATAATGGATATATACTTTAATATCCGGTTTTGTCCTATATTCCACAACAGCATTTTCTGTTACCTGATAAGGAATTTCTATTTTCTCTCTGTATTTTTTATAAAAATCAAATATTATATCCTTTGATACAAGATGCTTAATAAGTCTTTCTGACAGCAGGAGTTCATCTTCTGATGCATGCTCATCTGAATAATATTTTACATATGCTGCCTCACATATATCATTCAGCGTATCGCCTTTCTCAAGTTCTGTTCCCAGATATTTAAATACTTTTTCGGAAACAGGATTTTCTTTAATAATATATGCATATGACTCGTAAAATAAAAATGCCTTCTTAATCTCTTCTGACGGTCCGTTATTAAAATAAGAATCATATACATCTACAATACTTCCAAGCCTTGTTCTTGTAAACAGCATCTGTGCCAATAGCCGTTCTTCAAATTCCCTGTCATTATATTCAAATGCCTTACATGCCTTCCAAATATCAAACATCTCTTTTGTAGTGCCATTATAATACCTGCACAAATATTTAAGTGTAAACTCACTGTACTTACCTTTCTTAAATGCATATATACAAATATAAAGGAGCTGATTGTCAAATGCAAAGTCACTCTCAATAAACTGTCTCATACAATACTTAATAAGCCGCCTTGCACTTATATTTTGAATACCTGATTCTGCCATATGGCCTGCCGCTTCCCTGTCAAGCCCTCTTAGCAGCATAAGTTCTATAACCTTTACTTCTGTTTTTGTATTAAGATAATCTTTGTTTATACTTCTAAGATATTCATCAAGTTCATCACCATCATAATTATCATAGTAGAAGTCTATAACATCCTCCATTATAAAAGCTTTATAATTAATTCTAAATCCGTCACAATCCATTATTCTGTTAAACAGACTTACGGACTTCAATGAGTTGTTTTTATATTTTAAAAGTTTTTCTGCCGTATTTGCCATAAGGAAAATATCATCTAATTCCATTTTCGCACATAGGTTCATATATTCCTGTCCCTGGTATAAATGCTTTAATGTATAATTAATGGTTTTAGAATATCTGCTTCCATTATTATCAATAAATATTATTGCCGGGTCTTCCGTGTATATCTTTATTAATGCCTGACCGTTTCGTATCTTATATCTTTCTTCTCCGACTATTTCTTTATGGATAACTGCAACCTCACATATATTTTCATTAAAACACTCTACCATATATGTATTCATTATACCTATAAGACTTTTTCCGATTTCCTCATCAATCATGCTCTCACTCAATACATTGCTGTATATAACAGAAAGATGCTCATTCATTCTTCCTTTGGCAATCTGCTCAAGGGCATATTTTTCTATTGCCTCCTCATAATTCTTATATATATTCGGCATATCTGACTTGCTGCTGATTATATTTGCATATAATACCTCCTGCTTTTCCATTAATGTGCTGCCGTTATATACAAAATACATAAGAAGCTTTTCAGGAAACACAGCTTCAATATTATCTCCCATGGAAAATATGCAATATTCATACAGACGTGCCAGCTTTATGTCTGCTTCAATTCCAAGACTAAACCATTCAAAATACTTACTGTCTGTTTTATTGCCTCTTATAAGCATACTGCATATAGCTGTAAGAATCTCCTTATTTTCAAATCTTTTATACAGAGTTGTAAGAACTTCAAACAGCAATGGTCTGAAATTCTTTTCAACCATGGCAAGTTCAGCTATCTGCATGGCAAGTCTTATATTAATACCTTCATACTTACAGCCGAACATTAATACCTGCATTTCAAAATCATTTATCATTCTCAAAAGTACCGGTTGTCTGCTAAAAGCATTTAATGCCTCAAAATACATAAGCGGGCTTCTGCACCCATGATTATACTGTTCTTTTATTCTCGCAATCTTAAGGCTCTTATTATTTTCGTATGAATTATCCAGATATAATAATATCCATAACAGTTTCCATGAATCATATCCGTTTTCATAGTAATGTTTTACTTTTCTCGTTACATCATCTGTCATATCAGGATTTCGTTTCTGTAATGTCCGTACATAAAGATAATAAGCATACAATTCAACATTTTTTTCTCTTTCATCAAGAATCTCTTCTGCCACACTTCCCAAAAGCCATCCCGCCTGCTCATCCATACTTTTTGAAAGATATATCTGTGCCTGTACAAGCTTTATAAAATTTGAAGAATCATCAAATCCTCTTACACGTTCTATTACCCTCAATGAATCTTCAGCCCATTCATTTACACTTTTTTTTCTCATCCTGAATTCCAGATATAGCTGTGAAAGCTTTACTGAACATATTTTACGCTCGGCATAACTTAAATCCCTGTCATGAATATTGTCTACAGATATTTTAACCTCCATTCTCTGGAAAGGAGTATTAAATATTATCCTTCCATAATTCATTCCATCATGAAGGCGTGATATATTTATTGAAAACCGGTATTCATAATTGTTACCTGCAAAATCTTCCGTTGTAAGGCTTTTTTTACAATCTGAAATAAATTCGCCTTCAGTCTCAACATTTATCTGTGCATAACCCCAGCCATCTTTTGATATAATAATAATATCCCCATAGTCACTTTCCAGTGAATCATATTCCCTGCTTTCATCATCAATGGTAAAGACTACCCTCTGCTTTTTATTTATACCTATAAGAAACTCTTCTAACGCATTATCCGGATTCTTTCCGTTAATAAGACCTTCATACAGTGCCTGATACTGCAGATTATCTTTTAGCAGACATTTACTGAACTTCTCATCCATAAATATTCGTATGGCTTCTTCATATCTTGTCTTTACAAGATTTGCAAAATGGAACAGATTCTCTATTTCACCATCTGAGCTTTCTAATATACATCTTTTTATGGCAAAGCTGTAAGGAATAAATACTTCACCGCCATTAGTAACAACATTAAAGCTTCCTCTTATGACTGTACCATCCTCACAGCTCCTTGTATCTACAGAATAATTAATTATACTGCTTTTTCCCATAAATTTATCATTTTTAAGAGTAACTTTATCTGATGTAGAATATACAATTCCTTTTAATATTGAATCATTTTCACAAAAAACAGAAAATGCCCCTTCCGCATTTCCATCATCATACAGTTCCTTACTAATCTCCGATACCGAAGTTTCCACTGTAGGCAAATCGTATTCAATTACTCCTCTGGATAACTTTCCTACTAATTCTTTCACGTTCAAACCTCATTACTTTAATTTTTGACACTAACGGTTATGCCGGAACATCCTGCAAAACAATGTATAAATCATTATGAAAGAATTATAACACAAATTCCTATTATTGCAAATGTTTGAATAGATGTTTCAGCCTCTCTCCTGCCCGTATCTCATATCCCAGTTCTCCCGGAATATAGAATTTCTCATCTTTTACCTCATCAGGCAGATATTGTTGATTTACAAAATGTTCCTCATAATCATGTGCATATTTATAACCGATACCTCTTCCAAGCTTGTCCGCACCATGGTATGAAGCATCTCTTAAATATGGCGGAATTCCATACGAAGGATGGGTTTTCACATATTCCATTGCTGAATTTATCGCATTATATGCTGAATTGCTTTTAGGTGCACATGCTACATATATTGCTGCCTCTGCTAACGGTATTCTTGCTTCTGGCATTCCAAGCTGGTGAACGGCTTCTGCCGCTGATACTGCCACCCGTATAGCATTAGGATCTGCCATGCCCACATCTTCTGCTGCACATATCATTATCCTTCTGGCTATAAATGTTACACTCTCTCCCGCATTCAACATTCTTGCAAGATAATACACAACTGCATCAGGATCAGAGCCCCTCATGCTTTTTATAAAAGCTGATATGGTATCATAATGGTTATCCCCATCTTTATCATATCTTACATTTCTACGTTGTATACATTCTTCGGCAATTTCAGAAGTTATATGTATTATCCCATCATTACTTCTTTCTGTTGTGAGAATACCAAGTTCAAGTGCGTTAAGTGCCTTCCTTGCATCACCTTCCGCTACATCAGACAAAAACTCCAATGCATCATCATCTATTTCTGCATTATAAGCTCCCATTCCCTTTTCATTATTTTTTAATGCCCTTATAAGTATTGACTTTATATTTTCCGGTTTAAGAGTATGCAGTTCAAACACCAGTGAACGTGAAATAAGAGCATTATTAACTTCAAAATACGGATTCTCCGTAGTGGCACCTATAAGCACAACCGTTCCATCTTCCACATACGGAAGAAGATAATCCTGCTGACCTTTATTAAAACGATGAATCTCATCTATAAACAGAATTGTATTTTTTCCATACATTCCCTGATTATCTTTTGCTTTGCTAATAACACCCTCCATATCCTTTTTACCGGCTATAGTAGCATTTATCTGCGTAAATTCAGCACTTGTCGTATTAGCTATCACCTTTGCCAAAGTTGTCTTACCCGTTCCCGGAGGGCCATAAAATATTACCGAACTAAGCTTATCTGCTTTTATAGCCCTGTACAACATCCTTCCTTTTCCGATAATATGCTCCTGTCCTTCCACATCTTCAATACTTTCCGGTCTCATCCTTGCCGCAAGCGGTGATTCCTTTTCCATATTAGTACTTCTCATATATTCAAACAAATCCATAAATCTATTTTTCCTCACTTCCAAACATGTCTTCCACCGTTACGAACTCATATCCCTTTTGCTGCAATATATCTACCACATTCATCGCCGCATCCACTGATGTTTCAAATATATCATGCATAAGCACTATGTCGCCCTCAGATGTATTATTTACAATATGGCACGTTACAGTATCCGTATTCAGAACACTCCAGTCTCTTGGGTCAACACTCCAAAACACCGGTTTCATATTCACACTATTCTCAAGCTTTTTTGTCCAATTACCAAACGGTGGTCTTATATATTCCACTTTCTTTCCTGTAATATTTTCTATAATACTATTTGTCTTTCTAATCTCCTCTATTGCCTTTTCATTTGATATGCATGTAAGTTTTACATGCGAATATGTATGATTTCCTATTATATGCCCTTCCTGTTCTATTCGTTTTACTATTTCGGGATACATTTCTGCATTTTTCCCTATAAGAAAAAAAGTAGCCTTAACATTTCTTTCCAGAAGTCCGTCCAATAATTCTTCTGTATATTTCCCCGGACCATCATCAAATGTCAAGGCTATCCTCCTTTTTTCCTCATCTGTCTGCGTAACAACAGTTGTCTGCCTGCGGAATATTAACACACATAATAATACACTAACCACAATAAATATTTCTACAAAAATCGTCTTTTTTATCATAATTTCTGCCATCCATTTTATTTTATAAAATTATATGTCTTTACAAACCGGATTATTATGGTTATAATTCTCTATTATATATATTGATACTGTAAAACACTTAATTTTTATAAAAAATGGAGGAAACTATGTCAAACAAACAAATTCCAAAGGATCCAAACATTCTTTTAAGCTATGTCAATACAGAACTCAGAGATAACTATGATGACCTTGTTGATTTTTGCGTTTCTCATTCAGTGGATATTAATGATATTGTGGGAAGGCTTCGCTCTATTAACTACGTTTATGATGCAAACCTTAATCAATTCGTTAATTAATTTACTCATTTATATGCTCAAATCCCTGGTTCAGAATAGTTTTGATATGGGCATCTGACAGTGAGTAAAATACAGTCTTGCCACTTCGTCTGTATTTTACCAGTTGCATCTGCTTAAGTATCCTAAGCTGATGTGACACAGCCGACTGGCTGACGCCAAGTATACGGCCAATGTCACATACACACATTTCTGAACGGGATAACACATATAATATCTTAATTCTTGTAGAATCGGCAAATACTTTGAAAAACTCTGCCAAATCATAAAGCTTTTCTTCTTCCGGCATAATATCAAGCACGTCTTTTACCAAATCCTCATGTACATGTATAAAATCACATTTTTCTATATCTTCATTATTCATTCTACTTTTACTTTTTATTTACCTCCGCATCACATTTCATTTTCAATCTTCGTTTTATCAAGATTCCCTAATACAGATGCAAAAAGCTTTCCCTCCTTAACATCAATTTGTATAACATTATCGGTATTTACTTGTCCGGCAATAATCAGCTTTGCCGCCAGAGTTTCTACATTTTTCTGAAGATATCTCTTTAACGGTCTTGCACCGTATACCGGGTCATATCCATGCTCTGTTACAAATCTCTTTGCATCAGATGTTAGTTCTATGGATATATTCTTTTCTGAAATTCTCCTGTTCACATCTTTTATAAGCAGATTTATTATACCATCAATATTTCCTTTTGTCAGCGGCTTAAACATAATTATTTCATCCAGCCTGTTTAAAAACTCCGGTCTGAATCTTCCCTTTAATTCTTCCATTACACTGTTCTGCGACTGTTCATTTATAGAACCGTCCGGCTCTATTCCTTCAAGAAGATATGATGAGCCTATATTTGATGTCATTATAAGAATTGTATTTTTAAAGTCCACTGTACGTCCCTGCGAATCTGTTATTCTTCCATCGTCAAGCACCTGTAAAAGTATATTGAACACATCAGGATGTGCCTTTTCAATCTCATCAAACAATACTACTGAATAAGGCTTTCTCCTAACAGCTTCTGTAAGCTGTCCTCCCTCATCATATCCCACATATCCCGGAGGTGCTCCTACAAGTCTTGATACAGAATGTTTCTCCATATATTCACTCATATCTATTCTTACAATGTTAGATTCATTATCAAAAAGATTCTCCGCAAGTGCCTTCGCAAGCTCTGTTTTACCAACTCCCGTCGGTCCGAGGAACAGAAATGAACCTATAGGCTTTGTCGGATCCTTTATTCCTGCCTTTGAACGGATTATAGCTTCGGTAACAAGTGTTACGGCTTCATCCTGACCAATTACACGTTTATGCAGCTCATCATCAAGATGTAATGTCTTATTACGCTCTGATTCTGTAAGTTTTGCCACCGGTATACCTGTCCATCTTGATATTATCTTTGCTATCTCTTCGTCTGTTACACTTTCATGAACCAGTTCAAGTTCCTGATTCTTTACCTTTTCTTCCTCAATTTCAAGCTGTCTTGTGAGTTCCGGCAGCTTTCCATACTGGAGTTCAGCTACTTTTTCAAGATTATATTCCCTTTGTGCCATCTGTATTTCATTATTTATGTCTTCAATTTGTTTTCTAATCTCTGATAATCTTGATACAGAACTTTTTTCATTTTCCCATTTAGCTTTTTTATTAGTAAATTCATCTCTTAATTCCGCCAGCTCTCTTTGAAGATTTTCCAATCTTTCTTTACTCAGCCTGTCATCTTCTTTTTTTAATGCCGCCTCTTCTATCTCAAGCTGCATTACTTTTCTTGACAATTCATCCAGTTCTGTCGGCATAGAGTCAAGTTCTGTTTTTATAAGTGCACACGCCTCATCCACCAAGTCAATAGCCTTATCAGGCAGAAATCTGTCCGATATATATCTGTCCGATAATGTGGCAGCCGATACAAGAGAGGCATCTGTAATTTTTACACCATGATATACCTCGTATCTCTCTTTTAATCCTCTTAGGATAGATATTGTATCTTCAACAGAAGGCTCATCTACCAAAACAGGCTGAAATCTTCTCTCCAGTGCAGGGTCTTTCTCTATATATTTTCTATACTCATCCAATGTAGTCGCACCTATACAGTGAAGTTCACCTCTTGCTAACATTGGTTTAAGCATATTTCCCGCATCCATGGAGCCTTCTGTTTTGCCTGCCCCCACTATAGTATGAAGTTCATCTATAAATAGTATAATTCTTCCTTCACTCTTTCTGACTTCATCAAGTACGGCTTTAAGTCTTTCTTCAAACTCACCCCTATACTTGGCACCTGCCACCAATGCACCCATATCAAGTGCAAACAGTTCCTTTTCCTTTAGTCCTTCCGGTACATCACCTCTGACTATACGCTGTGCCAGACCTTCTACTGCGGCCGTCTTTCCCACTCCCGGTTCACCTATCAGCACCGGATTATTCTTTGTTTTTCTTGACAGAATCCTTATAACATTTCTAATCTCAGCATCTCTTCCTATAACCGGGTCAAGTTTCTGGCTTTTTGCCCTTTCAACAAGATTTACCGCATATTTCTCTAATGTATCATAGGTATCTTCAGGATTATCACTTACTACCCTTTGGTTTCCTCTAACTGTTGACAATGCCTGAAGAAATCTTTCTCTTGTTATTCCAAACTCATCAAATATAGCTTTAACAGCTTTATTAGGATATTTTATAAGGGTAAGAAAAATATGTTCTACTGATACATATTCATCTCCCATTGACTTTGCCTCATCTTCTGCACTTATCAATACCTTATTCATATCATTACTTATACGAAGCTGTCCGCCCTGAACCTTTACACACTTTTGCAATGCCTCTTCCACTCTGCCCAGAAAATACTCTTTTTGTATCTCCATTTTAGATATAAGCTTAAGAATCAGACTGTCCTCTTCTGTTAAAAGGCTATATAACAAATGTTCCTGACCAATCTCCTGATTACCATATTCATAGGCAAGCTTTTCACACTGCTGTATAGCTTCAATTGATTTCTTTGTAAATTTGTTTATATTCATAACACTCACTCCTTTTAATCAGTATGCCCATTTATCAAAACATTTATTTGTTCTATATCAACTATAACACACTATTTTAAAATTGCAAGTATTTTTTTATAATTCTTATTTCATCAGTACTTTCTGTCTATAAATCCAAACACTATAAATCCTATACCACCTATTATCCCAAAGAATCCTTCCGTTCCGGTATCACGATAATCTATCAGTTCTGTCGGATTATCCTTTCTGTACTTTATGGTGACACTATCATTTTGCTTTAAATTACTTTTTCCATTACCATATTTGTCACTGTAATATTCTTTTCCATCAATCGTATAGTTTACTTCATATAAGTAATATCTGTCACTTGAAAGATATCTTCCACCCGATCTTATTACGGAATAAGAGTCTACATAATGTTCCGATACTATTACACCTTCTACTTTATCAAAACTCCTTTTATATTTAATCCCATCTACAAATGTAATAGTTGACAGCAAGAATATAATAATGCCAATAATCAGTTCAATAAACCATTTCTCAAAATCATCAAAAAATCTTTTTCTCTTTCTTCTTTTTCTTTTCATCAAATTCTCCTCCCTGCTTTATCTTTATGGTATGATTCAAATTATCAATACACCGGATAAACATGAAAATCCCATTTACTTTGTGCATTTTTTCTTAATTATAACACATATCAATGCAGACACACCAAAAATAACAGCTCCCACTATTGCTGCTATTCTTGCCTTTCCTTCTGTTTCTACCGTAGGATACATTTCAAGCGAACCCACATGTATCCATAAAATACAAATCAGACAAAGCGACAGAAACAAAATAATAAATACATTACATATAATCTTAGATATCTTCATATTTCATTAACCTCTTAAAGTATATATTTCATTTAATCACAACAATTGCTAAATGCCAAAATTATAGTAACATAACTTTTTTGTAAGCTCAACGCTTTTCACAGTCAAATACCCCGCAGCAAGCTGACGGGGCATCAAATTTGTAACACAGCAAGCTGCGGGGTATTTGACCCTCGCGGCAGTCGCCAAATGTCTGCAAGCAGCCACTTGGCTCGTTGCTTGCGGGAATAAAAGAAACTGTTGAAAAACAACAGTTCCTTCACATTTAATAAAACTTAATTTGAATTTCAGACAGACGTGTCAAAAATTCATCTTCTGCTTCGGCACCCTTATTTATTAAAAACTCAGTCAGCCCAATATCAGCATTACTCCAATCAACATAACGCAGGAATAAATTTAGCAAACAAATACAGTCCCTCCGAACCAGCATTAACTTCATGACTTTCGCCTGATTGTATGATGGAAATCGTACCAGACTCATACGGCATAATGCTTCCTTGATTTACACATATACCATTCCCTTTAACTATCTCATGTATTTCCAATTGAGTTTGGTGAATATGACTGCCAATACTGCAATTTGGCTCAATTCGTACCAAATGACAACTGAATTTTCCGTCTGTGTCTTTCGCCGTAATAATATGTTTCAATTCTACACCTTTAAATTCTGGATGTTTCTGCCATTCAATTTCTGCAAATTCAACTGTTCTTTCAGGCAAAACCAATTTCCCATCGCTAAAAATTCCAAATATATTCATCCTTATACCTCCTGTTTATTATGTTTTCACTAAAATTATATCCATAATAAACTGTTGTTTCTTGTAAAAAATTGCTCATTATGCAATTTAGAATATTATTTTGGAATGTATATATTCTGTTGGTGATATACCAACAATCTTATAAAAGGATTTATCAAAATGGCTCTGGTCATAAAATCCCATTTCATAAGAAACCTCAACTACTGATTTTTCATCATTAAGTAATTTCTGAGATTTACGTATTCTGTTCTGAATTTGGAATTGATGTGGTGTCATGCCAATACAATTTTTAAATTTCCTTATAAAATGGTATTTGCTGATAAAAATATCATCCGCCAAATCATTTATTGTCAGTTCCTGTTCGGGATGTCTTATAATTCTATTTGAAATAACAGATATATCTTTATCAAATTCTTTTTTATTCCCATTATAAATACTATAAATTGTATCTACATTACTATTAAAAATTTGTGCCTGCTCAAAATTAACTGCTTTTTGTATGTACAAATAATCTAAAAAGTTCTTAATAGTATTTTTGGCTGAATATAACGTATTTTTCTCAATAAAATCTGTACCTATACACAGTGATGCAATCCTCGTATCTTTATTTTGATAAACAGAATGTCTGACATATGGAGGTATAATAAATATATTGTCTTTGCAATATTGAATTTTTTTATTCTCTAAAAAAACTTCAGTACTTCCCTGCATTACCAAAGAGACAATATAATGCCTTACATGATTATGTGCATAAAAATGTTTTTCAATGTTTTCCGACACTACGAATTCAACATATTCGCCATCTAATTGATAATACTGCATAATACAACCTCTTTCATCCTGCTTCATTTTCTTTCTATAATTTATTCAATTGATTTTCCAAGCTCATAAGCCTTTTGAAGCTCTGGCTTCCCCTCAATATCTCCCACATGTCCATTTCTTCCGGCAAGGACATTGCCAAGGTTTTTCCACCTTAGATGTTCCATCAAATGGTCATAGTCCAGTAATACAACGGCGTGGCAAGCACAATCACATCAGATTCTTTTACTGCCGGATATATTTTATTCATATCATCCTTCTGGACACAGGGGCATTCCCTGCTGCTATTACCGCCAAAGCAGCCTTTACAGCCATGGATATCCATGCCATCAAGGAAAAATTCTGTCACTGTATTCCCTGCTTCTTCTGCACCTCTGGTAAATTCGGCAGCCAGTACCGCAGTATTCCCGTTCTTCCGTGGACTTCCGTTTAAAATAACAATTTTCTTACCCATATAAGTCCTCATTAGATTGCATCAGCCAAATCCGCTGCTTTTTTGCATCCATCTGTCTTGTCAATATCTCCAACATTCAGCACACCGGGAATCAAAACCTCTCCGACCACCTTCCATTTGTTCAATGCACACATACGTTCAACAGGAATACGGACTCCATCCATAACGGACATATCATCTTCCTCACAGCAGGTAATCAATGCACATTCCTTGCCGGCAATATCTTTCCCGCCGACAACCAGGGAGAAAATGCGGTCAATGACACCCTTAATCTGTGCCGGTATAGAATACCAGTAAACCGGCATAGTAAACACGATTACATCCGCTTCCAGGATTGCCGGTGCTATCATATTAAAATCATCATCAAAGGTACAGGCTTTTCCCGTAGAGAAACAGGTCTCACAGGCATGACATCCGCCTACTTTCTTCATTGCGGCATCAAAACGGGTAATAGTATGCCCTTTCTCTTCCGCTGCTTTGATGAATGCATCCGTCATGGCAAAGCTGTTTCCGTTTTTGCGGGGACTCCCTGTAATAACAACAATTTTCTTACTCATAAAATGATTCCTCCTAGTATAATAATGATGTAGTCAATAAGACTACTTGATTAACAAGTTTCTATATTTCATTTCTTACTGATAACAGAAGAAGGTGTTCTTCCTTCATCAGATGTTATACT
>JAAVHZ010000015.1 GCA_014799465.1 Lachnospiraceae bacterium | reverse complement strand
TCAGATAACTTCGAGATAGGATAAAAGTAGTGGGGTAGGAAAAATGTGGAGCGTGAACAACTTTAGGCTGCTTTAGCAGCAAACCGAACCTACCGGCTTTAGCCGGTAGTGGTTCAGTTGAAACATCGTTTTCGACTGAAAAAAGAGGAGAATAAGTGGAAACTTTGTGCATTTAAAGTCTGGGATCCATATGATTACATGTGGCACAGAGGAGGTATCTGATATTTGTTAGATATATTTTTGACTATTTTTCAAATTCCTGTTTGTTGAGAAGTTGAATAAAGAAAAAAATCGCAAATTGTAGTGGAGATATAGGAAATGGTTAGCAAAAAAATAGAGACTTTTGTGAAAGAAATCAAATTAATAAATTGGTTTGAAAAAAGCGGCAATCCAAATGAAAAATATTATATGGTTTTTTCTCTTTATAAGGCTTGTGACGAATGGGGAAAACATTATATGGAAGTTTGGGAACCTCAAATTTATGCCTTGGAAAATATAGCTGCAGAAAAAATCGGTGACGATGCTATTGATGAAGCGTTCGACACTGTTTCTGCTGCAATCGGCGATACAGTTTGGGAAAAATTCGGCGAATATATCCGTAGACAGCACTTAGATGAGGAAATGGCGGTTAGTTTTGAGCTTTTTGATATGATTAAGCGGGATATGGCGTGGGCATGTGTGGAAAAAATATTGGATATGCCCGGTTTTTTTACCATGCTGACACAGATTTATAAGCAGGGATATTTTCCGTGTTCATGGATTGGGGTATATCCTTCCGGTCAAGCAGTTGTATTATAACAGCAAATGTTTTTAAAGAATATTTTATTGCATAAATGTATAATGGCGAGATGATTAATTAATCAGTGTTTTCAAAGATATGCCCGATTCCATTTGTATGAAAAAGAAATTGTAAACTTTCAGTTGTGCAAGCCGCAAAGAACAATTGTTACAATCCGGAGGGCTGACGTTTTAACTGGTACAGAAAGATTTGATAAATTCTGAAATCAGAACAAATGGCTTATGAAGTTTCTGTGTGAAGCTGTGTAGAGAAACAAATTGGAATTGTTCAATCTAACTTTAAGGCATCATTCAAATCCCAACTGTACAAAATATGACATTTCAAACATTCATACACATAATCCTCAGATATTGAAGTTTTACCGAGAATTTCTCCACATTCAGGACATCTAATACACCATTCAATGTCCCAGCCATCAAGTTTTCTCCATTCGAATTCATCTTTGAAATCGTTATAACATTCTTCACAAATGCAACAGGATAAGTCGGTAGGAACAAACCACCACTGATGTATATTATCCTGCACTGGTTCTAAGCAAAATTCACAACGTTTCAAATGAGGGGCATGTTTACAAATTTCTCCACCATCAGTCGGATTGATATTTGCTTTTTTCAAATATTCAACATCATTCAATAAACGCCAATCATCTTTTTCAACCACAGTAGCACCCCTCCAAATACCGATTTTCCAGTTTGATAAACCGAAATTTATATTGTTCGTATATCATCAATTTTTCTAGCTCTTTGATATGCTAAATCTAAAAACTGTTGAATTGACAATTTTTCATAATCCCAATTCATTGGCTCTAATGTTGTAGCACCTTTATATCCAGTTAGTGATATTTTTCTCATAACTGCCAGCCAATCTATATTTCCATCAAATGGCAACTGATGTTGATTATGTTTTCCACCATTGTCATGTAAATGTAGTGCCATCAAACGATTTCCATATAATTTCAGCAAATCATCGTTCGGCGCATAATTTATATGATGACAACTATCATAGCAATAGCCAACATTTTTGGAATGAAATGAACCTAATACTAAAGCCAAGTTTTGAATATTGGATAAATTTTCAAAAGCAATTTGTACATCATATTTTTCTGCTTCTTTGATAATAATTCCTAATCTTTTCAGCCCTAAATTATTTATAGGATGCTTATCATTAGGTAAATGTATAACCATTGTTGGGATACTAAATTTAAAACAATCATTTACACATTGCAAATAATTTTGGAATACACTTTGTCCATCCAAATTATCTAATGATAAAAAATTTTGTTCATGAACTGGTGTATGAATATTTTCTATATATAATCCAGCATTTCTGGCAAATTGAACATCCTTTTGATAACCAATCCCTCTACCGAATTTGTCGCTCCACCAAAGCATTACACAATCAAAACCTGCATTTTTAATCAATCTGTATCTTTCCTCAAAAGATACATCATATCCCAAACCATACCCAAAGCAATCATATATTCCTATCATGTCAACACCTCCGAAAATTCTTAGTTGTCGAGTTATTTTCCGTTACAATTCTTTCATCATGCACAATGATTCTGGCATTGAAACATAAGGACCATAATTTTCCATTTTATTAAATCCTACTTTTCGATATACATGACACGATTCTTGTAGCAATTCTCCAGTTTCAAGAATCAATTTCCTATATCCGAGTTCTTTCGCCCACTCGATTAATTCAAGAACCAGCTTGGTTCCTATTCCTTTTCCTTGGAATTCATCTCTGACAAATACTCTTTTCAACTCGGTTGCATTGTCGATATCACCGTACTGATATTCTCTAATTGCTCCAGCACCAGCGGCTTTTCCATCAATATACACAACTACAACCTCTTTTATCTCATCAAGCTGATTATACTGTTTATATTTATCTCTCTTAATAACTCTTCCTACTCGCCTATCTAAATCCATATCTAATAACTGACAGTTCTTGATAAAGTCTTCATTTGTCCCAGAACATCTAATAAATTCAATATCAGCCATATATAAACACCTCCTAAGTGAATAAAATTGGAATTTACCAAATCGACAAATTCCGATTTTTCTCTTTATTCAACTTCTCAACAAACCTGAATTTGCAAATTAAATTATTGAACTTTCCTTATTTTTCAAGGCTTTTAGAGACTCATATAGTGAAATGTATTTAGTTATTGTTATATTATTGGTTTTCTGTTGGACTAATCTTTATATCTTTTTTCATATTTAGAACAATGCTATAATTACAGCATTCTTTCTGTTCAGTTATAAATCCATATTTCCTAAAAAGTAATGCCTTGTCTGCTGTATAAAATTGTTTAAATGTTTTACAGTTTACTCTCTCTCCTAAATACAATGGAAAAAATTTTACAATCTGATGAAATTTTTTCGGTGGTTCCCACTCTAAAACAATTAAATGACCATTATCTTTTAATAATCTGTATGCTTCATGCAGCATTCCTTTTACTAATTCAGGACTGCATTCATGCAGCACTAATCCGATGATAATATAATCAAAAGATTGTTCTTTCAGTTTTGTTCTGGTAGCATCCGCACATTTCAGATATACATTTTTTATCTGCTGCTTATATAATTTCTTTTTTGCTACCCGAAGCATATCTTTTGATAAATCTAATCCTACTACTTTGGTATCAGGTTTGCAGTTTGCAATAGTAATTGTATTAGATAATGTTCCACAACACATATCCAAAATGTTAATTTTACTATTGGGAATCATATTCATGATAACCTGTCTGGGGCTTTTTCCTATTTCATTAAAATACACTATGTCTAGCAAATCATATGCCTTTGAAATAATATTATATATATTCATTGAATACTCCTTATCATACATTTCTTAAATCAATCGTTCCTATATTTTGAAAATAATAAATAATCGTTTTTTTTATGTCTGTTGTGCTATCCTGCATATTATTTTCAATCCAGCCGGAAATAATATTCCATATTCCGCCAATATTAAAGAAAACAACATATTTTGAAAGAATATGTTCTGAAATATTTCTGGTTATTTTCTTATGCTCAAAAGGTATCAGCTTGTTTAATTTTAATAGAACAAGATATAACATTTCGTTATCTCGAAGCATAAAAAGCAAGTCTTTATTGTTTTCACAAAAAGAGAATATAATGTCCAGCATTTGAATCATGGAATATTCATCCTGTGCCCTAATCGCTTCAAGATATTGATATAAAATAGTGTCTATATGAGAATTTAATATATCATCCTTAGAAAGAAAGTTACGATAAAAAGTCTTTCGTGAAACACAGGATTCTAATACAATATGTTTGACAGTTATCTCGTGATAAGGGTATTGCTTCATGAGATACAGTAAAGTTTCCGTAAGCATCTTTTTAGAACGCAAAGCACTTGGATGTTGTGAAGGGTTCATAGTCTTTCTTTCTGACACATATTATTAAAATTGTGTCACTTATCTAATAGGACTTGTTGTTAATGTTTCTTCATTGTATCATAGAACATAACATGACACAACAGTTTACTTTTTGAAGGAGGTTGCTACATGAATATAGCTGTTCGATATCAATCCCGTGGAGGAAATACAAAAGCGGTTGCTGAAATCCTTGCAGAAGCATTAGGTACAGAGGCACTTGCAATAAATAGTCCTATTCAGGAATATACAGGTATACTTTTTTAGGTGGAGGTGTATATGGAGGAAAAATGGACAGTGGTTTGCAAACATTTATAACACAATTACCGTCGGATAAGATTGGACAAATTGTTGCTTTTTCCACTACTGGTTCTATGGATAGTACGTTGAAACAGATAAGAAAAGAAGCTGAACGTAAAGAAATATTGTTTAGTATTATTGGAGTTATTGTTGTTATGCTGAATTTAAAATTTGCACAATCCTTAATAGGAAAATTTACAAAAAAATATATGTAAACACCATTTCACATATGTTATGTGTTATAATGTTTTATATGACTTTGTTTTCCTTAAAAATTGTAAAACCACAAATTGGGGCTACAGATTGGGTTTGCGGAGTTTTTGCAGATAATATATAACAGTTAATAAATGCTATAAAATGTGTTTTATCAGAATTCTGGTTTGTTGAGAAGTTGAATAAAGAGAAAAATTGAATTTTGGGAGCAGTGAAATGAATAAATTATTTAAAGATATAAGGCATGGCGATATTGAAGCAGTGCGGGCAGCAATATCAAAAAATGTTACCATTGTAAACGAGGTTTACAATGCAAAAACACCTAAAAAGGATATAGGGCAATCGCCATTACAAGTAGCGATTAAATGCGGAGAATTTGAAATTATAGAGTTTTTGCTTGAAAAGGGTGCTGACTCTGATTTCATGGAAGACTCTGCACTTGTTCCACCTAATAGCGTTTGCATGTCTGTCCTGCATGATGCTATAATAGGTGTATTTTCTGCATTATGTTATAAACAGTATAGCCAGTCCGAAAATTATATGAATTTGATTAAATTATTACTTGAAAATGGAGCCAATCCTAATCGGAAAACATCATCAGGAATGCTTCCGATAGGTACGGCAGTAGATGAAGCAGAAATGATTTTGGAGCGCAAGAATGCTTATCCTGATATACAAGAAATAACTAAAAAGAGATTATTTGAAACCCTTGATTTACTTATCAAATATGGTGCAGATAAGGAAGAATGGCTTAATCAAAACTTTTGGGGAGTATCAAATAAAGTTCATTTCTTTGAGGAAAAAATGTATGGAATGGATAATATTGACATAATGGAACCTATTCGAAATGTTCTTAAAGAATATTTTACTGCACAAATGCATAATGACGAGATGATTGACTAACTTATGAGGAGGTACAGATATGAAGTCTGTAACGTATCAGATTCCAATCCCCTGGAAAAATGAAAAACCTTGTCTTCATCGGATGATTCGACAAATCCAAACACGTCCCGGAATGTACATTGGCAGCAATGCACTTACTCCATTGTCTCATTTTCTTGATGGCTACCGAGCCGCTGAACGTGACCTTGGCGTATGTTGGCATGGCAATTTGTTTCCACTCGATTTTCAATTTATGCATAGCTTTGCAGATGCCCGTCTACATACGGAGTGTGTTTGTGCAGGGTGGTGTCATAATATACTCACATTTTGTCATGGTGACGAGGAAAAGGCCCTAAACCTATTTTTTGATTTGTACCAAGAATTTATACACATCGAAATGAAGCGTTATTGGAAAGCGATTTTAACGAAGGAAAATATTGAGCAAAATAATAAAGCGGAACGTTGTTGCGTCATGGGAGAGCATGGACCAGAACCAGTCTATAAAAATCCTATTGCCGTTTATGTTCTGGAATTAACCATACCGGCTTATATGCTTATCGTGGAAACCACAAATGAAGTTCATACGGAAACTTTGTTTTTCTCTTCCGCCGAAGAGGCGAAAGGAAATAGCTGCATTTCCAGTGGGGCTGAAACTTATTTTGGGAAAATTGATACATGGGAAGAATTTGAGGCAAATAATCTCTATTTTGACAAGGTTATCAAAACGTATTAGATTTTCCGATTGTAAATAGTTAAAAGAGAGATTATATATATCAGGAGAGAATGTTATGACAGCTTATTGGAGCAATGAATGGGGAAGATATGGGACTGGAGAAAGCTATGATTGGTTTCCGAAGTATGAGGACGGCGTTAAGACATTTGAAAGCGATGATGGGTTATGGACTTATACTTATTTGGGTGATGGGATAGAAATTTTGCGTTATAACGGGAATGAGGTAAACCTTATTATTCCCTCCGAATTAGATGGCAAAAAAGTTGTTTCTTTAGAAAGTACTTTTGATGGTTTTGTAGAATTAAAAAGCGTAGTTGTGCCTCAGGGCGTGACTTCTATTGGAACGGCATTTTATGGCTGCGAATGTTTAGAACAAGTATCTTTGCCTGAAAGTGTTGCTATGCTGTGTTATGCATTTAACTGTTGTTTTAAATTAAAGCACATTGATATACCGGCGGCTGTAAAAGATGTTTCATGGGCTTTCGAAAGCACAGGTTTAAAAAATGTCAGATTACCTTATGGTACAGAAAATATTGCTCATGCATTTGCAGGATGTGAAGATTTGGAGTATGCATATATTCCCGGTACAGCCAGGGATTTGATGGAAGCTTTTGCCGATTGTGAAAATTTGAGAACAGTAGTAATTGAGGATGGTATTACGAGTATAGGCGACTATGCATTTTTCAATTGTACTTCTCTGAAAGAGCTGATGATTCCTGAGAGTGTTACAGAATTTGGTACAAATGCTGTAGGAATTATGGAAATTAGGGAATACACATCTCCTAATAAATTAGGCTTTAAAATCAAAGGGCATCAAATAGTTCCAGGATTTAAAATAAAGGGTAAAGCTGGTTCTAAAGCAGAAGAATATGCGAGAAAACAAGGAATTGAATTTGTACAAATATAGTAAATAATGAGTAGAAAACTTCTAGTTTGTTGAGAAGTACAAAATGTATAATAACAATATGGAGGCATTCGTATGGGAAAAAGAGTGATTTGTGCGAATTGTGGAAAAAAGGTTAAGAGTGGACAACGTTTTTGCTCTAATTGTGGTACAGCTATTGAAATTGATTTAGAAATTAAAGAACACATGGTTATTAAGAAAAAAAGAAATATATTAATTTTAATCAGTATGGCTATTGCCTTTATAGCAACCAGTTCAATAGTGTTAGTATTATATTTAAACCAATGTAAACATGAGTTTACCGAGGTAACATGTACGCAATTGGCAACATGTACAAAATGTGGTGAAACAAAAGGAGAACTTCTTAAGCATCAATGGATTGAAGCGACATGTGAAGCTGCTGAAACTTGTTCTTTATGTAATAAAACTAAAGGGGATCCTTTAGGACATAATTATGAAGAGGCAACATGTACACAATCAGCAACATGTACAAGATGTGGTGAAACTAAAGGAGAACCTTTAGGACATAATTATGAAGGCACAACATGTACTGATGATGGTGTATGTACTCGATGTGGGGAGATTACAAAGGCAGCAGGTCATTCTTGGAAGAGTGCAACTTGTACAACAGCAAAGAATTGTTCTGTATGTGGTATCGAAGATGGAATAGCTTTGGGGCATTCAGGTGATGAGAAGTGTTCTAGATGCGGATATATTGACAAGAGTGTTGCAATAGAGAATGCAAAGAATTCGATATATGTTTACGGAATTGATTTAAAGATGAATTCTGTTGGAGGTGTTGATACATATATTACATGGAAGAATGTTTCGACTAAAGAAATTAAATATATCCATTTTTATGTTCAATACTATAACAGTGTCAAAGATGTTTTGAGAAATGAAATAGGAGGTGATACTACTACAAAGCTTTCATCTACTGGACCTTTTCCATATGGTAAAGGTAATTATGACTATTATTCATGTAGTGGAGATTCGGCTGAGAGTGTGTATTTTTCTATTTCGTCAGGATTTAACAATGACAGAGAAAATGGATGGGCAGGAAAATATTGGGAAGCTCCATTTTATAATACAACGACAAAGTATATAAAAATGTCAAAGGTAGAAATTGAGTATATGAATGGTTCATCATATACTATATCAGATCTAGATGCAGTGGTGGCAATTATAGGTAGTGGAAGCCATCCAAATGCATGGTCAACAGATGACACAGGTGATGATTATTTACGATAAAATGAAACATTGAAAATCGGTAAATGGGAGAAAAATATTCAGTTTGTAAGAAATTGCAAGGTATGAATTAATTAAATTGGAATTTGTGAGGAAAGCGGAAATGGGAAAAGAACTATCAGAAATGTCTTTGGAAGAATTATGGGAACTGTTTCCCATAGTCCTTGTTGAACATAATGATAAGTGGAATATATTTTATGATGAAATCCAATCTTTCCTGAAACTCATATTGTCTGAGTGCCCGATTGAGAGAATTAGTCATATTGGAAGTACGGCTATATCCGGGATATGGGCAAAGGATATCGTTGATATACTTATTGAAGTATCAAAGGATTCTGATATTAAGAATATTGCAAAGGTAATTGAAAAGAATGGATTTGTTCGTATGTCAACAGAAGTGGGTCGAATATCGTTTAATCGTGGATATACGAAAAACGGATTTGCAGACAAAGTTTATCATGTACACCTTCGCTATGTTGGAGATAATGATGAGTTGTATTTTAGAGATTATTTGAATGAACATACACAAATAGCCAAAGAATATGAAACAATGAAATTGCAACTGTGGAAGTTGTTTGAACATAATAGGGATGCTTATACTTACGCAAAGACAGAGTTTGTTAGGAAATGGACATTTGAAGCAAAAAGAGTTTACGCAGGAAGGTACTGATAACTTCCGACTTATCAGGAAGATGTGCAGAGAGACAAATCGAGAGTTTAGAGGGAGGTATTTATGAAATTATTTGTTGCCCGTCATGGTCAAACAGTTTGGAATGCTCAAAACAGGGTATGTGGTGTTACAGATGTAAAATTAACAAAAAAAGGGATAGAACAGGCAAAGGAATTGTCCGACGTAGTACAAAATTACAATATTGATATGGTCATATCTTCCCCACTAAAAAGAGCCATAGAGACAAGTGAAATTGTTGCAGATAAAAATAATATTCCTTTACAAATAGAGAAACTGCTTATTGAACAGAATTATGGAATATATGAGGGGGTAGATAGAAAAAATGATAGTTTTTTAGTCAACAAAAGAAATTTTGCTTATAGATACCCCAAAGGAGAATCTATGTTGCAGGTAGCATATAGGATATATGGGCTGATTGATAAACTAAAAGAGCAATATCAGGACAAAAATATTTTAATAATTAGTCATGGTGGAGTATGCCGCATAATCAGAACTTATTTTCAGGATATGACAAATGATGAATTTTTTAATTATACGTTAGAAAATGGTAAATTAGAGGAATACGAGTTATAAGCAATTTCAAGTTTGTAGATGAGTTGAAGAAAGCGAAAATCTGGGATTTGTTGAATTGCTGAAAAACCAAGGAAAAAATAGAATTTATGAATAAGAGGAAGAAGAAAATAAGTGGTAAAAAATAATATGAAATCTGAAAGAAAGTATTATATAGATAATTTAAGATGGTTATGTATTATGTTATTGATTCCATTCCATGCAGCAATGGCATGGAATTGTTGGGGAGAAGGAAATTATATATGGTTTCAGGAAAATAAAGGATTGAGTGCGTTTATAATATTAATTTCACCATGGTATATGCCTTTACTTTTTGTACTCGCCGGAATGAGTGCCAGATATTCTTTGAAGAAAAGAACGATGAAAGATTTTGTAAAAGAAAGAATAAAAAAGCTGTTGTTACCATTTTTTATTGGAGAGGTGACTATAGTGGCAGCTATGACTTATTACGCAGATAGATTTCATAATAATTATGGAGATGGCTTTTTTAATCATTATGGGATATTTTTTACGAAATTTACAGATTTAACAGGATATGATGGTGGATGGACACCTGCACATTTATGGTTTCTGTTATATTTGTTTATCATATCATTGGTGGCATTAGGTATTATCCGGATACAAAAAAGATTCTTCCGTAATTTTTCATGTGAAAATATAAAAATGTATGGAATTTATCTGTTAGGAGTTTTTCCTTCGATTGGAAGTTTTTTCTTAGACATTGGAGGAAAAAGCATAGGTATGTATATGGTATTGTATTTGATAGGGTATTATGTATTGGCAGAAGATGTTATCGTTGAGAAAATTGTAAAGTATCGTGTATGTAATTTGGTTATAATGATAGCAGCAGATATACTGGATGTGTATATGTTTTTATGGGCAGAAAATACTAATGATACAGTCAATACTGTTATGATGTATATAACTCTTTGGTTTGGAATACTAACAATAATCGGATTTGCAAAAAAAGGATTTAATTTTGTAAATAGTGTCACAAGGTATCTTACATCACATTCATTTGGAATATACATAATACATTTTGTGTGGATTTTAGCATTTCAGTTTTATTTAGATAAAGTAACGGACAAAGTATGGGTATTGTATGTTGTACCGGTTGTATTATCATATATTATGACTATTGTGACTTGCGAAATATTAGAAAAGGGAAAAAACTTATTGAGGAAGTCGAGCATAAGTTGAAGTTGTGAAGCTTGGTATGAAGCGATAAATCGGCATTTGTTGGAGGTTTTGTTATGTCTGAAAAAGATTTGAGATGGAATAAATTTATAGAAGAAATTTGCTTTCGGGAGCTATCAACGCTGTCACTGGTTCAAAGAAAAGCTGTCCTCTGCTTTTGGTATGATGCGGAGATGAATAACGGAGGATACTGCGGCTATGTGGATTGTTATCCGGAAACTGACCCTGACGAATTGGAAGAAGCTATTCTGGCAGTTGCTTATAAAGAGATTGCAGACAATTACCGCAAGGCAGTTACAGATGGTGAAAATGATGATTGGGATGAAACAGACACCGCCTATTATGGCTTTTCTCCATCGTTGAGTGATTGTCTTGAACGATATGTTGAAACAAATAGGGATGTTATTTTTAATTAATGTTGTGATAAATTTTGGTTTATCAGGAAGATGTGTAGAGAGAAAAATCTAAATTTGATGCATTCTTGCTGATACCAATACAAGAAAACAGGAGGTTTTTATATGAATATTGCTCAAAAGTATGTTGATGGATTAAAAAAGGCTTATTATGAAAATGGTGGGGAAAAACAATGGAATAATTTTGAGAAAGTAATGCATGGTGCAAGTAAGGGAGATATTGAAAAATTACGGGTATTATATCCTGATGTTCCTAATAGCCTGTTGCAATTATTAGAAATTGTAGACGGAACATATTGGAGAAAATATGCTGAAGAGGAAGTTACACTGATTTTCTTAGGTTCTGACGTGGAGGAATATCCCTATTACTTATTATCCGCTCAACAGATGATAGATACGAAGGACAAGTTTCGGAGGTGGGGGGACTATCTGATTAATCGTGAATTTGACGATATTCCAGTAGATGAGGGTATTTGTGATGACCTCGACAAACTGTGCTGGCTGCATTTTTCCGACTGCGTGAACAACGGCGGAACATCCCAGCTTTTTATTGACTTTTCTCCTTCGGCAAAGGGTAAAAAGGGACAAATCCTGCGTTATCTTCATGACCCGGATGAATTAGTGATTGTAGCAGATAGTTTTGACGCATATTTGCAAATGATTATGGACGAAGAGTATGATTTTATAACAGAAGACACCATAGAGGAATAAATAAAATAAAGCTGGATATACTATAACGGAAGATTTGTCATTGTGTTAAAAATTAACAATCGGGAGAAAAAGGCGGTTTAAGTGAAAAAAATGTAAATTTCTGAAAAAAGTTCTTCCATATTTCAAAGATATTGTTTATAATGTAGCAAGGTAGGTTTTTATACCTGTTTATATAATTATGCAAATTACTTAAATTGATATAGATTTAGAACCATCTTAACATGATGGCAGAGGATGAAAGGAGATATACATGTTAACGACAGATATTGGAATTGATTTGGGAACGGCAAGTATTTTAGTGTACCTTAAAGGAAAAGGTGTAGTGTTAAAAGAACCGTCTGTTGTAGCATTTGACAGGGATACAAATAAGATTAAAGCTATTGGTGAAGAAGCAAGGCTCATGATAGGAAGAACACCGGGAAATATAGTTGCAGTAAGACCGTTACGTCAGGGTGTAATATCAGATTACACGGTAACTGAGAAAATGCTTAAGCACTTTATACAAAAGGCAATGGGCAAGAGAACATTTAAAAAACCAAGAATCAGTGTATGTGTACCAAGCGGAGTTACGGAAGTTGAGAAAAAGGCAGTGGAAGATGCTACTTATCAGGCAGGTGCAAGAGAAGTAGCCATAATAGAAGAACCTATAGCAGCAGCCATAGGTGCAGGTATAGATATTACAAGGCCATGTGGTAATATGATAGTAGATATAGGCGGAGGTACTACAGATATTGCCGTAATATCATTAGGAGGAACAGTTGTAAGCACATCGGTTAAGATTGCAGGTGATGATTTTGATGAAGCAATAGTCAGGTATATGCGTAAGAAACATAACCTTCTTATTGGAGAACGTACTGCCGAAGACATAAAGATAAAGATAGGTTCGGCGTTCAGACGTCCGGAAGTTGCTACATTGGAAGTCAGGGGAAGAAATCTTGTAACGGGACTTCCTAAGACTATAACAGTAACTTCAGAAGAAACAGAAGAGGCATTAAAAGAAACAACATCCCAGATAGTTGAAGCAGTTCACAGTGTACTTGAAAAGACACCGCCTGAACTTGCAGCCGATATAGCTGACAGGGGAATTGTACTTACAGGAGGAGGATGTCTGCTTCAGGGACTTGAAGAACTTATAGAAGAAAAAACAGGAATCAATACAATGACAGCCGAAGACCCTATGACGGCAGTTGCCATTGGAACAGGAAAATATATTGAATTTTTAAGTGATGGAAACATGGAAGACTAATGTACTGTATACTTATAACAGACAAGGTACAGTAAAGTATCAGGTGCGGGCAAACATCATAATAAAGATTTAACCATAGATAAGTGATGTTTGTATGGTGCACGGAAATGAGGTAAGAAATGGTTAGAGGTTTGTATACAGCATATACAGGTATGCTGAACCAGCAGAAAAAAATGGATACAATAGCAAACAATCTTGCAAATGCAGATACTACCGGATATAAAAAGGAAGGTGTGACAGCAAAATCGTTTGATACACAACTTGCAATTAAGGTAAAGGATGGTTCAAATGCATATATTGACCAGCCTATTGGAACATTGAATCTTGGAGTTAAGATTGGTGAGAATTACACTGACTATACGCAGGGTTCATACAGATATACCGGCAATACATACGATTTAGCACTTGGTGGTGAAGGTTTTTTTACAATATCTTTTATGAATAAAGCCGGAGAAGAGTCAATAAAGTATACAAGAGACGGAAATTTTACAATTGATATAGACGGTGCATTAAGGACACAGGATGGAGATTATGTTTTAGGTGAAGGCGGTCAGATATATATTCCTACTAATGCAGACAGTGTAAGCATAAATAAGCTGGGAGAAATATATGCTGATGGTGAGTACATAGATACATTAAGAATTACCGATTTTGAAGATTATAATTATCTTAAAAAGTATGGTGAAAATATGTATGACGCAGTTGAAGGTGCCACAGAAAAAGAATCATCAGCAGTGATTGATCAGGGATATTTAGAAGCATCTAATGTAAATGTGGTTACAGAGATGGTAAATATGATTTCCTTAAGCAGAACATATGAAAGCAATCAGAAACTTATTCAGACAATAGATGACGAACTTGACAGATCTGCAAACCAGATCGGCAAGGTAGGCTAGGAGGTTGAAGTATGGTAAGATCATTATGGACAGCGGCAACCGGAATGATTGCCCAGCAGACAAATGTGGATGTTATAGCCAATAATCTGGCAAATGTAAATACTACGGGATATAAGAGCCAGACAGCACAGTTTAAAACACTTTTGTATCAGACAGTACAGTCAAAGACAACATCAGCAAATGGAGATACAAAACCGGTAGGTGCACAGGTAGGACTTGGTGTCAGAAACGCATCAATCTCTACAAATTTTGCACAGGGCTCACCGACTGATACAGGATTAGATACAGACTTTTTAATACTTGGTAAAGGATTCTTTGCTATTCAGGGAATTGATGGAGAGACATATTATACACGTAACGGAGCATTTAATTTTACTACAAGTACAAACGGAATGATGCTTACAACGCAGGAAGGTTATCCGGTGATGGATGAGAATGGAAATCCAATAGAGTTGGATTCGTCACAGTACCAGGCAGAGAACCTGTCAATTAATGCTGACGGGCAGATATGTTATCCTGATGAAAAAAATAACCCACAGCCGATAGGTGTCAGAATTGGTCTTGTACAGTTTTCAAATCCGAACGGACTTGAGAAAAAGGATGAATCATTATATAAGGTGACAGAAGCATCAGGTGAAGCAAGATGGGAGTCACAGGATGATTCACTTACAAAGAGCAAGATAAAGCAGGGCTATCTTGAAGCATCTAACGTACAGGTTGTTGATGAAATGGTAAATCTCATAGTTGCACAGAGGGCATATGAAATGAACTCAAAGGCAATAACTACAACTGATGAGATGATGGGACAGGCTAATCAGCTGAAACGCTAATAGTGTGAGAAGAAAATCTAAGGCAGCAAAAGACGCAGCCTAAGATTTTCTAAGTCTCACACCGAAGAACGCAAAAAGCGTGCGTTCTTCTTGAGTAATTTAAAGGTATTGTTTGTGCCGGCTTTGCCGGCATGGATTTGTGATTTGATAATGGAGGTGTGATTGGTATTATGAGTGATATTTCGATTGGAAATTATACGGGTGCTCTTTATGATGTTTATAATTCGGATAATACATCATCAGGTTCGAAGCTTCAGAAGACATTGACGGATAAGGAAATGAAAGAGGCTACGGAAGAAGAGTTAATGGATGCTTGTAAGGAGTTTGAAGCTTATTTTACAGAGCAGGTTTTTAAGGCTATGGAAAAGACAGTGTCTGTATGGAGTGAAGGAAATGAAGATTCGTCTTCAAAATATAAAGATTATGCCACAGAGACATTAATGCAGGAATATGCTTCACAGGCAGCTTCGCAGAATGGCGGACTGGGTCTTGCACAGATGTTATATGAACAGATGAAGGTAAATTATAATTTATAGACAGAATATGCAGATGCATCTGATAAGGTATTTATCTGAGGTATATGTTTTATGTTACAGATACAGCAGATAGATACAGTATCAGATGCAGTTGTTTTTTATAACATGACAACAGGAGTGGAGAAGTGGAACAGGGAATACTGGAAGGATACGTTGACCATATTGTTTTCAGAAATGAAGACAATGGGTATTCCGTATTTGTAGTAAATGAAGATAGTGATGAGATAACATGTGTCGGCAATTTTCAATACCTGAGTGAAGGTGAATATCTTCATATGGAAGGGGAATATACAGAACATCAGGTCTATGGAGAACAGTTTAAAGTGAACCGTTATGAAATGAAAGTACCCCAGGACACAGAGTCGGTGAAAAAATATCTGAGTTCAGGTGCCATAAAAGGAATAGGTCCCGCTATGGCAGAACGTATTGTGAAAATGTTTGGAGAGGACACATTTAAAATCATAGAAGAAGAACCTGAGCGGCTGATAAATGTAAAAGGCATAAGTGAAAAGAAAGCTATGGAAATATCTAATCAGGTTCAGGAAAAGCGGGATATGAGGAAAGCTATGATATTTCTCCAGCAATATGGAATCAATCTCAATCTGGCAGTTAAAATCTATAAGCAGTATGGTCAGACAATGTATACAATTCTAAAGGAAAATCCATATAAGATGGCTGATGATATAGAAGGCGTAGGCTTTAAGATGGCTGATGAAATAGCAGCCCGTATAGGAATAAATACAGATTCGGACTTCAGAATCAGAAGCGGAATTATATATGCACTTTCACAGGCATCAGCAAATGGCCATATATATATGCCCACAGAATATCTTAAAAACAGTGTAACAGAGCTTCTTAAAATCCCGGAGCTTGATATGGATAATCATCTGATGGATATGGTAATAGATAAACGTATTGTTATTAAGAAGATAAATGATATTGAATGTGTATATGCATCAAACGCATATTATACAGAACTAAACACTGCAAGAATGCTGTCAGAGTTAAACAGTACAGCCATAATAGATGAAGATAAATTAAAGGATAAGATAACAAAACTGGAGGATGAATCAGGTATCTGCCTTGACATGCTTCAAAAGCAGGCAGTTGCAGAAGCGGTAAAAAATGGTGTGCTTGTAATAACAGGAGGTCCGGGAACAGGAAAAACCACAACGATAAACACAATTATTAACCTTTTAGAAAGTGAGCAGATGGAGATACTTCTTGCCGCACCTACGGGAAGGGCAGCAAAGAGAATGAAAGAAGCCACCGGTCATGAGGCGAAGACGATACACAGGCTTTTAGAAGTGTCTGTCGGGGCTGAAAGCATTTCTGATAAAGACAGATTTGAACGTAATGAGCAGAATCCGCTGGAGGCAGATGTAGTTATTATAGATGAAATGTCTATGGTTGATATATATCTTATGCACTCACTGCTAAAAGCAATAGCTGTAGGTACAAGGCTTATACTGGTGGGAGATGTGAACCAGCTTCCGTCAGTAGGACCGGGAAATGTATTAAAAGATATTATAAGTTCGGAAAAATTCCATGTGGTAAAACTTAATAAAATATTTCGTCAGGCGAGTGAAAGCGATATAGTGGTGAATGCTCATAAGATAAACCGTGGAGAATATATAGATTTATCAAAAAGAAGTAAAGATTTCCTTTATCTTAAAAGAGAAGATGCCAATAAAATTATAAACGCCTCTCTTACACTTATAAAAGAAAAGCTTCCAGGATATGTTGGTGCGGAACAGTCCGAGATACAGGTGCTTACCCCTATGAGAAAGGGAATGCTCGGAGTTGAAAGACTTAATAAAATACTTCAGGAATACTTAAATCCTCCGTCACCGCAGAAAAAGCAGGAAGAGATAGGTCAGAATATTTTCCGTGAAGGTGATAAGGTAATGCAGATAAAAAATGATTATCAGTTGGAGTGGGAAGTCACAAACAGATATGGAATAGCAGTGGAAAAAGGAATGGGCGTGTTCAATGGGGATACAGGTATCATAAAAAGCATTAATAAATATATGGAAATGCTGGAAGTAGAATTTGAGGAAGGAAAAGTAGTAAAATATACATTTAAGCAGACAGAAGAGCTTGAGCTTGCATATGCTGTTACGATTCACAAATCACAGGGAAGTGAATATCCTGCTGTAATCCTTCCGGTTCTAAACGGTCCTAAAATGCTTATGACCAGAAATCTTATATACACGGCAGTTACCAGAGCTAAAAAATGTGTCTGCATTGTGGGAGATGAAAATGAGTTTAGAAATATGGTGGATAATACATTGGAGCAGAAAAGGTACTCAAGTCTTTCAGAGAGGATAAGGGAGTTAGAATGATAAATATAAGGGAGAAAATAGTCAGCGTATTATATCCGAGGCAGTGTCCGGTATGCAGGGAAATAGTATATCCCAAAGGAGATACCATATGCAGAGAATGTAGAAATGGACTGCCATATATCAGTGGAGCAAGATGCAGGAAGTGCTCAAAACCCGTACATAATGAAGTGGTGGAGTATTGTTATGACTGTAGCAGGAAAAAACATTTTTACAATGAAGGGATATCATTGTTTGAACATAAAGGCAGTATAAAGGATGCCATATATGACATTAAGTACAATAACAAAAGAGAATACCTTGACTTCTTTGCAGATGAGATTGTACTAAGATGTGGTGACAGAATAAAAGGATGGAAGGCAGATGTGATAGTACCTGTACCATTGTATAAACGCAAAGAGGCAAAAAGAGGATTTAATCAGGCAGCGGAAGCAGCAGAACGTATAGGTAGGCGTCTTGACATACCTGTAAGCGGAAAAATATTATATCGTATACAAGATACAGTGCCACAAAAGGAATTAACAGATAAAGGGAGAAAGAAAAATGTAGAAAATGCTTTTATTGTGAACAAAAATATAGTAAAATTTAAGAAAGTAATTATAGTAGATGATATATATACTACCGGAAGTACTATAGATTCATGTGCCGGAGTGCTGCGTAATGCAGGGGTAGAAAAGGTATATTTTGTAACTTTTAGTATAGGTGACGGATTTTAGGAGGTAATGAAGATGGATGTAAGAAATTGTAAAGATTGCGGAAGATTATTTAATTATATAGGTGGTCCGAGGATATGTTCTGAATGCAGGCAAAAACTTGAGGAGAAGTTCCAACAGGTTAAAAGATACATATATGACAATAAAGATGCACCTATATCACAGGTATCAGAAGAAAATGATGTGAGTGTACAGCAGATTAAACAGTGGGTAAGGGAAGAAAGGCTTTCATTTACGGATGAATCAGCAGTAGGGCTTGAATGTGAATCGTGTGGTGAATTGATACATACAGGAAGATTTTGCGAATCATGTAAGAAAAAGCTTGCAAATAATCTGGGTGCGGTCTATAAGAAGGAAGAACCTAAAGAAGCACCAAAATCTACTAAAGATAAAGCAAGAATGAGATTCCTTGACAATTAAATTATTAATATAAAATATTTAGAATATCTGTAAAATGCCAAAGTCCGAGACGAAAGTCTCGGACTTTTTTGCCTCAGAAAATAAAATATATGTGATTTTCAATTATACTATAATGATAATAGAAAAAACGCCGATAAAATTATTAAGATGCATTTTCAATTAAGTAAGAAAGGCAAGGTGATATATATGCGTATAGATGCTTATAATCAGGTAAATCAAATATATAAAACTGATAATAAAGTTAAGACAAAACAGGTGTCAAAGGCATCTAAAAGGGACGAGGTTGAGATATCTTCATTTGGAAAGGCTTATCAGACTGCAAGACAGGCTGTTTCATCAGCACCTGATATCAGGGAAGAGAAGATTGCTGAGATAAAAGCGAGAATTCAAAACGGAACCTATGAAGTAAGTGGAGAAAAGTTCGCAGAGAAGATATTGAGCAAATATGATGAATATATTTAAAGTATAAAAGGAGAGTAATAAAGTGGCAAGTCTTATAGAAGAGCTTATAGATACATTAGATAATGAAAATACAGAATATGAGGCATTGCTGGAACTCTCAACGCAAAAGACCGGCGTTATTGTTAAAGATGATATCACCGGACTAAACGAGATGATAGCAAAAGAACAGGTGCATTTGGATAAAATTGTCAATCTTGAAAAGAAAAGGATTGAGGTAATAAATGATATAGCAATAGTGTTAAACAAGGATGTCAACACTTTGACAGTTAAAGGAATCGTTAATCTGTTGGAAGGACAGAAGGCAGAACAGCAGAAGCTTGCCCGTGTGCATGACAGATTAAAGCGAACATTAAAAAGCGTAGAAGCTGTTAATGAGATGAACAAAGGATTGATAGAAGAGACCCTTGAACTTATAGATTTTAATATTAATTATATCAATGGTCTTTCGCAGATTCCGGAGACTGCTAATTATACGAAGGATGCATATAATCAAAGTCAGATGGGTATAGCCACATTTGACAAAAAAAATTAATTGAAAGAGGTGTTGACATGTCCGGAATGACAAGTATATATGTGGGAGTGTCAGGGCTTCAGGCAAGCCAGACAGCACTTAATACCACAGCACATAACCTGTCAAATGTATATACAAAAGGATATACAAGACAGGTAAGTATTAATGGTGACAGAATATATATAAATCAGGGAGCTACGGCGTCAGGATATAAGCAGGTAGGTTTAGGTGTGGATGTAATAGCCACAAGCCGCGTAAGAGATATATTATTAGATAAGGCTTATAGAACTGAAAATAGCCGTGCAAATTTTTATGATGCACAGTACGATGCTGTAACAGAAGTTTACGGAATACTGGGTGAATTGAATGATGAGCCTTTTAACAATACATTACTTAATATGGAAAATGCAATGAAAGAAATGGCGAAGACCCCGAATAGTGAAACTTCACAGGCTGAACTTGTAATGTATGCCAATCAGTTTATAGACCGTGCAAATGCAGTACACGAAGAATTGATAGAGTATCAGAATAATCTTGATAAAAAAATTAAGGATATAGTAAATAGAGTAAATGAGCTGGGAGAACAGCTTGCATATTATAACGAAAAGATAGCAGGTGTGGAAGCAACAGGCATAGAGAAAGCAAATGATTTCAGAGACCAGAGAGATTTGATACTTGATGAGCTTTCTACATATGTAAGTATTACTTATAAGGAATATGAGAATAGATATGTAAATGTTAATGTAGAAGGCGTTCCTTTTGTAACAGATACCGGAGTATACAAAATATCTTTAGAGCAGTTAGATGGCGAAAAGGATTCCAGTTTTGTTTCGTGTGTCTGGCCACAGCTTGACGGGCAGGAAGTATTTGATTTTTCATCAGGCATAGATACTTCTGACCCTTCACAGATGGGAAGCCTTAAAGGATACCTTTTTGCAAGAGGAGATTTTACGGCATATTATACAGATGTTCCGAATCTGAAAGATTATGACCTTACAACACCTGAAGGAAATGAACAATACAATAAAGATGTACAGTATTATATGGAGAATGTAGGCTCATGCACATTAGTAAGAGCACAGGCATTGTTTGATAATCTTATTAACGGTATAGTTACAATGATAAATGATGTATTTTCACCTACCATTAAAGGCATGCCGGATGGTGTTACATCATTTACGGATGCTGACGGTAATACATATCCTGATGATGAGTTTTATCTGGAGGAAAATATAGAATATCTTGATATGACTACTTCAACCGGTGCAGATGGAAAAATGCCGCCTGAGGAACTATTTGTCAGGGATAATACGGAGAGATATATAGAGGTTACAGGGGATGACGGAAATACATATTATATACTTAACAGAAAGAACAGCATGGGATTTGAATCTCTGTATAAATGTGGTAATCTTTCAATAAACCAGAAAATAGTGGATGACTATTCAAAACTTCCGTTTACTACACAGCCGGAAAAAGAAGAGGATTTTGCCAAGAGTGCAGAACTTGTAGAAAGATGGGGTGCAAAGTTTACAAACCTTAATCCCGGCAGTCTTACGGAACTTACTTTTAATGCTTATTATCAGCAGTTTGTATTTGAGATGGGCAGTGATGGAGAGCTGTATTATAATCTTGCGGTAAATGAGGCAGATGCAGCAGATACTATTGATGAGCAGCGTAAGCAGATAACAGGCGTGTCATCAGATGAAGAACTGTCAAATATGATAAAGTTTCAGCATGCATACAATGCTTCATCAAGGTATATAACGGTGATAAGTGAAATGCTGGAACATATTATTGAGAGACTGGGTGCATAAATTATATTGCATTTGTAAGAAAGAGAGGGATTAAGAATGCCATCAACATTTTTTGGATTAGATATAGGTAAAACAGGTTTATTTTCAGCAAACGTCGGACTTAACACTGCCGGCCACAATGTTTCAAATGAAAACACAAAAGGATATTCCAGGCAGGTACTGTCACAGCAGGCAAGAAGTTCTTTAAGGGTATATACAAAGTACGGAATGGTAGGAACCGGTGTAGAGATTACAAGTATAGACCGTGTAAGGGATATATATTATGACAGCAAATACAGAAGCAATAATGCAAAACTGGGTGAGCATACAACGAAGTATACATATGGAGTACAGGTTGAAGATTATTTTAACGAGATGGTAATCAGCGGATTTAAGAGTATATATAACGATATGTTTGGTGCACTTCAGGATCTTAACGGTACACCGGAAAGTCTTACTGTCCGTACGGAATTTCTGAATTTTGCACAGAGCCTTGGGGAATACATGAATGATATACAGACGAGGCTTGATTCATTACAGTCCGAGGTAAATATGGAAGTAAGCAATAATGTAAGTAAGATTAATCTTTATGCAGAGCAGATAGCTTCGCTTACAAAACAGATAAATAATGTGGAATTGGCAGGAGGAGTGGCTAACGACTTAAGGGACAGAAGAGATGTTATGCTTGATGAACTGTCAAGTATAGTTCCGGTAAGTGTAACCGAGACAAAGTATTCCGGGGGAAAATCAGATTATCTGGTTCGTGTGGGTGATTTTACAATGGTAAATAATTACTCAAGCCATAGTCTGGAACTTATAACCCGCAAAGACAAAAACAATGAATATGACATTCCGGGTCTTTATGATATCTATTACTATTATGACCATGATGAAGAGACCGGAACAAGATTTGATGTACAGGCGATGAATCTGTCAGGAAATTTAAGAGGATTATTGGACGTAAGAGACGGCAATAATAAAGATATGGATTCAGGAAAAGCAGTGGATTATAAAGGAATTCCACATTATTTAAACAGAGTTCAGGAATTTAAGCAGGCTATAGCAGATGCATTTAATAATGTTCATTCTAATGGTATTAATCTTAATGGAGATTCCACAAACGGAGTACCTATATTTACAATATCAAAAGCAGGTGAACTGGAAGTTAATAAGGATTTATTAAAAGACCCTTCACTTATGGGAACAACCAAAAATCCTATTCATGATGGAATATCAGATGCAAGCCTTGTTGTAGACTTTTTAGATTTACAGGATGCAAAGATTCTGTATAATGCAAGTGCAGGTGATTATCTTGAGACTATAGTTACGGAAATCGGTGTTTCAACAAAAAAAGCACAATTGTTTGAAAATAATTATGACAATATTGTTAAGACGGTAAATTTACAGAGAATGTCAGTATCAGGTGTTGATGGCGAAGAAGAAGCCATGAATATAGAAAAATATCAGGAGGCATATACATTATGCGCAAGGGTCATAACAGTTATGTCAGAATGTTACAGCAAACTAATAAATGAAACCGGTATCTGATAAACTATAATATGCAGAAAGGCAGTGACAGTCAATGAGAATAACAAACGGCATGATGATATCAAATTCGTTGTCGAATATAAATAATAATAAATTAAAGGTAGATAATCTTAACACACAGCTTATTACAAAACAGAAGATACAAAGACCATCCGAAGACCCTATAATTGCAGTAAGAGCATTGAGACTCAGAACCACATATGCACAGATAACCCAGTATCTTGAGCGAAATATTAAAGATGCAAATAACTGGATGAGCAGTACGGATGATGCTTTGGAAAGTATAGAGGATGGATTGAAGGATATAACCACATATCTTGATCAGGCAGTAAATGGATATTTGGAGGATTCGGATAAATCCACCATAGTTACAACACTTTCAACATACAGGGATCAGCTTTTTGCAACTGCAAATTCTGATTATGCACAAAGAACATTATTTACAGGTTATAAAACAAATACAACTTTGTCATATACAAAAGACCAGCCGGATAAAAAATTCAATATAAACCAGTCATTTAATGCTGAAAATATCAGAGCTGAGAAAAAGGTAATTAATGGAATAGACATCAGCAAGATTACAACAGGAACAATATCTGACCTGGATGTGGAAGCAATGGCAAACCCGTCTTTCGAAAGTGCATATATTATGAGACTGGCATATAGTGGTCTTGATGATACAGATGAGGCAAAAGCACTGAAAATGTATACAGATGATGGAAACGGAAATCTTACGGAAGATACATTAACTGCCGTTACAAAGAGTTTAAATGATGCGGATGCATATAAACCGGGGGATGATGAAATTCATTTCATACCTGAAACAGGAGAGTATGTATTTGGTAAAAATGTATATGCAAAGATTGAAGAATGTGAAAGAGTAGATGTAAGTTATAGTAAAACAGGTTTTAAAAAGGGAGATTTAGATCCGATACATTATTTTGAGTGTGAGGATGTTACTGACCCTGATAATATAGTTAAATATGCATTAAAAGATCAGCCGATTGAGTATGAGGTAAGCTTTAACCAGAATATGAATATAAATATTCAGGGTAAAGATGTATTTCAGCATGATATGACAAGAGATATGGATGAAATAGTAGATGCCGTAAATTATGCAATACAGAGTGAGAATAAAGTAAGCAAAATAGAAGAAATGTATAATAATGCTGAAGAAGATTCAGAAGAAAAAGAAAAACTTGAAGAATTACTTAATATGGCAAAAAGGGAGTATGACTTTGCGAAAGAAAGTATGAATCAGATGATTTCATCAGGTCTTACAAAATATCATATTCATCAGAATACGGTGATGAATGCAAGGTCAGATATAGGTTCAAGAATGTTAAGGCTTGAACTTACAGAGAACAGACTCACATCACAACAGCTGACTGTAAGGACTCTAAAAAGTACAAATGAAGAGATTAATGATGTTGACGTATCTGTACAGTTTAAAGAAGCCAAAGATGTATATGATGCATCTTTAGCGGTAGCGGCAAAGCTTGTTCAGAAAAGATTAATTGACTTCTTATAAAATCAAAAGAATCGCCTTTAGGCGATTCTTCTGACATAGTTTCAGGTATTGTTGGATGATGTTTGTGTGGTTTTTGCAGAAAGAAGGAAGGTTGTTGATATGGATAAAATTGTTACAAAATTGTTTGGAGAGATTGGAGTAGATGAGGATAAGATAATTAAATTTCCGGATGGAATAATAGGCTTTGGAAATCTTAAAAATTTTCTTCTTATACATGATTCCGAAAAAAAGGATGGAATAGTTACATGGCTGCAGTCTATAGAAGAACCGGGATTTGCCATTCCTGCCATTGACCCGCTTATAGTAAAGGAAGATTATAATCCGGTTGTGGAGGATGAACTTCTAGGCAGTATAGGGGAGATAACGGATGAAGAGATATTTGTATTGGTGACACTTAAAGTTCCTTCTGATATTAAGAATATGACAGTAAATCTTAAGGCACCTATAGTAATTAACCCAAATACAAAAAAGGGCTGTCAGATATTAACAGATAATGAAGAATATCCTATCAGATATCCTATATATGATATATTGCAGGCAATGAAAAAGGAAGGTGAATAATAATGCTGGCTTTATCAAGAAAGAAAGACGAAGCAATAGTGATAAACAATGATATAGAGATTACTATTATAGAGATAAAAGGAGAACAGGTAAAGATAGGCATTACAGCACCAAAATCTGTTCCGGTATACAGGAAAGAAGTATATATGCAGATAAAACAATCAAATGAAGAGGCAGCAGACATAGCAGACATAGCAAAAATAAATAATTTGTTATAAAATGCTATAAATCTTTTATGTTTATCAGCCGATAACAGTAATATAGCATATAGTTGTAAAAGGAGTACGTATGCACATGGAGGTGTAAAAATGGCATTAGAAAGAATATCAGGTATAGGAATGCCGTCGTATCAGATGAATACAATAAAACCGGTTGAAAGTGCCGGTACAGATAAGCAGATTGCTGAAAAAGATACCGCAGACAGGAACATGGATGATGCGGTTAATATTGATATGGCAGCAGCTATAAACAGTCAGGATGACGAACAGAGTAAAGAGTCTACAGATGATACTGTGGGACAGGATTTAAATGACATAAGAAAAATAATGGCTAATACGGAATGCAAGTTTGGAATTGATGATTCAACTAACCGTATAACAATTAAGATTATTGATAAGGATACGAAGAAAGTTATAAAGGAAGTTCCTCCGGAGAAGACACTTAAGATGATAGCTAAAGTGTGGGAAATGGCAGGAATATTGGTAGATGAAAAACTTTAACTTATCTGAGTATTAACAGAAAGGGATGATGGAATATGGGTATAGGTTTATCGGGATTACAATCAGGTCTTGATACAGATACAATTATAAATGAATTAGTAAAAGCATATAGCATAAAAAAAGATAATCTGGTAAAAGAGCAGACAAAGCTTGAATGGAAACAGGATGCATGGAAAACAATGAACAGCAAGATATACAGTTTTTATACCGGTCTGGATAAAATGAGGTTTTCCACTAATTATAGTTTGAAAAAGACAACATCTACAAGTTCCAAAGTCAAGGTTAGTGCAGATTCTTCCGCAGTAAATGGTACACAGACTTTAAAAGTGAAGTCAACTGCAGCATCAGGATATCTGACCGGAGGCAAACTGGAAAAGATAACCGATGAAAATGGAAAGCAGTCAAAAATTACAGGCAGTACAAAATTAAAGGATATGGGAATCACATCCGGAGGTTCTATAAGTGTAACAGTTAATGGAACAGAAAAGAATATTACCATAGGTGAAAATACAACAGTAAATAATCTTGTAGTTGCTTTAAAAGAGGCGGGTGTTTCAGCTAATTTCGATGAGACCAATCAGAGATTTTTTATAAGCTCTAAAAAAAGTGGTGCAGATGCAGACTTTTCTTTGACAGCAGATAATGCAGACGGTTTTGATGCATTGAAAAAGTTAGGTCTGGTTTCATATTCTGATAAAGATATGCAGACTTATCGTGATGCGGCAAATATGGATGTGGATGAAAAAACACAGGCAGCTTATGAAAAGAAAAAGACTAAATATACAACCGAGGCTGCCGAGAAAAAGAATCTGGAAAATTCAGTAAAGACACTGACAAAAACCGTTGCATCACAAGAAAAGAATCTTGAGTATGCAAAGATAAAGTCCGACTATGCAAATGAATACTTTAATAAGTCAATGGATGACATAAAGGCAAAATCTGATGAGTTGCAGGCGAAGATTGATGAACTGAATGCAAAAGACAGTCTGTCAGATGAAGAAAAGAAAGAACTCTCTGCCCTTAAAACAGAATTAAAGGCTGTCAAGGAAGTTAATGGTGAATTGTTCAATGATACCTTAACTGAAGAAGACAAGGAAAAAATCAAAGACGGTTATGCAGATGATGTAGATGCCATAACAAAGAGTTTGACAGAAAATAAGGATAAACTCGAAAATTATAAGGATATACTGGCAGATGAATCAGGTGTAAAGTTGGCAGCATATGTAGTAGACCGAAATGCTGAAATTGATGAAAAAAATGCAAAGCTGGAGCAGGATTTAAAAGATTTTTATACAGAACAAAAGAATCAGGCAACTAAGATAGTAGATGATTATGACAATAATTACAGCATCTATTCATCGTATAAAGATATAGATTCGCCAACTGCAGCTCAGACAGCAGCTTATAATGCGGCAGCAGCAGCCCTTGGTCTGGATGGCAGTGCTGCTATAAAAATTGCAGGTCAGGATGCGGAAATTGAATTGAATGGTGCTACATTTACATCCAGTACAAGTAATTTCAGTATTAATGGACTGACCATTTCAGTTAATGGTGTAACAGATCCGGAAGAAACCATAAGCATCACCACAGAAACCGATGTGGATGCAATATATGATAAAGTAAAAGAGTTTTTTGCCACATATAATGCTCTGATAAATGAAATGGATAGCTTATACAATGCAGATTCATCAAGAGGTTATGAGCCGCTTACAGATGAAGAAAAATCAGCTATGAATGACTCAGACATAGAAAAATGGGAGGCAAAGATTAAGGATTCCATTCTTAGAAGGGACTCAACTCTGGGTTCTATATCTGATTTGTTGAAGACTTCATTACTGAAGTCATATACAGTGAATGGAAAGAAATATAGTCTGTCAAGTTTCGGAATTAAAACAGGCGGATATTTTGCTACCAGTGATAATACAAAAGGTTCTTATCATATTGACGGTGATGAGGATGATGAATTAACATCAGGAAATGCAGATAAGTTAAGAAAAGCTATTGCATCAGATCCTGAAACATTTGTATCATTTTTCACAAGTCTTACCCAAGGTGTATATGAAGAACTTGATAAGAAAATGAAGTCAACCACATTGAATAGTGCTTATACAGTATATCATGATAAAACGATGAAAAATGAATACAGGGATTATTCAAAGAAAATATCAGAATGGGAAGACAGGATAGCCGCATATGAACAAAAATACAGACAACAGTTTACAGCTATGGAGAAGGCATTGGCAACACTGAATTCCAATTCGTCATTTATTACAAGCATGTTGGGATAATATCACATTTAGGAGGATAGATACATGGCATTACCGAACAGTTATCAGAATTACCAGAATAGTAAAATAATGACGGCATCACCTGCCCAACTAACGCTTATGCTTTATGATGGTGCCATCAAGTTCTGTAACCTTGCTATTATGGCAGTAGAAGATGGTAATATACAGAAGGCTCATGATAATATAAAGAAAGTTGAAAATATCATACAAGAGTTCCGTTCTACGCTTAACTTTAAGTATGAAGTAGCAAAAGACTTTGAAAATATATATAAATATATATATGACAGATTAGTAGAAGCCAATATTCATAAGGACAAGGAAATTCTTGAAGAAGTTTTGGAACATCTAAGAAGCATGAGAGGCACATGGGAAGAAGTAATGAAGCGTGCCAGATAGAGAAAGGTAATATGCCATGGATAGAGACAGTGATTACATAAAGATACTTATTGAGAGCCTTAACAAAAAAGTTGAGGTTCTTGATGGTATATTAAAGGAAAATGAAAAGCAGAAAAGTGCAGTGTCGGAGGAAAAAATAAATGATGCACTTTTTGAAGAAACACTGGATAATAAAGAAAAGTATATAAACGAGTTAAATAATCTTGATGTGGGTTTTGAAACAGTGTATAATAGGGTCAGGGATGTGTTGCATGATGAAGAGTCTAAGAGTATATATGGTGAACAAATCCGGCAGCTTAAAGACCTGATAGGCAGAATTACTGATAAAACATTGGAAATACAGCGTCAGGAAAAGTCTAATGAACAATTGGTTATGAAAAAGCTTGCTAAAGAGCGTAGTGAAATTACTCAGGTCAGAAATGCAAGAAAAGCTGCATCTGACTATTATAAGAGTATGAATAGAGTTAATTACATTGATCCGCAGTTTATGGACAGGAAGCAATAATTATAATATTTTAGATATTAAGATGATTTATAATATAAATTTTTTTATAAATCATCCGATATATAAATTGTAATTATTCCGATGAGTGTATTATCGGAGGGAAAGAGTTACAAACTAAAAAAATAGCATAGCAGCACGGATGCTGCTAAGAATTCAAGGAGGAAAATATTATGGTAGTACAGCACAATTTAACAGCAATGAACGCTAACAGACAGTTAGCACTTACACAGGCAGGTCAGGCAACATCT
>JAAVHZ010000014.1 GCA_014799465.1 Lachnospiraceae bacterium | reverse complement strand
TTATTAGTATAACATCTGATGAAGGAAGAACACCTTCTTCTGTTATCAGTAAGAAATGAAATATAGAAACTTGTTAATCAAGTAGTCTTATTGACTACATCATTATTATACTAGGAGGTATTATGGA
This sequence comes from Lachnospiraceae bacterium, assembly GCA_014799465.1. Lineage (GTDB taxonomy): Bacteria > Bacillota > Clostridia > Lachnospirales > Lachnospiraceae > UBA2821. The sequence continues at coordinate 146,364 of JAAVHZ010000014.1, read as the reverse complement.
GTATTTATTAAAAAACGGAAAAAAAGTTGTTATTCGTAAACCAAAGCCGGAAGATGCAGAGAGTATTATTAATGTTATGTCCATTGCGGATACAGAAACTCTTTTTTTAGCACGAAATCCGGGAGAATTTTCTACACCGGTTAAAAGGGAAAGAGAAATAATAACAAATATTCTTAATGATAATGATGTTGAGTGGTTTGTTGCTGTTTATGAAGAGAAAGTCATTGGACAATGTTCTGTTGGTTTGGTTAGAAGAAATGAAAGATATCGTCATAGGGCAGAAGTTGCATTTGTAATTTTGAAAGAATACTGGAATCTTGGAATTGGCGGGAAAATGATGAAGGAATGTATTAAATGGTGTAAAGATAAGGGGGTAACTCAAATGGAGTTAGATGTCGTTAAAGATAATGACAGAGCTATCAAAATGTATAGAGATTTTGGCTTTGAAATTACTGGTACAATTTCAAAGGCATTACATTATCAAGATGGAACCTATGCTGATGAATATACCATGATAAAGAATATTTAACTTTCAGTTTGTATGTGAGTAGAATGTTTATAGAGCAGATGAAAGCTGGGGCAGGAATAACGGAAGAACTAAAAGCAAGTGCTCAGATGAATTGGGGAAGATTGATAAATAATATTCAGCATTGTGCAGACGAGATTGTATTGAAAGAATTGATATATATGTGAATATATACGGAGTGGGTTATTGTTCCGCATTTTTTTAAGATGTGGATGAATTGCATTTGCTGTTATGGTATAATGTTCTTGGCGTTGAGAGAAACAAAGTAGAATTTTCAATTAAAGGAATGAGTGAATTATTTCCTATATATAAAACAATAAAAAGAATAATTTTTTTAATAACCTGTATAGTTGTCATGTCGGTACTTATATTTAGTAGTATTGCAATAGCTCATATGGTGGTTTTTTCAAGAGCGGATTATGATAAATATGATTCAGACCATTTCCTTGTGTATGATGATATAGACAAGGATAAATATCCACGTGAGCAGATGGTTGTGCAATAATATTTCTGCATTTCTTTATGCAGTTGATGATGCCAAGGGGGTGATAGTGGTGGCACCCGGACACAGAGATGCTAATGATATCAAACTTTATGAAATACGATATTTTGTTGATGCCGGATATTCAGTTGTATGTCTTGATTATACTGGCTGTTACACAAGTGGTGGCAGCAGTATGAAGGGCTTTAATCAGAGTGTTTACGATATTGATGCACGTCTTGATTACATTGAGGCAGATAAAAGATTTGAAGATATGCCGATTTTCCTTTTTGGTCATAGTATGGTGCATATGCAGTTTGTGCAGAGCTGCAGTTTGGTCACAACATTGCAAAGGTTGTTGCAGCGTCTGGTTTTGATACGCCTAAAGAACAGTGGCAGTATTCAATAAAACGTTACACAGGGATATTTTACCCAATTATCAAACCATTCAATTCACTGTTCATCAATCTGAAATATGGCGATGATAAAGATTTGTCTGCTGTTGACGGAATTAATTCGGTGTCGATTCCGGTTCTTGTTATCAGTGCGGAAGAAGATTTATTTTACGGTGGAAAAAGTCCGATTTATGAGCGGCAAAATGAAATCATCAATCCAAATTGTACATTTGTACTTATGGATGAGGAAAATCACAATGGTCATTATGACTATTTCCTGACAGATGCTGCATTGGAGTATGCGGCTGAAAATCCGACGCCGCCTATTGATAAGGAACTGTATAGGGAGCATGATGCAGATGTCATGAATATGATAATTGAGTTTTTTGATAACTGATAATATATGAGAGCATTAGATTTGAAAAATGCCGGTTTGAGTAAGTGAGGTTGAATATATTTATTATGGTTGAGATACATAGAGTTGTAAGTGGTAATGTGAATTGCTATATTGTAGCTGATAATGACAAGGCGATATTAATTGATACTGGTAGAAAGAAATATCGTGAGAAGATTTTAGAAAAGTGTAAGGAATATCATGTAAGTTTAATCGTACTTACACATGGACATATGGATCATTGTCAGAATACTGCTTATCTTGCCAATGCTTTGCAGATACCGATAGCTATGAGCGAAAAGGATATGAATCTGATACCCGATAACAGAAAACAATCTTTATCAGCAAAGACATTCTTGGGAAAAATTGTGTTATCTGTATCTTTAAGTAGTTTTGAGAAAGATAGTTTGGAAATGTTTGAGCCAACAATTTATTTGAAAAATGGTGATGATTTGAGTGACTATGGTATAGATGCAAAGATTGTAGAATTATCAGGGCACACGAAAGGTTCTATTGGAGTAAAGATAGAAGATAACTTGTTTGTTGGAGATGCGTTGATGAATATGTTTTATCCGACAATATCTATGCTTTATACAGATGAACGAGAAATGCTTAAAAGTGCTAAATATATTAGTGAATTAGGGGAGATAACAATTTATTTTGGTCATGGAAAACCAAAACGAAATCGGAAATGGGTAAAATAAAATTGTCGTAAAGGTCTGGAGTAGATGCATTAGGTCTTTTTATTTTGGTATTGTGCATTTGCTTATATGCATAGCAATAGATAGATTTATAGCGAGATAAGTTGAATAAATTGCATTAAAATTGCGTACAACATTTTATGGTGTAAAAAAGATATGCAGGCAGTATAATCAGAAAAATAAATTGTTATCTGACAAAACTAATGCAAACCTTCAGTTGACAATTCTTACTGAAGTTGCGTTTTTAAGTTGGTGTTTTTTCCTTAATAGTTATGATAACATAAAGCTACGGTTTCATCAGCATATGAGCTAAGGAGGAAAATTCTATGAGTTTAGGAAAAAATATTCAATACTTGAGAAAACAAAAGAAGATTACACAAGAGCAGTTAGCGGAGATGATGTCTGTATCGCGTCAGACAATATCCAAATGGGAAACAGATGAAATTATCCCAGAATTGAATAAACTGGTTGCTTTAAGTGATGTGTTCTATTGCAAATTGGACACTTTGGTCAAAGAAGATATGAATGCCTGTGATGAGGTTTATTCAGAAATTACAATAAAAAAAGTGAAGGCATTCAAGATGGCGAGATATGTGATGCTCACGCCAAATCCGGAAGATGATGTAAATTTTTACATGGAAAACTGGGCTAGACGGTCAGGATTGCTAGAATTTCAGCCAGATGCAATGAGAATCGGATGGGATTTCCCGTTTGCTATATCCGAAATGCAAAATCGGTTTGGTCTTCGTGGGTATGTAGCAGCTTATGTTTTGCCGGAAGGGTTTGAAACAAGCTGTCCGGGTGTGGAATTTGCTGAGCAGAAAGAAGCAGATTATGCGGTGATTACAATACATGATCCTTTTGCGACGGCTTCAGGACGCATTCAAAATGCTTATAAAAAAATAATGGAGTTTTTACATGCAAATGGATTTTGCGAAAAACCGAAGGATGGGATTTTATCCTGCTTTGAGCATGTGTATGAAAAAGAAGGTATTACCTGCATGGATGTATATATTAATGTGGACAGTGTTTCAAGGACAGACAGCTTTACAAATTTCTCGTAATGATAACAGTCAACAATATTATTGGGAAGGAAGAGATAAAATGGAATTAGTTATGCAGTCCACTTCTGAAACCTGTGGTCAGGCATGTATTGCAATGATTACAGGTAAAGATATAGAGGAAGTAATTAAAGATATGAAAACAAGCGGACCTACGAGCATAGGACAGTTGATTGAAATATTGGACTTTTACGGAGTGAAACATGCTGAAAAAAATACACGTATTTCAAAAAAGAATCCTGTACCATATGAATATTCTATTTTAACGGTGCATACAAATGCGGGTTACACTCATTGGACGTTACTATATGACAACAAATATTATGACCCTGAATTTGGATTGATTGATGGAGAATATAGCTATGGAAAAATAACATCATTTTTAGGAATATATCAATAGACAATTTTTCATTTATCGCTTAGTGGTGGTAGTTGGAATAATCTAAACCAATAAGCCATGTTACCAAACTGTTTACATCAAAAAATAAGGTGTTTCTTTTATAAACATGCAGAATGAATTACAATAAATATGCTAAAGATAAATGCAGAAAGGAGCAGGCTTTATGGTAGAGTTTGGAGAAAAGATTAAACACATAAGAGAAGAGAAAGGAATGACACAGCAGACATTGGCAGAAAAGCTATATGTTACAAGGCAGGCAGTATCACGTTGGGAGTGTGGAGCAAGGTATCCTGATTTGCTGACAGCAAAGAAAATAGCCAAAATACTAAATGTTTCTTTGGATGAGCTGGTGTCAGGGGAGGAATTAAAAGAAAATATTGAAAGAGAACCGGTGCTTGCACAACCGGTAGAAAATATTGTACAAACAGTATTATATACTGCAGCAGCAATTGTATATTTTTTATTGTGTGTTTTTGCCGTATACTCTTTTAGAACAAATACAGCTTTGAAGAATACTCCGGCAGGAAAAATTACTATCATAACAGTTAGTTCAGACATAATTCTAATAGTATATTTTATTGCGACTGCAATCGGTTTTATTTTATCTGTAAAAAACAGACTGACTGCTAAAATAACAGGTTATATTATGTGCGTTCCTTATGTTTTGGCATCCTTTTCATTTTTGATGATGTATATTAATATGAAAATAAAAAATAACGGATATATAGATATCATCGGGTGGTTAACTGATTTTGTAGTACCACTTGTATTTGCTATATGTATAATTTTGTTTTTCAGGCTAAAAGAGAGAAGAATACCTCTGGTAATAATAGTTGGGATATGTGTTCTTACAATTGGTTATCTTGTTTATGGATATAAAAACAGGTTTATAAATTTTACAGAACTGGGTTTTGTTATTACAACAGTGAATATGGCAGGGAAGATGGGAATGACTGCTTTGTTAGCATATCAGGCATATGTTTGGGATAAAAAAAAGAAGATAGCATATGAAGTTTTAAAGTAAAGTTCTGCCTGCCCGCTGTGAGTACTGATAATACAAAAAAATAATAGTAAAACAGCTTCCGTTTTTAGTGTTAGTCATACTCACAAAATGGAAGCTGTTCCATTGTCAATAACGAAAGAAGATATACCAGACTATTATTAATATTTAATGAGGATTTACATTATTGTATTATAATATTTTGTATGATAGAATTATAGTGATTTTGTAAATCAATATTTATACTAAAGAACAGAGAGGTGTATACTTATGAAAAAGGTAAAAAAAATTTTGTCAATATTGCTTTCAGTAATATTAACAGCAAGTCTTATTTCGCAGGAAGGAATCTATGTTTATTCATCTGAAGTTAATCAAAGTAATGTAAAATATATTGAGGCTGACAGCATAGAAAAATTATGTTCTGAGCATGATTACGCCAGCAATATGGATAAAACATGGGTATATAAAGCAGAAAATGCTGCTGAGCTGAAAGTAACATTTTCGGATGAAACAGCATTAGAGAACGGTGCTGATTTTATTTATATCTATGATAAAGATGATACATTAATAAACGAATATACAGGGTCACAATTAAGTGGCAAAACGGTAATTATTCCTTATGATACGGTTAAAATCCGTCTTGTAAGTGATGAAACGAATACTGCATATGGATTTTCTGTAACAAAGGTTGCAGCGATGACAAGTATTTCCGTAAAAAGTTATCCGAGTAATAGTACATTCACTGTTGGACAGACTGTTGACTATACAGGATTTGAACTTCAGGGAAATTATAACGATGGCACAAATAAGGATATAGCGAAAAGTGAGTATTCTTTTAGTGAAATTGATAATAGTGTTGCCGGAAGTAAAACAGTTACAGTTACATATAGAAATTTAACTGCTGATTTTAATATTACAATTAAGGAACCTGAAGAGGCTTCGAAAATTATTATACAGGTCTTGGTAAATGGAGAAATTCTTGAGGATACTTCAAAAGAAATTTTTATTGATGATGAAGTAAAGTTAAATGCGATATGTTTACCAGAGGGCTCGACTAATGAAGTTGTATGGGATACACATGATGTTAGGAAAATATGGATAAAAAAAGATGGGACAGTAGAATTGCTGGATGAAGGTGTTGCCGAAATTATTGCAGAGACAGATAATGGGTTACAGGAACGTTGCGAAATCAAAATAACAAATGATATTAATAAAACCGACATTAAGTTAGAGCCGGAGGTGCTTGATTTTACTGCAAAACCGGTTAAGCCTTCCGTCACAATAAAGTATGGAGAAAAAGTACTGGAAGAAGAAGAAGATTACGTAGTTGAATATGTTAATAATACAAATATCGGAGAAGGAAAAGTTATAATAGAAGGAATTGGAGGATATTCAGGGGAAGTAGAAGTACCGTTTTTAATTAAAATAAATGGTGATATATCAATCAGTAAGAATCATATTTCATTAGAAGAAGGAGATACGTATAGATTATATGCAAAATACAATTCAGTAGACATATCAAAAAATAAGGATATTAGTTGGACAAGTTCAGATGAAAGTGTAGCAGAAGTGGGTGAAGACGGATTTGTTGAAGCTGTATCAGCCGGAACATGTATAATTAAAGCAAGTATTGATGGTAAAGAGGTGTCTTGTAAAGTAGATGTAAAGGAAATAATATATCCGAATTCGATTAAAATCAGTAAGAAAAAGTCCACATTATATGTGGGGGAGAAAGAGAGGCTTACGGCAAAAGTTCTTCCGGCGGATACAGATTATAAAGATGTCATATGGTATTCAAGTAACTCAAAGGTGGCAGATGTAAATAGTCAGGGTACAGTAGTTGCAAAGTCAGTAGGAAAGGCTGTTATTACAGTAGAAACGTTTAATGATATAACAGCAGAATGTGTTATAACAGTTAAAGAAATAAAAGCATCGAAAATAAAATTAAACAGGAAATCCGTTACTTTAAAAAAGGGAAAATCTGTATATTTAAAAGCCACTATAAGTCCTAAAAACACAACTGATAAAACAGTTAAATGGTCATCGGACAAAAAGAGTGTTGCAACAGTTGATTCCAAAGGAAAAGTCACTGCCAGAAAAGGTGGTACGGCTACGATTACCGCTAAAACGAAAAACGGCAAAACTGCCAAATGTAAGGTTAATGTTAAAGAAGCTGCAAAAAAGGTAAAATTATCAAAAACATCGGTAAAGATAAATAAGGGTAAAAAGTTAAAATTAAAAGCCATTTTATATCCCACATCATCTACAGATAAAATAAAATGGACATCATCAAACAAAAAAGTTGCAACAGTATCAAACAACGGAATTATAAAAGGTATAAAAGTAGGAAAAGCAACTATTACAGCTAAAGCAACCAGCGGAAAGAAAGCAACCTGCCGGGTAACTGTTAAAGCGCCTGCTAAAAAAATCAGTTTAAATACAAAACATGTTACACTAAAAATTGGAGATACTTTCAAGTTAAGGGCAAAGGTTTCGCCTAAAGATACAACAGACAAAGTAAAGTGGTCTTCTTCAAATAGCAGTGTAGCAACAGTCAATGGTAATGGTGTTGTCAGTGCAATTCGTCTTGGGACGGCAAAAATAACAGCAAGAACCACAAGCGGTAAAAAGGTGACTTGCACAGTTAAAGTTGAAACATCATCAAAAGAGGAAAATATCAGAAGTTTAAAAAATTATATTAATAAATATGGTACGGTAAATAAAGACGGGAAAAAATATATAGGCACCGGAGGAATATATAACGGTACCGAGATTGTCTTTATCATATATTATAACTTGACTAATGACACGTTAGAGTTTGCCGGAGCGGTTATAGGAGAGGTGGATTATACCTATTATACATCAACGATAAATATGTATTTGGGTGATAACAATGTAGAATTTACAACAGTTTTTGATGATTATGCAGGTTTCAAATCAAAAGCATCATTTGATTTTTCTACATATGATGGGAAAGGGGATATACATTTTGATTTAATACAATCTACTACTAATGATTTTACTGAGTCGGATATACAGGGACTTTCAAATGCACAATTGCAATTTTCATTCAAAATGTGGGATATGATTATCAGAGAAAATACAGGAATGGGAATGAGAGATATAGGTTTTGGAGCATATAGTGGTTAAATAACAGGTTTAGCCAATAGTGGAGACTGATTTGAACAGTGATGTTATGAATCAGTCTCTTTTTTATAATATTTTCTGTTACAATAATGAAAAAACCGCATATATAAATGAGGTGATAAAATGCAATTTGAAGATATTTGTAGAGAAAGCTATTCCCCGATATACAATTATATTTTGGCTAAAACACAAAATATATGGGCGGCAGAAGATATAACCCAGGAAGTGTTTTTGATTGCATATCAAAATGGCAAAAAGTTTCTTAAACATGAAAAACCATTAGCTTTCTTATACGTTACAGCAAAGAATCTGGTGCTGGAATATTTTAGGGAGGCAGCAAAAATAAGTCCTTGCGATGATATAGAAAAAGAGGGTGAAAGCAGAGATTTATTTGAGCAGATTTGCAATGAAAAAAGTCAGTTATTAGATGAAAGTAAGTATAAGGAATATGTGATGCAGGGATTGACTGAATCGGAGAGAGAACTTTATAACGAGTATTATACTAATAAAAAAGCAATGAAAGAAATAGCCGGAGAATTAGGAATAAGTGAAACGGCAGTCCGTATGAGATATGTAAGGATACGTAGCAAGGTGAAAAGTATAGTTTCAGGACTTAAGCTGGATGAATTTTGAAAATTGTATGTTACATTTTAAATAATGAAACATAAATAAGTGAATGGTGAGTGCTCATCTCTTTGAAAGGAGGACAATATGAATAATAATAATGATTCAATTGAAGAATTAAATATACTTATGGATAAATATTTAGAAGCAGAAGACTTTGAAAAAGTGGAGGAAGTCAGCCGTGAGATATGCAGGCTGCAGGGATTAAAGGCTGCTGACAGAATGCCGGATGACTTCATATTCCGAATAGTGAAAAAGGAGAGAAAGGATATGAATAGATTTAAGAAGATTTTGAAGCATACAACAAAGGCAGCTGCAGTTGCGGCATTGGTTTTACTGGCAGGTGGAACTGTAAGTGCGGCAGTTATGCATAATAACGGGGTAAATATTTTCAAATTCGGATTGTCTACCGGAGGCGTTGACACTGAATCAAAATCAGAATTTGAAAGTGTAAAACTACCGGAATTACCGGAAGATTCAGAGGATAATAAGACACTTAAAGAACATATTACGGGAGGAACTGATAATGCATGGATTGAGAAAAATGTGTGGGATGAAGAGTATTTAGGCTGGAGTTCTGATGATAAGATAGTCTGGGAGGAATATAAAAAGGCAAATCATATTACTGAATATAAGTATAAAGATTATAAGACTGCATCAGAGGATGCGGGATTTGTAAAAATATTAAAAGGTGACTATATGGGAGAAGCCACCTATACAGAGTGTGAGTATCTGGAAGAAGATGAGGAAAGCAAGAGTGCTGATTATTCTATAAATGGTACTGATTATATTATGAGTGGTACTGGTAGTGATTGTAGTATCAGTGGTGAATTTGCATATGGCAATGGAAAATTTACTTTATCTCAAAGTAAGATGGAGGATCCGGAAAATACAGAGTTTATGGTGATTACCGGAGAAACCACAACTAATGGTCGTGAATATGTATCTTCAAGCGGATATGTATATAAGCTGGTAGATGATGAAGAGTTCGGGGAAAAAAGAACAACAATGATGGCTGTTATCGGCGAATATGAATTGGTTTTAACATTTACGGGAATGTCTGAGGAGGAAATACACACTATATTGGAAGATATAGATTTATCAGTACAATAGCAGGATTTGAAAAAAGCTATAACGGCAGCAGAACAGACATGCTCCGTTATAGCTTTTTAAGTTATGTTGAAGAAAAAGGATTTCTCTGATATAATATGCAGGGTGATTATTATGTGTGAGATTCAACAATTTGTTCAGTCAGCAGTATTGCTATTTATATTAACAGGTATTTCTGTTCTAAAAACAGGACATCCATATATGTGTCTGATGCTTTCGGGAATACTTTTTATAGTATTTACCATTAGAAGTTTGAACGAAGAAAAAGATTTGATTCTATTATGTATTCAGATTATTATATCCGCTGCATTTGTATGGTGTTCGGGGACAAATTTTTCGTTTCTGATTTTTTATGAATGCAGGCTTTATAAAAAACCGACAAATATTTTGTTTCCCGGAGTTACATTTGGGTTATATCAGACTATATTTCATACAGTGGAAACGCCTTGGATAATTTGTTATATATTGATTTTAATAATGGTTTCGTCAGTTATGGGATTTTTTGAATCTGCTGTAAATGAGTATTTTATGGTAAGAATGCGGATTGAAGAGTCAGTCAGTGTGGCAGCCATAAATGAGATGTATCAGAAAAAGCTTAACCATGAACTTATTATTAAAAATTATCTTGCTGACAGAAATGCCCGTCTTGAGGAGCGTGAAAATATAAGCCGCAGTATTCATAATAGTGTTGGGCATTCCATAACTGCTGCGATTATGACTTTGGATGCTGCTGATATGATTTTGGATTCATCACCTGATAAAGCGAGGGAAAAAGTAAATAAGGCGAATGAGCGGATGAGAGGAAGTCTTGATTCTATACATCAGGCAGTAAGAGTGCTTGACAATGGTAATGATTTTAAATCTATAGAAGATTTTTTAAAGGATTTGACGGAGATTACACAGAACTTTGTAATGGATACACAAATAAAGATGCATACTGATTATTTGGTATCAGATAATAATATAAATTTACCGGATACCCAGGCGGAATTTCTTATTGGGGCAGTGCAGGAATTTTTGTCAAATGGAGTTCGTCATGGAAATGCAGATTCATTTACGGTAATTGCTGTCTCTGACAGCAGACATATTAAGGTCAGCGTTCAGGATAATGGAAAGAGTGATTTTTCTAATGAGAATAGAGTGAGGCGTATTAAAGCCGGATTTGGGTTAAAAAAAATAATTTCCTATGCACATAGATGTGGCGGGGATGTGGAACTTATTAATGAAAATGGATTTAAGGCAGAGGTTGTTCTGCCTATATTTAGAAAGGATGAAAATGTGCAGATATAATGTAATGCTTGTAGATGATGAACCGCTGCTTCTTGAAAGTCTGGAGATAATTCTTACGTTCGGTGGGATGAATGTTACGGGAATGGCAAGGGACGGCAGTGAAGCAATGGAAGTTATCTCTAAAAATCCCTGTGACATTGCACTTGTGGATTTGAATATGGAAGGCATGGGTGGAATAGAACTTATTAAGAGATTGAAGTCAGATTATGCAAGTGTGAAAATACTTGTACTTACAACTTTTTATGATGATAAAAATATTACTGATGCCATATTAAGCGGGGCAGACGGGTATCTCTTAAAAGACAGTGGGAGAGATGCAATACTGGGAGCAGTCAGGCAGATTATGGGAGGACAGACTGTTATAGACAGTAAGGTTATGCAGAGGATGGCTGTACTTATGGGTAGGGATAAAAACGATGCTTCATATCTTCTTGAATGTATGACTGAACGTGAAAAGGAAATCTGTACTCTGCTTTCACAGGGGCATACAAACAGGCAGATAGCAGAAACACTGTATATTTCAGAGGGAACAGTAAAAAATTATGTTTCTTCAATTTATGATAAAACGGGAATACATGACCGTTCAAAACTTATTGTTGCACTTAAAGGCTGAAAATGTGACTGTAGTCATAGTATGATTTATGACTGCGGTCACTTTTGCTTTAATAGAGTTTATACTAAAATGAGTTTATCAAAAAAAATGGAGGTGAAAATAGAAATGCAGAAGTTATCTGCCATAAATTACATTAAAAACAATAAACATCGTGTTGCAGTGCTTATAGTAAGTCTTGGACTTTGTTTTATAGCTGTATATCTAACAAAGTTTTTGCTATCTACTACAGAAGAAACGTTTTCCACAATTTGTCTGAAAAATACGAAAAAAATACAATATATAGGTATTACGGAAAGTTCATTAGGACTTAACAGCCACGAATACAGCGAGGAAGATTTGGAAGCAGCGGTAAAAGAAAAAAATCTGGAGATAGCCGAAAAGCTTAAGAGTGAAAAGGGAGTAGAGCAGGTTTACTATGCACAGATTATTTATAATATGATAGTTCCTGCCATAGGAAATATGACTGTTGAAATTCCATGTGTAGATAAAGAGGAAGTTCCTATAATTTTGAACCATTTTAATGCAAAACTTATCAGGGGAAGACTTCCTCAAAATAGTGGAGAAATAGTGTTAGACAAAAAGTCTATGCAAAATGGCGGGTTTGAACTTAACGGATATTTCAGGGAAGACGATTATCAGAAAAATTATGTAATAGTGGGAGTGGTTGACTGTGACCTGTATTTTGGATGTGGTATTAAAAGCGAAATACAAAATCAAAATAATATGCTCACAGTACTTTCGGATGGAAGCATAAAGGATATAAATGCAGTTATTCATAAGTATGGAGTAGAGCAGACAGAATTGACTGTTGATTATAAATGGGGAAAGCAGTTTGTAAAATCAGATATTAAAGATATAATAGATAATTCTACGAAAGTTATATATATGGCAATTATGATAATACTTTCATTGTCAATATTTATTGTATATACAATGTATCTGCGTGACCGCCATAATGAATGGTGTCTCTACTGCTCCATAGGATATCAGAGAAAAGAAATTTACTTTTCTATTTTAAGGGAACTTTTATTTACTTTTGGCATGGCTTTTGTCTTAGGAGGTATAGTAGTATTTATTCTGGTGAACCTTCTTGATTACGTTATGATAGAACCATTAGGAATTAAATGCAGGTACTTTTTGCCTGAAACTATAGCCGAGATTTTTTGTTCATATGTACTGATTTTAGGAATGCTTCATATTCCGGTAAGATTTGCACTATATAAGATACGTACCATTGATGCTATAGATGATGATTTGTATTAAGGAGGAAAATATGTTTGATATAAAAAAGATTACCATGATTTATGATATGGAAAAATCAGAAAAAATCTATGCCCTTGGCGGGTTTGATTTGATGCTCCCTGACAAGGGATTAGTAGGTATTATAGGGCCTTCAGGAAGTGGAAAATCCACTCTTATGTATTGTCTTTCTACACTTAAGAATCCTACTGACGGGCAAATTATATATAATGGGATAGAGTTTGGGGCACTTAAAAACAGTCAAAGGGAAAATTTAAGAAGGAATGAGTTCGGTTTTGTATTTCAGAGACATTTTCTTGTACCTTATATGAGTGCTGTTGACAATGTTGCCCTTGCAGCCGTAAGCAGAAGTAAAACTACTATGGACAGGGCAAAAAGCCTGCTTTTAAGTTTTGGAATAGGGGAGAAAGAATTTAAAAAACGTCCGTCAAAGCTTTCCGGAGGTCAGAGACAAAGAACCGCAATAGCAAGGGCTATGATAAATGAACCGAAGGTACTATTTGCAGATGAGCCCACAGCCGCACTTGACCATGAAAATGCTTTTTCTGTTATGGAGATATTAAAGGATTACTCAAAAGAAAATCTTGTACTTGTCATAACACACGACCACTCAATTTTGAAAAATGCAGACAGTGTAATTGAGATGTGGGATGGTAATATAAGTGCTATAAAAGGCGGTGAAAAAGTATGACACCGTTTTCACCTATATACTTTATCAAGGAAAATAAAAAGAAGTGCATTTTATTGATATTTATGATTTTTTTGAGTTATGGAGTGTATCTTGGCGGGCTTTATGTGTCAAATGCGTTTGATAATTGGAAGTTGTCTTTGGAATATAGTGATAAAATGTTAATAGTGAAACAGGCTGCTTCAGACAAAAACGGACACGAATTTCAATTATTTAAAGAAAAAATTTTAAAAGATGATAAGGTAAAAGCGATGCCTGTTGCATCTTATAATGGTTTTTCATTAGAGTCAATAATGGGATTTACAATGGATACTTTAGATTTGACATTCAGTACAGTTGATGACTTTAAGGCTTATTGCGATTATATGGGGATTGAATGTGATTTTTTAAAACTTAACGATGGAAGTGCAGTAATGAGCAGTAGGTTTGCTGCAAATGCAGGACTAAAGAAAGGGGATAAGATAGATAGTGATATAAAGAATGAAAATCATGTATTTGGGGAATATACATTGGATTTTATAACTAATGAGGATGGTTATTTATTATACTTTATTAATAAGGATTTACCTAATCAAATACTAATATTCAGCGATAAGATGGAAAATAAAGAACTGTTTGATTATGTATGTAAGTACCAGAATAGTTATAACGTACACATAAAGGAGAATCTGAGAGATAGATTAGAGGGACAGTTAGGAGTATTTAATATTTTGTATATGTTTATAGTTATGCTTATATCTCTTATTATGTCAGTGACGATAAATGCAGCGTTTATCGGAATGTATCAGAGAAGGCACTTTGAATTTGCCGTTTATCGTGCTATAGGTATATCAAAGCAGAGAATTATTGCAAAGATATCAGGTGAATTGTTGTGTATGGATATTATTGGCATTACAGTGGGAGGAATAGTGGCTTTTACATCATTGTATCTTTTAAATCATATGGTACTTTATCCCGTTGGAAAATATTTGAGATATTTCCATCCGGTTGCACTTGCAGGATTGTTGTTTTGCAATGTGATGATAATAATTCCTCTTATCTTTACAAGAAGCAGGAAATTGTTAAAAGCAGATATTTGTGAATATTAAAGAATAGCACTATCCAAAGTTTTAAAAGCATTATAGTCGCATAAATGGTATAATAATGACAGATATTTACAAAAATCTACAAATAAGGTAAGGAGCGATGATAATGTACATAAGTGTGGCAGTATGTGATGATTACTTACCGGTATGTTCTTAGCTTGAGGACATACTGGTAAGTATTTTTAATGAGTTATCGATAAAATATGATATTGATATTTTTTATTCCGATAAAACTTTGTGTGATGAAATGAGAAGAACTACTTATGACATTATATTTCTGGATATTCAGTTTCCGGAAATGAGTGGAGTTGATATAGGTAAATATATTCGGGAGGATTTAAAGAATGAGGTGGTTCAGATTGCTTATATCTCAGCAAAGGAAGATTATGCAATGGAACTGTTTGATTACAGACATATTAATTTTCTGGTCAAACCAATCAGTTATGAAAAAATAAAAAAGGTTATTGATAAATACTTAGTTATTTCAGAACAGGATAATCACATCTTTACATATAAGAAAGGTTATGAATTTTTTAAAGTTTCCATTTCAGACATATTAAATTTTGAAAATAATAATAGAAAGGTAAGCATTGTAACAAAAGAAAGTATTGATGAATTTTATGATTCAATGGAAAATATATATGCAGCAGTAAAAGCAAATAAGTTTTTATTTATACACAAATCAACTATTGTAAATTATAGATATATTAAGAAGTTTGGCTATGAGCAGGTTACAATGACAGACGGAAGGATATTTTCCATTAGTCAGTCAAGAAGAAAGTCTATCCGTGAAATGCATATGAAAATCAAAATGGGGAACATTTAATGGAATCTGCAATGAACAGCACGGTATTTCTGCTTACAAATGTGTTTGATTTATATATTATACATAAATTTATGAAAATATTTTTTCAAAATATGAATGTTAATAAGGAAATAGAGATTCTTTGCTATTTTATTATTGTATATCTGTATGATTCGCTATCTAAAATATTTGAATAGAAAACAAAAGTAGAGCTTGTAAGAAGAGAAAAGGCATGTGATTACATATCTAAGCTGACAGAAAAGCTGGATAATACTAAAATGTATAGTCAGACGGGAAATATTGCTATTGACAGTATTATTAATTATAAATTAACTAAAGCATCAGAGAAGGGAATAACTGTAGAGTCGAATATTGTGATTCCGGCAGATATAGGAATTGAAAGTGTTGGGAAAGTTATTGAAAAGTATAATGGAATAATATATTTTAAGCATAATGACAATCAATTTGTGGTAAATATTATTCTTTATGTTTGAATTGTTCAGTACAGCTTACATATAGTAATTATAGTACAGGATACAACTGTGTAAAAGTTTTGGACTGGGATAATTCAGGTTATGTATATAAAAGGTAAAACTGTAAATTTATACAAAAGCATATACAAATTTCGACAAAAGTCGGCATAAATGCAATTTTTGTGATATCCTTCTAAATATTATATTTATAAATAATAGGAGGAAGATTAAATGGATAGTAAGAGTAAGAAAGTGGAAAAGGTAATCGCCAGTCTGGCATATAATATGTCAAAAAGGAGTGCAAATTCCTTATGCAGTTACTTTTTTAATCAGCCTAAATTACCGAAAAAAGTAAAAGGGCTCAGGAAGTTTTAATGTTCAGAAATATTTCAGAAAAGATTACTAATCAATTACTAAGAACTGATGTAATAGAATATGACGATTTTGAAATATATCAGTTTGGACTGGAACAGATGTTAGCAACAGCCTTGAACATACTGACTACCATTATTTTAGGCATTGTTGTTGGAGAATTTTGGGAAGGTATACTGTTTGTGTTTGCGTTTATGATGTTAAGAACATATGCAGGAGGTTATCATTCATCCACACCATTAAGATGTTATCTGCTGACGGCTTCAATAATTGCAGTAGTGCTTTCAGTGATAAAATATGTTAGGATAGATAGTTTTATCTGTATAGTATTATTGATAATATCAAGTGTTATAATATTAGTATTAACCCCTGTAGAATCAAAAAATAAACCACTTGACAGTATAGAATGTGTTGTTTACAGAAGAAAGGCAGTTACAATATGGTGTATTGAGACTATGTCTGCTGTTACTTTTATGGCAATCGGTTTTAAAGGAATTGCGATTAGTATTGTAATGGCATTTATGGTACTGGGTATATCATTGATTGTGGGAATTATTCAAGCGGAGTTTGAGTAAAAGAATCTGATTTGTAAGGTTGATATATGTGTACATATGGAGTGTCACTTAATAAATGATTTTCGATAGATATTATTTATTTTGTGATACTCCATTTGCTATATTAGCATTTATTATAAGAGTTAGGGGATTATCTAGTTTGGAAATCTCTAAGTTTGAAATTTGCCATGGAAGAATTTAGGAAATATGAAGAAAATTTATTGAACTGTTCCCTGCTTATTGTATCAATCAGATTATGTTAAATGAGACAGTATCTATTATACTGGTACTGATTTCTGTTTGCTATACAGAAGCCGTTTGTTATGATATAATAAATAATATTGGGGTATCGTAGAAAAGAAGTTACATACATTTAACTGTAGTGTCAGATTTAATACCTGTGTTTACGAATCGATAAATTGCGGATAGATGGGAGAAGCAAAGATATGAATATAGATGAGTTATTAGAAATGATTAATCAGACAGAGAATAAGAGTATTCTTGCAGCAGAGCTTTCATGGTTTATTTCGGATGCATTAAAGACAAATAGTATTAATATTTATGAAGCATATTTGCTAAATGGGGAGGTACTGGCAAATCGTAGAAAAAGTTATCTGCAGCCTGCGTGGAACGAAAAGGTACAGATTTCTACCTGTTTAGGAATTTTGAATCAGAGGTTAATGGCATTAGTATTCAGAAAAACATTGTATGCAGAGCAGTTGAAAGAGTGGGGATTAGAGGCATTTAAAATATGTGGTGAAAAACGTCCGCATTATATAATGGACAGATATCGGGAATTTATAGATATTAATGTTTCGTCTGATAATGATGTAGAGCTATTGAGGGAACTTATCAATATTAGAGAACGATATGATTTTTGTAGTTACGATGAGGGACCCTATCATACGGAGGTATTTCCATATGAAGATTTTGAACCGGAGAACTTATTAATTAAGCACATTTCTATTGATGAAAAAGAGGTAAGAGATGAAATACAAAATGTATTAATTGAACTTGGCTGTCTTTAAATTAGGAAGAATTCAATTACATTTTGCCAATATGATAATTAAGAGATTATTGCAGGAGCAGTTTGCACGGATTGTGTTCATCTTAGCATGGCAGTACCATCCAAATTAAGTATTTCAAGTTTTTAAATATATGGAAGTTGATTCTATTGCAATAAAGAATCGTAAATTTGTACGAACTGATTGAAACAACAAATATCAGAAGGAGATAAAATATGAAAAAAGCAGTAATATATTGGTTTTCGGAAGAGGAGGGAGGAAGAAAAAAAACTCCGATAGGGACAGAATACTATCCAACAATAGAATTAGAGGATGGAAGTATTTGGAGTTTGGCTGTTAAATTTGATAGGACAAATCCTACAGGTAATGAAATGGCAGATAATTGTGAAGTATGTTTTTTATTTGAACATGCTCCTGATTATTTATTAATTAGTAATGCAGAATTTATTATTTGTGAAGGTCCACATAAAGTTGGGGCAATGGTAATCAGGTAAGATAAAAATAATGTGAGAAAGCAGGTGTTTTATGGATAAAGAAATAAGGGCACTTTATACCGAACATACAATAAGAGTCTATCAGGCATATAACAAATACATTGCAAATGAGGCAGTTGAAAATGGTACATTTGGAAGAAATTTTAAATTAGAAAGAATGACTTGGATAAAACCATCATTTTTGTGGATGATGTATCGCTGTGGATGGGGAACAAAAGAAAATCAAGAGCATATCCTTGCTATTGACATAAAGCGGGAAGCATTTGATTTTATTGTTAAAAATGCTGTGATTTCCACTTATAGCGAAAATACGGATGTGAGCTATACAGAATGGAAGGAGAAAATAAAGAGGTCTGATATCAGATGTCAATGGGATCCTGAAAGAGATTTGTCAGGGAATCCTTTAGGGTATCGTTCGATACAACTGGGATTGAGAGGAGATGCAGTACGAAAGTATGTTTATGAATGGATAGTAAATATTACAGATATTACTGATTATGTAAAGGAATTAAATGAGAAGAAGAATATGGGGTTAGATATAAGTTCACTCTTGCCTGAAGAACGGATTTATATAGTTGAATAAAAGTATAATACAATGTTATAAGTTCTATATTGGGTTGACAGATGTTAATATAAAAGAAATTGGTAACGGACATGATGAATGGAGGATTAACATACCATAAATATTAAAGAGGTGTATATATATATGAAAATGAAGCATTTAATAATTGAAGGTTTTTGTGATGAAGATGAAAACCAAAATACATATCCATGTAATGGAAATTTAAAATTTGGAGTGCATTGCCTTGAATGTCCAAGATTTAGTTACACATTTTGCCCAAATGAAATTGCAATATCAGATGAAGATGGAATAGTTGAATCATGCATAGGATTTGGAGGAGATATGGAGCCGGATGAGGCAGAAAAAAGAGAAGAGTATGTCACTATATGGAATGAAATATGTAAAGAAAAGATGAATGAAGCGTATGATGAATTTATGAAAGCATTACACAATCTTACCATATAAAGATTGGTAATGCTTTTGTATTTGTATATATTTAACATTTTTTCATCTGAATATAAATAATCTTTGCAATTTCTGTACAGATATTATATGATATAAATAGGATAAAAGTGTACAGTTGTTACAATAAGACTGGAGGGATGTTGTAGAAAGAGAAACAATAGTAACAGTTATTACAAAAAGTATCGGACAGAGTATCTGTCATAGAAAAGAATAAGATACCGGGAGAATAGTAAGGAATTATGTATAATGGAAAGGGAAGAGAAAAATGAGAAAAAATTTATTTAAAAGAAAATTATTAAGTGTTTTTCTTGCCGGTGCACTGGTTACTACTTCTATAAATGTAGTTCCGCCAATGGAGATATATGCAGAAAAAGGTGAAGGAGTAGTATATGCCAAACGTTCATTTGACAGCAGTTATGATTCACAGAATGCTTATGATGGAAATGATTTGGGATGTACTTATACACCGGAGAAAACTACATTTAAAGTATGGTCGCCTGAAGCAACTTCAGTTGTGTTATGCAGATTTGAAAAGGGCAATGGAGGCAGTGCCATAGAAGAAGTGGCAATGACGAAGGGCGATAAAGGAGTATGGAGTGCAGTAGTTACTGGAGATATTGTTAATACATATTACACGTATAAGGTAACTGTAAATGGTACTACCAGGGAAGCAGTTGATATTTATGCAAAAGCTGCCGGAGTAAATGGTGACAGGGCGATGGTAGTGGATTTAGATAGTACTGATCCTGATAATTGGGATAAAAACTATCAAAGAGAAAAAACATTGCTTAGTGATATCATTGTATGGGAGGTTCATGTAAGAGACTTTTCCATTGATGTAAGTTCAGGCGTGTCACAGGAAAATCGCGGAAAATACAAAGCGTTTACAGAAAGCACTACGATTAATGGAGAAGGCAGGGTTGCCTCCTGTGTGGATTATTTAAAAGAACTGGGTGTCACACATGTGCAGATTCTTCCGATGTATGATTATGCATCAGTAGATGAGACAACAGTGAGCACAAGTCTGGGAAGCAATTACAACTGGGGCTATGACCCGAAGAATTATAACGTGCCGGAAGGTTCATATTCCAGCAATCCATATGACGGAAATGTCCGTATAACAGAAATGAAGGAAATGATTCAGGCATTGCATGATGCAGGAATAAAGGTAATCATGGATGTGGTTTATAACCATACATATGATACGGCAGATTCTAATTTTAATAAGATTATGCCGGACTATTATTATAAGATAAACAGTGATTTATCTTATAACAACCAGTCAGGATGCGGAAATGCCACAAGAAGTGAAAGTGCTATGTTCCGTAAGTTTATGATAGATTCTATTTCATATTGGGCAGAGGAATATAATCTGGATGGTTTCAGATTCGACCTTATGGGAATACATGATGTGACAACGATGAATCAGATTCGCAGCACTTTGGATAAAAAATTTGGTGAAGATACAATAGTCCTTTATGGAGAAGGCTGGACAGGTGATGGGGCGTATGATTCAAACAGTGCACATAAGGCTAATGAATCCAAGCTGGATGACGGAATCGGTTATTTTAATGATCAGATAAGAGATGCAGTTAAAGGTGAGCATAAGTTCGATGGAACCATAGGTCTGGTACAGACTAATTATTTTAGTGGTTATTATCTTGAGGAAGGAGAGAAATGGCCAAACAACGTATTTGGCGGAATAATGGGTTCAGTAGGTCTTACATCAGGTGAATGGGGTATGTGGCGTCCTTTCTGGTCAAAATCTTCTAACTGTAGTTTGAGTTATGTATCTGCACATGACAACCTGACACTCTGGGATAAGCTGACAGAAGGTTTTGGGAAAAATTATTCTTCTACAGATGATAAAATGAAAAGAATGAATAAAATGGCCGGAAGTGTAGTTCTTGTTTCCAAAGGCGGAGTATTTATGCAGGCAGGAGAGGAATTTGCAAGAACTAAAAACGGGGATGATAACAGCTATTCTTCACCTGATTCAGTAAATAAAATTGATTGGAACAGAGTAAGTACATATTCTGACATTCAAAAATATTATAAGGGAATGATTAGTATCCGTAAGGCATTCTCCGGTTTCCGCTCTATTACTACAAGAAGCAATGATAATTGGAATCCTACAAATAATAATCTGACATGGATTAGTAAAGATGAATCAGGGCTGACCGGATTTTATGAGACAAACAATGTATCCGGTGAATGGGACAGAATAGCGGTACTTATTAATAATGCATTATCAGATAAAACAGTTAATCTTACAGGCTCAGATAACTGGGTCATTATAGCAGATGGCACAACATCAGGACTTGAGAAGATAAAAGAGTCAGGTTCCAATGTAACTGTTCCTGGTAAATCTGTTATGGTGGCTGTACCAAAAGATACATTTGATGCAAATAAGATTTCGGAGAATAAGTCGCCGGTTATTACATGCAATACATCATTTAGTGTTTTGACTGGCGAGAATCTTTCGTTTACAGTCAAAACATCAGACCCGGACGGAGATACAGTGACGCTGAAGGCTGAAGGAGTTCCGGACGGAGCAACATTTAACACATCTACAGGAGCTTTTAAGTGGGAAAATCCTGTGGCAGGGAAATATACAGTGACACTGACTGCAAGTGATGGAAAAAATGTGACAACAAAAGCCATAAGCATTACGGTTATGGAAAAAACAGCAGCTTTAAAAAATCTTATAGAAGAAGTTGAACAGAAGAATTATCAGAAGAAAGATTTTACTGAAAAAGTATGGACCTCATTTGAAACTGCTTTTACGAATGCAAAGTCAGTGGCAGAAAAAAATGAGACAGATGATACCAAGATACAGGCAACATTAAGTAGTTTAAATAAAGCATACGAAGATATCAGTAAGGAAGCGTTAGCAAAAGAGGAATTAGAAAGTACACTTGAAAAAGCAAATACAAGGCTTATAACAGCAGAAAAAGATTTAGGAAACTATGATGCAGAATCAGTTAATGATTTGAAGAGTGTAATTTCTGATGTAACAGATTTTATAAAATCAGTGCATAATGCAGAAGAATATGAAAGTGCAGAAGAAGATTTGGAATATGCCATTAAGGCATGTGTATCCTTAAAGACAAAACCTACTATCCGTGTAAAGGCAGACGGATGGAGCAGTCCTGCTGTTTATGCATGGAAAGGTGACGGAGACAGTGCAACTAAACTTGCAGGAGCGTGGCCGGGAACTAAGCTGACTTCAAAAGATTCAGAAGGATGGTATGTATATGAACTGTCGGAAGGAACAACCGGATATTCACTTGTAGTAAATGATGGTGCTGCAGGTACTGCTACGCAGACAGTGGACATTACCGGAATTGCGGGCAGTGTGGATATTACGGTAACTTCATTTACCGGGAAGACATGTGAATTTACAAAACAGGAACATGAAGTCGGAGGTGCTGTTACAAAGCCTGATAAGACAGCATTGAGCGGACAAATTACAAAAGCAGAGAAGGTTATTAAAGAGAATCCAAACAGCAAAAATCTGGCAGCACTTAAATCGTCTTGTGATGCAGCAAAAACTGTTAATCAGGATACAGATGCATCACAGGTGGATATTAATAAGTCGGTCAGGGCTTTGAAAAAATCCATAAGTGATGTTTTGAATGAAAGTGGGGAAGACCCAACCAAGCCTAGTGAAGACCCGACTAAACCAAGCGATGAGACAACTAAGCCGAGTGATGAGTCGACCAAGCCAAGCGACGAACCGACTAAGCCGAGTGATGAGACGACAAAACCGAGCGACGAGCCAACCAAGCCAAGCGACGAGCCAACTAAGCCGAGCGATGAACCGACCAAACCAAGCGATGAGACAACTAAACCGAGTGATGAGCCGACCAAGCCAAGCGACGAGACAACTAAGCCAAGCGATGAGTCGACTAAGCCAAGTGAAGACCCGACCAAGCCGAGCAATGACCAAACAAAACCAAGTGACGAGCCGACCAAACCAAGTGAAGACCCGACCAAGCCAAGTGACGAGCCTTCAACAGAAGAACAGGTACAGAAATTGAAAGTTACACGTTTTACCGTAAATAAGGCAAGTGGTACAGCACAAGTAGGTGATACTGTTTCTATGTCAGTTAAGACAACAGGCGGAGTAGGAGTTGTTAAATACCGTTTCTATGTAAAGAAGGGTTCCTCAAGCATAGTAAGAAATTATTCAACTTCAAAATCAGCAAATTGGAAACCTAAAAAGGCCGGAAAATATAGCTTTATAGTATATGCAAAAGATGAAGAAGGGGAAATTGTAAAGAAGACAATATCTAAATATGTGGTCAATGAAAAACTTAAGGTAAGCAGTTTTAAGGCATCACCTTCAAGCAAGAAAGCTAAAGCCGGTAAAAAAGTAAAGCTTACTGTAAAGGCATCAGGGGGTACTAAGAAATACCAGTATAAGTTTGGATACAAAAAGGCAGGTACAAATAAAATATTTGGTATAAGCAATTACAGTTCTAAAAAGACTGTGAACTGGATACCTAAGAAGTCCGGTAAATACACATTGTATGTATATGTCAGAGATAAGACCACAAAAAAAGTTGTAAAAAAGACCATTAGTAAATATGTAGTTAAATAAAAGAGCATCATTATATAAAAATCCCCTGCAGCATTAAAATGGCTGACAGGGGATTTGATAATTATAGTGGGAATCATAACTTGGGAAATTACTCTATTGAATATATTTCCAGATAGTGTTATAATAAAAAATCAAATGGCTATAATTACTAATATAGCATAGCATTGAAAATAACATTGCAAAAGAAAGGAGTTTCTTCAATGAGGACATATTTGGTTACAGGAGGAGCAGGATTTATTGGCTCTAATTATATTCATTATATGTTTAAGAAGTATGGTGATGAAATAAGAATTATTAATGTTGATGTACTTACTTATGCAGGTAATCTTGAGAATTTAAAAGAAGTTGAAGATAGAAAAAATTATACTTTTATAAAGGCTGATATATGTGATAAGGATGCAATTGCAAAAATATTTGCAGAAAATGATATTGACAGAGTGGTACATTTTGCTGCAGAGAGTCATGTGGACAGAAGTATCCGTAATCCAGAGGTTTTTGTAAATACAAATGTAATGGGTACTGCCGTAATGCTTAACTGTGCAAAGGCAGCATGGGAAAACGAAGATGGTACTTATAAAGAGGACAAGAAGTTCCTTCATGTATCTACTGATGAAGTATATGGTTCGCTTCCTGATGACGAAACGGCATTTTTCTATGAGACGTCACCTATTGACCCTCACAGTCCGTATTCGGCAAGTAAGGCATCATCAGATATGCTTGTAAAAGCTTATATAGATACCTACAAATTTCCGGCGAATATAACAAACTGTTCCAACAATTATGGACCTTATCAGTTCCCTGAAAAGTTAATACCGCTTATTATTAATAATGCATTACAGGGTAAGAAACTTCCGGTATATGGTGATGGCAAAAATGTAAGGGACTGGCTTTATGTTGAGGACCATGCAAAGGCTATTGATATGGTTCAGGAAAAAGGAAAGCTGGGAGAAAGATATAATATTGGTGGACATAATGAAAAGCAGAATATAGAGATTATAGAGATTATCCTTGATACACTTCAGGAAATGCTGCCTGAAGGAGATTCAAGAAAAGAACTTGTAAGCAGAGATTTAATCACTTATGTAGAGGATAGGAAAGGGCATGACAGAAGATATGCCATAGCACCTGATAAGATAAAAGAAGAGATAGGCTGGTATCCGGAGACTATGTTCAAAGACGGAATAAAACTTACAATAAAATGGTTCTTTGAAAATGAGGACTGGATGAAGAATGTAACAAGCGGAGATTACCAGAAGTATTACGCAGAAATGTATAAATAATGTCTGATGGGTTGTCATTATACAGTGACAGCCCATTTAGTGTATAGAGAAATCAGAAAGGAAGGTTCGGTTATGAAAGGTATTATTTTAGCAGGCGGTTCAGGAACACGCCTTTATCCATTGACAAAAGCAGTATCAAAGCAGATTATGCCGGTTTATGATAAGCCGATGATATATTATCCTTTATCAACTCTTATGTTGGCAGGTATAAGGGAAGTACTTATAATATCTACACCAAGGGATTTACCTGTATTTAAAGAGTTGTTCGGCGACGGAAGCCAGCTTGGAATGTCATTTTCGTATGAGGTTCAGGAAACACCGAGAGGACTGGCAGATGCATTTATAATAGGTGAAAAGTTCATTGGTGATGATAATGTGGCACTGGTATTAGGAGATAATATTTTTTATGGTCAAAGTTTTTCTAAGGTACTTAAAAATGCAGCATTAAGGGAAAAAGGTGCTACCATATTCGGATATTATGTAAAAGACCCAAGAGAATATGGTGTGGTTGAGTTTGATGAAAATGGAAAGGCACTTTCTATTGAGGAAAAACCTTCAAAGCCAAAGTCGAATTACGCAGTACCGGGATTATATTTTTATGATAATGATGTTGTGGAGATAGCTAAGAATGTTAAACCTTCTGCAAGAGGTGAAATAGAGATTACATCTGTTAATAATGAATATCTGCAAAGAGGCGACTTGATGGTGGAGACATTGGGAAGAGGATTTGCATGGCTTGATACAGGTAATCATGATATGCTTTTAGATGCGGCTGATTTTGTGGCAGCGTTCCAGAAAAGGCAGGGGCTTTATATTTCATGCATAGAAGAGATAGCATATAAGAGAGGATTTATTGATAAAGAGCAGCTGCTTAAGCTTGCTGAGCCGCTTATGAAGACGGCTTATGGGCAGTATATGGTGGATGTGGCCAATGGGCTGTAATTCAATATCCTGCCGGCGTGCGGTGCAGATGGCTTAAGTATTGTGGCGGATTTTGTGGTGGAAGGTTTTGGTGGAGTGACGTGTCGGGCGGCATAACTCGCTGCCGCTCAGACAGATGCCGCCCGACACTGGGTTTTGACAAAATCCGAACAATACTAAAGCTATCTGCAAGGCACTGGGGCAGGATATTGAATTACTGTAGGCTTGTGGTGGGCACTACGGGTAAAAAAATTTTTGATGAATTTGATTTATTTTATAGGAGGATTTGTGATGGGTAAGATTGTGGTTGAGACTTGTGAGATTGAAGGTCTTAAGGTTATTACACCGACGGTGTTTGGTGATGAGAGAGGTTATTTTATGGAGACTTATAATTATAATGATTATAAGGATGCGGGGATTGATATGGAGTTTGTGCAGGATAATCAGTCCAGTTCTAAGAAGGGTGTGCTAAGGGGGCTTCATTTTCAGAAAGAGTTTCCGCAGGACAAGCTGGTCAGAGTGGTTAGCGGAGAGGTGTTTGATGTGGCGGTTGATTTGAGGGAAGGTTCAGAGACTTATGGTAAGTGGTTTGGAGTTATTTTGTCGGCGGAGAATAAGAAGCAGTTTTTTATTCCGAAGAATTTTGCACATGGATTTGTAGTGCTTTCTGATTCTGCGGAGTTTGCTTATAAATGTACTGATTTCTATCATCCGAATGATGAAGGCGGACTTAAATGGGATGACCCGGATATTGGTGTTGAATGGCCGCTGCCGGAAGGTGTGGAACTTACTATTTCCGATAAGGATATGAAGTGGGGCGGAATCAAAGAATATACAGCTCAAAGGAATGAATAAACTATGCATTTCGTAAGAGAATTATATGATAATAGAAAGTTAATAATGAATCTTTCCAAAAGTGATTTTAAGACAAAGTATGCAGGTTCGCTTTTGGGAATTATATGGGCTTTCGTACAGCCGGTAATTACGGTTATTGTGTACAGTGTAGTATTTCAGGTTGTGTTTGCACAGGCAGATGTGGGAAATGTGCCATATGTGCTATGGCTGATTACAGGTCTTGTGCCTTGGTTTTTCTTTAATGATGCACTTAACGGCGGAACGAATGCGATGTTAGAGTATAATTATCTGGTGAAAAAGGTAGTATTCAAGATAAGCATACTTCCTATTGTAAAGATAATTTCCGCATTGTTTGTACATCTGTTTTTTATATGCTTTACTATTGCCATATATGCGATATGCGGGGTGATTCCGGGACTTTGTGCAGTACAGATAATATATTATATGTTCTGTGTCTTTATATTTACGTTAGGACTTACTTATGCTACATCGGCAGTTGTGGTATTTTTCAGGGATTTGACGCAGATTATAAGCATTGTACTTCAGGTTGGCATGTGGTTCACACCAATATTGTGGAATGTGGACAATCCTGCATTTGAGCTTCCGGGTACGGTTAAAAAAATACTTATGCTTAATCCGATGTATTATATAGTAGGAGGCTACAGGGATGCACTTATTAATAAAGTATGGTTCTGGCAGAGACCCGGGCTTACCTTATATTTCTGGTGCTTTACCGGATTAACATTTGTACTGGGAGTCTTTATATTCAAGAGACTTAAGGTTCATTTTGCTGATGTATTATAATAGAAAGGCATGGTACGGATATGTCAGATTACGCTATTAGTGTGGAACATTTAGATAAAATGTATAAATTATATGATAAGCCGTCAGACAGATTTAAAGAGGCACTGGGGCTTACCAGAAAGAAAAAATACAGGGAGCATTATGCACTGCATGATGTGAACTTTAAAGTAAAAAAAGGAGAAACAGTGGGAATTATCGGAACAAACGGTTCGGGTAAGTCCACTATTCTTAAGATAATAACAGGAGTACTCAATCCGACAGCAGGAGAAGTGAAGGTAAACGGAAGAATATCAGCACTTTTAGAGCTTGGTGCCGGATTTAACGGAGAATATACCGGAATTGAAAATGTATACCTTAATGGAACCATGATAGGTTTTTCTAAGGAAGAGATAGATGCAAAGTTAGATTCCATATTGGAATTTGCTGATATCGGTGACTTTGTAAACCAGCCGGTAAAAACGTATTCAAGTGGTATGTTTGTAAGACTTGCCTTTGCGGTGGCGATAAATATAGACCCGGAGATACTTATAGTAGATGAAGCTTTGTCAGTAGGTGATGTATTCTTTCAGGCAAAATGCTACCATAAGTTTGAGGAATTTAAGAAACTTGGGAAGACAATACTTTTTGTAAGCCATGATTTGGGAAGCATAGGAAAATATTGTGACAGAGTAGTGCTTTTGAATCAGGGAGTAAAACTTAATGAAGGTCAGCCTAAGGAAATGATAGATATTTATAAAAAGCTGCTTGTAAATCAGTATACCGAGGCAGACGAGGAATCACAGAATGAAGAGCAGGAAAAGCAGGAAGAGTCAGATGAGGGAAAGATGTGGAAAGATACAACATCTTCTAACCCGGATATTATAGAGTATGGAAACGGCATGGCAGATATTATGGATTATGGCATAATGGATAAAGACGGAAACATGACTAATGCCATAGAAAAAGGCAGTGATTTCACCATAATGTTTAAGGTCAGGTTCAATGAAAAGATTTCAGAGCCTATTTTTGCCATAACCATAAAGGATTTAAAGGGAACAGAGATAACAGGTACTAACACAATGTTTGAAAGTGTGGGTACCGGTTCGGCTGCTCCGGGTGATATAAAAAGTGTTAAATTTACACAAAATATGAACCTGCAAGGCGGGGATTATCTTGTGTCATTAGGATGTACAGGATATAAGAATGGCGAATTTACGGTATATCACAGATTGTATGATGTATTTAATATAACAGTAGTATCCCAGAAAAATACGGTGGGATATTATGATATGAATTCAGATATAATTGTGGATTAAAAAGAGGTGTGGAAGTTGGATAAAATAGAGAACATTGGCGGTGTAAAACTAAATCTTAAATATTATGGCGGCAAGGATTTGTACAGTGACGGAGAGATTGAAGACCGTCTTCTTGATATTGTGATGAATAATGATGAGGAAAGTTATAATCAGATAATATCAGATAGGCAGGAATGGACTATTATGTACCATCTTTCACATATCAGACAGAACATAGTAGGAACCATTGAATTAGATAAGAAAAAGAGTGTACTGGAGATAGGTTCGGGATGCGGCGCAATTACCGGAGCACTTGCTGACAGTGCAGGAAGTGTTACATGCGTTGAACTGTCCAAAAAGAGAAGTACCATTAATGCCTATAGAAATAAGAACAAAGATAATATAGAAATAATGGTGGGAAACTTTCAGGATATAGAAAAAGAGCTGGGACAGTTTGACTGCATTACGCTTATAGGCGTATTTGAATATGCAGATGCATATATAGATGCACAGAATCCTTATGTGGAATTTTTAAACATTATCAAGAAACATTTAAGTCCTGACGGAAAAATTGTTATTGCAATAGAAAATAAGCTGGGACTTAAATATTTTGCAGGATGCAGGGAAGACCACTTTGGAGATTATTTTGAAGGTATTGAAGGCTATAGCAATACAGAAGGAGTAAAGACATTTACAAGAAGAGAATTAGAGGAGATGTTTAAGGAAACAGGTTTAAATGAATATGCATTTTATTATCCTTATCCTGACTATAAGTTCCCATTAAAGGTGTTTTCTGATAAATATCTGCCTAAGGTGGGTGAGCTTAATAATAATGTACAGAACTTTGACAGGGACAGAATGCTTTTATTTGATGAATCAAAGGTATTTAATACTATTATAAAGGAAGGTATGTTTCCTGTATATTCTAATTCATTTCTTATAGAAATATTTCTTACAGAAATCGGAAAAGCCGATGAAAAAGTAATATATGAAAAGTATTCCAATGACAGGGCAGAGGAATTTTCAATCTGCACTGATATGGTATCAGATAAAGAAGGTAACATTAAAGTAAGAAAATACGGTGCTTCTGATAAGAGCAGAAAGCACATTGAAAATATATTAAAATGGTCTGAAATGCTTAAATCACAATATGAAGGCTCAAAGCTTTTAATATGCGAAAGCGTGAAGGAAATCACTGAGTCCGAAGATACATTAAGAGCAGAATCGGAATTCCTGACAGGAAAGACATTAGAAGAGATTGCTGATATGTATATTAGTCAGGGCAGACCGGAAAAGGCAGAAAAGCTTATAAAAGAGCTTATAACAATTATACTTCAGAAAAATTCATCAAAAGAATTTGCTGTTACACCCGAATTTGTAAAAGTATTCGGTAATGCAGAGTTTGAAGATGTGATGCATACAGGTATGGTTAATGATATAGATATGGTGCTTAACAATGTTATAGACGATAATGGAATGTGGAAACTTATAGATTATGAGTGGACATTTGAATTTCCTGTTCCGGTAGAGTTTATAATATTTAGAATGATACATTACTATCTGGAAACAAATAACAGCAGAAATGTGCTTAGGAATGTGGAATTTATAAAGATATCCGATAGGGATAGGAAGACATTTGAAGAAATGGAGAAGAACTTCCAAAGCTATGTAAAAGGAAACAGACATCCTATGAGGGAGCTGTATGAGGGCATTGGAAAGGAAGCATCAGATATACAGTCCATAATATGTCAGATGTCTAAAAATATAAGACTCTACAGAGATTACGGCGACGGTTATTCAGAGGACAATGCATCCGTCTATACAAAGATTTCAAAAGCATATGATAAATATGTATTTTCATTTAAGATAGAGGAAGGCGTAGAAAGATACAGGATTGACCCTTTTGAATATGGATGTATCATAAAGATAGAAAAGCTTATTGCCAATAAAAGACTTAGTATACCTTATAAAACTAATGGTATACATGTGGACGAGAATGTATATATCTATGCAGATGACCCTTGGATTGAGTTCGAGGTAAAAGGAACTGTTATAAAAGAGATATATATGGAATATTCATTAGAAGCAAATGTTCCTGAATGTTATGAGTCTGCAGCGGAGAAGATAGCAAGGTTAGAAGATAATGAAAAAGCAATTATAAACTTTTCGGCAGCAAATGAAGAACTTAGAAGACAACTGAATGCAGCTAATGAACGGATAGAGAATTTAAGCAGGGAGAATGAACTGATGGCAACATCAAAATCGTGGAAAATGACAAAGCCTATACGTATTATTAAAAAAGGAACAAAGAAGGCTTTAAAATCAAATAAAGTGACATACAAAATATGCAGAAAACTTAAGTATACAATTAAGGGTGTGCCAATGCCGAAACCGATAAGACCTGAAGTGAAATCTACAGAGGAGATAACATATATACTATGTCCAAAGTCAGATTGGCAGAAACAAAGAGATACAGTATTTGATAAAGAGATTAAGTTCAGTATACTTGTACCTCTCTATAATACACCTGAAAGATTCTTAAGAGAAATGATAGAATCGGTGCAGCATCAGTCATATGAGAACTGGGAATTGTGTCTTGGTGACGGCAGTGATGATGAGCATGATGAAGTAGGAAAGATATGCAGGGAATATTGTGATTCAGACAGCAGAATAAAATATAAAAAGCTGAAAGAGAACCTTGGAATATCCGGCAATACGAATGCATGTATAGATATGGCAGAGGGAGATTATATAGCATTATTTGACCATGACGATTATCTTCATCCGTCAGTTTTGTTTGAAGATATGAAGGCTATATGTGAACACAATGCAGACTATGTGTATACGGATGAAGCTACTTTTGAAGGAACTAATATATTTAATATAATCACAAGGCACTGCAAGCCGGACTTCGCAATAGATAATTTAAGGGCAAATAATTATATATGCCATTTTTCGGTGTTTAAAAAGGAGCTTCTTGATAAGGCGGGAAGGTTCAGGACAGAATATGACGGAAGTCAGGACCATGATTTAATATTAAGGCTTACTGACAAAGCAGAAAAAGTATTTCATATAAGGAAGATTCTGTACTATTGGCGTTCACATCCAAATTCAGTGGCATCAGACATTAATGCAAAGACTTATGCAATAGATGCGGCAAAAAGGGCAGTTGAATCACATTTGGAGAGTCAGGGATTAAAGGCAGAAGTTGAAAGCAGCAAGGCGTTTCCGACTATATTCAGGTTAAAGTATGAACTGACGGTGCATCCTAAGATATCAATACTTATACCGAATAAAGACCATAAGGATGACCTGAAAAAATGTATAGAGTCCATTTTAAATAAATCAACTTATTCAAATTATGAGATTATAATAATTGAAAATAACAGTATTAAAGATGAGACTTTTGACTATTATAAAGAACTGGAAAAAAATGATAAGATAAAAGTTGTAACTTATGAAGATGAGTTTAATTATTCAAAGATTAATAATTACGGGGCACAATCTGCTGACGGTGAATATCTGCTGCTCCTTAATAACGATACAGAAGTAATCAGTCCTGAATGGATGGAAGAACTTTTGATGTATGGACAGCGTAAGGATGTAGCAGTAGTAGGTGCAAAATTATATTACGAAGATGATACAATCCAACATGCAGGTATAGTTATAGGGCTTGGTTCAGACAGGGCAGCAGGTCATACCCATTATGGAGTAGACAGGGAAAACGTAGGATATATGGGAAGACTGTACTATGCCCAGGCTGTGTCGGCTGTTACAGGAGCATGTATGCTGGTGCGTAAGAGTATCTATGATGAGCTTGGCGGATTAGATGAAGAATTTACAGTTGCGTTTAATGATGTGGATTTTTGTCTTAAGGCAAGAGAAAAAGGATACCTTAATATATTTACACCTTACTGTGAAATGTATCATTATGAATCTAAGTCAAGGGGATTTGAAGATACACGTTCAAAGAGGAAACGTTTTAGAAGGGAAGTACAATTATTCAGGGAAAAGTGGAAAAATGTCATAGAAGACGGAGACCCTTACTATAATCCTAATTTTTCACTGGATCGCTCGGATTTTTATATACCGGAATAAATCCGGTAATTGGAGGCGTGGTTTAACTATGATTAAACAGGAAATAAGCAGAGGATATTCCTATTTAAAGAAAAAGGGAATAAAGAGTACAATAATAAAAGCAAAAAGGCATATAAAAGAACAGGCTGCATATAAAATGTGGCCTGTTTGTAATGAAGAAAAGCTGGCAAAACAAAAGGAACATGTATTTCCATATATGCCTTTAATAAGCATTATAGTACCACTCTATAATACACCTCTTGAATTTTTGAACGAACTGATAGATTCGGTATGTGCACAGACATATGGTAATTGGGAGCTTTGTCTTGCGGACGGTACGGCAAAGAGGTCAAATATTACAGACAGGGTAGAAGAATATATGTCCGAAGATTCAAGAATAAAGTATAAGATTCTTGACAAAAATGAAGGTATATCAGGTAATACAAATCAGGCAATGATGATGGCAGAGGGAGAATATATTGCCCTTGCAGACCATGATGATATTCTTTCGCCTTCAGCACTTTATGAGGTTGTACGTGCTGTGAATAAAAATAAATTTATAGATTCAGTCTATACAGATGAGGATAAAGCGGATACAGATGGCAAAGGTTATTATATGCCGCATTTTAAGCCTGACTATAATCAGGATTACTTTCAGGCAAATAATTATATATGCCATTTTTTTGTTACAAAAAGAAGTATAGCATTGGAAACCGGCGGTTTTGACAGTAATTTTGACGGAGCACAGGATTATGATTTTATATGGAAATGTGTTGAAAAGTCAAAGGTCATTCATCATATACCAAAAGTTCTGTATCACTGGAGATGTCATAATGATTCAACGGCAGGCAGACCTGAAAGCAAAATGTATGCTTACGAAAACGGAGTAAAGGCACTTAAAGCACACTATGAAAGATGTGGAATAAATGCGGATGTAAGTATGTACCCCGATGCATTCGGATATTATAAAACAGAATATATACAGGATAAAACTGAAAATATTACTGTTATATATATTGGAAAAAAAGATTATTCCGGAAGTAAGAACAAACATTATGGAGAAGAAATATATATCGGTGAATATGATGTTGCAAAGATTAATGAGGCTGTTATTAATCAGAAAAACAGATATGTGCTGCTGCTTGACATAAACTATGAATTTACAGATGAAAATGCAGTCGGTACACTTTTATCATATGTAAAGCGGGATAATACGGCAGCAGCAGGAGGACGTATATACGATAGAAAAGGAAAACTTATATTTGGTGGATTTATACTGGGTGCAAAAGGTTATTTTGGATATGCCTTTGAAGGTACTGACAAAAGAGACAGAGGATATTATCTGCGTATATGTGTTCCTCAGGAGACTATGGCTGTATGCGGAAACTGTATGATGATAGATACTGAATATTTTTTAAAAACAGGTGGGTTCGATAAAGATTTAAGTTTTAACATGAGCGTGGCAGATTACTGCATGAAGATAAGAACCGCAACAGATAAAGTTGCAGTATATGTTCCGGATGCAGTTTGTGTAAGCAGTATGACCATGAAAGAAAACAGATATTCTGCAAATGAGATAAATATATTTAGAAAAAGGTGGCAGAATGAATTGAAAAAAGGCGACCCATATTATAATAGAAATCTTACACTTAACAGAACAGATTATTCATTAAGGAAAAGAGGTCATAAATATTGAAAGCATCTGTAATAATACCAAACTTTAATGGGAAAAATTTTATAATACCATGCCTGGATTCATTAAAAAATCAGACTGAGACATCATTTGAAATAATTGTTGTGGATAACTGTTCTAAAGACGGAAGTGCAGAACTTATAGAGGAGCGATATACGAATATTTTCGGCAGCAGACTAAAGCTGATAAGGCTTGATAAGAATTATGGATTCAGCAGGGCAGTTAATGAAGGAATAAAATCTTCTTCTGCACCATATGTCATATTATTGAACAATGATACTGAATCCGACAAATGTTTTGTGGAAGAAATGATTAAAGGCATAAGAAAGTCAAAAAAAATATTTTCCTGCGGTGCAAAGATGATACAGTATTCACACCGTAACAGAATAGACAGTGCAGGAGACTATTATACTATTATAGGCTGCACATATACGAAAGGATATGGAAAAAATCCTGACTTGTACAATAAAAAAGAAGATATATTTTCTTCATGTGCGGGAGCAGCAATATATAGGAAAAAAATATTTAATGAAATAGGTTATTTTGACGAGAATCATTTTGCATATCTGGAAGATGTGGATATTGGTTACAGGGCAAAGATATATGGATATAGAAATGTATTCCTGCCGGAGGCAAAAGTGTACCATGTGGGAAGTGGTTCCAGTGGCAGCAGGCATAATGAATTCAAGGTACGGCTTGCAGCAAGGAATAATGTATATCTTAATTATAAAAATATGCCGGTTATACAGCTTATAATAAATTATCCGTTTATACTGGCAGGTAAGATGTTAAAGTTTGCATTTATGTGTACAAAGGGTCTTGGAAGGACTTATATAAATGGTGTAATTGAAGGGTACAAGGGGATTAAGCATTGCAAAAAGGTAGAATTTCATTGGCGACATCTGAAAAATTATTTTGCAATAGAGGCTGAGTTATGTATAAATTTATTAAAAAAGCCGGGTGATTAAAATTTGATTAAAGATAATTATAGGTATTTTAACAGGCTGCAGGTGTTTTTGGATGGATTGATTATAATAATCTCATATGCAGCATCATGGTATTTGAAATTTAGGACAGATTTGTTTTCTAACGAAGGGAATGCACTTTCACGAAGAACTTACTTTGGTGCATTGATTATTATAGTACCTCTTTATCTGATAATATATACTGCATTTAGTTTGTATACATCTAAGCGGACGCATAGAATTAGGTATATTATGAATAATATTCTTAAAGCAAATGTTATCGGGCTTCTGGTATATCTTACAATGCTGTATGTTGCAAGGCAGCAGCATTTTTCCAGAACAATGATGTTTATATTTTTTGGATTAAATATATTTAATGAAATGCTTCTAAGGATTTTAATACGAAAAGGACTTGTATTTATCAGGAAAAAGGGGTTTAATATAAAGAGGGTTCTGCTGGTGGGATACAGCAGGGCAGCAGAAGGCTATATAGACAGAGTGAAATCAAATCCCCAATGGGGATATCAGATAGCAGGAATACTGGATGACAATGTGGAAAAGAATACGGAGTATAAGGGCGTAAGGGTACTGGGCAGGATAGATAGTCTTTTAAGCATACTGCCGCAGAACAGTTTGGATGAAATAGCCATAACCTTAGGATTGTCAGAATATGCAAAGTTTGAATCCATAGTAAATCTTTGTGAAAAATCCGGAGTTCATACACAGTTTATACCTGATTATAACAGGGTAATTCCTACAAAACCATATACAGAGGATCTTCAAGGCCTGCCGGTTATTAATATAAGGTATGTACCGCTTAATAATACTATAAATGCAGCAATAAAAAGAATAGTGGATATAGCAGGTTCGGCGGCAGGTATTATAGTACTGTCCCCTTTAATGATTTTAATATCCATTGCAGTAAGATGTAGTTCTAAAGGACCACTGATATTTAAACAGGAAAGAGTAGGACTTCATAATAAAACATTTATGATGTATAAGTTCAGAACAATGGAGGTACAGCCGGAAGAATCAGAGAAGAAAGAATGGACTAAGAGGAATGACCCCAGGGTTACTTCTATAGGAAAACTGTTAAGATGTACCAGCCTTGACGAACTTCCGCAGTTGTTCAATATTTTTGCAGGCAATATGAGTCTGGTGGGTCCCAGACCTGAAAGACCATTTTTTGTTGAAAAATTTAAGGAAGAAATACCAAGATATATGATAAAGCATCAGGTAAGACCCGGTCTTACAGGATGGGCACAGATAAATGGATACAGAGGAGACACATCTATAAATAAAAGAATCGAATTTGATTTATACTATATAGAGAACTGGACCATGTGGCTGGATTTTAAGATAATGTTTTTAACAATATTTAAAGGATTCATTAACAAAAATGCTTATTAAATTTAGCGGAAAGGACACTAATGAGAGATAGTAGAAAAAAGGGTAAAAAGAAAAATGCCAAGATTGCACTTTTGGTAATTGAAACTACATTGATTATTGTGGCACTCATTATAGGTGGATTTGGCATATATTATACAACAGCAAGCGATGAAACAAAGATTCACATGAGAAACGGTCTTATAAAAGAACTTTCGGGTTGTTCTTTAGTAAGGAATATACTTTTGTCTTCAGAGCATGAAGAATATGATGAAAAGGTAAAAGATCCCGATTTTAACGAAGAAAATGTAGATATAAATGAGGGTGTGAAAAAGAAGCTTACAGGATATACAAATATAGCGTTATTCGGTCTTGATGCAAGAGATGGTGAATTTGAAAAAGATACTCATAGTGATTCTATTCTTGTAGTAAGCATAAACAATGATACAGGAGATGTAAAGCTTGTATCTTTATACAGGGATACAATGTTAAAGATTAGAAAAAGAAACGGTGAGTCTAAATATGGAAAGGCTAATCAGGCATTTTTCCTTGGAGGTGCCGAAGGTGCAGTGAGTATGCTTAATACTAATCTGGATTTGGATATATCGGATTATGTGGTAGTTAATTTTTCAGGACTTACAGAGATAATAGATGCATTAGGCGGCATAGATGTTAATATTACGGATGAGGAACAATTCTTTATAAACGGATACCTTGTTGAAACAAGGAAAGTAACAGGAATGGATTCGGAGGATGTGCCGCAGTCCGGAAATGTGCATCTTAACGGACTTCAGGCAACGGCATACTGCCGTATAAGATATACTTCATTTTTTGATGAAGAGGGTAATGAGTACAGGGAAGATATGGGAAGAACTGCAAGACAGAGACATGTACTTATGAAACTGGTAGATAAAGCTAAAGCAGCCGGAAGTGACAGACTTATAAAGATAGCCAGAATGATATTAAACAGTAATACTGAAGAGGAGACATTTATTAAAACAAGTATGGACTTTGATGAGATAATGGATATGATTCCTATTGCTATAGATTTTACACTATCTGATACTACTGGATTTCCGTTTACTCTTGCCATGCCTGATATTGACGGAGAAAGTATGGTAGTTGCCGAAGGTTTGTCGTACAATGTTGAGAAACTTCATAAATATTTATTTGAAAATGAGTATTACCATGTGTCATCTGAGGTTAATAAAATAAGTGATTATATTATGGATTATACCGGAATAAAAGAAGTAAGACTTAAGGAAGATATAGAGGAAGAAAGTACAGAAGATGCATCAGATAATTAGTGATAATTTCTTCACATCTAAAACACAAAATAAACACATTTGACTGATAAACTACTTTCAGATTAAGGAAATACTTAATGTCTACAAGGAGGTAATCATATGTCAGAAGAATATGAAGACAAGATAAATAATGGTGAGAACGGTACTGTTGAAGCAGATGATACCGTTTCAAATCAGACAGAGAATGAGCCGGTATATTCATCAGAAGTGCAGGATACGGTTCAGGAAGACGGACAAAAGGAATATACAGAAGAAGCAGAGACTTTTAATAATGATGTAATTAATAATGATGTAATTGATAATGATACATCAAACAGTCCGAATGATTACAGAAGTACAGATACTTATAATGGATATAGTAATAACAATGGTTATACAAACAATGATACATCATATTCAGAATATTCAGTCAGCAGTTATACCGGTCAGAGTAAAGCAGACGAAAAAGTTTTTAAATCCATAGATAAGAGAGCTGCCCAAGCTGCAAAGAAGGCTGCAAAACAGCAGAAAAAGGCTGAACAGCAGCAGAGAAAAGCATTAAATAAGGAAAATAAAGGCGGATTCTTTGGAAGAGCCATAAGATTTGTATTTGCAGCTCTTATATTTGGCGTGATAGCAGGCGGTGCTATGATTGGAACGGGTTACGGATATGATTATTTTACGGGAAATTCAAATAAAAGAATATCAAAAACACAGACAAGTACCAGAGTAAATGCAGAGGTTACTGAGGAAAAGGAGTCAGAAAATGTAAGAGTTTCCGAGCAAAACACAGATAAAACCGTAAGCAATGGCAAAGCGGTAATAACCGATGTATCAACGATTGTTGATGAAGTTATGCCGAGTGTTGTAGCAATTACAAGCACAGAGATTGTCCAGTCGGCAGGAAATGATTTTTGGAGTTATTTTTACGGAGGCGGAAATAGTTCCGGAGAACAGTATGAATCACAGGGAGCCGGTTCAGGTATTATAGTCGGTGAAAGTGATACAGAACTTTTAATAGTGACTAACCAGCATGTAGTTTCGGATGCCGATAAGCTTTCGGTACAGTTCGTTAATGGTGCGTCAGTGGAAGCAAGCGTAAGAGGTGAAAACGAAAAACAGGATATAGCTGTTATATCCATTCCGTTAAAAGATATTGATAAGGAAACCATAGATTCAATAAAAATAGCCACATTAGGAGATTCTGATAAGGTAAAAGTCGGGGAAGGTTCAATAGCTATAGGAAATGCACTTGGTTATGGCCAGTCAGTTACTACAGGAGTAATAAGTGCTTTGGACAGAACAATAACAGTGGATAATTATGAGAGAACTGTAATCCAGACTGATGCAGCAATAAGTCCGGGCAACAGCGGTGGTGCACTTCTTAATATGAATGGAGAAGTTATAGGTATAAACTGTGCAAAGAGCATACAGGACTACTCAGAAGGAATCGGTTATACCATTCCAATCACACTTGTTAAAGACCTTATAGATGATATGATGACAAAAGAAGTAAAAAATAAGGTAAGCGACAGTGAAAAAGGATATCTGAATATCCGTGGAAAAGATGTGACACAGGAATTATCCGAAATGTATGATATACCTGAAGGCGTATACATTATGGAAGTAATAAAAGGCGGAGCCGCAGATAAAGCAGGACTTTCAAAGTACGATGTTATAACAGAGATAGAAGGCGAAACAGTGTCTTCAATGGTAGAACTAAAATCAGCACTTGAATACTACAAAAAAGGCGAAAAAGTAAAACTCACCATAGAAACAATAGAAGGCAATGAATACTCAGAAAAAGAAGTCGAAATAGAACTAGGCGGAGAAATGGAATAAAATATAATAAAATGTAAAAAAGGGATGCTTCTTATCACGAATAGAAGCATCCCTCTTTTTACTTAATACTCAAGCCACCACAACACCAAATGCCCATTTTGCAGTTAGTGACGTGCTGAGAAAGTGGGAGAAGTTATAAGTGTTCTGCTAAATACCCAGCTATTGTCTGACAGGAGGTCAGACAAAGGGGGATTTGAGGCACGGATGCCGAATATCCCCCGGTAGCGTCCCCCTTCACACCCATTCCAAGCAGAACACAAATAACTTCCCCACTTTCTCAGCAGGAACATAACTGCAAAATGGGCATTGTTTTTTTGGCTAAAATAAAGTATTATTGTTACAAATACACATTCGGAAAGGATAGGGTATATGGAAGAGAAATATAATATAGTAGTAGGACAAAGCGGAGGTCCGACAACAGTTATAAATGCCAGCCTGTATGGTGTGATACAGGAGGCCATATCTGCAAGAGACAAGATTGACAAAATATATGGTATGATTAATGGTATAGAAGGATTTATAAACGGAAACTTTATGGATATCGAAAAAGAAATGACAAAAGAAGAGATAGAGCTGTTAAAGTCAACACCTTCTTCTTACCTTGGCTCATGCAGGTATAAACTTCCTGATTCAATGGAAGACTCTATGTACAGACAGATATTTGAAAAATTTTCCAAGATGAATATAAGATATTTCATATATATTGGCGGTAATGATTCCATGGATACAGTCAGTAAGCTGTCTATATATGCAAATAGGACAAACAGTCCGGTAAAGATTATAGGTGTTCCAAAGACCATTGATAACGATTTGGTTCTTACAGACCATTCGCCGGGATTTGGAAGTGCGGCAAAGTATGTGGCAACAACCGTCAGAGATATAGTAATGGATGCATCTGTATATGATATGCAGTCAGTGACTATAGTAGAACTTATGGGAAGACATGCAGGCTGGATAACTGCTTCAAGCATACTGGCAAGAAAATATGAAGGTGACAATCCATATCTTATATATCTGCCGGAGGTGGCATTTGATGTGGAAGCATTTATAAATAAAATATCAGAACTGCTTGAGACAAAGACTAATATTGTAGTATGTGTGTCAGAGGGAATAAAGGATAAAGATGGAACATTTATATGTGAGTATTCAGGGTGTGCAGGTGTAGACACATTTGGTCATAAGATGCTTACGGGATGCGGAAAATATCTGGAAAATGTAATAAAGGAACATCTGAGTGTTAAAGTGCGTTCCATAGAATTAAATGTAAACCAGAGATGTAAGGCAGCACTTGCATCAAAGACAGATGTGGATGAAGCTGTGATGGCAGGAAAATATGGCGTGAAGTCACTTCTTGCAGGAGAGACAGGCTGTATGGTATCATTTGAAAGAATACCCGGAGAAAATTATAGTGTTGGATGCAGACTTGTAGATTGCGGACAGGTATGCAATCAGGAAAAGGTAGTTCCGAGAGAATGGATTAGTGACAACGGTACAGATGTACTTAAGGAATTTGTTGAATACGCAAAGCCGTTAATTGCAGGAGAAAATGAGCAGATTATAATAGACGGACTGCCGGTATATGTTTATAGAAAGGGATAGTTGATTAGATATGTCAGATGAAAGAGATGTTATAGATACACAGGACGAACAGGATGAATATGAAAAGATATGTTATGTATGCAGAAGACCGGAGAGTAAAACCGGTAAACAGGTGAGTATGCCGGGAAATATAAATATATGTCCCGATTGTCTGCAGAGAACATTTGATATGATAGACGGAAGCGGTATAAATTTAGGTCAAGGAAATATTACTGATGAAAAGGGTAATATTGATATGGAAAAACTGTCTAAGATACCGAATATTGGCTTTGTTAATCTGGCTGATATTCAGGGAAGTGTGCCAAAGCGTCAGAAGATAAAGAAGAAGAAACCAAAAGAAAATGAAAAGCCTGTATTAGATATCAATAAGATGCCTGCACCACATAAGATAAAAGCAAGTCTTGACGAATATGTGGTAGGTCAGGAATACGCAAAAAAGGTGATTTCAGTGGCGGTGTACAACCATTATAAGAGAGTGGCTGCCAATTCGGTAAATGACATAGAGATAGAAAAGTCAAATATGCTTATGATAGGACCTACCGGATGCGGAAAGACATATCTGGTAAGAACACTGGCAAAACTTCTGGATGTGCCCCTTGCCATAGCTGATGCTACTTCACTTACAGAGGCAGGATA
This sequence comes from Lachnospiraceae bacterium, assembly GCA_014799465.1. Classification (GTDB taxonomy): domain Bacteria; phylum Bacillota; class Clostridia; order Lachnospirales; family Lachnospiraceae; genus UBA2821. The sequence continues at coordinate 103,615 of JAAVHZ010000014.1, read as the reverse complement.
TATAGGTGACGATATAGAAAGTGTTATATCTAAATTGCTGGCAGCAGCAGATAATGATGTGGATAGGGCAGAAACAGGAATTGTGTTTATTGATGAAATTGACAAACTTGCAAAGAAAAGGAACACTAACAGTAGAGATGTAAGCGGAGAAAGTGTTCAGCAGGGATTGCTGAAATTATTGGAGGGCAGTGAGGTTGAAGTGCCGGTAGGAGCCAATAGTAAGAATGCCATGGTACCATTGACTACCGTTAATACAAGAAATATACTGTTTATCTGCGGTGGTGCGTTCCCTGACCTTGAAGATATAATTAAGCAAAGATTAAATAAACAGTCTGCAATAGGATTTATGGCAGATTTAAAGGATAAGTATGATAATGTAAATGACCTTATAAAGCAGGTTACTATTGAAGATTTGAAGAATTTTGGAATGATTCCTGAATTTCTGGGACGTCTTCCTATATTATTTACGATGGATGGACTTACAACGGACATGATGGTAAAAGTATTGTCGGAACCAAGAAATGCCATATTAAAACAGTATCAGAAATTATTGGAAATGGATGAGGTTCAACTTACGTTTAATGAAGACTCTTTAAGAGCAATAGCAGAAAAGGCAATGGAGAAAAAGACCGGAGCCAGAGCACTAAGAGCTATAATTGAAGATTTTATGCTGGATATTATGTATGAAATTCCAAAGGATGATAATATAGGCAAAGTTACAATTACCAGAGAATATATTGAAAATACAGGCGGACCTGTTATTGAAATGAGAGGAACTCCGGTAATAGAAGAAAATAAATAGGATTGAAATGTATTTATATGGCATATAATGCTTATAATTAGATGTTGAGGTGAATACATGCCGGATTCTAATGAATGCAGAAATAATATTACATCAGAGGATTATGCCGATTTCATTATAGAATATAATACAAGTCAGAGAGAATTTTTACAAAGATACAAAGATTCATGCCCACAGGTTGTAGGTACCAGATACGGAATAGTTTATGAGAAACTTGAGAATGTACTTCCTATCAGAGTTCAGGAGTATTCGTACAGGGCTGTACCCAAATTGTATGGTGAAATGGATACAGAAGCGGTGGAAGCTACGGGTTCAGTACGTTTACAGAATGTTCCGGGGCTTAACCTTAGAGGGCAGGGTGTAATTATAGGTGTTATAGATTCGGGAATAGATTTCACACATCCGGCTTTCCGTTACAGCAGCGGGCAGAGCCGGATTATTTCTATATGGGACCAGACTGATGAAACAGGTAATGTGCCGGAATATTTGAATTATGGAACAGAATATACAACGGAGGATATAAACAGGGCGTTATCAGGTGATAATCCGTTTGATATAGTAAGAAGCAGAGATGAGACAGGGCATGGTACATTTCTTGCAGGTGTAGCAGCAGGAAGCGAAAATGTGGAGAATGATTTTATTGGTGCTGCTCCTGAGGCAATGATAGCAGTCGTAAAGCTTAAACAGGCAAAACAGTATCTTAGGGATTACTATTTTGTGGACAGTGATGTGATAGCATATCAGGAAAATGATATTATGGCAGGAATACGTTATTTGGAGATTTTAGCATCAAAAAATAACAGACCACTGGTAATATGTCTTGGAGTTGGTACAAATCAAGGTGCACATTCAGGTGATTCATATCTTGAAACGGTTATTAATGAACTGTCCGGAAACACAGGAAGATGTGTAGTGGTTCCGACAGGAAATGAAGGTAATGCAAGACATCATTATCAGGGAACTGCTAATGAGGCGGTTGAGCAGAATGTGGAAATCCGTGTAGACAGAAGTTTTGTATTGGAATTGTGGGGAAATGCACCTGATTTACTATCTATAGCCATTATATCCCCTACCGGAGAGGTAGTGCCGAGAATACCTGCCAGAATAGGACGCAGTGATGTACTGACATTTTTATTTGAAAGTACTATAATATATGTGGATTACAGAATAGTTGAGCAGCGTTCGGGTGCTCAGCTTATCTTCATGAGGTTTGAAAATCCGACCACTGGTATATGGAAAATACAGGTATTGGGTGAAAATCTTATAACAGGTATTTTTCATATGTGGCTTCCAATAACTGCTTTTGTGGGTGAAAATACATATTTTCTTAACCCCGAGCCGAATGTCACATTAACATCTCCATCTCCTGCGGCAAGAGCTGTAGTGACAGGAGGATACAATTCATTAAATGGTAGTTTTTTTATTGAATCAGGCAGAGGATTTACACGAAGCACAACAATAAAACCGGATATAGTATCACCATCCGTAAATGTCTATGGACCATCATTAAATGGCGGATATCAGATGCGGACAGGTACGAGTGTAGGGGCAGCACTGACTACAGGTGCAGCTGCACAACTTTTCCAATGGGGAATTATAAATGGTAATCAGACGGATATGAATTCTGTAGACATGAAAAATTTTCTAATCAGAGGTGCACAGAGGAGCAGGGATATTACATATCCTGACAGACAATGGGGATGGGGAAAAGTGGATGTATATACGGCACTGGATATATTAAGATGACTATTGCAAATTAATATGATTAAGTGTTATAATAATGCCATATTAGATTGAGATTTGTGAGCAGCGAGAGGATTCTTACTGCAAACAAATAATTAATATATTTTATCTGAGCTTAAGAGTATTCTGAAAGTGAAGACAGTATGGTTTTAATATTAATAAAGATGATTGTATTATGCCTGTGTCTGTATTTCAGATACGGGCTTTTTGATTTTAGAGAGGAAGTTGGTATATGACGGAAGGAGTATCACTTAATCAGACACCGTCGGCAAACCGTACCCATATAGTATTTATGGGTAAAATGAACAGCGGTAAGTCGGCACTGATTAATGCATTGGCAAATCAGGAAATATCAATAGTATCGGATATACAGGGAACCACCACTGACCCCGTAAAAAAGCCGATGGAGATACATGGAATAGGTCCGTGTGTTCTTATAGATACAGCAGGATTTGACGATAGTGGAGAGCTTGGAAAGAGGAGAGTGGAGGTTACAAAAAAAGCAGCATCACAGGCGGATATAGCAGTAATTCTTTTAAGCGGTACGGATATGGAAGAGGAAAAGAAATGGTATAAATATTTTGACAATATAAACACACAGGTCATTACTGTTATAAGTAAATCAGATGAAATAAGTAATGTGGAAGATATTTTGGAACTTGCACAAAAAGAATTTAATACTAAACCTGTACTAACTTCAGCAGCAAAACGAAGCGGGATAGATGAACTGAAGGAAAGACTTGTAGAGGCTGTTCACATTTCAAAGGAGAAGAGGTTTATCACGGGAAATCTTGTGTCAGAGGAAGATTTGGTTCTTCTTGTGATGCCGCAGGATATTCAGGCACCTGAAGGCAGGCTTATATTACCACAGGTGCAGACTATAAGAGAACTTCTTGATAAGAAATGTCTTGTTATGAGTGTAACTACAGATAAGCTTGAGGCAGCACTTAAAAGTATGACAAAACATCCAAAACTTATTATTACAGACTCACAGGTTTATAAAAAGGTATATGAGATGAAGCCGCAAGAAAGTCTGCTTACATCATTTTCCACATTGTTTGCTGCATATAAGGGCGATATACATTATTATGTAGAAAGTGCCAATGTCTTATCCGGACTTACCGAAGATTCAAAAGTCCTTATAGCAGAATGCTGTACGCATGCACCTTTGGATGAGGATATCGGAAGAGAGAAGATTCCGAAATTATTAAGGAAAAGAGTTGGTGAAGGACTTAGGGTAGATATAGTAAGCGGAACAGATTTTCCTAAAAATCTAAAGGAATATGATGTGATAATACAGTGTGGTGCATGTATGTTTAACAGAAAATATGTTATGTCACGAATTGAGAATGCCAGAAGCCAGGGCGTACCTATGACAAATTATGGAGTGGCTATTGCATGGTTAAATGGGATACTTGATAAAATTACTTTGCCGGAACAGGAGTGATAACGGATGGATACAAGACTGGCAGTTGTTGCCATAGTGGTTGAGAATGAGGAAAGTGTGGGAGCATTGAATGAACTGCTTCACACGTTCAGTATGTATATAATTGGAAGAATGGGAGTACCATACCCTAAGAGAAATGTATCATTGATAAGTGTAGCGATAGATGCCCCTACTGACGTGATTAATAATCTTTCGGGAAAGCTTGGAAAGATAGCAGGCGTCACCTCAAAGGTGGCATACTCAAAGACACCCGAATAATATAGAACAAAGATTGGAGAGAAATAAGATGTATAATGTAATGTCACCAAAAGCAGAAGAATTCATAAGTGATGAGGAAATTAAAGAATGCCTTCAATATGCAGAGAATAACAAGAATAACAGACAAGTTATAGATGAAATCTTAAATAAAGCAAGGGAGATGAAAGGCTTATCCCATAAGGAAGCAATAGTGCTTTTAGATTGTGAACTTGAGGATAAGAATCAGGAAATATTTAAGCTTGCGGAAGATATTAAAAAGGAATTTTATGGCAACAGAATAGTTATGTTTGCTCCTTTATATCTTTCTAACTATTGTGTTAATGGATGTGAATATTGTCCGTATCATGCTAAAAATAAGCATATAGCACGTAAAAAACTGACACAGGAAGAGATTGTAAAGGAAGTAACTGCATTACAGGATATGGGTCATAAACGTCTTGCACTGGAGGCAGGAGAAGACCCGGTAAATAATCCTATAGAATATATTCTGGAATGTATTAAAACTATATATGGAATTAAGCATAAAAACGGAGCCATCAGACGTGTTAATGTAAATATTGCGGCAACTACAGTAGAGAATTATGCAAAGCTTAAAGAGGCCGGTATAGGAACATATATATTGTTTCAGGAAACATATAACAAAGAATCTTATGAGAAATTGCATCCGACAGGACCAAAACATGATTATGCATACCATACTGAAGCAATGGACAGGGCAATGGATGGCGGAATAGATGATGTAGGTCTTGGGGTATTATTCGGGCTTAATAATTACAGATATGATTTTACGGGAATCATAATGCATGCAGAACATCTTGAGGCATATAAGGGAGTAGGACCTCATACCATAAGTGTACCTCGTGTAAGAAGGGCAGATGATATTGATCCGGATGTATTTGATAATGGCATAAGTGATGATACATTTGCAAAGATTGTTGCCTGCATAAGAATTGCAGTACCATATACAGGAATGATTGTATCGACGAGAGAGAGTCAGAAATGTAGGGAGAGAGTACTGCATCTGGGTATATCACAGATAAGCGGAGGCTCAAGAACCAGTGTAGGCGGATATGCAGAAGAAGAACCTGAGGAAGAAAATTCCGCACAGTTTGATGTAAGTGATACCAGAACTCTTGACGAAGTGGTACACTGGCTTATGGATTTAGGTTATGTACCAAGTTTTTGTACTGCGTGCTATCGTGCCGGACGTACCGGAGACAGATTTATGGAGCTTTTAAAGAGCAGGCAGATAGTAAACTGCTGTCATCCAAATGCACTTATGACATTAAAAGAGTATCTGGAGGATTATGCATCTCCTGATACTAAGGCTATAGGTGAAAAGCTTATAGAAGAAGAGCTTAAAACCATTCCTAATGAGAAAGTCAGGGAAAAGGCAGCAGAATACATTAATAATATACATGATGGACAAAGAGATTTCAGATTTTAGCGGGAGGCAGATGTGGCAAAAAAGTATTATGCAGTAAGAAAAGGAAAAGTTCCCGGAATATATATGACATGGAATGACTGTAAGTCACAGGTGGATGGATTTTCGGGTGCGGAATATAAAAGCTTTGCTTCACTTGAAGAGGCAGCAGCTTTTGTGGATGGCGGCAGCAGTCAAAATATATCTGTAGATATTAAAGACGGTGTCCCTGTTTCAGATGAATATAATGCCATAGCGTATGTAGATGGAAGTTATAATAATGCTACAAAAGAATTTTCATATGGAGTAGTTATGTTCCACGATGGAGAGGAAATACATTTTTCGCAAAAGGTAGAAGACAAGGAACTTGCAGAAATGAGGAATGTGGCAGGAGAGATAAAGGGAGCAGAGTGTGCCATGCGGTATGCCATAGAGCATGGCTGCAAAACGCTGGTTATATATCATGATTATGAAGGAATAGCCAAATGGTGTACCGGAGTATGGAAGACCAATAAAGAAGGAACACAGGCATATAAAGCATATTTTGACAGTATCAAAGACAGCATAAAGATAGATTTTAAAAAAGTTAAGGGACATTCCGGTGATTTATATAATGATAAGGCAGATGAACTGGCAAAGAAGGCAATTTTTAATTGATGCAGAAAACCATGTGCATTTGACTAATGATGTGATAGATGTTAGAATAAATGTATTAAATATTAACATGGAGGAAGAAGATGAATTCATTAATAAATGCATTAGGATTGACGTTCAGCCAACAGGGTATTAAATATGCAGTTGCAGGTGATAATGAGGAAGCTATAATAATTATGCAGAAGATGAAGGAAGCACCTGTCACCCTTAAGATTTTATTTGTAGTGGCAGAGGATAACAAGTCTATGTCTATTAAGTTTTATAACATCTATCATGTGGAACGTGTTACAGAGAGGCTTATTCTTAAAGTTAATGAGCTCAATAAGATTTACAGATGGGTTAAGCTTACCATAGAAGATACAGATGTTGTTATGAGCATGGATCATATGGCTGATGAGACTAATATCGGAAGACTTGCTGTAGAGCTGGCACTAATCGGTGTTCAGATGGGAGATTTGATATACAGGCAGATAGATGAATTGTATAATAAAGATTAAATTATTTGTATACAGTTTAAAACCCCGGATGCAATAATCCGAGGGTTTTTATCTTTTGTACCTTATATTATTTTATCTGTCTGTTTGTTTAAATTATAGCATGTGGAAATTTAGTTTGCAATATAGAAATTGTCCTGCTGATTCAAATCAATCTTTTTTCTTTATTTCAACGGCTGTTCCATTTGCAGAAACAATTATCATATTATTTCCAATTGTCGTAATATCATAGTCAATTCCTATAATGGCATTTGCATTTAAATTGGCTGCTTCATTTTTAAGGAGGTTTAAAGCCATTGATTTTGCCTCGGCAATTTTTCCCTCATATCCTGATGCACGCATACCTAATAAATCACTGATTCCTGCATCTAGTTCACTAAAAAAACCTGTTCCAATAACTATTTCCCTGCTGATTATATCTTTATAATCAATAATGTCATATCCTTCAAAGTTATATCCTGTTGTTACCTTGAAATTCTTTTTAAACTCCAAAATTTCAGCATTTTTTTGATTGCGTTTTTGCTCTTCCTCAATTTTCTTATTAATAAGTTCCTGTTCCTTTTCACGTTGTTGTTTTAGTTCATCTTGTGTTATAACTCTTTTTAAATTAAAATCATACCTGCATTTAAAACACTTCTCCGCGTTATCGCCAAGCAGTTCTTCGCAATTAGGACATTTTTTCATCTTTTGCTCCTCTCCATTTCGTTTGTCTTTAGATTCGTATTCTTATAATTGGTTTTCCATAACAACAAAGTAATTATACCATTTACCTTCAGATATGCAATATGTAATAATTTATACATATTTGAAGATAATCTGAATATATTTATTATAAGCTTTAGCAAGAGGTGTTTTATGCGTTTTAACAAACAGTGTATTCTTTGGTTATCTGCATTGGCGATTCTGTTTTGCATGAGTCTTTACATTCCATCTTCCACATTTGTATCAAGTCAGACTTCGGACCGGCTTCTGCCTATTTATTGTGTAGAGACGGATTCTAAAGTGGTTGCTCTTAGTTTTGATGCAGCATGGGGAAACGAAGACACTAGAAAAATATTAGAAATACTAAAAAAGCATAATGTAAAGGTAACATTTTTTATGACAGGGGGCTGGGTATCCGCTTATCCCGATGACGTAAAAGCCATAGCAGCCGATGGGCATGACCTTGGCAATCACAGTGAAAACCACAAGCATATGACGCAGATTTCCGAATCTGAGTGCAAAGACGAATTAATGAAAGTACATGAGAAGGTAAAGGAACTGACAGGCGTGGAAATGTGTCTTTTCAGACCTCCTTATGGAGATTATAACAATCAGGTAGTCACCATTGCCAGAGAAAACGGATATTTTCCAATACAATGGGATGTTGACAGTCTGGATTGGAAAGATTATGGTGTAGAAAATATTAAAAATACCGTATTAAATCATAAGCATCTTGGAAATGGTTCAATAATACTTTGCCATAATGGTGCGAAATTCACTGCTGAAGCCCTTGATTCACTGATTACAGGGCTGAAGGAAAAAGGATACGAGCTTGTACCAATATCACAGCTTATATATAAAGATACATATAATATTAATCACGAAGGAAGACAACTAAAGTAAATTAAAGCAGGCTGCCACATTTTAAATTAATGTAGCAGCCTGAAATAATTTTCTATTCAGTATTACCATCCGGATTGCGTGTTTTTTTCGTACTATCATCAGGAGATGGCTCTTTTGTCTGTTTCTGTGTGGTAGTAGGTGGCTCTGTTTGTGTTGGTTTCGGAGTGGTGGTCTGTTGTTTGGTGGTAGTAGGTGGCTCTGTAGTAGTCGGTGCTTCAGTAGGTGGTTCTGTTGGGTCATATGTTGGTACGGTAGTCTCTTGTGGTGTAGTAGTAGTTTCCGGAGCAGTTGTTGTATACCTGTAGTTATCATAATCGGTATTTTTTCTGCTGCTTGTAGTTTCACGCACAGGAGTAGCAGGTTCTATTGGTGTAGTTTCTATATCCATATCCGTAACAGTTATGCAGGCAGATACAGATGTGGTTTTACCAAGTATATCTGTTACAGTGTAGGTTACTGTATATATGCCGGGCTTGTTTAAGTCATAGTTACCTGTTATGCCGACATTTTTGGAAATGTCATTTCCACATGTATCTACAGCAGTTATATGTTTTAAAAGATCAGTGGATGAACCGGCTTTTATTGTTAAATCTATAGCATTTGATATTACAGGATAACATGACAGCCAAGGATTTTTAGGATCAGGGTCGGTAGGATCCCATCCTGAATATTTGCTGTTTTCCGGAATCTTGATTGATTCAGGCTTTCCGAGAGGTCCCGGGTTATCTGCATCATCATAGATTACAACAGTAGTTCCTTTAGGGCAATTATCATAAAGCCATTTGGCATCACGTACAGTCATTCGTATGCATCCAAGTGATGCCGGAGTACCAAGTTTGTTATATTCCTTATATTCCAATTCGTCTTTTTTATCATCAAAACACGGAACGGAATGAAACATTATTTCACCCTCTATCCTATAAGCATACTGAGAATATGTTCCATCAACCATAAGTCTCCAGTCATACTTATCAGATGTAGTAAATGTTCCAAGAGGTGTGTCACCTGTCTTTTTGCCTGTAGAGCATAATATCGCTTTTACCGGTACAGTATAATGTCCGTCCTCATCTTTTGCATACACTGTTACACAGTTAGCAGCACGATTTACTTTAACCATATAAGGACTGCTGCTGTTACTTAATGAATAGTCATAGTCATTATGATTATCATAATCATCACTTTCATTTTCAGATGGGTTATTGTTTTGTACAATGTTTATGGTTTCTGTTTCATAGTCTTTATCAACTTTTTTATCTGAGGACATCATACCATAACAAATCGCAGTTATAGCACATGCAACAACTATTCCGGCTATAACGAATATGGGAAGCAGACGTCTTTTGTTTTTTCGTGATTTCTTCATTACAATAATATGTTCCTTTCTATAATTACATTTTCCTGACGATACACAGTTAAGATATGCACGATATTTGTGCAAATCGAAACTGTAACCATTTTACAATGAGGACAAAATAAATACAAGAACATATTTAAAAAAAATAATGTAAATATCGGGTTGACAAAAAATGTAAGAATTGTTATCCTCTAAAAAGACAAAGGCGTTTTCCGGGAGGAGTACGCCCTTTTTTGGATAGAAAACAAAATGTTGGTAAATAGAATGGAGGTTTACATGAAGTACACTAAGCAACAGATTTTGGATATGGTGGAAGAAGAGGATGTGGAGTTTATCAGGCTTCAGTTTACGGATATTTTTGGTACACTTAAAAATATTGCGATTACATCAAGCCAGTTAGAAAAGGCATTAGATAATAAGTGCATGTTTGATGGCTCTTTTATAGAGGGATTTGTGAGAATAGAAGAATCAGATATGTATCTGTATCCGGATTTGGATACATTTGAAATATTTCCCTGGAGGCCGCAGCAGGGAAAGGTGGCAAGGCTTATGTGCGATGTGTATACGTCTTGTGGGAAACCGTTTGAGGGAGATCCGCGTTATATCTTAAAAAAGGTATTGAGTGAAGCAGAGGAAATGGGATATGACTTGGAAGTAGGACCGGAATGTGAGTTTTTCCTGTTTCATACCGATGATTATGGCAATCCTACTACTAAAACACATGAAAAGGCGGGATACTTTGATTTGGCTCCGGTGGATTTGGGAGAGAACTGCAGAAGAGATATGGTTTTGAATCTTGAAAATATGGGATTTGAAATAGAGTCATCACACCATGAAGCAGCACCTGCACAACATGAGATTGATTTCAGATATGATAATGCATTAAGAACTGCCGATAATATTATGACATTTAAGCTGGCAGTTAAGTCAATAGCTAAAAGGCATGGTTTGTATGCTACATTTATGCCGAAACCTAAATGTGGTGTGAGCGGTTCGGGAATGCATATTAATATGTCTATTTCAAAAAACGGTAAAAATATATTTGAGGATAAAGATGATGAGTTTGGATTGAGCATGGAAGCATATTATTTTATAGCAGGAATTATGGAGCATATGAAAGCTATTACTCTTATATCTAATCCGTTGATTAATTCATATAAAAGGCTTGTGCCGGGATATGAAGCACCGATATATATAGCGTGGTCTGCAAAAAGCAGGAGTCCGCTGATAAGAATACCTTCAGCAGGAGGAGATGGCACGAGAATAGAATTAAGAAGCCCTGACCCATCGGCTAATCCGTATCTGATAATGGCAGTATGTCTGGCAGCAGGACTTGATGGAATAAAGAATAAGACCAAACCGCCAAAGAGTGTGGACAGAAATATATTTGAAATGAAGCCGGAAGAAAAGAAACAGTTAGGGATAGAGAGTATTCCGGCAGACCTTTATGAGGCTGTAAAAGAATTTGAAAAGGATGCATTTATCCGAAATGTACTGGGTATGCGTGTTTCTGATAAAATCATAGAGACAAAGTTAAAAGAATGGGATGATTACAGGGCACAGGTTACAGCCTGGGAATTAGAAGAATACCTACACAAATATTAGACCGGAGACTGACTGGAGGCGGAATTATTTGATTAATATAATAGTAGTATTTCCGAAGCCGGAAGATGGCAAGGCGATAAAGAATCTTCTTGTGAGAAATGGCTTTGAAGTTACTGCTGTCTGTACATCAGGTGCACAGGTAATGACGGTTGTGGATGGTATCGAATATGGAATTGTAATTTGTGGTTACAAGTTTAATGATATGTTATATTCACAATTATATGAATGTCTGCCGGCAAATATTGAGATGCTGCTAATTGCATCAAGAATGAAGTTGCATGATTGCACAGAAAAGGATATACTAAGTGTGGAAATGCCGTTAAAGGTATATGACCTTATTAATACCATTGAAATGGTTATGCAGTCCATAAACAGAAAACGTAAAAAATTAAAAGGCAGACCGCAAAAAAGGAATCCGAAAGAGCAGGCTGTTATTGATAAGGCAAAAAAAGTCCTGATGGAAAGAAACAATATGTCGGAAGAGGAAGCGCACCGGTATATTCAGAAAAACAGTATGGACAGTGGAACAAATATGGTAGAAACAGCACAGATGGTTTTAGACATTATGCATTAAAATATAAATTTATGGAGGATAAAAAAATGTACAAGATTAATGACAACTATTTAAAATTACCGGGAAGTTATTTATTTTCAACTATTGGTAAAAAGGTAAGTGAGTATAAGGCGGCTAATCCTGATAAATCAATTATAAGCCTGGGTATTGGAGACGTAACTCTCCCACTTGCCCCTGTAGTAGTTGATACACTGCATAGTGCGGTTGATGAAATGGCAGATGCTGCTACATTTAAAGGCTATGCACCTGATTTGGGATATGAGTTTTTAAGACAGGCAATCGCAGATAATGATTATAAGGCAAGAGGTGTTGACATTGCGATTGATGAAATATTTGTAAGTGATGGTGCAAAGAGTGACTCAGGCAATATTGGTGATATTTTTTCAGAAGATAATAAGATAGCAGTATGCGACCCTGTATATCCTGTATATGTGGATACTAATGCTATGTCAGGAAGGACAGGAGAGTATATTACAAGTGAACAGAAGTGGAGCAATGTTATATATATGCCATGTACCGCCGATACAGGCTTTGCACCGGAGATACCGGAAGAGACACCGGATATCATATATCTTTGTTTTCCAAATAATCCTACAGGTTCAACCATCAATAAAGAAGAACTTCAGAAATGGGTAGATTATGCATTAAAAGTTGGTGCAGTTATTATATATGATGCTGCGTACGAAGCATATATTTCAGAAGATGATGTACCTCATAGTATATATGAGTGTGAAGGCGCAAAGGCATGTGCCATAGAGATAAGGAGTTTCTCTAAGAATGCAGGATTTACAGGTACAAGGCTGGGATTTACAGTAATACCTAAAGAACTTAAGTCAGGAGATGTGTCACTTAACAGTTTGTGGGCAAGGCGTCATGGAACGAAGTTTAATGGTGCACCATATATAATTCAAAAAGCAGGAGCTGCAATATATACGGAAGAGGGAAAAAAGCAGACAAAAGATATGGTAGCTTATTATATGGAGAATGCAAGACTTATCAGAGAAGAATTAGAAAAAGCGGGATATGTGGTATCCGGCGGAATCAATGCACCATACATATGGCTTAAGACACCGGAAAATCAAACTTCATGGGAATTCTTTGACAATCTTCTTGAAAATGCAAATGTTGTTGGTACACCAGGTTCAGGATTTGGACCAAGCGGCGAGGGATATTTCAGACTTACGGCATTTGGAAGTCACGAGAATACAAGAGAAGCTTTAGAGAGGATTAAGAGATTGTAAATATAAAAAGTATTTAAAGGGTGTATTAATGTTTATGGTTATACACCCTTTATCTGAATATATGATTTTAAATGGAGGTTATTGTGAGAAGAAAACTATTACCGATTATGGTATCAGCAGTACTGGCAGCAGCTTTTTTTATGCAGGGATGTACAAAAGGTGGAAGAACTGCTTCATCAGGAGAGATAAAAAAGACATTTGTAATAGGCGAGCTCTGGTCTGAATCCGGTCAGTATGCATCTTTTGGAAAAAGCCTGTATAATGGAACCAAAATGGCGGTTGACGAAATAAACAGCAGTGGCGGAGTAAAAATTGGAGGCAGAGATTATACGTTAGAACTTATTGTAGCAGATGATGAAAGTAATGCTGATATGGCGAAAAATGCATATAATACGCTGATAGATAAAGGGGCACAGGCTGTTATCGGGCCATTATGGGATGAAGGATGCATATCGGTAGAAAAATCAGCAAATGATGATAATATGTTAATGATTATGCCGTATTCCGGTTCATCAGACAGTGGTAAATACGATAGTTCTTTTAGAATGAATATGTCTGATATAAAAGAGGGAATAGAAATAGCAGATTATGCATTTTATCAGATGAATTCAAAAAAAGCGGCTGTTCTATACTCAGAAGATGATAAAGAAATTGCAGAGTCATTTATAAAAGAATTTTCAGATAAAGGCGGTAATATTGTTGCAAGGCAGACATATTCTGATGTTACAAAACCGATAACATCAATTATAAACAATATAAAGGCAGAAAAGCCGGACATAGTATTTATTCCGGCACAGGCAGAAATAGCAGAAAAGATTTTAAAGCAGATTAACAACAGCGGTATGAGTGTATCGGTTATAGGAGATTCAGGCTGGTATGGAATGTCAGAAGTTGAATATATTAATATTATCAGTGCCGCTTATTTATCACCATTTGGTGACAAGTCAAAAAAATTTGCAGATGATTATAATAAAAAGTACGAACAGAAGATGGATGTATATGCTGCAAGTGGGTATGATGCAGTTTATGCTGTTAAGGAAGCATTAGAGGAAGCAGGAAATACTGATTCAGACCTTCAGATATGTGCGATGAATTTAATAAACTTTGACGGTGTCACCGGAAACAGTATATCATTTGATGAATATGGAAATAGTACCAGAGATATGGAATTTGTTACACTGCAGTAAAGTATAGAAAGAAGGAAGGATATGAATAATTATGTTATTACAATAGGAAGAGGATACGGAAGCGGAGGACGCACAATCGGTAAAATGCTGTCAGGAGAACTAGGTATCAATTATTATGACAAGGAAATATTACGGCTTGCATCAAAGGCAAGTGGCATTAATGAACAGTTTTTTGCTCAGGCTGATGAAAAACTTAAGGCAACTACAATATTTAAGGTAGCAAAAAATGTATATAGAGGAGAGCAGTTTGTAAACGGTGCAGATGAATCAGTATCTAATGCAAATATGTTTAATTATCAGGCACGGGTTATTACAGAACTGGCAGATAGGGAATCATTTGTAATAATAGGCAGATCTGCTGATTATGTGCTCCGTAATAAGAAGAATGTAGTCAGGGTATTTGTGCATGCTTCCATGGAGCATTGTGCAAAGACGGTGGGCAGCATGTCAAGCCTCAGCGAATATGAGATTGAGCAGTTTATAAAAAAGACCGATTTACATAGAGCTGAATACTATAGGTATAATACAGGCAGAGAGTGGAGTGATGCAAGAAATTATGATTTGTGTCTGAATACTGACGAAATGACACTTGAAAATTGTGTGGCAGTTATAAAGTCATATTTGACTATAAAGGGCATAATTAAGAAATAAAAGTAAAGATTTAAGCGAACAGTGAACTTTCTTTTTTCATATATTATATTGAAACATAATATATGAAAGGAAGATATAATGAAATATGTAATAATTTGCTGTATAGCATTAATATTAATAATCGTTTTATGTGCATTAATAAAGAAAATTGTTCGGATATGTAAAGGAAAGCATTACAAACCGCAGCACAATTCATGCAGGCAGGTAAGGCAGTTTAATAAGGAACTATATCCTTCGGGATTCGCATATGATTCCGAAAAAGATATATTTTACTCGTTAAAAGATGCATGGCAGAGAAATTACGGATATAGGGATTCATATGATGAAATGGCATCATATTTTAATATGATAATTGACAGAGAACCCATAAAGTTTGATTACCAGGATAGACATTGGATGATTGAATTGTGGAAAGGACAGTATGGTCTTGCCGCAGGAGGGGAAGTCGGCATGTATGTGTCGGATGACGGCACAAATTACAAATGTGTTTCTGAAGATGAGGAAATCGGCATGGGTATGACGCTGATAAAAAACAGAAAAATTCTGGTACAGAGGTATGACAGGCATTGGTGGCTTACCGGATTTAAATTTGGTGAGTACTGCAAACCTAAAAATTTAATAATGGTTGTGGATTTGGAGTTGTATGATTCAAGAATGTGTCTGGCAGTGGTTAATGAACTAATAAGAATGGGATATAATGAACAAGATTTTATGTATTATAATAACATTCTCCGTATAAGATTTGATGTGCCTTTCAGTAAAAGGCAAAAGAGCAGGCACAGACCGATGGCACACATAAATATGATGCTCAATAAGCATAGTTGCAGGCTGTACAGGAAGTATACAAAAAAATACAGATGCACTCTGGATAAAATCGGGTATATAAGAATCAGAATACCACATGTATACAAGATGTGCCTTAAAGTGTTAAGCATATGGAAGAGGATAAATGATTAGCAGCAGGTTTGACAAAAGGATGAAAAGCCTGTATGAAAATGCACCACGAATCTCTATGAAAGACAAAGGAAGAATTGTTATAATGAGTGACTGCCACAGGGCCGATGGCAGATATAATGATAACTTTTCAAATAATGAAAAAATAACATTCAGTGCACTAAAATATTACTATAATATGGGTTATACCTATATTGAACTGGGTGATGGCGACGAATTATGGGAATGTAAGGATTATGATGAGATAATTAATCTGTATAGCAATATTTTCTGGCTGTTATCCATGTTTTATGCACAGGGAAGATACTATATGCTGTATGGTAATCACGATATAGTTAAAAGGAAAAAGAAGTTCTGCAGAAAGTATCTGGAGACTTATTATTGCGAAAATGTGAAAAAAAATATCCCACTGCTTAGCGATATTAATGTATATGAGTCACTGGTAATAGATATGACAGGCAGATATGATACGGATAGTAAGTCGGAAATATTACTGGTGCATGGTCATCAGGGGGATGTTATTAATGACACGTTCTGGAGACTTAGCAGGTGGATGGTACGGTATATATGGCGGCCGTTGGAAAATTTAGGTGTTAATAATCCTTCAGTTCCGCCTGTTAATAATTACAAGAAAAGGGATAAAAAAGGCAAAGTAGAAAGATGGTCGGAGTACAGCGGTACAAAGGTAATAGCAGGTCATACGCACAGACCATCAATTCCGGAAGAAGGCGGCACTTATTTTAACTGTGGAAGTCTTGTGCACCCCAGATGTATTACTGCGATTGAACTGGAAGGTAAAAATATATATTTGGTAAAATGGTGTGTGGAGGCTGGTGATAATGGGGTGCTGACAGTGAAGCGGAGTGTGATAGACAGAAGCAGGATTGAGTAGTTGGAGTGGTTATAAAATCTTATTTGTTACCTTTGCTTTATGTAAGAGAGATATAGGTCGCTGCTGTAGTTTATGACTATGGCGGCGGCTTTTTTTAATAACATTTCAATTGACTTCATAGTAAAATTTGTGTATAATTTTGTTATTAACAAGGAGGTGCTACTATGCCAACTATTAAATCAAGTGCTGAACTTAGAAATAATTACAATGAAATTTCTACGTTTTGTCATAATTACTCTGAACCGGTATTCATTACGAAGAATGGCAAAGGTGATCTTGCCGTAATGAGCATTGAGGCTTACGAGGAACTTACAAGCCGCTTTGAATTATATGGTCTGTTAAAAGAGGGATTGGATGATGTTGCTTCAGGCAGCACAAAGCCATTTTCAGAAGCAATGAACGAAATAAGGAGCCGCCGCAAACGATGAACTATGATATCCATATTACAAACGCCGCACAGAGGGATTTATTAAATGCTGCAGACCACATTGAATTTATCCTAAAGAATCCAAAAGCTGCTGATGCTCTTTTAGATGAAGCCGAAAAGCAAATCTACAGCCTCACTGATTTTCCTGAAAAGTTTTGTCTTGTGGACGACCCGGTTCTGTCATCATGGGGTCTTCGATTTGTTATTGTAAATAATTATCTGGCTTTCTACACCATTGATTATGGGAAAAACATGGTCATCATCGTTCGTTTTCTTTATCAAAAGAGCGATTGGAATGCCATACTTCATCAAGGAATATCCATTATCTGATTACCTGGGAATCTGCCATTTGACAGGTTCTTTTCTATTTCATAAGCTTAACTTTATAAATAATTGCTGCAACAATCGTTGTTATGGTGGTTGCTTTTTATAAGAAAGTTATATATTGTATATGGTAATTTGTACCCAAATCACGTATAATATCATTAATCATGTGGAATTTGACGGAGGTAGGTAATGAATAAATGGAGTGTCCATGTAGAAAATTTTGGTAAGATAAAAAAAGCAGATATAGAGGTAGCACCGCTGACTCTTTTTTTAGGTGATAACAATAGTGGGAAGAGCTATATTATGACATTGATTTATGGGTTGTTAAATATCCGTCTGCATTATGATAATTATAATCTTTGTAAAGATTCAAGAGAATATGCAGAATGTGAATCTATTTTGAAGAGTAAATTAAGACTGATAGAGGTGGGGGCAAATCAAAGCTTTGAACTTACAGAGGAAGAAATGCACAAATATGAGGATTTGTTGAATTGTATTTTGGAGGTCAATATAGATAAATTTGTTTTGCAACTATTTAATAAAAGAATTTCAATTGATAAATTATCTGTTCACTTTGAAGATGATAACAGATTTCCCTTATTTGTAGATTATGATTGGTTTGAAGGACATTATTTAATAATTTTTCCATATGAAGAAGATGGAAGCACTCGTTTGGCAAGTGGGTACAATTTACAGGACAAATCCAATAAAGAAGTATTAAGTTGTTTTATATGCCATATTCTTGAAACTTTATTACAAAATGATTTTTCAAATGGTATTCGAGAAAATGTAATGTATTTGCCAACTGCCAGAACCGGATTTTTACTAACATATAAATCTATTGTAGGTCAGGCAATACATGATAAATTTAACATACAATCTCAAGAAAAAAATCTATTAACACGGCCTGTTGGCGACTTTTTGTATGTATTGAGTTCTATGTCAGTAGAAAATGAAGAGGAAGGCTTTGCGGATATTATTGATTTTATTCAGAGAGAAATGCTACATGGTAAAATCAGTGTATCGGATTTGCCATCCCATGACATATTTTATCAGCCGGATGATTCGGAAAAAACTTTACCTATGTATTTGTCTTCCGGTGTTGTAACAGAATTGACTCCACTTGTGATGCTTTTTAAATATTGTAATATAGAAACGTTGCTTATAGAGGAACCAGAAATTTCACTACACCCTGAACTTCAATGGAAGATGGCAAAATTAGTGATACGATTGGTAAATCATGGAGTCCCTGTTTTTGTAACTACACATAGTGATTTGATAATTCAACATATAAATAATATGTTGAAATTGTCAAAGGTAAGAGAAAAAAAAGAAGATGTTACTATATCCGGTTATGAAGATGTTGATTTAATAAATGAAGAACAAGTTAAGGTTTATCAGTTTAACACAACAGCGGATAACAAGACAGAAATTGAAAATATTTCTTGTAGTGATTATGGGTTTGAAATGATGACATTTTATAATACCTTAAAACAGCTTAGTGATGAAATTGATGAAATTGAAGGATACATGGAGGAAGAATGAGTATAGATAAGCCAAAGATAAGATTAGAATTATTTGACCATAATCTTGTAAAAGAAGCATCGGATAGTTTTACTATGGAAGAAAGTATTTCGGAAGGATATGCAAAGATAGAAGTGCATGTTAAGAATTATTCTATATTATTTGAAAAAGTAGACAAGCACGTATTAGGATTTTTGAAACTTAACAACTGTCCGGATTTTGTATTATTTGAATATAAGAATGGGCAATGGATGCCACATATTTTCGAGTTTAAGAAAACTATTAACAGGAAGAATTTTGAACATAGTAAATTGCAGTTTTTGGGTGGTATGCAAAATGCTTTGGCTTATGCGGGAGTTTTGGGCATCTCTTTATCTTTAGAAAAAACGGTTCTGTATTCTGTGTATCGTAATGATAACATTTCCGGTTTATCTAATCCGGCTAAAATAAGATATGAAATGCATAGACATCCTGAAGATGAACAACACAAAGCAGATAGAAAAACAGAGCAGGAATGGAATAGCGGTTGTGCAAATATAGTGTTTGATGGATATAATAATTTTAAATTGATAAAAATCAGGCTAGATGAGGAAAGTGGAGAGGCAGAATATAGTTTATAGTACTATTACATAACTAAAAATATAAGTAAGATGTATATTGACTATTATTGTGAAATAAAAAGTTTTATAAGCAGAGCATTCGGAAAATGAAATCCGGATGCATTTTGTTTTGATTTAAATATAGTGCCGGTAATGTTAAAGTTGATAATGTAAAAGAAAATGCAGTCATAACTGAAATAACACCATTTATGGCCTGAATAGCTTAAGTACTGTAAATTAGAATCAGTTTATTATATAATTACAATATAATAGCCATGTATATAAACTGTCAGGGCAGACTTTAATTTAACAGAAAGGATTAGTGTGAAAAATGAATTTTTTACACACAAATTTTTGCATACGGCTCAAAGTTGCAGGAGGTGAAAAGTGTATAGTGATTAAAATGAGAAAATTACAATTTGATAGTGTGTATTTTGGAAGTTATCCGCAGACAGAGGTAAAAAGTATAGACAGTGAGTATACTGTCTTATTGAGTGTGGAAGGATGGGATGGAAATGGTGATGTTGTCATTAATGGCATAAAGTACCGCAGGATATTAAAGGGCAATGCAACATATGCTACAAGCGGAGAAAGCGGCTATTATGACTGGGAAGATGATACAACATACCATTATTTCAGATATGAGCCCGTTAAATGGAGAGTGTTAAAAACTGATAACAATAGTGCTATGCTGTTGTCTGATATTGTATTAGATGGCATAGAATATAATACAGAGTATAAAGATACAACATGGGAGACCAGTACGATAAGAAGTTGGCTTAACGGATATAATTCTGATGTGAATCAGGAAGGCATAAGCTACAGTAGAAGTAACTTTATTGACAGTGCATTTACTCTAGAGGAAAAATTAGCAATAGAAGATACCAATATAGTAAATAGTAATAATTTGTATTGGGATACTGAAGGTGGAAATAACACCACGGATAAATTGTTTCTGCTATCGGAGTTAGAAGTATATACGAATAATGCAGTAACTTATGGTTTTGTATCAGATGAAGCCATATGTGATGAGGCAAGAATGTGTAAGAGCAGTGATTATGCCAAAGCAATAGGAGTATATAGTGATACATCAACAAAGTATGAAAGCAACTGCTGGTGGTGGCTTCGCTCACCGGGCAGCAGTGGTAGTGAAGCAGCCGGTGTTTGCTATGATGGTTTCGTTGTTAGTGATGGCTTGGATGTAAATTATTATAATATCGGTGTGCGGGTTACGTTGAATATTGATCTATCATTCTCCAATATTTATACATATGCGGGAACAGTATGAAGTGATGGAGTAGTGAATGTTGCATAAGAGCGGATGATTGAAACGGTCTTTAATAGGCAGTTAGAGAAGCTGGTTTGTTGAAATAGTTATATTTAAATTATGAATTCTCAATTAAAGTATAATAAATCAAATTAAATTATATCTAAGAGGTAAGGCATTTGGAAAATAAAAATCCGGATGCCTTTTGATTTGGATGAAAAAATGTGCCAAGCCTTAATTTGTAACTAACGCATTATGAACTATATATTTTGTTCATTTTGTATAGTGCTGAGTGCCAACGGTCAATAATGCAATATAATATAATATAACATGTCATGCAGTTCATAACCCAAATAACACCATTTATGACCAAAATGGTTTAAGAACTGTAAATTAGAATCGATTTATTGTATAATGTCAATATAATAGCTATGAATATAAACTGTCAGTGCAGACTTTAAATTTAACAGAAAGGGATTAAATATGTAATTTTGTTGGCAATCTTTTGTAAAAAAGCTATCAATATTTCTAACTCATATCTCAAGTAGAATGGTTGTATTTATAATTAAATGTAACTATAAAAGTTAATTAAATGGAGGCACTGAACAACCACAATAGAATTCCCGTCTGTCAAGAAAATGTAGATATTAAAGGCTGTCAAATCATATGCAAAAACATATGGAGCAAAACCTTTTAGACTAAACACAGCACTTACATAAGGAAAGAAATTCTATGGATACCGGAGTACATATCGAAATAGAGTGGTAAAATAGTAAAAGCAGACTGCTACACTAGGAGGAAATAAGTAAAATACAATCAAAAAAAGAATATAAGAATAACGGAACAGGGAAAATAGTAAACGTATACGGACGTTCAACAAATAACAGGCTTGCAACCATTATCGGACTTAGAAAAGGTACTGTAAAATTAAAAGTAACAACAAAGGTCGGTAAGAAAAAAGTGGCATCTTCCACATGTAAAGTCAGGGTAACAGATACAACACTATCCACAAAGCCACTGCCATCACTATATGAAAAGGGCAGCAAAGTAACAAAGTTACCTACAGCATCTTCTGTCCGGAAAAACTTATATGGATGATGGTGATTTTCTTAATACATCAAAAATTATCACATGGAACAAGACAACATATACAAAGAGAGACAGATATTCAGAAGCAAATGCACAGGAAATGTTATGGTTTCCTTCGCTTCTGTCTAAATGTGGAAGTAAGCTGAAATCACCATCAAAAGTGACAGATTCAGATTTGAAAAAATGGGGATTGCATGAAAATAAAACATTTTTCTATAGCAACAAGATTACAGATAAGATGCTTGCAAAATATGGCTTGTATCAGACGGAGTATATTTTGGAAAAGGTGAAAGGGTTAATATAATTACATATGGTGGAAGCTTTATATATGATATGAGCAATTTATATAATGTTAAGAAAAAGTCTAATGAAACATTAACAAGGAATAAGAACAGCGTTAGGAGAGGATTTAAATTGCTTGAAAGCGGTAAGCGGCTTCTTATTCAGGATGAAATACAGTTAGATAATGCATCAGATATATATTGGTTTTTGCAGACAGATATAAACAGTGGTGATTTTGGTATTAGTAAGGATGGTAAAAGCGTAATTATGACAAAGACTAATGTTGATGGTAAAAGGTTAAGTTAAAGGCATAACTTAAGGTTACAACAAATAACAAAACAGTAAATCCTAAGTTCACCACAATGAAGTATGAAACAATGTCAAAAGAGCTGATGAAATATGCGGTAAATAAAACATTTACAAAAGAACATTCAGGAAAAAGAAAGCTGACAATACATGTAACTTCAGATAAAAACGGTAAAACCGTTAAAATTAAGAAGTGTACAGTTGCAGTTGCGCTTACACCGATATATGCAGATAGTAACAAGAATGATAAAATGCCAAAGATTGAGCCGTTAAAGAAATGGTCTTAGCAGATGAACGATATTACATAAAAATCAAGAATCAGCCTGTCTTATTGAAATGAGACAGGTTGTTTTTATTAAATATCATGCATTAAGCCATATATAATGTGTTGACAATTCTATAGCATTATGATAATATACTTACAAAGCATAAGTTTCATATCTAATATCTTATTTTGCATATCTGGTTATCGGAAAATGTCATAGTGGAATCGTGCTTTTATTTCAATACAAAAAGAAATAACGGCGGGAGGTACACTGTACATGAATATAACGGAATCTCCTGCAGGAAAAGGAGAGGTATATGGGAAAAAACGATATCAGTCTGAAATCTTATCTTTCAGATAAAAGAAGGTTTGCTGACCTGTTTAATGGCACACTGATGGGAGGAAGTCAGGTGATTAAAGCAGAGAGGCTTGAAACTTCACCTACGGTGATGTCAATGTCAGATGAGAATGGTTTTATGGAAAGAATAAATGATATTTCCATGTGCTATACATTTGATGGCAGCAGTCTGGCACTTATTACACTTGAGAATCAGGAATACATAGACTATGCAATGCCGTTAAGGGTGATGCTTCAGCAGGCACTGTCATATGACAGCCAGTTAAGAGAAATTAAAACTCATAATAAAAATCGTAAGATGTATGACAGTAATGAATTTCTTTCTAAAGTAAAAAGGACAGATAGGATACTTCCGGTGGTGGTTCTTGTAGCATATTGGGGAGAGGATGAGTGGAATGGTGCAAAGAGTATACACGATATGCTAAAGTTTGATACACAGACGGAAAAATTTCGCAGATTTGTACCTGAATACAAAATTAACATAATAAATGTTAAAGACTATATGGACAGTGATAATTTTAAAACAGAACTTAGAACATTCAGTGGTCTGTATTTTTGTAGAAATAACAAAAAAAAGATGAGTAAATATATAGAAAGCCATAAAGAATGTTCAAATATAGATAGTGATACATTTTGGACAATAGCAAATATAAGCAAAGGTGGTTATATAAAGGGACTGGAAAAGTATAAGGAGAAGGAGGCGGTTAACATGTGTAAAGCATTTGAGGAAAACTGGCTTGATGGTTTAGAGAAAGGAATAGAAAAAGGTACATTCATAACTTTATGTGCATTAGTAAAAGGTGGTATGCTTAAATTAAATGATGCAGCAAAACATATGAATATGACGGAAGAGGATTTTAATGAGAGGATGGAAAAATCAAATTATTAATTTATCCAAAGAAACAAATACGAATATAATATGTAATTATATTATCCCACTTGTGGGCAAAGTGGATATGTATGTCATTTGACTATTGACAACATCAATTAACTATTGTATATTTGATACTATCTATAAAAAGCAAATGCAGAGAAGGAGACTCTTTCCGAAGGGCATCGACAGGAATACAATGTCATCGACTGAGAGCATTGTTCGGAAGAAACGGAAAAGGGAACACTCTGGAGCAGATTTATTGAAAGCATTACTTATGATAGTATGTTATTAGGTAAATACGTTACACGCGTTAAGTGGAAGAGTGTGAAAAATGTGAAGGAAAACACTAAGCTCGGAAAGACCTCGCTAAGTGTTTACAAACTTCACAATGTGAGAAGAAAATCTAAGTCAGTAAAAGACACTGCCTAAGATTTTCTAAGTCTCAATATAATTTCAGTTATTGTTTGTGCCACACTGGTGGCATGAACGGTAGTATGAAAGATGTTTTCAAATGCGGGTGGTACCGCGGATTTTGAGAGTCCGTCCCGGGATATTGTAATAATGTCCCTGGGACTTTTTTATTTATAAATTATTATGTTAAAATGCAATAACAAATATATGGAGGAAATTAAAATGTCACAGTCAAACATTTACAGAGATTTTACATTAGATAATGTGAAAGAAGATGATATTGGAAAAGAAATAAGGATTGCAGGATGGGTAGAAAATATCCGTGACCACGGCGGAGTATCTTTTATTGATTTAAGAGATATGTATGGTGTTGTACAGGTGGTTCTTCGTGATACTAATCTGCTTAATGGAATAGTTAAAGAGGACTGCGTATCTATTGAAGGAAAAGTTGAAAAGCGTGACGAGGAAACTTATAATCCAAAGATTCCGTCAGGAACTATTGAAGTGGAAGCACACACTATAAAAGTACTGGGAAAAGTATATTCACAACTTCCATTTGAAGTCCAGACTTCTAAAGAGATAAGAGAGGATTTGCGTCTCAAGTACCGTTATCTTGATTTAAGAAATCAAAAGGTAAAGGATAATATGATTTTCCGTTCAAATGTAATTTCGTTTTTAAGACAGAAAATGACTGAACTGGGATTTATGGAAATTCAGACACCAATCCTTTGTGCATCTTCTCCAGAGGGAGCAAGAGATTACATTGTGCCTTCAAGAAAATATAAAGGAAAGTTTTATGCACTTCCTCAGGCACCACAGCAGTACAAACAGCTTTTGATGGTATCAGGATTTGATAAATATTTTCAGATTGCACCATGTTTCCGTGATGAGGATGCAAGGGCAGACCGTTCTCCGGGAGAATTTTACCAGTTAGATTTTGAAATGAGCTTTGCTACACAGGAAGATGTATTTAAGATTGGAGAAGAAGTACTGACTGCGGCATTTGAGAAATTTGCACCGGAAGGATACGAAGTAACTAAAGCTCCATATCCTGTTATCAGTTATAAGCAGGCAATGTTAGAATATGGAACTGATAAGCCGGACTTAAGAAATCCTCTTCGTATAATTGATACCACAGAGTTTTTCCAGAGATGTACATTTAAACCATTCCATAAAAAAACAGTAAGGGCAATTAAGGTACATGCGGATATGTCAAAAGGATTCCATGAAAAGCTTTTGAAATTTGCCACATCCATCGGAATGGGCGGTCTTGGGTATCTTGAGGTTCTTGAGGATTTATCTTATAAAGGACCGATTGATAAGTTTATACCGGATGATATGAAGAAAGAACTGCTAGATTATGCAGGACTTGAAGAGGGAGATACAATCTTCTTCATTGCCGATAAAGAAGCAAGGGCGAATTTATATGCCGGTCAGATTCGGACAGAGCTTGGTGAGAAATTGGATTTGATAGAGAAGAATGCATACCGTTTCTGCTATATAAATGATTTTCCAATGTATGAATACAATGAAGAAGAGAAGAAGATTGGATTTACCCATAATCCGTTTTCAATGCCACAGGGCGGTTTAGAAGCGTTAAATACAAAAGACCCACTTGATATTCTTGCATATCAGTATGATATTGTATGTAATGGTGTAGAATTATCATCAGGAGCAGTACGTAACCATGATATGGAGATTATGGTGAAGGCATTTGAGATAGCAGGTTATGATGAGGAAGTATTAAAGAGCAAATTCGGAGCACTTTATAATGCATTTCAATATGGAGCACCACCTCATGCAGGTATGGCTCCGGGTGTGGATCGTATGATTATGTTATTAAGAAACGAAGAGAATATTAGGGAAGTGATTCCGTTCCCAATGAGCGGAACGGCACAAGACCTTATGTGCGGTGCACCAAATGAAGTGACAGAGCAGCAGCTTAGAGAAGTGCATATAAAAGTCCGTGATTAAATATCGGAATGGAGGTTTATTATGTCAAACGTAATATCAGATGAAACCATTGAATATGTTGGTATACTTGCTAAGTTGGAACTGGGCGAGCAGGAAAAAGAACAGGCAAAGAAAGATATGGCAAGTATGCTGGATTATATAGACAAGTTAAATGAGCTTGATACTGAAGGTGTAGAGCCTATGAGCCATGTTTTTCCGGTTAATAATGTGTTTCGTGAGGATGTAGTCACAAATGGAGATGACAGGGACAATATTCTAAAAAATGCCCCGGAAGAAAAGAACAGAATGTTTAATGTGCCAAAGACTTTTGACTAACAATCAGGCTATTCACATATAGGTTTCTATAAGTGCGGTATCAGAAACCTGTTATTTGAAAAAAACCGCACAGAAATGAGGAAATAATGAGCATACTAGATTATACGGCTGTAGAGCTTGCAGAGAAAATAAAACAAAAAGAAGTATCTGCCATAGATGCTGTAAAAGCTGTTTTGGAGCAGATAGAAAAAACAGAATCTATATATAATTGCTATGTGACTGTTGATAAGGAAGGAGCCTTGAAGAAGGCAGAGGAAGTACAAAAAAAGATAGAATCAGGTGAACTTACAGGACCGCTTGCAGGTGTTCCTGTGGCCATTAAAGATAACATGTGTACAGAAGGTATGCTTACCACATGTTCATCAAAGATTTTAAATAACTTTATACCTACTTTTTCTTCTGAGGCTGTTTTGAATCTGGAAAAGGCAGGAGCAGTTATAATAGGTAAGACAAATATGGATGAGTTCGCCATGGGTTCTACTACGGAAACATCGGCATATGGTGCCACAAAAAATCCATGGAATCCGGAACATGTACCGGGTGGTTCATCAGGCGGTTCAGCAGCAGCAGTGGCTGCAAATGAGTGTTATTATGCATTAGGTTCTGATACGGGCGGTTCTATCAGGCAGCCTGCGGGATATTGTGGTGTAGTAGGTATGAAACCCACATATTCAACAGTATCACGTTATGGCTTGATAGCATATGGTTCTTCTTTAGACCAGATTGGACCGCTTTGTAAAGATGTGACAGACTGTGCCACTATATTAGAAATTATCTCTACTTATGACTCAAAGGATTCTACGTCTGTTAAAAGAGATGATACTGACTTTACATCTTCTTTAATAAATGATGTAAAAGGAATGAAGATAGGTATTCCAAAGGATTATTTTGGAGAGGGTCTTGATTCGGAAGTAAAAGAAGCTGTTTTAAAGGCAGCCGATTTATTAAAAGAAAATGGTGCGGTAGTAGAAGAATTTGATTTGAGCCTTGTAGAATATGCTATTCCGGCTTACTATACCATTGCAGCGGCGGAAGCAAGTTCTAATCTTGAAAGATTTGACGGTATAAAATACGGATATAGGACAGAGGATTTTACTGATTTGCACAATATGTACAAAAAGACGCGGTCAGAAGGTTTTGGTGCAGAAGTAAAGCGTAGGATTATGTTAGGTTCTTTTGTACTAAGTTCAGGATATTATGATGCTTACTATTTAAAGGCATTGAGAGTAAAGGCACTGATTAAAAAAGCATTTGATGAAGCATTTGCAAAATATGATGTGATATTAGGACCGGTGGCACCGACTACGGCACCGAAGCTTGGTGAAAGTTTATCAGACCCGATTAAGATGTACTTAGGTGATATTTATACTATATCAGTGAATCTTGCAGGTCTTCCGGGTATCAGCCTTCCATGTGGTGTGGATTCTAAGGGACTTCCTATAGGTCTGCAGCTTATCGGAGACTGCTTTAAAGAGAAAAAATTGATTCAGACTGCTTATACTTATGAGCAGATTAGAGGAAAATTCGGAAGGGAGGACAGGTAATATGGCAAAAGAGTATGAAACCGTCATCGGATTAGAAGTTCATGTGGAACTGGCAACAAAGACTAAGATTTTCTGCGGATGTTCAACTGCATTTGGTGCAGAGCCTAATGCCCATACATGTCCGGTGTGTACAGGTATGCCCGGTTCTCTTCCGGTTCTTAATAAGCAGGTAGTTGAATATGCCATGGCAGTAGGACTTGCTACAAATTGTGATATAACGCAATATAATAAATTTGACAGAAAGAACTATTTTTATCCTGACAATCCACAGAACTATCAGATATCCCAGCTTTATCTTCCAATCTGCAGAAACGGCAAGGTGGAAATAGAGACAGATTCGGGAAAGAAGTTCGTGGGAATACATGAAATCCATATGGAAGAGGATGCAGGAAAGCTTATCCATGACGAATGGGATGACTGCTCTTTGGTAGATTACAACCGTTCAGGAGTACCGCTTATTGAAATAGTGTCAGAACCTGATATGCGTTCGTCAGATGAAGTTATAGCATATCTTGACAAATTAAGACTTATAATTCAGTATCTTGGTGCATCAGACTGTAAGCTTAATGAAGGTTCTATGAGGGCTGATGTAAACCTTTCAGTAAGAGAAGTGGGTGCAGCGGAGTTCGGTACAAGAACGGAAATGAAGAACCTTAATTCATTTAAGGCAATAGCAAGAGCTATTGAAAATGAACGTGAGCGTCAGATTGACCTTATAGAAGAGGGAAAACAGGTAGTTCAGGAAACAAGAAGATGGGATGATAATAAGGGATATTCCTACGCCATGCGTTCAAAAGAGGATGCACAGGATTACAGATATTTTCCTGACCCGGATTTGGTTCCTGTAGTTATCAGTGACGAGTGGATTGAAGAAGTAAAAGGTCGCCAGCCTGAGCTTCGTGACGAGAAAAGGGCAAGATATAAAAAAGAATATGGTTTACCTGAATATGATGCCGATATTATAACTTCGGCTAAAAGGATGGCAGATATATTCGAGGAAACGGTAGCACTGGGTGCAAATCCTAAGAAAGTCAGCAATTACCTTATGGTGGAGACAATGCATATTCTTAATGAAAAGGATATGGAAGTGGAAGATATTTCATTTTCACCGGAAAATCTGGCAAAGCTTATAAAGTTAGTAGAATCAAATGCTATTAACAGCAGTGTGGCAAAAGAAGTATTTGCTAAGATATTTGATGAAGATATTAATCCTGAGAAATATGTTGAAGAAAACGGGCTTAAGATGGATAATGATGAAGATGGACTAAGAAAGATAATAGAAGAGGTTGTGGCTGAAAATCCTCAGTCAGTTGAGGATTACCGAAATGGTAAGGAAAAAGCTATAGGATTTCTGGTAGGTCAGACAATGAAAGCTACCAAAGGAAAAGCCAACCCTGGTATTATCAATAAGATTCTTAAAGAGATTTTATAATTGAACAGAGAAGACGAGTTACTTATAAAGCGTATAAATGAACTGGCTGCAAAATGTTATGGAAGCAGCCGGTTCATTTTTACAGATTTTTTAAATCCATCAGAAATAAGCTTAATATTAAACAATGAGAGAGATATAAATTATGTTGAGCATAAGTTTTATGGGGGTACAGAACAGTGTGAAAGGCAGATGCTGAGATTTGGTTCGGCAGATATGCTTGGATATGAAGAAGAATTTCCCATAAGTTGTGTAGTTGCAGAACCAATGGCTAAGAAGTTTGCAGATGAATTGGGGCACAGGGATTTTCTTGGGTCACTTATGAATCTGGGAATAGACAGGAGTACCATAGGAGATATATTTATAAAAGAGAAGACGGGATATATTTTCTGCGTGGACAGGATAGCAGAGTATATAGCAGAGAATCTGGAAAAGATAAAACATACAAATGTGAAGTGCAGGGTTGAAAAGGGAAATATTGATGCAATACAGCCGGAGCTTAAACCGGTGGAGACAGTGGTAAGCTCAGAAAGGATAGACGCCATAATTGCGAAAGTATATGGCATGTCCCGGAGTCAGGGGATAGAATATTTCAGGCAGAAAAAAGTATTTGTAAATGGAAGGGTGATGGAAAACAACAGCTATGTTCTTAAGGAAAATGATATAGTATCAGTAAGGGGATTTGGAAAGTTCATATTTGATGGTCTTATGAAGGAGACAAAGAAAGGAAGAATGAGAGTTAGAATGAGGGTATACATTTAATTGTCTTGCAGACAGCCGATGCTTATTTTAGTATACAGAAAATATCCTTCGACTTAATAAATTTAAAATAGTGTTGAATTGTACAAACCTATTTTGTATAATTAAATATAGAATACAATTGTATGAAAATATACAATTGTATATAAACATACAATGAAAAACACCTATATGGAGGATGGATATGAGACTTTCTATTGTAGAGGTTAAACCGGGAATGCGGCTTGAACAAGCGATAATGTCACCTGCAACCGGAAAATGTCTGCTGAGTGCAGATACAACACTAAGTATAAGAAATATAGACAAAATAAAGGAGTTAAAAATAGAATATGTAGATATAGCTGACAGATATTCTGTATTTATTTCTCCTGATGATAAAATGTCTGAATCATTAGTAAATGATTTTACCCAAATGTTAAGACAGACATGTCCGTTACGTCCGGAGGCTAATATGAATGATAAGGTGGTGGCAGTAGCAAGTCAATTAGAAGGTATTATTCCTAAAATTGCCAGAAGTGAACAGGTAGTATCATTTCTTGTGGAACAGAAAATAATAGATAATAAGCGATTGTATGAATGTGCCATTTATTCGGCAGTGCTAAGTGGTATAGTAGCAGGATGTATGGATTTGCCATTAGGTATTCTTGTATGCTGTATATCCGGGGCACTGTTGCATGAAATAGGTATGGGAGAAATGCCTATACTGATAAAGGCAGATAAGAGTAAGCTTACAGGACAGCAGGAGCAGTTGTATAAAGAACATCCTCAATATGGGTACTATTTTGCAGTTCAGAAAAACATACCTAGAAAGATTGCTGAATGTATACAATGTCATCATGAAAGATGGGATGGTTCAGGATATCCTAAGGGTTTAAAAGGAGAGGAGATACCCATAGATGCAAGAATTGTAGGAATGTGTTCGGATTATGCTGAACGGATTATATGTGATGGAATAGCTCCTCATATGGCTATTGAAGAAATATATGGCGCCAGTGGTATATATTATGACTATAATGTTGTACAAGCTTTTATAAATAATATTCCAATATATCCTTTGGGTGAGATAGTAAGGCTATCAACAAAAGAGGTAGGTATAGTATCAAATATCAGAAAAAATGAAGGTCCGCGTCCGGTAGTAAAAGTTTACTATAACAGGGTTAACCGTCCGATAACAGAGGATAAAATAGTTGATTTGGCAGTAGAACGTACCATATTTATTGAGGAGATTTTATAAGGAATAGTCTAGTTTACAATTAAGGAAATATTGGGAGGAAGCAGAAGTGAAGAGAGTTATTACGTATGGTACATTTGATTTGCTGCATTATGGGCATATAAATCTTTTGAGGAGAGCTAAAGCTTTAGGAGATTATCTTATTGTAGTATTATCTACAGATGAATTTAACTGGAAAGAGAAGAGAAAAAAATGCTATTTTACATATGAAGAAAGAAAGGTTCTTCTTGAGGCAATAAGATATGTTGATTTGGTTATTCCGGAAGAAAACTGGGAACAGAAAAAGAGTGATATACATGAATATCATATAGATACATTTGTAATGGGTGATGATTGGACAGGTAAATTTGATTTTCTTGAAGCGGAGGGGTGTAATGTAGTTTATCTTCCGAGAACCCCTGAGATTTCGACAACACAGATTAAGAGTGATTTGAATAAATAACATCAGGGAGAGATGAAAATGTTTTCAGAGATAATTGAATCAATGGACAGTACAAAGATTAAGAAAATGATAGATGAACAATATGCTGCAATTGAAGGTCAAAAGGAAGTTATAGAGCGACAGAAGGAAGCAATAAAAAAGCAGCAGGAGGCAATAGACCAACAGAGTAAGGCAATAAAAAAGCAGCAATATATAATTGCAGGCATTGATGAAGAAATGAAAAAGCAGAAAGAAATAATAAGCAGACAGAATGAAGTTATAGATTCACAGCAGCAGGAGATTAGGGAAACAGGAAATGTCAGCCGGCAGCAGGCAGGGGCACTTGAGGAGAATCAGACAACTATCTCTTATCAGCAGGAAGCTATTGAAAAACAGCGAATTACGATAAACGAACAGTCAGATATTATACAAAAGCAGGATAGTGAAATGCAAAGGATGAGTAGTGAGATTCGTGAGCATGAACTTATAATTAAAGAATTGAACATACAGATTGAAATATACAGACTTAAGGTATTGGGAATGGATGTTTCCCAGATTGCTGCCCAACTGATGCTGGATGAGAAACAGGTTCAGGAAGTTATTGGAGGTTAGTGAAATATAGTATGTTTACAGTCAAATACCCCGCAGCAAGCTGACAGGGCATCAAATTTGTAATGCAGCAAGCTGCGGGGTATTTGACCCTCGCAGCAGTCGCCAAATGTCTGCAAGCAGCCACTTGGCTCGTTGCTCGCAGGAATAAAAGGATGTGATAAATGTCACATCCTTTTGTGATTTTAGATACTTAAAACAGTCAGGAAAATAATTTATAATTTAAACAGTCAGATAGATGAAATGGAGGAAAAATATGAGTGAAAATATAGTTATAAAGGTTGAAAATCTTGTTAAAAGGTATAAGGAACTGGTGGCACTGGACCACTTTAATCTGGAAATCAAAGAAGGAGAGGTATTTGGTCTTCTCGGACCAAATGGCTCAGGTAAATCAACTACCATAAGTTGCATATTGGGACTGCTTAAGTATGATAAGGGCAATATAGAGGTGTTTGGAAAGGAAATGACACCTTCAAGCTATGATATTAAGAAAGATATAGGCGTTGTTCTACAGAATGTAGCTGTTTTTGAAGAATTAACAGTATATGAGAATATAGATTACTTCTGCAGTCTTTATGTGGCTGACAAAAAACTTAGGAAAAAATATGTGGATGAAGCCATTGAGTTTACAGGGTTAGAGGATTTTGTAAAATTCTATCCTAAGAAACTGTCAGGCGGACTTTTAAGAAGGCTTAATATTGCATGTGGAATAGCACATAAGCCGAAGCTTATATTTATGGATGAACCTACAGTAGCAGTTGACCCACAGAGCCGCAATAATATTCTTGAAGGAATAAAGAAACTTAACGAAGATGGAGCAACAGTTGTATATACATCCCACTATATGGAAGAAGTGGAGAAAATCTGTACCAGGATAGCTATTATGGATTCAGGTAAAAACCTTGCCATAGGCACTAATGAAGAATTAAAGAATATGATAAAAACAGGCGAAACTATTCAGGTGGAAATACCTGAGTTTAGTGAAAATATTTTAAACGGAATAAAAGAACTTCCTCATGTCTATAAGGCAGAATATGAGGACGGTCATCTTAAAGTACAGTACACTAAAGGTCAGAGAAATCTGATAGTACTTCTGGATTACTTAAAAAGTAAGGATATAAATTTTGGACGTGTATATTCAGAACTTCCTACTTTAAATGATGTATTTTTAGAGATAACCGGAAAAGAATTAAGGGATAAGAATTAGAAAGCAGGTGATGGGTTTGATTTGGAAATTATATAAATACAGGGTCAAGAGACTTGTTATGGATAAGGGAACATTTTTCTGGCTGATTATATTTCCTATAGTGTTGGGAACATTTTTTTGGATGGCATTTTCAAATATAACTGAAAAAAGTGAGAGTCTTGATAAAATAGATGTGGCGATTGTAGACGATGGCACGTATGAAAATGCAGTTGCTTTTGATGAGTTTATAAAGAATGTGTCGGGAAAACAGGGTAATCTGAATACAGAAAAGTTACCAGAAGATAAGGCGGAAAAAGCACTTGATGAAGGCGAAGCAGAGGGTATTATATATGTATCCGATGAAATTTCATTAAAATTTAAAGAGAACGGACTTAATCAGACTATTTTGAAATCAATGGTGGATTCATATATACATAATGAAAATGTTATAATGGATATAATTGCCAACTCACCTGAAAAGGCACAGGATGTAATGGAGTCACTGTTTGCTGATGTAGCATATACCAAAGAAGTCAATATGAATGCTGATGGGAATATGGATGTGTATGTTCAGTATTATTTTGCACTTTTTGCGATGACATGTATGTTAGGTGCCCACTATGGCGTTATTAATACAGAGGAGATTCGGGCAGGTCAGAGAGATATTGCAGTCAGAAGATGTATATCACCAACGAAAAGGATACTTATTGTATTCACGGATTTTCTGGCGGCACTTACTGTCCAGATGCTTATATTTGTAATGGTATTCTTTTATCTTAATCTGTTTCTGGGTATTGATTTTGGAAATAAATACGGATATATATTACTTTCGGGACTGTTGTCAAGTTTTGTGGGTGTGGCATATGGATATATGTTAGGAGTGATTGTCAAGGCTAAATTCAGTATAAAAGAGTCAATTGTTACATCAACAATACTTTCCATGAATTTTCTTGCAGGTTTAATGGTTACAAATATGAAAAATCTGGTGGAGAACAATGCACCTGTTATAAACAGGATAAATCCGGCAGCAGTAATATCGGACAGCTTTTATGCACTCTCTGTATTTGGTGATATGGGAATGTATTTAAGGTGCAGTATAACATTAGTGGCAATGGGCACTATATTTGGAATCATATCTGTTCTGATACTCAGACGGGATAAGATTGATTGAGTAAAGTGTGAAAAGAAAATCTAAGGCAGTAAAGGACACTGCCTAAGATTTTCTAAGTTTCACACTAAAGAACGCAAAAAGCGTGCGTTCTTCTATAGGAAAGGAATGATGATTGATATGCATACATTTAAAACGTTTTTACTTATATTAAGAAAAAACATTCCATCAATAATGGTATATACAGGTATAAGCATTGCACTTATATTTATGATAAGTTCCAGTAATGCAGAAGATGTAGAAAACAAATATAAGGGTACGGAAATACCATTTACCATTATAGACAGGGATGGGGGAGAGTTTGGAGATACTATAAAGGAATATCTTTCAAAAAAGAATGATTATAAAGAGTGCAAAGATGATATTGATAATCTTAGAAACAATATTTTTTACAGAAATGTTTATTATGTACTTATAATTCCTGAAGGATATGAGGATGCTGTATTATCAGGAAAGACCATGGAGTTGGAGAATATGAAAGTCAAAGATTCTGCACTGGGCTATTATGTTGATTTGGAGGTAAATCAGTTTATGACAGCATTCAGGTCATATATTGCAGCAGGATATGATATGGATAATGCTTTGGAAAGTACGCTTAAGTCACTTGATGAAGATGTAAAGGTGACTATGTCAGATACACAAAAAGATGAGGGATATAACAGAAGTTATTATTACTATGGGATTATACCATATATATTTATTTCTGTAATAATGGCGGCTGTAGGACCTGTATACATAGCATTCAACAAAATGGATGTGAGAAGAAGAATTAACTGTTCGGCAGACCGCTTTAGAAAAAGAAATTTGTGTCTGTTATTAAGTACTATGCTGGTGGGGGTATTTGCATGGCTGTTGTTTAATCTTATGCCTATAATTATATATCATAATGATATGTCATCGGTAAAGATATTATTTAATCTGCTGAATACATTTTGTATGGCAGCAGTAGCAATGTCACTTGCCTTTATGTTTGGTAATCTTGCTAATTCCAATAACATTTTTCAGGGAATGGTTAATGTTGTGTCAATGGGGCTTGCATTTATTGGCGGGGTATTTGTGCCATTAGAAGTATTAAGTAATAATATGCTGAAATTATCAAAAATTACTCCGACATACTGGTATGTTGTTGCAAATAATGCTATAGTAGATATTGCTGATTTAGACAGCCGTAAGGTATTTTCAGGCATGGGTATGCAGTTGCTGTTTACCGCCGCCATTTTGGGAATATCAATGGTAGTAATAAAAAAATTCAGAACAAGGGATTAGATATGGAAAAGGTTACGGACAGAATTGTATTATATATATTATGCATAGCATTTATGCTTGTCAGTGATGTGGGCATGGTTTCGGTAATAGCCATGCTTACATCTATAATATTTACCAGTCTGGAAACATTTTTTGATAACAAAAATGTTTCCGGTTTTTTAAGTGTATTATACATTATTTTAAGTCTTATATATCCTGAATTTAATATATATTTACCTATGATGGTGTATAGTGAATTTTCAAGAAAAAATTATTATTTTGTATTATTATATATGCTGCCGCTATTAAAATATGGTATGATTATGCCATATATATTTCTGCTTATCATTGTTGGAATATATATGGCATTTAAAACAGACAATTCCCATAGCATGAAAAAAAGATATATGAAGATTCAGGAAAAAAGTATGGAGATTGAGATGTTACTTAAAAAGAAGCAGACAGAAATGTTGGAACATCAGAATTATGAAATACGGCTTGCCACCATGACGGAAAGGAACAGGATAGCAAGGGAAATTCATGACAATGTGGGGCATATGCTTTCAAGGTCAATACTTCAGGCAGGTGCTATCCAGACTATCAATAAGGATGAAAATCTTAATGAGCCGCTTAAAGCACTGCAGGATACTTTAAATACTGCTATGAGCAGTATAAGGGAAAGTGTGCATGACCTTAAAGATGATTCTATGGATTTAAAGCTTATGGTGGAAGGTATTATACAAGAATATGAAAACATATCAATTTCATTTGATTATGATGTAGATGGAGAACTTCCAAAGAACCTTAAGTATTGTTTTGTTTCTATTATAAAAGAAGCACTGACCAATGTGGTAAAGCACAGTAATGCATCAGATGTTAATATAACTATAATGGAGCATCCGGCATTATATCAGCTTCTTATATTTGATAATGGGGATGTTGAACCAGATACCCATAGTGAAGGAATCGGGCTTGAAAATATGCGTGAGCGTGTACAATCATTTAATGGAAACATAAGATTTACATTTGATAATGGATTTAAAATATTTGTGTCAATAAAAAAGCAGCAGTGAAATGGAGCAAAGTATAATGAAAGTATTGATAATTGATGATGACAGGCTGGTGGCATTGTCGCTAAAGACAATATTAGAGTCGGATACGGATGTGGAGGTATCAGAAGTGGGATACAGCGGTGAAGATGCGGTAAGGTTATACCGTGAGTGCAGACCTGATGTACTGCTGATGGACATAAGAATGGGGGAAATGAGCGGTCTTGAAGCAGCAGAGGTTATATTAAATGAACATCCAAAGGCAAAAATACTTATGCTTACCACGTTTTCTGATGATGAGTATATAATAAGGGCTTTGAATATAGGGACTAAAGGATATATTATAAAGCAGGACTTTGAAAGCATCCTTCCGGCAATAAAAGCAGTTAATCTGGGACAGAGTGTTTTCGGGGGAGATATTGTAAAAAGACTTCAGGGATATGTGAAAAAAGATAAAGTATATGAAAATAATGAGGATTTGTCGGCTAAGGAGCTTGATATTATGGAGCAGCTGGCAAAAGGACTTAATAATAAGGAGATAGGGGATGTATTGTTTTTAAGCGAAGGAACGGTAAGGAATTATATAAGCAATATACTGGATAAGCTGGAATTAAGGGACAGAACGCAGCTTGCCATATATTTTCTTACTAATTACAGGTAAAGGAATGTGTATATAAAGATGAACTACTATTTAGCACCTCTTGAGGGAATAACAGGATATGTGTATAGAAATGCTTATCAGAAATATTTTGGGAATGTAGACAAATATTTTGCCCCATTTATATCACCAGATAAAAATATCTGCATAAACAGAAAAGAAAAGCGAGATATATTACCGGAGAATAATATTGGGTTAAGACTTGTTCCGCAGATAATGACAAATAATTCTAAACATTTTTCAGATACAGAAAAAGAACTGTCATTACTTGGATATGATGAGGTTAATCTGAATCTGGGATGTCCGGCGGCTACGGTAGTCACAAAGAAAAAAGGTTCAGGATTCTTGTTTTATCCTGATGATTTAGATGAGTTTCTTTATAATATATTTGAAAAAAGAGCAGGGAAAATATCTATTAAGACAAGAATAGGCAAAGAAAGTCCTGACGAATTTTATCACCTTATTGAGATATTTAATAAATATCCTATAGAAGAACTTATAATACATCCCAGAATACAAAAGGATTTTTATAAGAATAAACCTAATCTAAAGGTGTTTTCGGATGCCTTGAGCCTTAGTAAAAACAAGATAGTATACAATGGTGACATTCACAGTACAAATGATTATAATAAGTTTGCAGAGGAGTATTCTGATGTAGATAGTATAATGTTTGGAAGGGGAATCCTTAAAAATCCGTTTTTAATATGCAGGATAAAATCAGGCGATAATAATATAGAAGAAATTCGGCGGATAGAAAATTTTATGGATGAAATTTTACATAATTATTATGAAAATATGAAAGATGAAAAGAATGTACTATTTAAAATGAAGGAACTATGGCTCTATATGTCAGATTTATTTACAGATGGAGAAAAATATTGGAAGAAGATTAAGAAGGCGAAAAATTTCTCAGAATACAATGAGGTGGTATCAAAGCTCTTTAAAGAAAGCAAGATATATTATAAAAAGTCCTCAATTTGAGGACTTTTTGTTGTTTAAATATTATTTTTCCATCTTCCGCTGGCACCGCATGGAAGTACCAGCCCATTTGATGAGACAGGAAGTCCTAATTCATCAGATATTGTTTCACCTCCGAATTGGCTCTTTATCTCGGTTTCTATCATATATGTAAGAACAGAAGGTGCAAGTCCTGTTGTATATGAATTAATCAGAAAAAAGATTGCATCTTTTGAAAGAATCTGTGTACAAAGTTTAATAAACGGATGTATGGATGTCTCGATTTTCCATATCTCTCCTTTTGGGCCTCTTCCATAAGACGGAGGATCCATAATAATAGCATCATATTTATTGCCACGTCGTATTTCACGTTCCACGAATTTCACACAGTCATCAACAAGCCAGCGTATAGGTGCATCACTTAAGCCGGAAGAAGCAGCGTTTTCCTTTGCCCAGTTTACCATACCCTTTGATGCATCTACATGAGTTACGCTTGCCCCTGCTTTAGCAGCAGCAAGAGTGGCACCACCGGTATAGGCAAATAGATTTAATACTTTAACAGGTCTTTTGGCACATCTTATGATTTCAGAAAACCAGTCCCAGTTGGCAGCCTGCTCGGGAAATAAGCCTGTATGTTTGAAACTAAAAGGTTTTAAGTTAAATGTGAGCTGTCTGTAATTAATACTCCATTGTTCAGGAAGGTTGAAAAATTCCCATTCTCCACCGCCTTTGCTGCTACGATGATAATGTCCGTTCATTTTTTTCCATCCGTTTTGAGTCTTGGGGGTGTTCCATATTACCTGCGGGTCAGGTCTTACCAGAAGGTAATCGCCCCATCTTTCGAGTTTTTCTCCATTAGAACAGTCTATAACTTCATAATCTCTCCAATTATCTGCAATCCACATAATTCTTCTTTCCTTTTTCAAATTTATTTAAATTAACAATATTATAAAATTATAATATAGAAGAAAAAATGATGCAAGAGGTAATGGTTTATGTATAAACAGTCTTTATTCCCGAAAACAGAACTGACATGATGAGTTGATTTGAATCAAATTGAAGTATTAATATTATTGTGATAGTATTATTATAGGAAATTTTGAATGATATGGAGTTAATATATGACAAAAAAAGATTTTAAATATGCACTGCAAAGAGGGCTTGGACGTTGTGTTATAGAATTGCAGCAGACGGATAAAAAGGAAGAGTATAAAGACTTGGTGTTATGGGCATGTACACATGACCTTGCTTATGATACGCAATGTGAAGGGACAAGAAGCTGGTATTTATATGAACTTATACGATGCTATACGGATAAAGAGATTTTTTTACAGGCAATTATCAGGCAGTTTAACCAAAATCTTACATCATATGATGGCTGGGATTTTAACCGCTGTTGTGAATTATTAGAATTATTTGCGGCAGATGGAAATCTTAATGCATATCAGGTATTGGAAACAGGATATAAAACTATTTATAAATTATTGCAAAATGTAAAAGAAAGAGATGATATTGGTTCTGAATTGTTCAATAATTTTGAGACACTATGCATTAGTATCGTGAATTTTAAATCAACACCAAATACTGATACAGTCAAAGAAGAATTTGATTCTCAATGTAGCAGCAAAATTTATTTACTGCCACGAAAAATGAATCGGTTATGGTCAGACAGTTTTTGTGCAGTAATCGAAGATATTGGCAGACTACTGGATGAAAACAGTAATCTTGATGTATGTGATTTTGATTATTTCCAATTATTCTGGAAGTCAGAAATAGGGAAATTACCTGTGCAGGAATTGTTAAAAGAACGTTCAGGGAAGTCACCATTAATAAAGACTTATGTAGATGCATACGAAAGGCAAAAAGAAAACACTGCACAATTCAGGCAGAATTATGAGCATTTATTGACAGCAGAAGGAGTGTATTCTACACTGAAAAATGGTGGAAAATCAGGAAGAGATATTCCTATTATGATAGGAAGCACCATGTTAAACAAAGGGAAATGTGATGAAGTTAAAAAATTAGCAGAATATTATAAGGAAGAAAAAGAAGAAGATATTCGTACGGAGCTTCTGTTTCTGTTGGGAAACCATAAATGTGCTAATCTTTTAGATACATGTTCTGTTATAGGAGATGCAGATTCATATAATGAAGAATTAAGAAACAATGCAGTCAGGGCATTAACAGAAATGAAAAGTGAAAAGGTTCGTGATTATGCATTATCTGTTATTGACGAAACTGATTGTCCGGAAGATGTAATTTCCATGCTTGTACATAATTATCATAAAGAGGATTATGGTCAATTCGTAAAATTACTTTATGATTTGCCGATTTCTTATGAAGATTGTGGATGGCATGGTGCATTTATTTCAATTATAGAAGTGTTTGAGGAAAAAGAACCACATAGTCTTCCAACCGAAATATTATCATATATGTATTCAGAAACTTTATGTTCATGCTGTAGGCAAGGTATCGTTAAGGAAATGGGGAGACACAATTTACTTTCAGATAAGATTTTACGGGAATGTCTGCATGATTCAAATGATGATATTAGAGAATATGCTGAAAAAGTAATACTATGTAATGGGAAGGCTGAAATATGACAACTATGAGAAAAAGAGTGTACTATGGAATAGCAACATTTATTTTATTATTATTAGAAATAGTTATTGCTTTATTTGTGCATGATGATTTTATAAGACCATATGTGGGAGATATGATAGTAGTTATTGTGATATATACATTTGTAAGAATCTGGCTGCCGGAAAAGGTCAGACTTCTTCCAATGTATATTTTTATATTTGCAGTATTTGTGGAATTATTGCAGTATTTTAGAATTGTTGAAATACTTGGATTACAAGATAACAGATTTATGAGGATACTGATAGGCTCGGTGTTTGATATTAAGGATATTGCATGTTACCTTGTGGGATGTACTCTGTTGGCAGTGTTTGAAGTGATTTTGGAAATGGTAAAAAGAAAATCTAATAAAAAGAAAAATACTTGAAAACTATAACACTATGGTGATATATTGTGGAAATAATAGTTTAAGAGGCAGGAGATGATTAATATGGAATTATATCATGGTTCAGCTAAAATTATAGAAAGCCCACAGTATGAGCTTAGTTCAAAAAATAATGATTATGGCAGAGGCTTTTACTGTAGTGAAAATATAGAACTTGCAAAAGAGTGGGCATGTGGAAAAGGTCAGGATGGTTATGCCAATAAATATATGCTTGATATTAATGGACTTAAGATATTGGATTTAAATTCCCCGAAATATAATATTCTTAATTGGCTTGCAATATTGACAAAAAACAGGACGTACTGGCAGAGAAGCAGTATATCTGAACAGGCAAAAACGTATTTACAGGAAAATTTTCTGATAGATACGGTAGAATTTGATGTAATTAGAGGATACAGGGCAGACGATTCATATTTTTCATTTGCACAGGATTTTGTAGCCAATACAATTTCATTAAGGCAGTTATCTAAAGCTATGCATTTAGGGAAATTGGGAGAGCAGATTGTAATAATGACACCAAAAGCATTTGATATGCTGACATTTAAAGGTTATGAAGAAGCTAGTGCAAATGTATATT
This sequence comes from Lachnospiraceae bacterium, assembly GCA_014799465.1. GTDB lineage: Bacteria > Bacillota > Clostridia > Lachnospirales > Lachnospiraceae > UBA2821. The sequence goes on along the minus strand of JAAVHZ010000014.1, from coordinate 60,855 downwards.
TCACCAAAAAGGAGATACGTGACAAAGAAGCAAGAAAAGAGTATAGGGAAAGTAAAGTAGAAATAGCATCAACTGACGATTTGTTTATGCTGGATATTATGAGAGAAGGTATAAAAGATGGAGATTCGCGCTTACAGCAGGGATTATCTTGAACTTGCACAAAAGAATATGGGAGACATGCTTGATTATGCAGTAAATACTCTGGATTACAGCATTAAAGAAATCTGGTCTATGTTTATTGGTTCGGGAATATCATCACAGATTGAAATAGGTAACAGTAAATATATTGCAGGGATGACAGGTTGTGAGCTGGTGGATAGTATACTTAAAAGGTCAGGCTTAGAGAATTTGAAAGAGCATGTTATGTATCTTGATAAAACACCGGAGTACTGGTGCGGCTGGGCATTAGCGTATTACCAATGGTATCGTAATGTATCATTTGGGAGAATAAATGAGGCCATACCTATAGATGTTATAAAAAATATGTATTTCACAATGCATGAAGCAGATATAAGTAGATTTGTCACTGCAATGGATGAAAAAATGAAAGAGTTCTTCAAAGAGACAAATCTCAAATATTACAGGGAAATCAGGGGAATATCCCAGAGTGAACTTGCAAAAGAATCAGGAGTATCTTTGAGGATGGTGCAGATGCTGGAACAGAAAAAACGGAATATTAATAAGACCGGATTTGAGTATGTTCTGAGTATGGCAAAGGTGCTTGGATGCAGGGTGGAGGATTTGTATGAGAGTTATAATGCGTAAAGAGAAATATATAGACAGTGTAATTTATTTGGAATAACAATATTTACAATACATTGTAAAAAGGGGTGACAGTAAGTGAAAATCAGGAGTAAAACAGCAATAGTATTTCTTGTAGCGTCTTCGCTTTTGCTGATAGGAGTATTTGTTATTATGTATTTTAAAGATACTGGAAGAAAGGGTCCCGATAGCATTTATACATTTGGAACAGATAAAACAACTATTATAAAATATGATTTAGACAATAGTGGAAGGAGAACACTAGTACTTGAAGGAAGTGAAAGGAAAAAGATAATTCAAATATTTCATATTGTATCTGACGAAAGAAAATATGATGTTGAAAAATTTGACTTTCAATATATAGTGAATTTTAGAAATGGTTATATAGGATACATAGATATAAATGAAAGGATGTTTAAATGCGGAGAAAATTATTATGGATTGACACAAAACCAATGTGATAAAATTGAATCATTATTTAATAAATACGGCAGCTAAGCTGTTTGGTATAAGTCATCGTCAATTCATTTTTACAAATTAAAAAGGAATTGAAGGTGGCTTACTTTATGTCGGGCATCCGCTATATAGATAATAATATATAATATAATATTTTTTTATAAAATGCTTGCATTTTCCATTTTCATCATGTATACTAATAAACGCTGTGGCATTGATAGCGTTGAAGCGTGAGGTTGCTGCAAACGATTGCAGGTTTTCCGTGGAGCGAATGTCAAGTTAGGAAACTGACGACAAGTCACTGTACAAAGAATAATCGTCCATTTAATATGGAAACAACGTGTGGAAGGTTGTATTTGAAAATGCGACACACACGGAAGAGTGTACAGTCACCGCTTGTCGTACTGATTTTCAAAGTACGAAAAGGAGGCGACTTTTTTTATGGCAAGTCAAGTAATGAGAATCACATTGAAGGCATACGATCACAAACTTATTGATCAGTCAGCCGGAAAAATCATCGAAACTGTTAAAAAGACAGGTGCACAGGTGAGCGGACCTGTACCACTTCCAACAAAGAAGGAAGTAGTTACAATTCTTAGAGCAGTACACAAGTACAAAGACTCAAGAGAGCAGTTCGAGCAGAGAACTCATAAGAGACTTATCGATATCATCACACCATCACAGAAAACTGTTGATGCACTCACAAGATTAGAGATGCCTGCAGGTGTGTATATTGACGTGAAAATGAAAAATAACAAATAATTCATTTTCAAAACAATTTATAATGAGATAATCCAGAAGGTTAAGATATAGAAGCAACACATTTTACTGGAATGACATTCCGGAAGTCACATACCCCGTTGCAAGCAATAAGCTATGTGACCCTTGCGGCAGTTTTGCTCGCAGGAATCAACATATATCGGTCTTAATATAATAAGAAGATATTTAGTGTTCCACGTATATTTGACTGTTCTAGGATGTTTAAGGCGAAACGCTTTAAACCGCTGTAGATTTAACAGGAGGTAAAAGGAATGAAGAAAGCTATTTTAGCAACAAAAGTCGGAATGACACAGATCTTCAATGAAGATGGCACGTTAGTACCGGTTACTGTACTTCAGGCAGGTCCATGTGTTGTTACACAGGTAAAGACAATGGATAATGATGGATACAGTGCAGTTCAGGTTGGATTTGTTGACAAGAGAGAAAAATTAGTCAATAAGCCACAGAAAGGACATTTTGACAAGGCAGGAGTATCTTACAAGAGATATGTAAGAGAATTCAAACTTGACAATGCAGAAGAATTTAATGTTAAAGATGAAATTAAAGCTGATGTATTTGCAGCAGGTGATAAAGTAGATGCTACTGCAATATCAAAGGGAAAAGGTTTCCAAGGTGCAATAAAGAGACATGGACAGTCAAGAGGACCTATGGCACACGGTTCAAAATATCACCGTCATGCAGGTTCAAATGGTGCATGTTCAGATCCAAGTAAGGTATTTAAAGGAAAGAAAATGCCGGGACACATGGGAGCAAAACAGATTACAATTCAGAACCTTGAGATTGTAAAAGTAGATGCGGAAAATAACTTAATCTTAGTAAAGGGTGCAGTACCTGGACCTAAGAAATCATTAGTAACAATCAAGGAAACCGTTAAGATTAGTAAATAAGGTTTTCTAAGGAAGGAGGAACACACAGATGGCAAAGGTATCTGTTTACAATATGGAAGGCAATCAGGTTGGCGACTTAGAGCTTAATGATGCAGTGTTTGGTGTTGAAGTAAATGAACATTTAGTACATTTAGCAGTTGTAAACCAGCTTGCAAATAATCGTCAGGGCACACAGAGTGCTAAGAACCGTTCAGAAGTCAGAGGCGGTGGAAGAAAACCATGGAGACAGAAAGGAACAGGTCATGCAAGACAGGGTTCTACAAGATCTCCACAGTGGAAAGGCGGCGGTGTTGTATTTGCTCCAAAGCCAAGAGATTATTCATTTAAAATGAATAAGAAAGAAAAGCAGAACGCACTTAAATCTGCACTGACATCAAGAGTACAGGAAAATAAATTTATCGTTGTTGATTCGATTAAGCTTGATGAAATAAAGACAAAAGCAATGGTAAATGCACTTAACAAACTTAATGCTTCAAAGGCATTAGTAGTATTAAACAGCATTGATGAAAATGTGGTTTGTTCTGCAAGAAATATTCCTAATGTAAAGACATCTTATGTATTTAAGGAAGACGAAGAAGTTAAGAGTACAATCAATGTATATGATATATTAAAATATGATACGGTAGTTATAGATAAAGCTGCTGTAGCTGCTATTGAGGAGGTGTATGCATAATGGCTAACATTCAGTACTATGATGTAATCCTCAAGCCGGTTGTTTCAGAAAAAAGCATGAATGCAATGGCAGAAAAGAAATATACATTTCTTGTTCATACAGAAGCAACAAAAACTCAGATTAAAGAAGCAGTAGAAAAGCTTTTTGAAGGAACTAAGGTAAAGAGCGTTAATACAATGAATCTTGAAGGAAAAACCCGTAGAAGAGGAAACACATACGGAAAGACAGCAAAGAGAAAGAAAGCTATTGTTCAGCTTACAGAAGACAGCAAAGATATAGAAATCTTCTCAGGCTTATAAGAGCGTGAAAAAAATAATATACGCAGACAAGCGTGAAAATAAACATTTTGAAAGGAGATACAACAATGGGAATTAAGACATTTAACCCATATACACCTTCCAGAAGGAATATGACCGGTCTTGATTATTCAGAGATTACAAAGTCAACTCCTGAAAAGTCATTGACAGTTTCATTAAAGAAATCTGCCGGTCGTAATAATCAGGGAAAAATAACAGTAAGACACCATGGCGGTGGTTCAAGAAGAAAATATAGAATAATAGATTTTAAGAGAAAGAAAGACGGAATACCTGCAAAGGTAGTAAGTATTGAGTACGATCCGAACAGAACAGCAAATATTGCACTTTTAAGCTATGCAGATGGTCAGAAGGCATATATCCTTGCACCTAACGGATTAAAAGTAGGCGAAGAACTTATGAATGGTTCTGAAGCTGAAATCAAAGTTGGAAACTGCTTACCATTAGCAGATATACCTGTAGGTACAGAGGTACACAACATTGAGTTATATCCGGGAAGAGGCGGACAGCTCGTTCGTGCAGCAGGAAACTCAGCACAGCTTATGGCTAAAGAAGGAAAGTATGCAACATTAAGACTTCCTTCAGGCGAAATGAGAATGATAGCAATTAACTGCCGTGCTACAATCGGAACAGTAGGAAATATAGAGCATGATCTTGTGAACATTGGTAAAGCAGGACGTAAGAGAAACATGGGTATCAGACCTACAGTCCGCGGTTCTGTCATGAACCCTAATGACCATCCACATGGTGGTGGTGAAGGTAAAACTGGAATCGGCCGTCCGGGTCCATGTACACCTTGGGGCAAACCGGCACTTGGTTTGAAGACAAGAAAGAAGAACAAAGCTTCTAACAAGATGATTGTAAGAAGAAGAGACGGAAAGAACATGAAATAGTTTAAAGGAGGTTTAACCTATGGCTCGATCATTAAAAAAAGGACCATTTGCAGATGAAAGCTTACTTAAAAAAGTAGAAGCTATGAATGCAGCAGATGACAAGCAGGTTATTAAGACCTGGTCACGCCGTTCTACAATCTTCCCGCAGATGGTTGGACATACAATAGCAGTTCACGATGGAAGAAGACATGTACCTGTATATATTACAGAAGACATGGTTGGACATAAACTCGGTGAATTCGTAGCAACAAGAACTTACAGAGGACATGGAAAAGACGAAAAGAAAACAGGCTCAAGATAAGCCTAGAATTTTGAAAGGAGGTTTTATCCATGGCAAAAGGACATAGATCCCAGATTAAGAGAGAAAGAAATGCAAATAAAGATACAAGACCATCAGCAAAGTTATCTTATGCCAGAGTTCCTGTACAGAAAGCATGTTTCGTATTAGATGCCATTAGAGGTAAAAGTGTTCAGGAAGCAATTGGTATTTTAACATACAGCCCTAGATATGCATCAGAAGTTATTCTTAAGCTTGTTAATTCAGCAGTAGCAAATGCAGAGAATAATAATGGAATGAGTCCTGATAAACTTTACATTGAAGAGTGTTACGCAAGTAACGGTCCTATTATGAAGAGAATCAGACCGAGAGCACAGGGAAGAGCTTATAGAATTGAAAAGAGAATGAGTCACATTACTGTAGTGCTTAATGAAAGATAATAGGAAGCAGAAAGGAGATTAGTATGGGACAGAAAGTCAATCCACATGGTTTAAGAGTCGGTGTTATAAAAGATTGGGACTCAAAGTGGTATGCTGAAGCTGATTTTGCTGATAACTTAGTAGAGGACCACAAAATCAGAACGTACCTCAAAGAGAGATTATACAATTCAGGTGTATCAAGAATTGAGATAGAGAGAGCATCTGACAGAGTTAAAGTTGTAGTTCATACAGCAAAGCCTGGTATCGTAATTGGTAAAGGCGGTGCTGAGATTGAAAAGGTAAAGGCAGAAGTTCAGAAATTTACAGAGAAAAAGTTAATCGTTGATATTAAAGAAGTTAAGAGACCGGATAAAGATGCTCAGCTTGTTGCAGAAAATATCGCAACACAGTTAGAGAATCGTGTATCATTCAGAAGAGCAATGAAGTCAACAATGTCAAGGTCAATGAAAGCAGGAGCAAAAGGTATTAAAACTTCAGTTTCAGGACGTCTTGGCGGTGCTGATATGGCTCGTACAGAGTTTTACAGTGAAGGAAATATTCCACTTCAGACATTACGTGCCGATATTGACTACGGCTTTGCAGAAGCAGACACCACATATGGAAAAGTCGGTGTGAAGGTTTGGATCTACAAAGGTGAAGTTCTTCCGGTAAAAGAAGTAGTTAAGGAAGGGAGCGAGAAATAATGTTAATGCCAAAAAGAGTAAAGCGTCGTAAACAGTTCCGTGGTTCTATGAGAGGTAAAGCCTTAAGAGGAAACAAAATAACATACGGAGAATATGGTATTGTCGCTTTAGACCCAGCATGGATTAAATCAAATCAGATAGAAGCTGCCCGTGTTGCCATGACACGTTATATCAAGCGTGGTGGTAAAGTTTGGATTAAGATATTCCCGGATAAGCCGGTTACAAAGACACCTGCTGAAACTCGAATGGGTAAAGGTAAAGGTGCTCTTGAATACTGGGTAGCAGTTGTTAAACCAGGACGTGTAATGTTTGAGATAGCAGGTGTTCCGGAAGAGACAGCAAGAGAAGCTTTACGTCTTGCAATGCATAAATTGCCGGTTAAATGTAAAATCGTATCTCGTGCAGATTTAGAAGGCGGTGATAACAGTGAAAATTAATAAGTATTTAGAAGATTTGCAGACAAAATCAGCTGCAGAATTAAATGATGAATTAGTAGCTGCTAAGAAGGAACTCTTCAATTTGAGATTTCAGAACGCAACAAATCAGTTAGACAATACAAGCAGAATCAAAGAAGTCAGAAGAAATATTGCCAGAATTCAGACAGTAATGACACAGAAGACTGCAAACTAATAGATATTGTATTCCGGGAAAGGAGGAATTGTTGTGGAAGAAAGAAATTTAAGAAAAACCAGAGTTGGTAAGGTTGTTAGCGATAAAATGGATAAGACTATCGTTGTGGCAGTAGAAGATCATGTAAAGCACCCTCTTTACAAGAAAATCGTTAAGAGAACTTATAAGTTAAAAGCACATGATGAGAACAACGAGTGTGGTATTGGAGATACAGTTAAAGTAATGGAAACAAGACCTTTATCAAAAGATAAGAGATGGAGACTTGTTCAGATTATTGAAAAAGCCAGATAGAGTCTCAAATATATATTTGAGTTGGAAATTGTGTATAGAATGGAGGATTACAATGGTTCAACAGGAAAGCAGACTTAAAGTTGCTGACAATACTGGTGCCAAAGAATTACTCTGTATCAGAGTTTTAGGCGGTTCTACCAGGAGATATGCTAATATCGGAGATGTAATCGTTGCTTCTGTCAAAGATGCAACACCAGGCGGTGTTGTAAAGAAGGGTGACGTTGTAAAGGCTGTAGTAGTACGTTCTGTAAACGGTGCACGCCGTAAGGACGGTTCTTATATAAAATTTGATGAAAATGCTGCTGTTATCATTAAAGATGATAAAACACCAAGAGGAACTCGTATTTTTGGACCAGTAGCCAGAGAGCTAAGAGAAAAACAGTTTATGAAGATTGTTTCTTTAGCACCTGAAGTATTATAAGGAGGTGTAGGCATGGCAACAAGTAAAATTAAAAAAGGCGATACAGTTCGTGTAATCGCAGGAAAAGATAAAGATAAAGAAGGAAAAGTTCTTTCTGTAGATGTAAAAAATTCTAAAGTTATCGTTGAAGGAATAAATATGGTAACAAAACATACAAAACCTAGTGCACAGAATACAGCAGGCGGAATTATCAGCCAGGAAGCTGCTTTAGACATTTCTAATGTTATGTATCTGTCAAAAGGAAAAGTTACCAGAATAGGTTTTACAGAGAAGGACGGAAAGAAAGTTCGTGTAGCCAAGGCAACAGGCGAGGTAATTGACTAATTTAAGGAAGGAGGCTGGAAACGTTGAGTAGACTTAAAGAAACTTATAATAATGAAATTATAGATGCTATGACAAAAAAGTTTGGATACAAGAATGTAATGGAAGTTCCAAAGCTTGATAAGATTGTTATAAATATGGGTGTTGGCGAAGCAAAAGATAATGCTAAGGTATTAGATGCTGCAGTCAGTGATCTTGAAATTATAGCAGGTCAGAAACCGGTAGTTACAAGGGCAAAGAATTCAATAGCTAACTTCAAGCTCAGAGAAGGTGTGGCTATAGGATGTAAAGTTACATTAAGAGGCGAGAAAATGTACGAATTCTTAGATCGTCTTGTAAATCTTGCTTTACCACGTGTACGTGACTTCAGAGGTGTAAATCCTAATGCGTTCGATGGAAGAGGAAATTACGCACTCGGTATAAAAGAACAGCTTATTTTCCCTGAAATCGAGTATGATAAGGTAGACAAGGTCAGAGGTATGGATGTAATTTTTGTTACAACAGCTAAAACTGATGAAGAAGCTCGTGAATTATTGACATTATTCAATATGCCGTTTAAGAAATAGTTAGGAGGTAATTACATGGCTAAGACCGCTATGAAGGTTAAGCAGCAGCGTAAAGCAAAGTTCTCAACACAGGCATACAGCCGTTGCAGAATTTGTGGTCGTCCACATGCTTATTTGAAGAAATACGGAATCTGCAGAATTTGTTTCCGTGAGTTAGCTTATAAAGGACAGATACCGGGCGTTAAGAAAGCTAGCTGGTAAGATATAGGGTTAGGAAAGGAGGCAATTTTTAAATGACAACTAATGATCCAATCGCAGATATGCTTACAAGAATTCGTAATGCAAATACTGCTAAACATGATACAGTAGATATTCCGGCTTCAAAGATGAAAGTCGCTATAGCTGAAATACTTTACAATGAAGGTTATATAAAGAAATATGAAATAATTGAAGATGGTAACTTTAAGACTATCAGGGTTACTTTAAAATATGGTCAGGACAAGAACGAAAAGGTTATTTCAGGACTTAAGAGAATTTCAAAACCTGGTCTTCGTGTATACGCAGGCAAAGATGAACTTCCAAGAGTTCTTGGAGGACTTGGAATAGCTATTATTTCTACAAATAATGGTGTTGTTACAGATAAACAGGCAAGAAAATTGAACGTAGGCGGAGAAGTCCTCGCCTTTGTTTGGTAAAACAATACAATCCAATTAGGAGGTGCACGGCATGTCACGTATAGGAAGAATGCCTATCGCTATACCGGCAGGAGTTACTGTAGATATAGCAGAAAATAATAAGGTGACTGTAAAAGGACCAAAGGGAACTCTTGAGAGAGTATTACCTGCGGAAATGGAAATTAAGTTAGAAGATAATCAGGTTACTGTTACAAGACCTAATGATTTAAAGAAGATGAAATCTTTACATGGTCTTACAAGAACATTGATTGCAAATATGGTAACAGGTGTTACAGACGGATATGAAAAAGTTCTTGAAATCAACGGTGTTGGTTACAGAGGACAGAAACAGGGCAAGAAGTTAGTATTATCTCTTGGTTATTCTCATCCTGTTGAGATGGAAGATCCGGAAGGAATTGAAACTGTAATGGATGGAACAAATAAGATTACAGTTAAAGGTATCGATAAAGAAAAAGTTGGCCAATACGCTGCTGAAATCAGAGCAAAGAGAAGTCCTGAGCCTTATAAAGGAAAAGGTATTAAGTATGCTGATGAAGTTATCAGACGTAAAGTTGGTAAGACTGGTAAGAAATAATTAAAGGAGTGACAAAGATGGTTAGAAAGAAATCAAGAACAGAAGTTCGTTTAGATAAACATAGAAGAATACGTAACCGTTTAAGCGGTACAGCTCAGTGCCCGCGTTTAGCTGTGTTTAGAAGTAATAATCATATGTACGCTCAGATTATTGACGATACAGTTGGAAATACGCTTGTATCAGCTTCAACTCTTCAGAAGGATGTTAAGGCTGAGTGCGAGAAGACAAATAACGTTGATGCGGCAGCACACTTAGGTACTGTAATTGCTAAGAAGGCGTTAGATAAAGGTATAAAGACTGTTGTCTTTGACAGAGGCGGATTCATATATCAGGGTAAAGTTAAAGCATTAGCAGATGCAGCCAGAGAAGCTGGTCTGGAATTCTAATCAAGGAGGAGAACACATGAAACGTACAATCGTTGATGCCAGTCAGTTAGAGTTAGAAGAAAAAGTAGTATCAATTAAGCGTGTTACAAAGGTTGTAAAAGGTGGACGTAATATGAGATTTGCAGCCCTTGTTGTTGTTGGTGACGGTAATGGACACGTTGGTGCCGGTTTAGGAAAAGCAGCTGAAATTCCTGAAGCTATCCGCAAAGGAAAAGAAGATGCAATGAAAAAACTTATAACGGTTGCAATTGATGATAACTTAAGTATTCCTCATGACACAATGGGAGAATTTGGCAGTGCTTCAGTATTGTTAAAGAAAGCTCCTGATGGTACCGGAGTTATTGCAGGAGGTCCTGCACGTAACGTACTTGAGCTTGCAGGAATCAAAAATATCAGAACCAAGTCATTGGGTTCAAATAATAAGCAGAATGTAGTATTAGCTACAATTGCCGGATTATCCGGATTAAAGACTCCTGAAGAAGTGGCAAAGCTCCGCGGTAAATCTGTAGAAGAAATCTTGGGCTAATAGGAGGAAAAAATAATGGCACAGAAATTAAAAATCACATTAGTAAAATCTACTATTGGTGCAGTTCCAAAGCATAAAAAGACAGTTGAAGCTTTAGGCTTAAGAAAACTTAACAAGACTGTTGAAATGCCTGACAATCCTGCTGTAAGAGGTATGATTCAGCAGGTAAGGCATTTAGTAAAAGTAGAAGAAATATAATCTTAAATAAGGAGGTGCAAGCATGGACTTATCAAATTTAAAACCAGCAGAAGGTGCAACACATAATGATAATTTCAGAAGAGGTCGTGGACATGGTTCTGGAAATGGTAAGACTGCCGGTAAAGGTCACAAGGGTCAGAAAGCACGTTCCGGAGCTCCAAGAATAGGCTTCGAAGGTGGACAGATGCCTTTATACAGGAGAATACCTAAAAGAGGATTCACAAATAGAAATACTAAGTATATTGTGGGAATTAATGTGAGTGTACTTGAAGACAAATTTGCTGATGGCGAAACAGTCACGGTAGAAGAATTAATAGAAAAAGGTATCGTTAAAAACCCTAGAGACGGAGTTAAGATACTTGGAAATGGAGAACTTACTAAGAAGCTTAATGTTAAAGTTAATGCATTTAGTGAAGGTGCAAAGACTAAGATTGAAGCTCTTGGTGGAACCTGTGAGGTGATTTAATGTTAAAGACTCTTCGTGATGCATTAAAAGTACAAGAGATTAGAAAAAGATTATTATATACGTTTTTTATCTTAGTCATTGTCAGGATTGGATGTCAGGTACCAATTCCCGGCACTGACAGCTCTGTAATTAAAGAACTTACTACACAGTTTGCAGGTGGTGCATTTAGTTTCTTTGATGCGATGACAGGTGGTTCTTTTGAGAACATGTCTTTATTTGCTTTAAACATCACTCCCTACATAACTGCATCAATTATTATGCAGTTATTAACAATAGCAATCCCGGCACTTGAAGAAATGCAGAAAGATGGAGAAGAGGGAAGAAAAAAGATTGCAGAATTCACAAGATACATGACAATTGTATTGGCTTTAATTGAAAGTATTGCAATGGCTATTGGATTTGGAAGTCAGGGACTGTTTGGAAATAAGACATCAATGTCTACAGCAGAGTATGTGTGGGTTATTGCCGTAGCTGTTATAACTATGACAGCAGGTTCATCACTTGTTATGTGGCTGGGTGAAACCGTAAACGAAAAAGGTATTGGTAACGGTATTTCAATAGTATTGTTGATAAATATCGTGGCAAGAATACCTAACGACTTTGCAAGTCTTTTTGATAAGTATGTTATGAACGGCAGTTCAGTAGGTGCAAAAGGTTTAGGTGCAATTTTGATTGTAGTTGCAACACTTGTTATTATTGCACTTGTAGTAATACTACAGGGCGGAGAAAGAAGAATACCGGTACAGTATGCAAAGAAAATGCAGGGAAGAAAGATGGTTGGAGGACAGTCATCACATATTCCTCTTAAAGTTAATACTGCCGGAGTTATTCCTATTATCTTTGCACAGTCAATATTCCAGTTTCCTGTTGTAATCGCAAGATTTATAACAGGTGGTACACCAGAATGGACCAAGTATATAACTTCAAGTTATTGGTGCAAAGGCGGTAGTGATATTAAGTATTCAATCGGTTTTATTGTATATATAGTTATGGTTATAGGATTTGCATATTTTTACACTTCAATAACATTCAATCCTATGGAAGTGGCAGATAATATGAAGAAACAGGGAGGATTTATACCGGGAATCAGACCGGGTAAGCCTACCACGGATTATCTTAATACCATGTTAAATTATATTGTCTTTATCGGTGCGGTAGGACTTCTTATCGTAGCTGCAATACCTATTGTATTTTCAGGAATAACAGGTTCTAACCTTTCAATCGGCGGAACCTCAATGATTATTATTGTAGGTGTTGTACTTGAGACATTAAAACAGATAGAATCCATGATGGTAGTAAGAAACTACAAAGGATTTTTAACTGAATAAATTCTTTTAAGCAAAGAATTAATCATATATAGGCAATGGAACGCAGTTTCTCTGCGATTCATTGTCATATTGCTATATAGCAATATTACTATACAAATTAAAATGAAAGGTAAGGTTATTATATGAAAATTATTATGTTAGGTGCTCCTGGTGCAGGAAAAGGCACACAGGCAAAGAAAATAGCAGATAAGTATTCTATACCACACATTTCTACAGGAGATATATTCAGAGCTAATATTAAAGAAGGTACAGAGTTAGGTAAAAAGGCAAAAACATATATGGACCAGGGATTACTTGTACCGGATGATTTGGTTGTGGATTTAGTTGTAGACAGAGTACAGCAGGATGACTGTAAAAATGGTTATGTTCTTGACGGATTTCCAAGAACCATACCACAGGCAGAAAGCCTTGATGCGGCACTGGAAAAATTAAATGATAAAATTGATTATGCAGTTAATGTAGAAGTTCCTGATGAAAATATTATAAGAAGAATGTCAGGAAGACGTGCATGTCTCGGATGCGGTGCAACATATCACATTGAACATATTCCGCCTAAAACAGAGGGCATATGTGACACATGCGGTAAAGAGCTTGTACTTCGTGATGATGATAAGCCGGAGACAGTTAAGAAGAGACTTGATGTATACCATGAGCAGACACAGCCGTTAATTGATTACTACACAAAGAAGAATGTACTTGCAGAGGTTGATGGAACAAAAGATATGGAAGAAGTATTTCAGGATATCGTTAAGGTATTGGGAGCTTAAAACATGTCTGTTACAATCAAATCCCATAAAGAGATAGAGTATATGAGGGAATCAGGAAGGCTGCTTGCAATAGTTCATGATGAACTTGGAAAAGCCATAAAGCCCGGGATTTCAACAAAGGATATTGACAGACTTGGTGAAAAGATAATAAGAAGTTTTGGTTGTATTCCTTCTTTTCTTAATTATCAGGGATATCCGGCATCTATATGTGTATCTGTAAATGAAGAGGTTGTACATGGTATACCTTCCGAGGACAGAATTTTAAAAGAAGGCGATATAGTAAGCCTCGATGCAGGATTGATATATAACGGTTATCATTCAGATGCAGCCAGAACCCACGGAGTCGGTAAGATTAGTGAAGAGGCACAGCAGTTGATAAATGTTACAAAACAGTGCTTTTTTGAAGGTATAAAGTATGCAAAGGAAGGCAATCATCTAAATGATATATGCACTGCGATAGACGAATATGCCCGCAAAAACAGATGTGGGATTGTAAAGGAACTTGTGGGGCATGGCATAGGTCAGGAACTTCATGAAGCCCCACAAATACCAAATTACAGGATGAACCGAAGAGGAATAAGGTTACAAAGCGGTATGACACTTGCAATAGAACCGATGATTACTGCAGGCAGTGACGAAGTGAAATGGCTGTCTGACAGATGGACTGTTGTAACAAAGGATAAATCTTTAGCAGCCCATTATGAGAATACGGTGCTGATAACGGAAGGTCAGCCGGAAATATTAACATTATCAAGTGAGGGAATTCAATGATAACATATAGACCGGGTGAGTTTGCAATTTCAAAGTCAGGTCACGATAAAGATTCATTATATGTCATAATCAGAGAAGAAAATGAATATGTTTATCTGGTGGATGGAAAATATAGATTGTTAGATAATCCCAAAAAGAAGAATAAGAAACATGTTCAATGTATTCATTATGTAGATTCTGTTATATCTGGCAGAATAGAAAATGAAGAACCGGTTAATGATGTTGAGATTGCAACAGCAATACGAAAGGCAATTAAAAAATTCAGGACAGTCGATTAGATTTAGGAGGTTGTGAAGATGTCAAAAACTGATGTTATAGAAATTGAAGGAACAGTAGTAGAAAAGCTGCCAAATGCCATGTTTCAGGTGGAATTGGAAAATGGTCATAAAGTATTGGCACATATCAGCGGAAAACTCAGGATGAATTTTATAAGGATTCTTCCGGGAGATAAAGTTACATTAGAAATGTCCCCATATGATTTGTCAAAAGGCCGTATTATATGGAGAGATAAATAATCCGGCATTTTATAAATGGCATAGCTGAATATTATTATCCAATTTGTGCAAAATTTATACTTGCTAAATAAAGGTAGGCATGCTATACTAAAAGTCGGATTTTTTTTGAAAGGAGGATTTACCGTGAAGGTTAGATCATCAGTTAAACCAATTTGCGAAAAATGCAAGGTTATTAAGAGAAAGGGCAGTATCAGAGTAATCTGTGAGAACCCAAAACATAAGCAGAGACAGGGTTAATCCTTTTCGGCTTATTATTAATATGCGGCTGCAGTAATGAAACACTAGGATTAGTTGTATCATTGCTATAAAATATAATTTAAACAAGAAACTGTAGGCTTTTGGCTGCGTACAACATTTCAGACGTCTTTTGACGGGCTACGTATGTTAAATGTCTATACAAGAAACAAAGATTATTAATGGAGGTGTAATACGCACATGGCTCGTATTTCAGGTGTTGATTTACCAAGAGAAAAACGTGTTGAAATCGGATTAACTTATGTTTATGGAATCGGAAGAGTAAGTGCTAACCGTATTCTTGCAGAAGCAAAAGTAAATCCTGATACTCGTGTAAGAGATTTAACAGACGAAGAAGTTAAGAAGATTAATGAAGTTATAGCTGCAACACAGACAGTTGAAGGTGATTTAAGAAGAGAAATCGCTATGAACATAAAGAGACTTCAGGAAATCGGATGCTACAGAGGAATCCGTCATAGAAAGGGACTTCCGGTTCGTGGTCAGAAGACAAAGACAAATGCCAGAACCCGTAAGGGTCCAAAGCGTACTGTTGCAAATAAAAAGAAATAATTTAATGTAGTGGACAGTACGCTTTACGCACTGTTGCAAACAAAAAGAAATAATTTATGAAACAATAACAATATTTTTATAGAAAGAACCCATAAGGGAGGTTAGTTTAAAATGGCTAAAGTTACGAAAAAAGTGACAAAAAAGCGTGTTAAGAAAAACGTTGAACGCGGACAGGCACATATCCAGTCTTCATTTAACAATACAATTGTAACATTAACAGATAATGAAGGAAATGCTCTTTCATGGGCAAGTGCCGGTGGTCTTGGTTTTAGAGGTTCAAGGAAATCTACTCCTTATGCAGCTCAGATGGCAGCAGAAACTGCTACTAAGGCAGCTTTAGTTCACGGATTAAAATCAGTAGATGTTATGGTTAAAGGTCCAGGTTCAGGAAGAGAAGCAGCAATCCGTGCTCTTCAGGCATGCGGACTTGAAGTTACAAGTATAAAGGATGTTACTCCTGTACCACATAATGGATGTCGTCCACCAAAACGCAGAAGAGTTTAATAGGAGGTGCAATTAGATGGCAATAAATAGGACGCCTGTTCTTAAAAGATGCAGATCACTCGGATTGGATCCGGTATATTTAGGAATAGATAAGAAATCAACCAGAGAATTAAAGAGAGCTAACAGAAAGATGAGTGAATATGGTCTTCAGTTAAGAGAAAAGCAGAAGGCAAAATTCATCTATGGTGTATTAGAGAAACCTTTTAGAAATTATTATGAAAAAGCACAGAAAATGCAGGGCATGACAGGTGCTAATCTTATGATTTTACTTGAGCTCAGACTTGACAATGTATTATTCCGTCTCGGATTCGGAAGAACAAGGAAAGAAGCAAGACAGATAATAGATCATAAACATGTATTAGTAAATGGAAAACGTGTAAATATACCTTCATATCTGGTAAAAGCCGGAGATGTTATTGAAATAGCTGAAAAGTATCAGGGTTCACAGAGATACAAGGATGTGTTTGAAGTTACAGACGGAAGACTTGTTCCGGAATGGCTTGAGGCAGACCATGAGAGCTTCAAGGGTACTGTTAAAGAGTTACCTACAAGAGAAATCATTGATGTCCCAGTAGATGAGATGCTTATTGTCGAATTGTATTCAAAGTAGGCAAAGTAAAGCATGGCAATCCCTAAAATTTAAATAAGGAGGGGCTTTTTAATGTTCGATTTTGAAAAACCTAATATTGAGATTGTAGAAATCTCTGATGATAAAAGATATGGCAGGTTTGTTGTTGAACCTCTCGAAAGAGGCTATGGCACGACACTTGGAAACTCTTTGAGAAGAATTATGCTTTCTTCTCTTCCGGGTGCGGCGGTCAGCCAGGTCAGAATCGAAGGTGTGCTTCATGAATTCAGTTCAATTCCGGGTGTAAAGGAAGATGTAACTGAAATTATAATGAATGTGAAAGAACTGGCTATTAAGAATAATAGTGAGACTGACGAAGTAAAAACGGCTTATATAGACAAGTCGGGTGAAGGTGTTGTGACAGCAGCAGATATACAGACAGATGGGGATATTGAGATTATGAATCCGGATCTGGTGATTGCTACACTCAATGGCGGAAGTGACAGTAAGCTGTACATGGACTTTACCATTACTAAAGGCAGAGGATATATCAGTTCAGACAAAAATAAAAGCGATGACCTTCCAATCGGCATGATAGCTATAGATTCAATCTACACACCGGTTGAAAGAGTAAATATATCTATTGAAAATACACGTGTGGGACAGATTACAGATTTTGACAAGCTTACATTGGATGTTTATACAAATGGAACACTTGCTCCTGATGAGGCAGTAAGTCTCGCAGCTAAAGTTCTTAGTGAGCATTTGAATCTGTTTATCGATCTTTCAGAAAAAGGACAGAATTATGACGTTATAGTTGAAAAGGAAGATAACAAGAAGGAAAAAGTGTTAGAAATGAACATTGATGAACTTGAGTTGTCAGTCCGTTCATATAATTGTCTTAAGAGAGCCGGAATTAATACAGTTGAAGAACTGACGAACAGGACATCTGAAGATATGATGAAGGTACGAAACCTCGGACGCAAATCTTTAGAAGAAGTTCTTGCAAAATTAAAAGAGCTTGGATTGTCATTACGTCAGGGCGAAGAATAATATAAAGACGTTCAGGTAAAGGAGGTAAGAAAATGGCAGGATATAGAAAACTTGGCAGAACTTCAAGCCAGAGAAAGGCAATGCTCAGAAGTCAGGTAACAGCTTTAATCAATAATGGTAAGATTGTTACAACTGAAGCAAGAGCTAAAGAAGTTCGTAAAATAGCCGAAGGTTTAATTGCCATGGCAGTTAAAGAGAAAGATAATTTTGAAGAAGTAACGGTTACGGCTAAAGTTGCCCGTAAAGATAAAGATGGTAAGAGAGTAAAAGAAGTTGTTGACGGAAAGAAAGTTACAGTATTTGATGAAGTTGACAAGAAGATTAAGAAGGATAATCCTTCACGTCTCCATGCAAGAAGAAAAATGCTTGCAGTACTTTATCCGGTAAAAACAGTTCCTTCAGAAGCAGCAGGTAAGAAGAAAGGAACTAAGGAAGTAGACCTTGCACAGAAGTTATTTGATGAAATAGCTCCTAAGTATGCAGACCGTAACGGTGGTTATACAAGAATCGTAAAGATTGGCCAGCGTAAAGGTGATGCAGCTATGGAAGTTCTTCTTGAATTAATCTAACATATGCATTTTTTAGGAGTTAGGAATAATAATATTCTTAACTCCTGTTTTAATTGTAGGAAATGAGGAAGTATGTCATTTATAAGTATAAAAAATCTTGTGCATAAGTTTTATGTTAAGGATGATGATGGAAATATTATAGAAGAGAATGATGCAATAAACGGAGTATCATTAGATGTAGAAAGAGGACAATTTATAGCAATACTTGGTCAGAATGGTTCAGGCAAATCTACTTTGGCAAGACATTTAAACAATCTTCTATTTCCGGATGAAGGAAGTATATGGATAGATAATGTAGCAGTGAATGAATCAGACGATGAAAATGTCTGGATGAACAGGAAGAAGATTGGTATGGTTTTTCAGAACCCTGACAATCAGATTATAGGAACTACGGTAGAGGAGGATACGGCATTCGGACCGGAAAATCTGGGAATACAGACAAAAAATATACGCAGGCGTGTTGATGAATCTTTACAGACTGTTGGTATGGACAATAGAAAGAAATCATCACCAAACCATTTATCAGGCGGGCAAAAACAACGGATTGCCATAGCAGGAATACTTGCGATGCATCCATGTTGTATTGTGCTGGATGAGGCATCTGCCATGCTTGACCCAGATGGAAGGCGGGAATTGCTGAATACGATACACAGGCTTAACAAAGATGAAGAAATTACAATTATACTGATAACACATTTTATGGAAGAAGCAGTGGATGCAGATAAAGTATTTGTTATGGAAAAAGGGAAAATCAAACTGCACGGAACGCCACAGCAGGTATTTGGGGAGTCACAGAGTATCAAAAGTGCAGGATTGGAACTTCCTGAAATAATGAAATTATCATTACAACTAAAAGATGATGGCTATGACATACCAACAGGTATGTTTACCATAAATGAGTTTGCAGATGAATTTGAAAAGGCATATAGAAACCGGAGCGATAATTGACATGATAATATTTGAAAACGTGAATTATACATATGATGGTGAAGACAAAGCTGTAGAAAATGCCAGTTTTAAAATAGATAATGGAGAGTTTGTGGGAATAATAGGACGTACAGGTTCAGGAAAATCCACAATTATACAGATGATGAATGGACTTTTAAAACCTTCATCGGGAAAAGTATTATACAACGGACAGAGCATATTTGACGAAAATTATAATCTCAGAGAACTGAAATTCAAGGTAGGATTAGTATTTCAATATCCGGAGTATCAGTTATTTGAATGTAGTGTTATAAAAGATGTGGCATATGGTCCGGAGAATAAGGGATTAAATGAAGAAGATGCTGTAAGCGCAGCAAAAAGGGCACTTGAAATGGTAGGGATACCAGAGGATAAGTATGATAAATCTCCATTTGATTTATCCGGCGGAGAAAAGAAACGGGTGGCAATAGCTGGTATTCTTGCGATGGAGCCGGAAGTACTTGTATTGGATGAGCCTGCGGCAGGTCTTGATCCAAAATCAAGGAGAAACTTATTTGTTTTGTTAAAGACGCTGCAAAAGGAAAGTGGTATTACAATTGTGGTGGTGTCACACAGCATGGAGGACATGGCAGAATATGCAGACCATATTCTGGTTATGAACAATGGGCGTGTTGCCATGAATGGTAGTACGAAAGATGTATTTATAGATTATAGGTCATTGGAAAGTATGGGACTTGCTGCACCAAAAGTCACCTATCTTATGGCTGAACTTAAACGCAGGGGAATACCGGCAGATACCAATATTATAACAATGGAAGAGGCTGTAAGATGCTTAGAGACATTACTTTAGGACAATATTATATTACAGATTCAAAACTTCACAGACTTGATCCAAGAGTTAAACTTGCAGGAACAATGATATATATAATAACATTGTTTTTGGTAAAAGGTATGTTGGGATATCTTATAGCTGCAATATTTTTTGCGGTAATGGTAAAAGTGTCAAGAGTACCGTTCAGATTTATGGTAAGAGGTTTGAAAGCCATAGTATCTGTATTGATTATCACAGGGGTTTGTAATCTGCTTTTTTTTAATGGAGAACAAAAAATTCTGGAATATGGAATTATAACTATTACACTAGAAGGCATAGAGAATGCTATATGTATGACTATACGTCTTATAATGCTGATATTGGGAACCTCAATTATGACACTGACCACTACTCCTAATGATTTGACGGATGGTATTGAAAAGTCAGCAGGATTTTTAGAAAGATTCAGGATTCCGGTTCATGAAATTGCACTTATGATGTCTATTGCTTTAAGATTCATTCCGATATTAGTTGAAGAAACCAATAAGATTATGAAAGCACAGATATCAAGAGGGGCTGATTTTGAATCCGGTGGTCTGATAAAAAGAGTTAAGAATTATGTGCCAATTATAGTTCCGCTTTTCATATCAGCTTTTCACAGAGCTTCAGACCTTGCAATGGCGATGGAATCCCGTTGTTACAGAACGGGTAAAGAGCGGACAAAGCTTTATCCGCTTAGATATAGAAAGTCTGATTATATGGCATATACGGTTATTATAACATATCTGATTGGTATGGCTTTTATGAAATGCATATTAGTATATAACGGATTAAATGGATTTTGGACAATGTAGGCAGGAGGAATATATTTTTGAAGAGAGTAATGCTGACCATTGCATATGATGGTACAAATTATTGTGGATGGCAGACACAAAAGAATGGACTTGCAGTGGAAGAAGTTATAAATAATACTTTATCAGAAATGTTGGGAGAGGATATATGTGTTATAGGTGCCAGCAGAACTGATGCAGGAGTTCATGCCATGGGAAATGTGGCTGTATTTGATACTGATTCAAGGATTCCGGCAGATAAGTTTTCATATGCGTTAAATCAGCGGCTGCCGGATGATATTGTGGTACAGTCCTCATGTCAGGTGGATGCCGGATTTCATCCAAGACACTGTAATAGTACAAAAACATATGAATATAAAATATTGAACAGGAGATTTCCACTGCCTACAGAAAGATTGTATTCACATTTTTTATATTATGATCTGAATATAAAAAAGATGCAGGATGCTGCAGATTATCTGGTGGGAACCCATGATTTTAAAAGTTTTTGTTCCGTAAATACACAGGTTAAGGATACGATAAGGACTATATTTTCAATTAATGTGGAAAAGTCTGATGAGACAGTCAAAATACGTGTATCAGGTAATGGATTTTTATATAATATGGTACGTATAATATCGGGGACATTAATACAGGCAGGGACAGGTCAGATAAATCCGGAAGATGTGAAAATAATGCTTGAGGCAAAGGATAGAAATGCAGCAGGACCGACGGCTCCGGCAAGGGGACTTACATTGGTGGGAATTAAATATCAAAATAATTGTTGACACGTGCGGCTCTGTGTAATATAATTACCTAATGTGACGGTGTATCAGTATGCTTTGACCATAGCCCCGGTAAAAAGTATCTGATTGCTGATTATGTATTTAGAAATATAGGAGGAGAACCAATGAAGAGTTACATGGCTAGTCCGGCAACAATTGAAAGAAAATGGTATGTAGTTGATGCTACAGGATATACATTAGGTCGTTTATCATCAGAAATCGCTAAAATATTAAGAGGTAAGAATAAACCAACTTATACACCTCATATTGATACTGGTGATTTCGTTATCGTTGTAAATGCAGAGAAAATTAAAGTTACAGGTAAAAAGTTAGATCAGAAGATTTATTATAATCACTCAGAATACGTAGGCGGAATGAAAGAGACTACATTAAAAGAGTTATTGGCTAAGAAGCCTGAGAGAGTTATTGAACTTGCAGTTAAGGGAATGCTTCCAAAGGGACCTTTAGGACGTCAGATGTATACAAAGCTTCATGTATATGCAGGACCTGAACATGATCATGCAGCACAGAAGCCGGAAGTATTAACATTTTAATCAGCGAAAGGAGGAAATAACAGATGGCAAATTCAGGTAGTTTTTATGGAACAGGAAGAAGAAAGAAAAGTGTCGCAAGAGTATATTTAAGACCAGGTAAAGGCGACATTACAATAAATAAAAGAAGTATTGATGAGTATTTTGGACTTGAAACATTAAAGGTTATCGTTCGTCAGCCTTTAGTTGCTACAGAAACAACAGAGAAGTTTGATATTATTGTTAATGTTCAGGGCGGTGGATATACAGGTCAGGCAGGAGCAATCAGACATGGTATCTCAAGAGCTTTATTACAGGTTGATAATGATTATCGTCCAACATTAAAGAAGGCAGGTTTCTTAACAAGAGACCCAAGAATGAAGGAAAGAAAGAAATACGGTCTCAAAGCAGCGAGACGTGCACCACAGTTCTCAAAGAGATAATCTGCGGTCAACGCAATATGTGGAAAAAGCCCGATTTTACAAGGGTTACAGAGGTTGTGGGAAGTTGTCAGATGTGTTGTATTTCAAATGGTATGTAACACATATGCAACACGTATATCAATGATATGTATAGGACATTTTTCAGTAAGGAATTATTGGAAAGTGTCCTTTTTATTAGTTGTTAAGAAAAGTTTGTTATAGCCGACTAAAATGCTTTCACCGGTATCTACAATTCTTTCTAGTACATCAACTAATTTTTCTTGAGTGATACATCTGGGAAGAACGACATAATCTACATCTTTTCCCCATCGTTGCTTATATAAAGCACATAAGGTATCTAATTGTTTTACAATATCAGGATTAGTCATAGAAACGCTCCTTTATATTTTGTTGATTGCATTTACAAGGTTCTTAACATCAAAGTGGGTATATACTTTCTCGGTTAAAGTCATTGCACCGGAGTGCCCCATAATCTTCTTGATAATCGTCTGCTCGACACCGGATTCTGCTAACATGGAAATACATGTGTGTTTGCAACAATGTGGTGTGCGGTCGATCTTTAGTTGTTCCATCAGTGGATGGAAGTAGCTGTCATAATAATTTCGGTATTTGAAGTGTTTGCCATCTTCTGTATGGATGAGGCAGTAACAGTCTGGATTTGCTTTAAACTAAGCCCTGAAGAAATGAAGCAATAACCACAAAGTCATAGTAAAGATGACTTTGTGGTTGTTGTAATTAGTAAATACCGATTGCATCCAAAGGAAGTCTGTCAAAATAATAAGGACATCCTAAATCGTCCATATAGTCATAGTAGTCCAGATATTTTGGAGCATCAAACCACTCAGAAGATAATAAATATATGTATACAATATCATATTCAATAGGGTCTAAAAGTTTTCTGTATTCATATATTTTGAATGGAAATGTAGCTAATTTTTCATCAACAGAACCACTTTTGCTTTGAAACTTTTTTTCGATAATATAAACTGTGTGGTTTAGTTCGTTAATAAATGCTTCATCGGGTTCCCATCTTTTAGAATTTATAGAACGATCATTAACTCCATTTTCACTTAAAAAAACAGTAGAAAATTCTGCCTTATTTATGGAATGTCCAATAAGTTGTCCGTTTAGATATACATCATACTTATTCCTTATTTCGAAGCCTGCGTCAATTAATGCATCATTCAAGGATGTAGTCTGTTCAAAATGTAATCCATTTCTGTTAGTTTTGGCTCCACCACCGAATCTGTTTGGGTTTCTTGGCATAGATTATACCTCCTTAAAAAATTCACTTATTTCAACACTAAGTACATTGGCAATCTGATTTAAAACAGATATAGACAAGCTTTTATTGCATCCAGCAGCTTCGATTTTGGACAGATAGCTGATGCTGATTTTTGCTTGATCTGCAAGTTGTACTTGTGTTAATTCAGATTGTTCTCTGTAATGTTTTATATTTGTACCTATAACACGATATAGGTCAGTATCGTTATTGAAATGCATATGAACACCTCTTTCACTATCTGTGAATATTATCTCATGAGATGAATATTGTATAAATTCACTTATTGTGAAAGAATATTAATATGGATTTTTACAAAGATATGAGTTAAAATGATATAACCAATAAAAAAGAAGGAGGAATGTCTTATAAGTTTACAACCAAATAATTTCAAGCTTGAACTAACGACAGTCTGGTCATTTCCAGACAGAGGCAGTTGGGCAACGCATTCGGGGAGGTATCCAGGGAATTGGTCACCATATGTACCAAGAAATCTGATACTTCGATATTCTAATCCTGGTGATTGGGTCTTAGATCAATTTATGGGTAGTGGAACAACCTTAGTAGAAGCGAAACTGCTCAATCGTAATGCGGTTGGTGTTGATATCAAAACACAATCCGTTTCAATTTCTGAAACAAATTTACAATTCCAATGTGAAACAAATTCAAAAATATTTACACGAAATGGCAATGCCACAGACTTACATTTTATCAAAGATAGTCATATTGACTTTATCTGTACGCATCCACCATATGCAAACATCATCAAATATAGTAAAGGGATAGACGGGGATATTTCCTTACTTGGTGTAGAAGAGTTTTTGGCAGAAATGAGAAAGGTAGCCGAGGAATCCTTTCGTGTACTGAAAAAAGGAAAAATGTGTGCTGTAATGATAGGGGATGTAAGAAAATATGGGAAAGTTGTACCACTAGGATTTCGTCTGATGGAGTGCTTTTTGCAGGCTGGACTTGCGAATAAAGAGATTATTATTAAAGAACAACACAATTGTCGTTCGACAGATTATTGGGAGAAACAGAACAATAATTTTCTTCTGCTGGCACATGAATACATATTTGTGTTTCAAAAGTAAATTAATTCACAAAGAGTGAAAGTTGTGGTTGTTATTTTGTATGTTTGCAAGTATAATAAATGTGTAAAAGATTGTCCTTTTGCGGACATAGAGAAGAGGAATCAGAATGAGTAATTCAAGTGTCGCTCCATTTGTGAAATGGGCTGGCGGAAAGCGTCAGTTGCTTACACAGATAAAGGAGAGAATACCTGAAAAATATAATAACTATTTTGAGCCATTTGTAGGTGGCGGTGCAGTAACATTCGAATTGCTACCTGCAAATGCTCTAATAAATGATATCAACAAGGCGTTGATAAATGCTTACAAGCAGATATGTAATGTGCCCGAAGCATTTTTAAAGGCTGTAAAGAATCTTGATACGGAAATGTGGGAGAATGGAAAGGAATACTATTATTCTCTCAGGGAGCATTACAATGACAAGCTGATGAAAGCAGAGTATGATGTGGAGTTGGCTGCATTGTTTGTGTTTATCAATAAGCATTGTTTTAACGGTCTGTATCGTGTAAATGGCAAGGGACTTTTTAATGTTCCGTATAACAATAGCCGCAGAGTTTCTGTTGATGAAAATAATATCATGGAGATTTCAGAATATCTTCAGGGAGTAACAATTATTGACGGAGATTTTGAAGTTGCCTGTAAGGATGCCAAGAAGGGTGATTTTTTATTTCTTGATAGCCCATATGCACCGTTGAATCCTACCTCGTTTGAATCATATACGAAAGATGGATTTGATATTGAAAGTCACAAAAGACTATCAAAGCTTTTTGATGAATTTACAGCCAGAGGTTGTTACTGTATGCTTACAAATCATAATACAGACTTGATAAATGAGTTGTATGGTAACAAAGGTTACAAGATAGATGTTGTAAACGTTAAACGTATGATTAATTCGGATGCATCTAATAGAGTTGGAGAAGAAGTAATTATATGTAACTATTAAAGGAGTCGGAGTAGTGGAGAACTTATTTAAAAAGAAAGTGCCATTTTATTTCGAGACAGAAGAGCTACAACTGGTATTAGGTAATTCCTTTAAAATTCTAACCCAAATGGAATCAGAATCAGTTGATATGATATTTGCAGACCCACCATACTTTTTAAGTAATGATGGCATTACTTGTCAGGGCGGAAAAATGGTTTCAGTAAATAAAGGCTCATGGGATAAGCTTTCGGAAAGTGGTACCAGCGTCGAAGAAAAACATAAGTTTAACAGAAAGTGGATTAAGTTATGTAAGAAAGTACTAAAGCCGAATGGCACGATTTGGATATCGGGAACGTTACACAATATATATTCGATTGGTATGGCATTGGAGCAGGAAGGCTTCAAGATAATCAACAACATAACATGGCAGAAAACAAATCCACCACCAAATTTAGCATGTCGATGCTTCACACATTCTACGGAAACCATTTTATGGGCAAAGAAGAATGAAAAGAAGTCTCGGCATTTTTTTGATTATCAGAAGATGAAAGAAATGAATGAAGGTAAGCAGATGAAGGATGTGTGGACAGGTGCATTAACAAAGCCTTCAGAAAAGACAGAGGGAAAGCATCCTACACAGAAACCGGAATATCTGCTTGAAAAAATCGTATTGGCGTCTACGGAGGAAGGACAAGTTATACTGGATCCTTTTTGTGGTTCTGGAACTACCGGAGTAGAGGCTGTGCGATTTGGTCGGAAGTTTATTGGGATAGAAGTAAGCGAAGAATACTTGCAGATATCCAAGAAAAGATTGGAGAAGGTAGCAAATGACAAATAGAGATTTTGATGAATGGCTGAGTAAGTTCAGACCAAGTATATCAAGTTATGATTACTATATCGACTTTGAAAAAGTCGTAAGAAATGTAGAAGAAATCAAGTTGGAATTGAACATTTTTAATTCCTTAATTGGTTCAAAAAATATAGAGAAAGACTTCGAGAAGATATTGAAAAAGTATCCAGAAACATTGCAATGTGTTCCATTGCTCCTTGCTGTGAGAGGATATGAAATCTATGCACAGGATGAAGAAGGTGCATTCTTGTATAACTTTAAGAAGATGAATTACAGTGTGGAGCAGTACAAGGAGTTCATGCGTAAGACCGGATTGTTTGATATGATTGCTAATCACTTGGTAAATAATCTTGTGGATTATGCATTGGGTATTGAAACAGGATTGGATTCTAATGGGCGTAAGAATCGTGGCGGTCACCAGATGGAAGATTTAGTTGAAAAGTATATTGTGGCAGCAGGGTTTGAAAAAGATGTAAATTACTTCAAGGAAATGTATCTTAAGGACATTGAAGAAAAGTGGAACATTAATTTATCCGCACTTTCTAATCAGGGTAAGGCTGCGAAGAGATTTGATTTTGTAATCAAGACAGATAAGATGATTTATGGTATTGAAACCAACTTCTATGGTGGCGGGGGTTCAAAACTAAATGAAACTGCACGAAGTTATAAGATGCTTTCGCAGGAGTCTGATACTATTGAGGGATTTACATTCGTATGGTTTACAGATGGAATTGGTTGGAAGAGTGCAAGAGGTAACTTGAGAGAAACATTCGAGGTTATGGATACGATTTATAGTATTGATGATATGGAAAATGGGGTTATGGAAAAGGTGTTTTTATAATATTTTGCTTAATGGCAAATATGTGGAAGGAGAAAATGTTATGTTAAAAAATGATAAAAACAATAAAAAACCTATCATTCAGACAAGTGGTTATAATGGAAGTGAGCCTACACGTGTATGTCCGAATTGTGGAGAAGAAAAGCCACTTAGTGAATTTGGATATAGAAATATGGGAGACGGAAATATTAGAAATCAATCATGGTGTAAAAGTTGTAGATGAAGATATAGTGAGAGGAACAGAAATGTCTAATTTTATACAAAGCTTAGATTATATATATTATGATGTTCGAAGTAAAAATAATATAAGTTCATATAATAAAAAATTTGCACTTTACGTACCAATAAAAGTTGAAATGTACGGAAGGGAAAGTAACAATTTTATTTTTAGAGAAAACAAATCATGTACGAATTACTGGGGTAAGTATAACAAAAGACAAGAATAATTATAGACATTTAAGTGTAGGAAGAAAATTAAAAAATTATATTTTTTGGTTCGCAATTAATCAATATGATAAAGAAGAAAAGGACTATAAAGAAATAGAACATTTAAAAGGCTTATATTCGTTTGTGTTATCGATTGAAAAAAAGGTGCGGAAGATTGCTATTTAGATAAAATGAAATCTTTACTTGTGGAACGAGGATGTGAAACATTACATTTTTGACAGTCAAAGGAGACGTGGATTTGCTCGTCGAGGCTGACCTCAACGCAGTCGGTTTCAGGGTTATACATTGCAATAATTATTTTAGTCATAAGTAGATCCTTTCGATTAATGCTATATGCGAAACTGTAAATTCATAGAAGCCGTGAACCGCCTTGGGCAGTCCAACATATAAAACAAGTATGCAGCACTTGATGTAAGAAATCCCTTGTTTTCACGCTTTTCAAGCTATCAAAACGTTTACAAAGAGATAATTACAAGAAGAATAAGAGATTTTATGAACCCCTTGAAAATTCAGTGTTTTCAAGGGTTTTCTTTGTGTCAGCATTTTCTTAAAATCAAAGTTGCTTTAATGTTTTATGGCAATACAGTAATTTTATTAGGATAGAGATTAGAACCAGTTTGCAGCACTACTGTTTTATGTTTGATATTCTATAGCAATTCATTAATCTGTATGCTATAATGTTTGAGATAATACATATGTAGAGATTTTATATAAAATATTACATTTATAAGAAAGCAGATAAAATAGATGAACGTAATTTTCGATATGGATAGTCTTATGTTTGATACAGAAAGGAGTATTATATAGAAATGACTTATAAAGCAGAAACAAAAGATACAGAAGCGATTGCAAAAATGGCATATACCAAGAAATCTACAGTGGTCAGTTTCTATGACAAAGTTGCTGATGAATTATTAAAATTTGCAGTAATCATAACAGTACATAATGGAAAATACGTATTTTGCAAACACAAGGATAGAGATACTTTGGAGGTTCCCGGAGGACACAGTGAGTCGGGAGAATTAATTGATGATACGGCAAAAAGAGAATTGTATGAGGAGACAGGTGCACTTGATTTTGAAATAAAACCTATTTGTGTATATTCTGTTACAGCACCAGATAATTTTGATGGAAATGAAAGCTTTGGAATGTTGTATTTTGCAAATGTTCAGGCGTTTGAAAAAGAATTACATAGTGAGATAGAGAAAATAGTTATTACAAGTGAATTACCACAAAACTGGACATATCCACAGATTCAGCCAAGACTGATGGAAGAAGCAAAGAGAAGAGGATTTTAGAAATGGAACACCAGAAATCAGCTGATTACAATAAGAATAAAATATTGAAGAATGTGTATCTGTTGATGGATGCATATAAGTCAGGAAAACTCGGCGGTGAGAAAATGCCGGAACATGAGAATCCGGGACTTTCAAAGGAAACAAAAGAGAATTATATGTATTTTACGCTGCCTATGGCTCTGAATTATCAGAGAAATTCTTATGTGCTGTGGGAATGTGCCAATCGGATGTATAAGGATTATCCGGGTGTATTTGATTGCAAAGCAGTTTCAGATATGGATGAAGAAGAGTTAAGGAATATTCTTGTATTATATAAAGTTGCACTGCAGCCGAATAAACAGCCTGTTATATGGAAGACATTATGTGATACTATATGCGGGAGATTTGATGGAGACATAAGAAATCTTTTTTCGGAAACGGGATATGAAGTTTCAGCCATTAAAGATTATATCAGCAAAAATAAAAAGGCATTTCCGTATCTGGGAGGTAATAAGATATGTAATTATTGGCTTTACGTTATGGAACAGTATACAAATGTAATATTTGTTGATAGAAATAATATAACAGTTGCACCTGATACACATGTAATTCAGGCAAGCACAAGGCTTGGTGTGATTACACCGGAAGAAGCAGAAAAGGCGAATGTGCAGCAGATTTTAGCTGAAAGATGGTATGAAATGTTAGATGGAACTGAATATGTTCCGATTGATGTACATACACCGATGTGGTTGTGGAGCAGAGGGCAGTTTGGGGTTGAGATTTAAATGTTTAGTCAGATAAATTTATTTTTTGAAGACAACTTCAGACAACCCTTATAAAGAATTAGAGCCGGTTTTTTTCTTTTAAAACAATAATAACGAGTGTGAATCAATTTGTCCATATGTTCCATTGCCAATTGCAGCATTATATGAGTATATTTTCGATTTCTTTGAATCATATTCAATAAAATTTGCTTTAGCATTATATCCGGTTTCAACAAGCTCTGCATATTCTTCGCACATGGTTGTACCTGATATCAAATCATATTGGTAATTGCCTGCATTAATAAGGACCCCTTGAAACTCATTAACTGTCTGCTTATAGAATTCCATATAATTATCCTCCATTCCATCCGAGGAAGCATTATTCTCATATATTGGAATGGTTACATATCCATCTATCTTATTTGCCATGAAATGAGCTGATTTATAGGTATGATAACATAGTTTTACATTTCTGATGGCAATAGTCATAAAAAAATCAATAAATATAATAAATACAATCATTGAAATCATTGATAAAACATACATACCTTTTCTTGGAACTTTTCCTTTTATATATGCAGCTTTATTCTGTGTATATATTACTATACATGATAGTATCATCCCTATTAAAATTGCAGCTCCGCCTAACAGGATATAATTAACTTCATACTTAAAAAAAGCAGTCAATGCGTTGTTATAATTATACAATACAGCACCGATTGTAATCAATTCCGGCAGTGCTGTAATAATGGCATACATTGGTAATTGTTTATAGAACTCGTCTTTTAAAATGTCTAATGTGGTGTATCCCTCCATTTTTCTCAGCACTGTCTTTTTTCCGATGGATAAAACATAGAAAATCATGCTCATAATTACAAGGACTATTGGAATAGTTGCAAATGTAGGAACTGAAATTTTACCCGAAATCTCTACAGACGTATCCGTAGTAACCGTATACCCCAAATCTTGTATAACATTTATTGTTCTATCACATTGTGATTTGTCCGCATAAAAAATACTTGTTGTTAAATCATAACTATCTGCTTCTTTTAAATCATAAAATGCAATGTTGGGAAGTATATTTGCTGATTCTTTATCTATAAAATTATATGTATTGTTTGTACAATAGAAATAATATTTTAAATCATTACCATCTGTTTCTACATGCTTGTACATAATATCCAATTTTTCTTTTGTAATTACAATTTTTTGTTTTTCATTTTGAATATTTTCTATCACGTCATACGAAAAATTCATATAGCATAAAATAAGCAAGACCATACATAATATGGTATAACTTAATGTTATTAGTTTCTTCATTTTTTTCCTCCTTAGTTCTGATTACATCAAAAGCATATCACCTAATTAAAAATATTTTGATTTAAATCTTGAAACCTCACTTTTTTGTAATAAACGTAATAGTGGCAGATTTATAAAAATAAATTGACACTGATTTAATATATGTGCTAGTATGCAATTAGTAACATCATAATGATAAAGGAGAAAGCTATGTTTGATAAAATAATGCAGGGATTCGTAATAAAAGATGAAGTTAATCAGGAATTAATTAAAAAATATGAAAGGGAATTGCCTCCTGACATATTGAAAATATGGAAGGAATATGGATTTGGTTCTATATGTAAAGGATTTTTGAAAATAATTAATCCGGATGAATATTTAAAATTTGTGAAGGACACTTTTTTTATTGATGATACAATTCCAATTATGGTTACAGGTACAGGAGAAATTATAGCATGGGTTAATCATGAATACATATATATGATTGATTATAAGAAAAATACATTTGAGTGTCTGGCAGCCGGATTTGATTTTTGGTGGGAAGATTTGTACGATGATACTATTGAATATTTGGATAAGAAACGTAATGCTTATGAAAAGAAAGTTAATAAATTTGGTGAATTAGAATATGAAGAATGTTTTGTTATGGATAAAAAAGTATCAGGAAATAAAATGGAAATCCACGAGTATTTGAACAAATTAATAAGCATATATGGAACAATGAAAGACGATGAAGATATGCCTGATTCAGTAAATGCTGAATTTACAGATAAAAGCGGAATGTTTGCAGACTTTGGATTTAAATTAGTTGTGATTAATAGTTTATTAGATAAGGAAGTAAGCTTTTCTGATGAATTAGAGGAAATGAAGGCAAAGTATGTAGATGATTTTGATGAATATGGCAGTTATAAATGCATTGATGAAATGGCAGAGTACTTTGAGAATTTGAAATTAACACAGGATGATTTAGATAGTGTTACTGAACTTTGTTTTGATGGAGGAGAAGATATATATTTTTTAATTATGCCGGATTGGGATGGAGAGTCAGAAGAATTTTTAGTTAAAAGTATAGATGGCTTTGAGCTGCTTAAAAATTTAGAGTCTGTAGAATATATATCTATGTGTGAAGAAGAGTTGATGAGTGCATTTGAAAAATCCGGTATTAAAGTATCAGTATGATAAAATGGAGGAATGATAATTGTGTTAAGAGATAAGCAGATAATGCCGCCGCCTTGGATTGCATATCCTTATATTGAAAGATATTCAATTGGATGGAGGTGGGGAAGTGGAGAAAGTTATATTATAAAATGGGGAGAATGGTTTGAGGCTCTTGATGAAAATGAAACAGCAGAGTATAAGGAACTTTTTCCTGAGCCGGTTACATGGAAAGGGTATTGGAATGATACGCATGAGGGCTTTTATTTTCAAAAAGAAGAATTTTTAATAGATTATTGGCGGGAAAACGGAACTCCAAAGTATTCTATAGAACAGATAAGAGATATGTTTTCTAAGAAGAAAAAGTTGAAATATACAATGTTTTGGGGGCATCAGCCTTCATCAGACGGAAGCATTACAAAAAGCTGTTTCAGCCAATGGTGGAAGTCGGAGTTTTGGTCAGTGGCTGATACATACTGCTGTATGGAGCAATTTATGATGGCGGAGAAAGCGAGATTATTTGGAGACGAAGAAACTTGCGGGCAGATTTTAAAGTGTAGTGACCCGAAGAAGATTAAGGCATTGGGAAGAAAAGTTAGAAATTTTGATGAAAATGTGTGGAATGAAGTGAAATATTCCATAGTACTTAATGGCAATTACTTTAAGTTTACACAGAATCCTGAACTTAGGGAGTTTTTATTAAATACAGGTGACAGTGTTATAGCGGAAGCCAGCCCATATGACGGAATCTGGGGAATAAAAATGCGTCAGACAGATGAAAATATTTTTAATCCATTGAAATGGAAAGGTGAAAATCTGTTAGGTTTTGCTTTAATGGAGGTCAGGGATGAAATACGGCGTGTATGGAAGAATGCAGATAAGTGTAACTTTGAAATGATAACGGATTGAGCAGCTTTTAAGAATTACAAAGGAGCACAATATATATGAATACACCAATATTAACAACAAAAAGATTGATTTTAAGACCGCTGTCCATAGATGATGCCGAGGATATATTTGAGAGATGGACAAGTGATGACAGAGTATCTGAGTATGTTCGTTGGTGTACACATCAGAATGTTGAAGATACAAAACAGTGGCTTGAGTCAGAAGAAAAAAATAATTTCAGTGATACAGTTTATCAATGGGGTTTTGTATTGAAGGAGACGGGATATTTATTTGGCTGCGGAGGAATTAATTTTAATGAAGAATCAGGTGTATATGAGCTGGGCTATAATATAATGCATAAATACTGGAATCAGGGATATACCACTGAGGCAGCAAAGCGTATCTTAAAGTTTGCAGAGGAAGAATTAAATATTAATGAATTTACAGCTACCCATGATGTGTCAAATCCTGCTTCCGGTGCTGTGCTTAAAAAGTGTGGCTTTCTATATGAAAAGGATGGCAAGTCTATGAAGTTTGACGGTAAAAAAGAGTTTTCTGTAAAGGTTTACCGCCTCAAGTCAAAGAAAAAAAGTCTTTTATCTGAAACGCATAATACAAGAAAAATATTGCCTGATAGTTTTAAGTTTATAAGAAGCGATGTTCCTGCTGCATTAAGTGATACTGATATTAAATGGCTGACTGATAACAATATTTTAACTATAGTAGATTTGAGGGAGAGCAGGGAAAGAAAGCAGAGACCCTGCCCACTTGAATATATAGACGGATTTGAGTATATTTGTATGCCTGTCACAGGAGGTAATAAGATACCTGAAAGTACGGAGCTGGTACCTGTTTCTTATTTGAATATGATAGATGGGCAGATGGCTAAGATTATTGAATATATGGAAAGTGCAGAGAATAATGTACTATATTTCTGCAATGCGGGAAAAGACAGAACGGGTGTTGTATCTGCTATACTGCTTAACAGACTTGGGTACAGTAAAGGATATATTATAGAAGATTATATGAAATCAGCTTGGAATCTGAAAGATATTTTAGAAGAATTTGCAAAAAACAATAAAGATGTAGATATTAATGTAATAACACCGCAAAAAGAGTATATGGAGAAGTTTCTTGATAATCTGAGTGAAAACGGAGGATTAAAATGAAAATACTATATGGTACAGGGAATCCGGCGAAGCTTAATGGAATGAGGAAATGGTTAAGCTCTCTTGAAATAGAAATAATTGGTCTTAATGATATTGATATGGACATTCCTGAAATAGAAGAAGATGGCAATACACCATTAGAGAATGCAAAAAAGAAGGCATTAGGATATTATAATGCGTTTCATATGCCGGTTTTCTCATGCGACTCAGGATTGTACATAGAGAATATACCTGAGGAAGAGCAGCCGGGAGTTCATGTGAGGACTATTAACGGGAGATATTTATCTGACGAAGAAATGATTGAATATTATGCTAATCTGGCAGAAAAATATGGAGATTTAAAGGCAAGATATAAAAATGCGGTATGTTTAGTAACAGAAGATGGAAATGTACATAGTGCAATGGAAGAAAGTATGGCAAGTGAACCATTTATAATTACTTCAAAACCACATAAAGAAAGAAAAAAAGGTTTCCCATTGGACAGCCTGTCAATAGATATAAGAACCGGAAAATATTATTACGATTTAGAAGCCGGAGAATCTGATTATGAATCAGTTTCAGATGAAGCTGAAAATGGATTTGTCAGTTTTTTTAAAAAGTTTTTGCCATGCTAAAGTCGTATTAGATGTTAAAAGATGTGATGAAAATGGTAAACTGTATCTTTACGATTTGGTAAGAACAAATATTTACTATCTTAAAGGCAATTGTCACATTTGTCAAGAAAAAAGGTTTCCCATTGGTCAGCCTGTCAATGGGTATAAGAACTTTTTGCTTTTTGCCATAAAAGGAGATTATTATAACAGATATTGTATAAGGAGAAAAAGAAAAAATGCTGAATAGAGAAGTCATAGAAAATATATTGAATAATGCAAAATCTGTAGACAAGGACTTGGAGGTATTTGGTGCGGGCAAGCACAAATATCAGTTAAATCCCGTAACAACTCTTGAAAAAGTACATGAATTTGAAAAAAAGTATGGATTAACATTACCAGAGGCATATGTTACATTTTTAACCCAAATAGGAAATGGCGGTGCGGGTCCCGATTACGGATTATATTCATTAGAACAGGTAGAGGCATGGAATCGTGACTGGCTTAATCAAAATACTGAAAAACAGCCTTTTATTGATGAGAAAATGACTGCTGCAAAGTGGAAACTGGTTATGGACGAAACGGATGAACTTGAAGATGATGAGAAATATGAAGAAATAATGAGTGACATTTATGCAGGGATACTTGTGATTGGCACCAAGGGATGTACATATGATAATATTTTAATGTGCAAGGGCAGTGAGAGAGGAAAAATTGTCTATTTTGATTGGAATTTAGAGGGGGGATGTCCCCCATATCTGACAGGAATGAATTTTGAAGATTGGTATATGAATTATTTTAAAGAGATTGCAGCAGGTTATAATGTGTATCAATATGGTTATTATTATTTAGGCAATGAAGAAGAATTGATGAATCAATACAAAAATTCTGATTTGATAGAACAAAAGAAAAAATGTGTTACAAGTTTTTCTAGATTCAAAAAACTTTCTCCTGATACGATAGATTTTCTGATAAATATTAAAGAGAAGGAAATGAATGACATACGTTTATGGTTGCTGTTAAAATACAGCAGTGAGCATGGAATAATCTTATTTGAGAAATTTCTGGCAGGGGAAGATGAAATGGCAGCAGTAGAACGTGCAGGAATGCTGCCAAAGGAGAAAAAGGACAAGTTTTATCAACCAATGCTGAGACTGCTTTATCAGGAAAACAAAGTTGACAAACTAAGGATTCTGTTTTTTTTGAAGGATTGTTCCGGTAGTTGTGCAGGTGATGTGCTTGCATATGCAATGAACACTGATAATCCGGAAGATGTTCGTAAAACAGCAGTCTATGTAATGGGAAAATGTCCGGATGCAGAAGAATATATAGACGAATTTATTATGCTTATGAAAGATAAATCATATTGGGTGGCACATGCTGCCTTACAGGGAACAATTTCAGCAGGATTAGATTCGACAGAACTTACAGAATGTTATAGGTGGATGGCACAACAGTATGCCGATGATTCAACCATGCAGAAGAATCTGGCATTAGTGATTGACTAGGACAGCTTTCAGATTCAACATCGGGTTGAATTACTCTGCAATTTTCTCTTACATAGTTATTGCACTGATTGAGATGCGTAATTTATTATAAAATAAAAACGGAGGAAATTATTATGCTGAATAGTGTAAAAGTTGGTAATTTTATAATGAATAAACGCAGGGAATTGGGCATGACCCAGCAGCAGTTGGCGGAAAAATTAAATATTTCATTTCAGGCGGTTTCAAAGTGGGAAACAGGTATTACATTTCCTAATATAGAAATATTGTATGATTTAGCCATAGCATTAGACGTGACTGTGGATGAAATACTTGCAGGAAACCAAAAAGAAATGGAAGGTTTGTCTTACAGCAAAGCAGGTATTGATATTACTTATACTGATACGATTAAAAAGGAAATGGCGAAGCATCTGGAGAGCCATGATAAACGTGTACTTAACGGATTAGGTCCGTTTGCATCATTATATGATATAGATTTTAAGGAGATTAAAGAACCGGTACTTGTTTTGAAATCAGAAGAGCCAGGTTCAAAACAAAAGCTTGCAATGGAATATGGTTACACAGAATCTATATGCCATGATATGATTAACCATCTGGTAAATGATATAGCAGTTATGGGTGCAAAGCCTTTGGCGGTTTTAGATACCATTGTATGTGGCAATGCAGAAAAAGATACTATAAAGAGTCTGGTAAAAGGAGTATCAGACGCATGCAGGGAAAATGAGTGTTCATTGGTAGGCGGTGAAACTTCCATTCAGCCATTAGTGGTTGACCATGGGGTCTATGTGCTTACTTCAACCATTGCGGGAATTGTGGAAAAATCAAAAGTAGTGGATGGAAGTAAAATTCAAGAAAATGATATAGTGCTTGCAATAGCATCTAACGGGCTTCATACAAATGGCTACTCACTTGTATGTTTGCTTATGGATAAGATGCCGGAGATAAAATTAGATAAAATTGAAGGCATGACTTTTATTGAACAGATTATGAAACCACATACACCATATTATAAGTCATTAAAAGATTTATTTGGAAAGGATATAATACACGGTATGGCACATATTACCGGAGGTGGAATAGAAGGTAATCTGTCAAGAGTGGTATCGGATGGATTAAGTGCAGAAATAGACCTGTCAAAATTGAAAATACCCGAAATATTTAAGTATATAAGAAACAATGGAAATATCAGCGATAAAGAAATGCTGCGTACATTTAACTGCGGTGTTGGATTTAACATTGTAGTTTCGGAAAAATACAAAGATATGGTAATAAATCATGTGAAAAAATATTATGACTGCTATGAGATTGGGAAAATAATAAAAGGGAATAGGAAGGTAATATTTGAAAATAGGATAAATTGGTTATAGCAGAATCTGACAACCATTATAGTTCAAATTACGGAGGAATTGAGGATGAGAACAGAAATAGAGATGTATAATCTTATACTGGATATTGCTAATCAGGATGATAACATAAGGGCGGTATATATGAATGGCTCACGTACTAATGATAATGTTCCCAAAGATATATTTCAAGATTATGATATAGTTTATGTTGTGACAGATACGAGACCATATATTGAAAATAAGAATTGGATTGATAGGTTTGGAGAGCGTTTATTTATGCAATATCCTGATGAACATCCTGATTTCCCCAGTGATAAAGAGAATTATTACGGATGGCTTATGCAGTTTAAAGATGGTAATAGGATTGACTTGCATGTGGAAAGTATTTCACATTCAAAAAAATATATATTAAATGATAAATTGTGCAGAATTTTATTGGATAAGGACAAAATGTTTTCAATGATTACGAAGTCAACAGATGAAGATTACAGGGTAAAGCGGCCGTCAAAGGAGCAGTATCTATGCACCTGTAATGAGTTCTGGTGGTGTCTTAATAACGTGGCAAAAGGTATGTGGAGGGGTGAAATACCTTATGTACAGGATATGTTGAATTTTTGTGTTAGAAAACAACTGGAAAAAATGTTATCATGGAAGGTGGGTATAGAAACAAATTTTTCTGTCAGTGTGGGCAAATCAGGAAAATATATGTATAATTGGCTTAAAGCAGAAGAATGGAATAAATATTTATCTACATATTGTTCTTCGAATATAGAGGAATGCTGGGATGCAATTTTTAGAATGTGTGATTTGTTTGATGATGTTTCAAAATATGCAGGAGATAAGCTGGGATATATTTATAATCTAAGTGACAGTGAAAATTGCAGGATGTTTTTAAAACATATAAGAGAATTGCCCAAAGATGCAACTCAAATATATTAGAATAAAAATATTTGGAGGTTAAATATGGCGGAAGTGATGCATGAACATTATATACAGTTTCAAAATGTCATAAAGAGCTACGGTACAGGAGAGACACAAATCAAGGCATTATCCGGTGTAAGCTTTCACATAGAGAAGGGAGAATTTTGTATTTTGCTAGGCTCATCCGGGGCTGGAAAGACAACGCTTCTCAATATGCTTGGGGGTATGGACACAATTACCGATGGAAAGATTGAGTTTGACGGAAAGATTATATCTTCTCTTGGAAAGCGGGAGCTTATAGAATACCGTCGCCATGACGTAGGATTTGTGTTCCAGTTTTATAATCTGATTCCAAACCTTACGGCACTTGAAAACGTGGAAATTGCAGCCCAGCTTTGCAAAAATCCCATTCCTGCAGAAGAGGCTTTGGATATGGTTGGACTTGCAGAACGGGCGAACAACTTCCCGGCACAGCTTTCCGGGGGTGAACAGCAGCGAGTTGCAATTGCCCGTGCTCTGGCAAAGAATCCGCGGCTGCTGCTCTGTGATGAGCCGACCGGTGCACTGGATTATTTGACGGGAAAGGTGGTTTTGAAATTGCTTTATGATTTGAGCCGTGAGCGAAATACCACCGTAGTGATTATCACACATAATCAGGCTATTGCACCTATGGCAGACCGTGTTATCCGCATCAAAAGCGGAAAAATACAGTCTAATGACTTGAACAGTACCATCGTTCCCATTGACGAGATTGAGTGGTGATGCCTATGAAATCTTCTTTTAAATTGACGATTCGGGCAATTAAATCTTTTTTTGGCAGGTATATGGCACTGCTTTTGATTGTAATGCTCAGTGTAGGATTTTTTGCGGGACTAAAAATTACGAAAAATGCGATGTGGAACACCTGTGAGGACTATCTTATTAAACAGCACTTTTACGATTTCCGTCTGATTTCCACCCTTGGATTTTCAGAGGATGATGTAAATGCCTTTTCTGAAATTGCCGGAATCGGACTGGCAGAGGGAGGCAGGAGCATAGACGCTTTGGCAGAGTATGATAGTAATATAAATTCATTTAAGTTTCTTTCTCTGCCGGAAAATGT
Source organism: Lachnospiraceae bacterium (assembly GCA_014799465.1). Lineage (GTDB taxonomy): Bacteria > Bacillota > Clostridia > Lachnospirales > Lachnospiraceae > UBA2821. The sequence goes on along the minus strand of JAAVHZ010000014.1, from coordinate 21,028 downwards.
GAATCTGTCATCACTGAAAACAGGCAGATTACCGGAAGCAGATAATGAATGTCTTGCCGACGCAAGGGTGTTTGACGAAAAAAGCATCGGAACAGTTATCCAGATTGCAGATGAAAATACCGAAGCTGTTGCAGACCGGCTTTCCGGTACAGAATTTACAATCGTAGGATTGGCGGAATCTCCGCTTTATCTGGGGAATGACCGTGGGACAACCGGAATCGGAAATGGTGCTCTGGAGGGCTTTATTTATCTTCCAATGGAAAATTTTACCGATGAGGTTTATACGGAAATAAATTTGACTCTCAATGAAACAGCCGGGATATATAGCGATGAATATGATGAACTGATTGAGAAACATAAAACAGAGATTACAGAAACCTGCAAACAGCTTGCAGATGAACGGTACGATATGCTGATTGCAGAAACAGGATTACCGCCGGAGCTGGCAGAACAGGCGGGGATTGCAGCTCCTGAAACTTATGTGCTTACCCGAAGTGAGAATTCCGGATATTCCAGCTTTGAGAATGATACCTCAATTCTAAGCGGTGTGGCAAATATTTTTCCAATATTTTTTATTATGATTGCTATGCTTGTCTGTATTACTACCATGACCCGCATGGTTGATGAAGAACGCACACAGATTGGCGTGCTGAAAGCAATGGGCTTTAGAAACAGAACAATTATCTCAAAATATTTGCTGTATGCGGGCAGTGCCACACTGATTGGATGGGTGCTCGGATTCTTCTTGGGAACATGGGGATTGCCGAAGGTTTTTTGGTATGCGTACAATGCCCTTTATGATTTTGCACCGTTGTCCTATCTATTCAGTACTTATTTAGCAATGATTACATTGGCAGTATCTTTGCTGGGCATTCTCGGCAGCACATGGATATCATGCCGAAATGAACTTGGAGAAAATCCGGCTAAGCTGATTCGACCACGCACTTCCAAAAAGGGAAAAAGAATTTTGCTGGAGCGTTTTGCACTGGTTTGGAAACGCTTGTCGTTTTTACAGAAAATTACGTTGCGCAATATGTTCCGCTATAAACGGCGACTTATTATGATGCTTGTTGGTATTAGCTGCTGCACCGGTCTCGTGGTGACAGCTTTTGGAGTACGGGATTCTATGATTGGTGTTGGTACTGTGCAATTTGAGGAGATACAGAAATATGATATAGAAACAGCATTTACAGCAGGAACGGAGGAGTCTTTCAGTGAAAAGCTGGATAAGATTGTAGGAGTGGATGATTACCTCACATGCTCTGTACAGCGTGTAAATCTACACAGTTCAGAAAATATGAACTCGGTCAGCCTGTACAGCTTTGAGTACAGTGAAAAACTTACAGATTTTTGGGATTTTCATTCGGACGGAACATCGCTGGCACTACCGGAGCAAGGCGGTGCCATTATTGGCAGCCGTATTGCTGAAAAGATGTCATTATCAGTGGGGGATTCATTTGAAATGCAGGATACGGATATGAATACCTTAACCGTTACTGTTAAGGGAGTTTTTGATAACTATGTGGATAATTTTGTGATGATTTCTGCCGATACTTATGCGGATGCCTTTGGTGAATGGCAGACGAATACGGCACTACTGTCTGTGAACGGCAATGTACAGGATATAGCAGAGGAACTCACCGATATTACGGAGAGTACCGGTGTTACGCAGCTTATATCTACAAAGGAAAAGGTGGACAGTGCACTTTCCTGCCTGAATTATATTATCTGGCTAATCGTGATGTTCTCCGGTGCACTGGCTTTTATCGTCACCTTTAATCTGACAAACATTAATCTGGCGGAGAGGAGCCGCGAAATTGCAACAGTAGAGGTACTGGGCTTTTATCCAAAAGAAACGGAGAGCTATGTGTTGAGGGAGAATCTGGTTTTGTCAGTGTTGGCAGGATTTATCGGCTTGCCGCTGGGAACACTGTTTCATCGTATTGTTATGAGTATGATTAAAGTTGATATTATGGCGTTTGATGTTCATATTACGGTGGAGAGCTATGTATTAGCACTTATCTGTACAGTACTGTTTGCTGTTGTGGTCAACTTGTTTATGAAACGGCAGATAGGGAAGATTCAGATGGCGGAGTCGTTAAAAGCGGTGGAATAATCAAGAGGAATATTTGAGATGTTCCACAAAAAGGAAGACTTTATTTGAGGAGCAAAATGGGCGGAGGGACTAACTGCTATTATTGATGTTTTTAGGGTATTTTCATTGGAATGTTAAAAACAGAGCCCATTACTTTCGATGTCAATAAATGCCACAAGAATCAGTCCTTGTCAACCTCACAGGCACATATTATAATAGAGGTAAAGAAAAGAAGGAGCGTCATTATGGAGAAAGCTTTTGAGGAACTGCAAATAAAGGATGATTTCATGTTTAGTGTTATTATGAGGAATCCCAAATTTTGCAAGCCTTTCTTAGAACGTATACTTGGCATCAGGATATCCCGTATTGAATATCCTAAGTCGCAGGAGACGATAGATATTTCTGCGGATGCAAAAAGTGTACGCTTGGATATCTATGTGGAGGATGGCAAAGAAACCGTTTATAATATTGAAATGCAGACAACGGAGAATAGAAATCTTCCTAAGAGAACAAGATATTATCAAGGAATGATAGACTTGAATATCTTGGAAAAAGGGGATAATTACAAAAACTTGAAACGAAGTTTTGTTATTTTTGTATGTACCTTTGATTTGTTTGGTGAAGGAAGACACATCTATACTTTTGAAAATCGCTGTATCCAAAATCTAGAGTTAGGACTTGGAGATGATACAACGAAGATTATTTTAAATACCAAAGGAACAATGGATGATGTTACTCCGGAAATGAAAAGGCTGCTTGATTTTATAGATGGTAAGGAGCCGGAGGATGACTTTACCAGAGAGTTAGACGAGGCAGTGCAGTCTGTCAGAAAAAATGAGAAATGGAGGTTGGATTATATGACTTTGCAAATGAATTATCAGGAAAAATATGAGCAGGGTATAGAGCAGGGTATAGAGCAGGGAAATAAGCAGTCCGCTTTAAGAATGATAAAAGCAGGGAAATTGTCTCCGGAGGAGATTGCAATGTATTCTGATCTTACTCTGGAGCAGGTGCTTGAATTGGAAAAGGAATTGCATCAGATATAAGGTATAACATGAAGTCTATGAATCAGATTATATCATAGTCTGATTGGGCAGTAGGTATGTGCATACTATTACCGGTACTTCTGCAAATGTTCACAATATAGTCGAAACTTCAAAGCTTATCAGGGAATATAACCAAGGAGAATATAATGATTGCATATTTAACAAGCAATATAGGAGGCTCTTACAAAGAGAACGGAACAAGAGTACCCACGCAGTTAAGTACAGAGAATGGTTTATTAGACAGTTTGAAAAAACATTGGAAAGACAACTCAAAAGTATTGATAATAAGTGCAGACGCAGGCGATATAGAAATAAATGATAGTATATTGAATATTTTTAAGGTATCATTTCCAATGAGCGGATTATCAATTGGTCAAATACTTATATGTGATAAAAGAAATGAAAAACTTGTGGATGAAATTGCCGATTATGATGTACTTATACTTGCCGGTGGACATGTTCCGACACAAAATAAATTTTTTGAAAGAATCCGTTTAAAAGAAAGTATCCTCAATTTTGATGGAATTTTAATTGGTATTAGTGCCGGAACAATGAACAGTGCAGAGGTTGTATATGCACAGCCAGAGTTGGAAGGTGAAAGTGTTGACAAGGAATACAAAAGATTTTTATCAGGATTGGGAATTACAAAATTAATGATTTTACCACACTATCAGGATATAAAAGATGATATTTTAGATGGTAAACGCTTATTTGAGGATATTACATATCAGGATAGTTATGGCAGGGAATTTTATGTGCTGGAAGACGGAAGTTATTTTATAGTTGAAGGCAAAGTGACAACGCTATTCGGGGCGGCATACCTTATCCAAGACGGAAATATAAAACAGATTTGCGAAAAAGATAAAAGCATATGTGTGGTGTAAATATTTTGCATTTGTGTCAAATTACAATCGGTATTTGTGAGGATAAAAAATAAAAATGTTAGAATTTATTTAAAAACATATAAAGAAAATCCTGCAAGAAATCTTTACCAAAGAGTAGGATTTAAGAAATATGATGAGACAGAAACCCATTGGTTAATGGAGAGAAAACTTCAATCTTATCGGTGAGTTAAATAAAGCGTAAAATATAATTTGCGGCTTGCCATTAGGAGAATTGACAATGGGAGGACAATATAAAGTTTTTCCTAAGAAACTAAGGATTATTTTGGTAACACAGCTTATTTTACAGTTATTTTTTGTAGTTATAATTTTGCAAATGGGAGAATTTATACCATTATGGTTTTCAGAGAATACAACAAAGATAATCTGTATTGTCATGGCAGTATATCTCTCACTTAATACGGTTATGAATTTTATTTCCAAAAGCAAAAAGGAAAAATATATAATGACACCACTTTCTGCAATTTCAGCAATATGTTTTTGGATAACTGCACTGTAAATAATTATACAAATTCTCAGTTTTCTATGTACATATATTAGTCACTTAGGAAAATATCAAGGAGGTAAACTATGATAAGTGTAATATGCAGAGATGGTAAATTTTTAGCAAAGGGAACTTTCTCAATAGGGATTGCAGGTACATTTGAGAACAAGGATTATGGAGAAGGAAATATTGAAATAGAATATGATTTAGAAACTACATTCAAGCATATGGATTCTGGTTATTCATGGATGAAACCATTAAAATCAGTTCTTGAAAATGTACCTAAAGATGGTGATTCTGTTGCTAGAGCATTGGAGGATTACTATAACAGCAAAGAACTTATGATAAAAAATAATGTTAAACAGATTAATGATTATTTTTTGTATCGGCTGATTCTGGATTTTGCAGATTGTGCCTATCCGTTTTGGGAGACAGATGAGGCAGTACTGCCGGAATTTCGTGACAAATACAGTGAGGAAGATTTTGAGGCAATATATGATAATGATGAACTGAACAATGCAATTTATGCACTTTGTGAAGATTTTGACGAATCTCCCAATGATGGAAGCATTGAAAAGACAGATGTGGAAGGACTGGCACGAAAGTTATTTCCAATGTTTAACTTTGATGGGCTGATACAATCCATAAATTCTGATGGTTTAAATTTTAGTGGCGGTATGCTGCAGGTTCAATTCTCCGATGGCTGGGGATATAATTTCTTTTGCAGTGCATACGAGGAGTTTGATGAAAATCTGGCACCGCATGACTGGCATAATTTCTAAAACGAAAGGAAGAGTATAGAACGAATGATTATCAATACGGGCAGCAGAACTGATATACCGGCATTTTTTAGTGATTGGTTTTATAACAGGATAAAAGAAGGTTTTGTTCTTACAAGAAATCCATATTATCCGAATCAGGTACTTAAGTATAAGATAAATACTGATGTTGTAGATTGCATTGTATTCTGCACAAAAAATCCGCAGCCTATGTTGGACAGGATAGAAGAAATAAGCCGGTTTAATCAGTTCTGGTTCGTAACGATAACCCCATATGAAAAAGATATTGAGCCATTTGTACCGGATAAAAATAGAGTTATGGATACATTTAAGCAGTTATCAGACATTGTAGGGATAAAAGCCATAAGTTTAAGATATGATCCGATTTTCATTACAGAAAAATATAATTTGGAATTTCATATTACAGAGTTTGAGAAAATTTGCAGAAATCTTAACGGATATACTGATAACTGTGTAATCAGTTTTATTGATTTATATGCAAAAACAAAAAGGAACTTTCCGTCTGTAAGAGAAGTGAATATAAATGAGCGTGAAATTATTGAAAAGAAATTTTCAGAGATTGGCAGAAAATATGGTATTATTATACGTACCTGCTGTGAGGGAACAGAAGCTGCAAAGTATGGAATAGATATATCGGGATGCATGACAAAAGAGATTATAGAACGGGCTGTCGGTGCAACTTTAAAAGTTCCTAAGTCAAGGAAATCTGCAAGAAGTGACTGTAATTGCCTTCTGGGTAATGATATAGGCATGTACAATACATGTGGTCATGGCTGTATATATTGTTATGCAAATTATGATAGGGATATAGTTGTAAAAAATATGAAACTTCATAATCCCAAGTCTTCGTTCTTAATTGGGACATGGGAGGAAGGCGATATTATAAAGGATGCAGTACAATCATCTTATTATGATGGACAAATGCGGTTAAATATATAAATCAGGTCTTGATACAGGGAGGTAAAAGACATGAACAGATTTGATGGTATAAAAGATTTTGGAATGCCTACATTAATTGAAAATAAGAATTTGGAAGAAACTGCATCGCTTTGTTCAGAATTAGGATTGAGCTTTGTGGAATTAAACATGAATCTTCCGGATTATCAGACAGAAAAGCTGGAAGGTATACAATACTTTATGAATATGGCGGAAAAATATAATATTTATTTTACAATTCATCTTGATGAAAATTTCAATATATCAGATTTTAACAGACTGGTGGCAGATGCTTACATGAGGACAGCAGCAAGAACCATAGAGGCAGCAGGTAAGTTACATGTGCCTGTAATAAATATGCATATGAATCATGGTGTATATTTTACTCTGCCGGATAAGAGGGTTCAATTATTTGAAGAGTATAATAAGGAATATATGCATTCTTTTAAAGAGTTTAGAAAAATGTGTGAAGAAATGTGTGGTGACAGCATAAAAATATGCGTGGAAAACACTGACGGATTCAGAGATTATGAGAAGGAAGCAGTTTGTTTACTGCTTGAAAGTGATGTGTTTGCACTTACATGGGATATAGGACATTCACACGAATGTGGAAATATTGATGAAGAGTTTATTAAAGGAAATGCAGAAAAACTATGTCATTTTCATATCCATGATGCAGCAGGTAAAAAGAACCATTTGACTTTAGGCAGTGGAGAGATTAATATTGCCGAAAGACTACAGACTGCATCAGAACATAAATGCAGATGCGTTATAGAAACCAAAACGGTGGAATCATTAAAACAGTCAGTACAATGGCTTAGAAATAATAAATTTATGTAATTATCAGGGTGACAGGAATGTATCATATAGTAATTTGTGATGATGAGAAAGAAATATTAGACAAGATAACTGAAAAAGTCAGGTCAGGGTTTGAACAATTATCCGTTTCGTCCCATTATACACCATTGACAGATGCAAGGGAACTTGTTGAGATGTTAGAAAACCGGCATATTGACATTTTGTTCCTTGATATTGATATGCCTTATTTTGGCGGAATGGATATTGCAGGAATGATAAGGGACAGAGGACTGAAAACTTTGCTGGTATTTGTGACCAGCTATGATGCATTGGTATATCAGACTTTTGCCTACAGACCATTTGCATTTATCAGAAAATCATATTTTGATGAAGAGGTGGATGCGGTAATCGGACAATTAGTAAAGGAACTATTTTATTTAAGAGAAGAACTGATTATAAAAAAGGGACAGGAAGTTGTAAAAATATGTATTGATGATATTTGTTATGTTGAATCTGAAGGAAATTATATTAATATATATACTGTTAATGGAAATGAAAAATATAGAGATACATTAGCGAATATAGAAAAGGAACTGACAGGGAAGAAATTTGTCAGATGCCATAAAGGATATCTTATAAATACAAAATACATAAGCAGAGTTAGAAGCAGCGAGGCAGAACTTACTGACGGAAAAATCATACCCATTGGCAGGAGCTATGAAAAAGAAGTGAGACAAAAGATATTAGAAAATATGAGACGAGATTGAAGGTTGTATGGATGATTTATTTTTTTATAGTAATGTGTGTTGTGGTTACTTTTATGTGGCTAAGGGAATATAGGAAGAGGAAATATATAGAAAATCAGGAGATTGAAAAAGACAGGCAGCTTACTAAATATGTGGCACAGAATCTTGATATGGAAAAAACTCTTTTGGATATGAAAAAAAAGTATTCAGAGCAGCAGGATATGTCTGGAGAGATTAAGAAAATTCAGGTTCAGAGCAGGATGTTAAAACATGATATGAAGAATCACAGTCTGGTAATTCTTTCCTATCTTGAGGAGGGAAAAACAGAAGAGGCAAAAGATTATACAAGTAAAATACTTGATAATCTTAATAAGATGTATACTTATATAAATGTGGGAAATTCGTTGATGAATTATATTCTGAACAATAAATTTTCAAAAGCAAAAGATATGGGAATTAAGGTTAAGGCTGAGATTGAAAATCTGGCTTTTGAATATATGGATAGTGTGGATTTTTCTTCTTTGCTGAATAATTTATTGGATAATGCAATTGAGGCAGCAGTTCAGTCAAAGGAAAAGAAAATGGAAGTAATAATATCAAATCAAAAAGGATTTGATTCAATAGTAGTTAAGAACAGTATTGACAGTTCAGTGCTTGAAGGGAATCCGGAGTTCAAATCCACTAAAGATGGAGCCGGGCATGGATTTGGAATGATGCAGATTAAAAAGATAACAGGAAAATATAATGGGATGACGGACATTTATGAAGAAAGGAAATGTTTTGTGATAAATGTTGTTTATCCCTGCTGAAATGCTGTTTATCCCAGAGTCGTTGACTATGGGATATTTTTTTGTTAAAAATCTAAATATCAGAATGGAGTGAGGCATAATGATTGTGGTTAAAAATGTAAGTAAAACATTAGGTAATAAAAAGGTTGTTGATAATATAAGTTTTCATATTGCACCATTTGAATGTGCAGGCATTATAGGTAAGAATGGAGCAGGTAAGACAACTCTTCTGAATATGATGTCAGGAATACTGAAGGCAGATTGCGGCTTTATACGGATTAGTGATTGTAAGGATACATTAAAGGATTATGCTACACTTAAAAAACTTGCTTATGTTTCAGGAACAAAGTCGCAGTTGTGGAGTGACATGAAATTAATTTATTCATTTGATAACTGTAGGAAAATGTATGGAATGGGCAAACATGATTTTACAGTACGGCTTGGTATGTTGACAGATATTTTTGATATAAAAGATTGTCTTTATAAATCTGTACATCATCTTTCATTAGGTCAGAAAGCCAGAAGTGAACTTGTATATGCACTTTTACCGGAGCCTGAAATCCTGTTTCTTGATGAAGCAATGATTGGTCTTGATGTATCAGTTAAGGAAAGAGTTATGTCAGTGATTAATGAACTTAAAGAAAACAGGAAAACAACTATAATATACACAAGCCATAATCTTGTTGAGGTTGAGAAGTTATGTGACCGTATAATTTTAATAGATAATGGAACAAGCATATATGATGGCAGCGTGGAAGAAATAATGAAAGAATTTGCACCAGAATATAGTATTGACTTTGAGATTGATGGAGCGTTTCCTGATATGGAGGATTTGCCTGTTGAAAAATATGTTATGGATAATAATATTCTGTCAATAAAATTTCAGAAACAGAAAGTCGAGACTGCTGCAATTATAAGACATATTACAGACAGATGTGTAATTAAAAATATTAAGCTTAGAGAGCCTAATCTGGAAGATACAATTAAAAAAATATATGAAGGGAAAGGTCAGATATGATTGAAGTAAAGAATGTAAAAAAATATTATAAGGTTGCAAAACGTGAAAAAGGATTGTCCGCATCATTAAAACATTTATTTAGCAGAAAATATGATTTAAAAAGGGCAGTTGATGATATTAGTTTTTCTATAAAAGAAGGGGAAATAGTTGGATTTATAGGTCCGAATGGTGCGGGAAAGTCTACAACAATAAAAATGCTTTCAGGAATCCTGTATCCTGATGAGGGAGAGGTGGTAATTGACGGATTCATCCCTTACAAACAAAGGAAAACATTTGTAAAAAATATAGGAGTGGTATTTGGACAAAAGTCACAGTTAAACTGGGACTTGCCGCTTATTGAAAGTTTTGAGCTTTTAAAATACATATATAAAATACCACAACAGAAGTATGATAAAAATCTTCAGAAATTTACAGAACTTCTGGATATGCAGGGATTTCTGAATCAGCCTGTAAGACAGTTATCATTGGGGCAGAGGATGCGTGGAGATATTGTTGCGGCACTTTTACATTCTCCTAAAATCGTGTTTTTTGATGAGCCAACCATGGGGCTTGATGTAGTTGCAAAAGAAAAAATCAGGGAATTTGTTAAATATATGAATGAAATGGAAAATACAACTATGATATTTACAACTCATGATATGCAGGACATTGAGAAAGTGTGCACAAGACTTATTATCATAGATGAAGGAAGGAAAATCTATGATGGCAGCGTGGAACAGATAAAGAATCAATATGCGGCTTTAAAGAGCATTGAAATTCTGCTCGAAAACGGAAAGAAGGAAAAGTATACATTTGATGTAAATAAAACACCTATGAATGAGGTGATGGAGAGATTATTTTCAAAGTTTGACATAAGGGATATATCTATTTGTGAGCCTGAAATAGACGGAATTATACGTGATATTTACGAAGGAGGTATTCGTGTTTCATGAGAGTATATTTAGAATTTGCATTTAAAAAGTTTCAGAACCGGTTGACATACAGGCTGGACTTCTTTATGGGAATAATAAACACGGTTATAACCATTATAGTATTCTGCCTTATATATAAAGCTCTGTATGGAGAGGCGGACAGTATTGACGGCATTACATTTAGTATGGTTGCTACGAATTTTGTTATTTCTCTGGGACTTTCCGGTGCATTTGATTTTGATGAAATGTTTCTCCAGAACAAGCTGCATGACGGAAGTATTACTAATGAATTTTTAAAACCTGTTAATTTTAAGCTGCGGATGTTATCAGAGAATATTGGGGACAGTATTTTTAAAATCATTTTTAATTTCGTACCTGCACTATTATTTAGTATATTTTTTATTGATTTTTGTGCCCCTAAAAGTATATTAAGTATTATATTGATGATAATCAGTGTGGCTCTTGGATATCTGGTTTTGTGGATGATTAGCTTTATTGTACAGACATGGTGTTTCTGGTTGTTTAGTGTGTGGGGAATAGTAACTATAAAGAATGTATTTGTAAATATATTGTCAGGAACAATGCTGCCAATATGGTTTATGCCATCCATACTAAGAAAGATTGTATCATATACACCATTTGAATCTATTTATTTTACGCCGGTAAGAATTTATCTTGGTGAAATGACCGGAAAAGACATATTTTATGGAATGGTGGTACAGATATTTTGGATTGCTGTATTATATTTGATTGGTAATCTGTTTTGGAAAAATGGTGTCCGCAAATTAGTAGTTCAAGGAGGTTGATTATGGGCGAATTAAGAATTGCCTTGCAGTCATTAAAAATGAGTATATTAGCAAAACTTCAGTATAGGGCAGACAGCTTTGTTGCAACATTGGCGGTGTTTTTGAGAGAGGCAACAGGTATTATTGTGATTTATCTTGCATTGATGAAGTTTGATTGTATTAATGAATGGAATGTGGATGAAATGTTGTTTTTATTCAGCCTTTTATTTATTACATACAGTATTATAGTGGTCTTGTTTGCTGATTTGAGAGACTTCTCATGTATGATTCGTGAGGGGAGATTTGACCGGCTTATGGTAAGACCGAGAGGGCTTTTGTTTCAGTTAATATCAAATAATGCCGATGTTATTGCGGCATGTGGTCATGGAATGCTGGGACTGGTTCTTTTCGTAGTGTCAGCAGGAAGAGTTGGAATACACTGGGATTTTCTTACGGTTATTTACTATATAACTACTGTTGTGGGCGGTGTACTTATTCAGGGAGGAATGTTTATAATATTCAGTTCTCTTAGCTTTTATTTTGTAGAGACTAACAGCATAAGGGATATATTTTATTGGAATATGCGCAGGTTTGCCGGCTATCCAATCAGTATTTATAATAAGCTGATTCAGGTAATTATGATTTATGTTGTGCCATTTGCCTTTGTAAATTATTTTCCGGCACAATATCTGTTAAGAAAACCTGATATGGAGGAATATCCGGAAATATATTTGTATATTGCACCGGTTGTAGGAATTGTAATATATATGGCAGCCTATGTATTTTGGAGAATCAGTGTTAAGAATTATAAAAGTACGGGAAATTAAAATGTAAGTGCGAATTGTACCTTAAAAAGTGCGAACTGTACCAATTGCGATTTTTTGAAAATATATCTGTTATAATAGTTGTTAAAATATACAGATGAAATTTCAGGAGGTGCGTAATTGTGTTAAAGACAATTAAGGGAAGGCTTACAGTCAGTGTAATATGTATTGTTGCAGCAAGTATTCTTTTTACAACTATAGGAATTACAGTTGTTGCGGGAAAGCGTATGATTAAATCACAGACACAGGCTTTGCAGCTAAATGCGGACAAATATGCGGAAGAAATCAATACATGGATTGAAAATGAAAAAATGCTTGCAGATGGTGCGGCAAACAGTATAGAATCAAGCGGCAAAACAGATACGGATTTTATACAGTCTATAGTGGATATCTACTCGGCAGACAGGGAAGAACTGTTAAATCTGTACTGTGGAACAAAGGACAGCAGATTTATCCAATCCAACAGAGAAGCAGAGATACCGGACGGATATGACCCGGTACAGCGTGGGTGGTACAAGCAGGCGGCTGAAAAAGGTACAGTTGTTGTGACTGATCCATATTGGGATGTGATGACAAATCAGATGTGTACAACTATTGCAGCACCGGTTTACATAGATAATGAGCTTGCAGGGGTAATTGGTCTGGATGTAACACTTGAAACAGTAACAGAATTGACGGGAAGTATCAGCTATGAGGAGGGTGTATATGGATTTCTCGCAGACAGCAGCGACCATTATGTGGCACATAAAAATAAAAAGTATGAACCTACGGAAGATTCGGCGGTTGCAGTAGCGGATATTATGCCGGGGCTTAAAGAAATGATAGAGGGAACGGAAAGCAGTGCAAAAAAGCTTAAAGATTATGATGGAAAAGCATGCTATTTTGCAGTCTCGGAAATAGAAGGAAGCAGTTGGAAACTGGGAGTTGTAGTGCCGGCTGCCAATGTTGTGAGTTCGCTTATTACCATGCTTGTTGTAGCGATTGTAACTGCCCTTATTGTAATTGTATTTGTGGTGCTGTTTATGGCAGGGCTTATTGGAAAGATGCTGGCACCGATTCAAATGTTAAAACAGTTTGCTTCGGGGGATTTTTCTGAAAATGCTGTCAGTGAAAAATCAATTCCAAAAGAATATAAAAGTGAAACGGAACAGATTAGAACGGCAACAACGGAGGTAAGGCAGCAGATAAGGGAGATTATACTGAATACAAAACAGGAAGCAGAAAATATCAGTACTATTGCCGAAGGCACATCTGAAAAAATGACCGTTTTAAATAAAGATATATCTGGCATTTCTGAACTGACCGGCAGAGTTATGGGGCAGAGTGCACAGGCAAGGGAACTGGCAAAGAGTATTAAGGATAATAGCCATGAGCTTGGGGAAGTTATACAGAAAGTGGCGGGAAAAGCAGAAGAAGCGGCAGAACAGTCGGGGGATATTATGGAAAGGGCAGGAAAACATCATGAAATATCTGAAAAATCTGCCGCAGAGGCTGTTGCACTATATCAGAAGACAAGGGGAGATTTGGAAAAAGCAATTAAAGACAGCAGGAGAGTAAGGGAGATTGATACCTTAACAGAAGAAATACTTGCCATAAGTTCTCAGACTAATCTTTTGGCACTTAATGCATCTATAGAGGCGGCAAGTGCCGGCGAGGCAGGTAAAGGATTTGCTGTTGTTGCAGATGAAATCAGGAATTTGGCAGACCATTCAAGGCAGGCGGTAGATAAGATACGTAAGGTAACTGAAGATGTAGTACAAAATGTTGATTCATTATCCGAAAACTCAGGGAAATTGTTGGAATTTATGAACGGAAGAGTTATGGAAGATTACAGAGGCATGACAGAACTTGCTAAAATGTATCAGAAAGATGCGGAATTTTATAATGAAATTTCGGTCGATTTGGGAGCATCCTCTGAAGAAATGAGTAACAGCATGGTTAGAATTAATGAATCAATTCTGGCAATTACGAAACTTGTGGGAGAGATAGCAGAATTTATAGAGAGCATGAAGCAGTCAGCAGAGGATTCTAATGAAAATTCAGGGGCAGTGGTGAAACAAATGGAAGAGTTATTCCGTTTAAGTGAACTTTTGAATGAGACTGTGGCATCATTTAAAGTATAACAAAACAGTATTAAAGAAAAATGGAAGGCGTGTGAAGAGATGTTAGGAGGTTCTGCATATATAGCATTAATCAGGTTTGCAATAAGTCTTGCAGGAACTATAATATTGTTTTCAATGATGAGTGAATCACGGTTTGGTAATAAAAAGACGGCATTATTTTATATATGTTATAGTGTGTCTGTGATATCATTGGGGTGTGTATGGTATGTAATTGACCAAAATAGTTGTGTTAAATTGGTAGCTTTTGTGATGTACATTTGTTTTGCCGTACTTGCCATATACGTCAGCAGTGACCAGATATTTTTATCAGTATATAAGCTGGCACTCACCTTCTACATGATGGCGGTATTTCTTGTAGGAGGAATTGAAATATCTGTTATTTTCTTTGACCGTAATGTATGGGCAGACATTATTTCACGTATTTTGCTTATATTTTTAATGGCATTTTTTATTGAGAGAAAAATTAAATCATCTATTAGGGGATTTTGTCATTATGTGGAAAATGAACTGGATCGTTTTAGTGTTACCGTTATGATAGTATGTATTCTTTTTGGAGTGGGATTTATTTTGAATCCAAACAGCAGGGAGCAGACTCCTTACCGTCTTTTTCAGATTGCCATTAATTTCTTTCTTACAGGTGCACTGCAGCTTTTGGTGTTTCGACTGTATATGCATATTGGTAAAGAGAAGGAGTACCAAAAAGAGAATCAGCTTATGAAGATGAATCAAAGGATGGTGGAAAGGAATATAGAGATTTTGGAAGAGTCTGTAGAGTCAGGCAGAAGAATCCGCCATGACGTAAGACATCATAACGCAGTAATAGCAGAATACGCCCGCAGGGGACAAATAGAAGAACTTCTTCAGTATTTAAATGACTATAACAGAGAAACAGAGGGAAGTGTGGCGAAGGCTATATGTGCTAATATCGCAGTAAATAATATTCTTTCAGCATATACTAAAATGGCGGAAAGGGAGAAAATAGAGGTTAAATTAAACGTGGAATTGGACAAGGATATTCCTATACCCAATATTGATTTGGTAACGATATTGGCAAACGCTTATGAAAATGCCATTTATGGATGTATGGAAGTGAAAAAACAGTCAGCTCACAAAAAATGTTTTATTAATCTTGTGCTTAAAAGGAAGAATCATAAACTGGTTATATACTGCAGTAATACATGCAGAATGGAAACTGAGCTTAAGAACGGACAGCCTAAGCCGGAATTTACAGGAGGCATAGGTGTGTTAAGTATCATCAAAACGGCAGAAAAATTTGATGGCGATTATGATTTTAAGAATGATAATGGTGTATTTATTTTCCGCCTGATTATGAACATACCTCAAACAGAAATATTTTGATTTTAGGAAGAAGATAAGATATAATACGTATAAATAATTTATAATACAAAGAGAGGAACTAAAGAGAAATGAAAGATTTAGTTGAAAAACCGGCTGTTGTTCAGGAGGCGGCAGAGAAGAATGCAGGATTAAACTGGATTTTAGAGATTATTGTATTTGTGGCGATGTTTATTGTAATCACCATTGCACAAATGATTATTCTCACACCGGGACAGATTATATTGTTTAGTATGGACAGCACCTATCAGGCAGCAGTATCCACAGGGGATAAAGAAGTGATTATGGAGGCTGCAATGAAACTTTCAGAAACTGATTTCTACACTATTCTCACATTGTTTTCAGACATTGCGATGATTCTGGTTGTATGTCTGTTCTGCCGACTGATTCAGAAAAGAGGATTGCACACTATTGGCTTTTGCAAAACACACATATTGAAAGAGTATATTATAGGTTTGGCAGCGGGCTTTTTATTTTTCTCAGTGGCAGTTTTGCTTGGAGTGCTTACAGGAGGTCTTAGTATTACAGGATTCTCACCCAAATTTTCGATTGGTATCTTCATATTGTATCTGCTGGGCTTTATGATTCAGGGGATGGCGGAAGAAGTACTTTGCAGGGGTTATATGATGGTATCTTTTGCCAGAAAATACCCGATGGTAGTAGCAATTCTTGTTAATTCTATATTTTTTGCCATGCTGCATCTTTTCAATAATGGAATTACTGTACTGGCATTTATTAATTTGGTATTGTTTGGCATTTTTGCATCTTTCTATTTTATCAGACGCGGAAATATCTGGGGAATAGGAGCGTTCCATTCTATCTGGAATCTTGTTCAGGGCAATTTTTATGGAATAAGTGTCAGTGGAATGAATTCGGGCAACTCTCTGCTTATAACTACTGCACATGATGGAAAGGAATTACTAAATGGCGGTGCATTTGGAATGGAAGGAAGTATCTGGGTAACGGTTGTTCTTTTGGCAGGCATAATATTCTTTTATACCAGAAAAAATCATAAGGAAGAGGATGCTCAGTAGAGAATATTCTTTTAATAAAATCATACAATAAAGCATAGGAATTGTATTACAGATGAAATATCTGATAATTTGACATCATTAATATTACAGGAGGCATCATTATGTGTACAGCAGTGACATACAAGACAAAAGATTTCTATTTTGGCAGAACATTGGATTATGAGTTTTCTTATGGCGATGAAATCACGGTTACACCGAGGAATTATCCGTTTCATTTTCGTAATATGGGAACTATGGATAAACATTATGCGATGATTGGTATGGCACATATTGAAAAAAATTATCCTCTTTATTATGATGCGGTTAATGAAAAAGGTCTTGGAATGGCAGGACTTAATTTTGTGGGAAATGCAGATTATAAAAAGGCAGCACCAAATAAAAATAATATTGCACAGTTCGAATTTATACCGTGGATTCTGGGCAGGTGTGCCACAGTAAAAGAAGCAAGAGTTCTTCTGGAGAAAATAAATCTTATCGATACACCTTTTAGTGAGGAATTACCTTTGGCACAGCTTCATTGGATTATTGCAGATGCTAATGAAGCTGTTACAGTTGAATCAGTAAAGGAAGGTTTAAAGATTTATGATAATCCGGTGGGTGTTTTGACAAATAATCCTCCATTTAACCAGCAGATGTTCCGGTTAAATAATTATATGAATCTGTCTCCAAAGCAGCCTGTAAATAATTTTTCTGATAAACTTGATTTACACGCATATAGCCGTGGTATGGGTGCATTAGGGCTTCCGGGAGATTTATCATCTGAATCCCGTTTTGTGAGGGCTGCATTTGTTAAAATGAATTCTGTATCAGGAGATTCCGAATCTGAAAGCGTCAGTCAGTTTTTCCATATTTTAGGTTCTGTTGACCAGCAAAGAGGCTGTTGCTGTGTCGGTGACGGAAAATATGAAATCACACTTTTCACTTCCTGCTGTAATGCCGATAAAGGTATTTATTACTATACAACCTATGATAATCACCAGATTACGGGCATTAATATGCACAATGAGCATCTGGATGATACTCAGTTAATACGGTATCAGCTTATAATCGAAGAACAGATAAAAATGCAAAATATTTAGTCTGAATTTTTTAACGATGTACCGATTATAGTTTTCAATTCATTTAACAACAATTCTGCAATGGGGGTAAATATCTGATATTTTTTCCATATTACATACATTTTTGTATGTAATGCAGGTGTAACAGGACGAAAACAAAGTTCACTGTCAGAACCGGTATCAACAAGACGGTCAAATGTTAAGGCAATTCCCAGACCTTCCCGTACAAAAACAGCTTCATTATTAGCCAGATTAAAGGTTGCCATAATATTTAGTTTGTCAATGTTTTCGCCACACCATCTGGGGAGGTCGACCCTTGCGGACTGCTCTGAGCAAAATATAGGGTAGTCGATAATATCTTCTATGTGTATAGTTTTCTTCTTGGATAATGGACAATCTTTTCTCATTATTGCACCCCATGTATCGGTTTCAGGAACTTCAAGATAATTGTATTTGGAAAGATCCGGTGGTTCTACAATAAATGCCATATCAAATAGTCCTCTGTCTAAGCGTTCTGAGACTTGTTCTGTATCACCGCTGGTGATGTGGTAACGTATTCCTGAATAACGTATATTAAGCTTACGTACAGCCTGGGCAAGGTATTTTATCAAATAAGATTCAGCACATCCAATATATATATCACCACCGGTAATATCATCTAATGTCTTAAACTCATTCGTGATTTTATCTGCCATTGCCAGTAAATCTTCTGCACGTTTGCGTAACAACATACCTTCTTCGGTCAGGTGTATGCTATAGCTGCTTCGTACAAATAACTTCTTTCCCAGTTCAGATTCTAATTCCTTCATTTGCCTTGACAAAGATGGTTGGGAAATGTGAAGGCGTTCGGCGGCTCTTGTCATATTTTCTTCTCTTGCAATCTCTAGAAAGTATCTCAATACCCGGATTTCCATAAAATATCTCCATTCTGATTTTGATTTTTTAAGTATATCATGACCTGTTATTCATTACAAGAATAACAGGCTATTTGATTTAAGTATTGGTAAATTACTGGTTGAATATATATAATAAGAGTAAATGGAGGTGCAAGTGCAATGGCAGAAGGAACAGACGAAAAAGGAATTTTATTACAGAATCTTCAAGATGCAGGATGTGATAAAGATATGATAAGTCTATGTATCAGTTATGCAGAGCAGGGAAAGACGCAAGATGTTCTTTCCATACTTCAAAAGTATAAGCCTGTTTTACTGAATAAAATCCATAAAAGTCAGGATGAACTGGATTGTCTTGACTTCCTTATATACAGATTAAAAAAAATCTGTATGTCAAAAAAATAAATATAATAAAATCAGAAAGGGAGAAATGAATTATGATGAAATTTAATTTTTACAATCCGACTAATATATTATTTGGAAAGGGAATGCTTAATGAACTGGGCAAACAGGAGCTGCCGGGAAAGAAAGCATTGGTGTTGATATCTAATGGTAAATCAACTAAAGAAAATGGATATCTGGACAGAACGCTGGAACAGTTAAAAATTGCCGGTGCAGATGCAGCAGTATTTGCAGGCATTATGGAAAATCCGTTAAAAGAAGCAATTATGGAAGGTGCAGCATTTGCAAAGGACAACGGATGTGATTTTATTGTGGCACTTGGCGGTGGTGCAGTACTTGATTCATCTGCTGCAATCGGTGTAATGGCAACTAATGATGGAGATTTGTGGGACTATGTTATAGGAGGAACAGGAAAGGCGATGCCTGTCAAAAATCCATCTCTTCCTATTGTAACAATTGCCACGACATCAGGAACAGGCTCAGAGATTAACTGCTGGGGCGTTATTTCTAATATGGAAACTAAAGAAAAGATTGGCTTTGGTCATTCGTCATGTGTACCTGTACTCAGTATTGTAGACCCGGAACTTATGATGACAGTACCTGCAAAGTACACTGCATATCAGGGATTTGATGCATTGTTCCACAATACAGAGGTTATGATGAGCAAGGGCGTAAATATTATGAGTGAGGCGATTGCACTTTCTGCAATTGAAAATATATACAAGTATCTTCCGACAGCCGTAAATGATGGAAAGAACCTTGAGGCAAGAGAGCATGTGGCGTATGGAAGTACCGTAGCAGGAATGACAATGCAGCTTACATCAACAACAGCACAACACTCCATGGAGCATGCCATGAGTGCATATCATCATAACCTTCCGCATGGGGCAGGGCTGATTATGATTTCTTACGAATTTGCAAAATATTTTATTGATAAGCATGCATGTGACGGTCAATTTATTAAGATGGCACGTGTAATGGGAATACCGGAGGCGGATAAACCGGAAGACTTTTTAACAGCACTTGCTGCACTGCAGAAAGAATGTGGCGTAGACAATTTAAAAATGAGTGATTTTGGTTTTGACAAATCAGAGTGCATGACACTTGCAGTAAATGCACGTGAAACAATGGGAGGGCTGTTTGAAGCTAACCCTTGTGAACTGAGTGATGAGGATTGTGCAGGTATCTTTGAGAGATCCTATAAATAACATGTAAAGGGATGTGGGCTTATGAAGAGAATAGGCTGTATGGCACTTATCGTTATTATGTTAATATGTATGGTTGCATGTGGAAAGGAAAATCGTTCAGGTGAAAATGATACAAATGCTGTAAGTAAAGCAACAAGTGATGCCCTTACCAATAATAATAATTCAATGAAAAATACAAATATTTTAGTTGCTTATTTTTCCTGTACCGGTACAACAAAAACACTTGCTGAATATGCAGCAGAATATCTGAATGCGGACTTATATCAAATTGAGCCGGCAATACCATATACTGACGAAGATTTGAATTACAATGACTCAAATTCCAGAGCGACCAGGGAACAGAACGATTCCGATGCCAGACCAGAGATTTCCGGCAGTGTAGAAAATATGGCACAATACGATACAGTGATATTGGCATATCCTATATGGTGGGGTCAGGCACCAAGAATTGTAAGTACATTTTTGGAAAATTATGATTTTAATGGTAAGACAATCGTACCATTTTGCACTTCACACAGTAGTGGCATTGGTTCAAGCGACACTAATCTTCATTCTCTTGTGGATAGCAGTACAATATGGAAGGAGGGAAAACGGTTTAAATCAGGTACTTCAAAGTCAGAAATACAGGAATGGATGGATAGTCAGAATATTAAGCCGTATATAGTGGAACAGACTATAGAAACAACGTTGGAACGTAAATTCAATTTTGAGACAAAGACTGTTAAGTTAAATAGCGGATATGAAATGCCAATCAATGGAATCGGCACTTACAGCCTTCTGGGAGATGTTTGTGTGAACTCCGTTTCGGAAGCATTAAAACG
>JAAVHZ010000013.1 GCA_014799465.1 Lachnospiraceae bacterium | reverse complement strand
ATAATATTTGATAATTCAGAGAGTTCTGCATCATTTTCAAGAGAACAGCTTATCATCTCCACAGATGTCGGTGCTGTTCCCTCAAACTCCACAGCATATTCTTCATTGAGAGAGAAATTTCTAATCGAACTTGGAACTGCCCAGAATGTGCCGGCAGGTATTACCACTTTGTACTTATGTCCTTCAAAGAAAGCCGAATTTACTATTGCCCGATAGACAGAATAGTAATATGTGGTAGTCTCGTATTGCTGAGGGTTAAGACGTACTGATTTTAACAGAATGGGAGTCTCTTCTGTAACGTCATAAATGTCAATACTACGGGAACCGGTGTCAGTCAATGTTGCACCGACATATTCACCATTGTATGAATATCTCAGGTCTTTCAGAAGAAAATCAATTGTAGTGATTTCACCAACCTTATCCCCACTGTTCAGAGTGACATTGTTTCCGTTGGCGTTGTAGATGCCAAGAACCGGAGCTTGAAATTCTACTTTGGGCACTCCGGCTTCTTCAACTGAAATAGTAGTGAATTTAGATTCAACTCCTTCATTTGTCCATTCCGGAAGTCGTTTATTATCATGACTGAAAAGATAACCCAAGCCGTGCTCTCTGACGAGAATGTACTCCGTAGATGGCTCATAAGGAATTTTGCTAACATCCCAATCTAAGCCTGTGTTTGTGGAATTGTATGTGCCGAGCAAATCACTCACAAGATTATCTTCAGATACTTCGGATTTATAAATTTTCAGATGCGTATTTGTAGCTTGATTTGGTCCGGCTGTCAACTTTGTGCCAACGGGAATTTCATAGTCTATGCTCACCTTTGTAGGCAGACATATTTCTCCATTAGCCGGAGAAATTGATTTAACGTCATACGTGTAAGTCTTGACACCGTTGACATTAAACGAGAACTCGCCATTGGTCTTTGAAGCATCGGATGCCATTGATACAGCTCCGTTAGGCAGAATAACAGCATAAGTATGACCCAAGTTGAGGTTTACATCATTACCAAAATCAACAACAAGAGTATTACTATCCTCAACTGACATTGAAATTGCTTGAGCGATAACAGCATCATTCTCCTTGATTAATGCGAGAACTTCGGAATTAGTGACAATAGGAGTATTGAATGTGTATCTAACATCTTTCAATGTTTCAAGGGTTGCATTGTCATCAACAGAAATGTTCTGTACCAATAGTTTATCATTCCCAGCTTTTTTACCGATAAAGGTCAGTACGAGTGGATCACTCTCATATTTTAATGTTACTGTTGATTTGGGAACAACTTTACCTGCTTGATATAAGGAAAAGTTATTTGTTATTACAAGCGTGTAAAGTTGATTTTCTTCGGGCACAAAACTATCCGGAAACACAATATCAATTTTATTGTTACCCACAGTCCAACCCTCGGACTTTCCTGTAAAACTGGTATCAAGAACTGTTGCCAACTTTTCCCCATCCCCAGCGGTTCCTTTGTATAACGTAGTACACCGAACAGGCTCAGTTAAGTTGCCAGCATATCCTAAGCCCCATTCTCCTGCTCCTAAACTCTCAGCAGCTTCTGTAATATCGAAAGTCAAGGTAAACTTAAACTCGTCAATAGAACTTCCATCAGCAGGAGCGCATCCAATGAATTTAACCGGAGTAGCATAAGTTGAGAAGAAGAATATTATTCCTCCCAATAAAAAAATCAAACGTTTCATTCTTCATGGAAAAAGAGAATGGGGCGGAATAACCAAGCATATTGAATAACCAAGCATATTGAATAACCAAGCATATTAATGCTGTTTATTCCGCCCCACTCAATTGATTTAGCGTACAACGTACTTCTTACCGTCTACAATATAAAGACCGGCAGGAAGATCTTTGATAGCTGATTTGTTAACACTCTCTTTCACAAGCGTTCCCTGAACGTTATAAACATTTACAAGTTCATTTCCGCTTGTAAGGTCGCCCTCCATAGCTTTCTTGATTTTACGAGGAGCAGGAGCTGCGACGTTGTTCAATACCAGAGGCTGAACGGTAATGGAAGACTCACCAATGACAGATTCAACTCCAGAAAGGGTAATCACAATCTGAGAAAGATCTTCAGCCGTAAAGTCCTCGTTGCTTAATGCAAAGGTAACAGCCCAAAGACCATTCAGCATATCCCAGTCAGAAGTATAGTCGGTGATATCATATGACTCGTCAAAACCTTCTCCGATATATCTAATTTTACCGATATTCGCAATGTTGGTAAATGTTACCGGGTTAGAGAACACGAAACTTACTTCACCGCGGTTATATGCATCAGCAAAAGTTTCGTCCTCCCAAACACCATTAGGAGCAGCATACTCAAATCTCGCAGCGAACGTGTTGGGAGCAGTATAAATTGCCTGATAGAACACCGGCTCACCATCTTCTGTTACATAGAAATCCATGTCATCATCCATGAAGCACACCATAAGCACGGCATTCAGCATACCCATGTAGGGCTGCCCCCATGTTTCTTCGTTCATAGTGAACGTGAATGTTGAAGTTTTGCTTTCGAGGTCGTAGAACATTGGTTCTACACCGAACCCCATACCGGTAGCAACCATGAGCTTGGGGGCATAACCGAGTTTAGTTGCCTCTTCGTCGTTCCATCCATCGAACTCCATCGAAATGGTAACTTCGGGAGTCGGGAGTTCATAGATGTCTTCTTCAGGGTCGACCTTCTCCTGACCAGGAGCGCTGAAAGTAACTCCTGAGATAAACGGTGCACTCTGAGCGAACACCGCGCTCGCGCCCAGCGCGAGAGTTGCGAGTGAAAGTAGAATTTTCTTCATACTTTAGAGTTTTTGTGAACTTTGAGTCTGTCTTCAGATAAAGAGGACTCTCAGTTCGGTTAATATTAGGTTAAATGGTAAGGTTTTGTCCGGAAAACACATATGCTCTCTTATAGTTCTTATTGATTTGATACGTAATAATCCGGCATTACCTACCATATTTTATTTTATGGACGCAAATATAAAACGGATTATTGATTAAATCAAGAAAATCTAAGAAAATTTTTGCCACGTATACAATTTTTAACATTTGAACAAGTAGACAATCGAATATAAATATAATGTTATTATTAATATAGTTATCTGCCATTCAATATATTATATATCATAACAAGACAGCAACACATAAAAAGACTGTTGGAATCGATGAGAGAGATAAAATACATATTATTTGTTGTCTATTCTCGCGTCATAACAATCGGAAAATATTCAGCTGAAGAGATTACTATTATTAATATCTTGATCTATTTCGTTTTTGTCTCCAAATATAATGAGATACTATTCCCCGATATTTAGGATTCAAATATTCTAAATACCTTTCGATATGCGATTATGCGAAGCATATGGTAGATTTGGATATATGCAGCATTTTGACTAATTTTGAATTTATAAGACTAATACTG
Source organism: Lachnospiraceae bacterium (assembly GCA_014799465.1). Classification (GTDB taxonomy): domain Bacteria; phylum Bacillota; class Clostridia; order Lachnospirales; family Lachnospiraceae; genus UBA2821. The sequence continues at coordinate 2,736 of JAAVHZ010000013.1, read as the reverse complement.
CTATAAGAACAGTATGCTATATATTCATATACCATGCAAAAGAACAATAGACAGGAAACTCTATATAACGCAGCATTCAAGCTGTTCCTGCTTCATCAATACAAAGGTGTGACCCTTGCGGATATTGAGAAGGAAACAGGTATGACCAGAGGAGCGGTTTTTTACCACGCCAAGAATAAGGAGGACTTATACAGAAAGGTAGTTAAGCGATATTGGATAGACCGACAGAATCTTAAAAAGAAGATGAATCTGAAGCATGAATCGTCTTCACTGAAGGAATTCATCTACGACTATACGGCATCTATCAGCAAAACAATGAATAACTTACATTCATTATTGTCAGGATGCACCGTGCAACAGGCAAGCCTGGCATACCTGTCATTCCTTATGCAGCTGAAAGAGACCGCACCCGACCTGCACGACGAATACCTATCCAACCGCACTTACGAGCTGTTCACATGGAACGACATACTCCGTGCAGCCGTCGCGAACGGAGAAATATCCCCGGATATAGATACATTCACATTCGCTCAGACCTTCCTCTTTTTATTCTACGGACAGACATTTTGGGAGGCACTCGATAACGGACTGAATGTTGATCAGCTGAGACGAAATTACCTGAAAATCTATGACGCTATAAAGATAAAGAACGACGACAATACCCAATAGGTATAATCGGAAGCAAGAATAATCTGTTGATGTTGATTTTCAGCAAGTAATATCATGTGATTGCTTGTAATTCCGAGTTACGCAAATTGCTTTTACAATATAATACTAATCGGTATCTAATAAAATATGAAGAAAAAAGTGTATATCACAGCCACATCTTCCTACTTTCCGAATGAGAAAGTCGTGAATGATGACATGGAGCTGTATCTCGGCAAACTCGGAGACAAGCCATCAAGATTAAAGAGCATCGTTTTACGTCAGAACGGCATCAAGAGCCGTTACTATGCTCTCGACACCAATCAGCAGATTACCCATACAAATGCGGAGATGGCTGCAAAAGCGATCAACGGATTGTTTGCCTAGGAGGAAGAGAAAAACAAGACTCAACTTCTCTCATTCGGTACTTCAACGCCGGACCAATGGCTACCCTCACAAGCGGCGATGGTGCATGGGAAGACATTCAAATATCCTATGGAGATATTCTCGGCAGCCGGTGTCTGCCTTACGAGTCTGAACGCCCTGAAAGTCGCATATTTGGCGGTAGCCGGAGGGTGGTGTGACAACGCCGTAAGCGCCAATTCGGAACTTGTCTCGCCTGTGCTTCTCTCCAAGCTCTTTGAAAAAGAATATGACTGCCTGGCTGAGGTGGCGGCAAATCCGATACTCGCCTTTGAGAAAGACTTTCTACGCTTCATGCTATCGGACGGTGCCGCTGCTGTGCATCTCCAGCCTGAGAAGCATGGAGACAAGAACCTGCTGATCGACTGGATAGAGATGGTATCATACGCCGGCGAACTTCCGGCATGTATGTATATGGGCGCAGAGGGAATGCCCGACAAGAGCATACGCAGTTGGAAGAACTACACAGCAGAAGAAATCGGCACACATTCGCTCTGGGCAATCAAACAGGATGTAAAACTGCTCAATGAATTTGCCATAGCCCGCTTTGTTGATGCGATAGAGAGGGCTATAAGTCTGCATGATGTAGACCTGAATAAGATACGCTACGTGATTCCTCACATATCCTCAATGTTCTTCTACAAAAAATTGGAGGATGAAATCAATGCCCGAGGTATCAATCTGCCCGAAAGCAAATGGTATACCAATCTGACATGGGTAGGCAATGTGGGTTCGGTAGCTCCGGCAGCTGCTCTTGATGAACTGCTACGCACAATGCCGATAGAGCCGGGCGACCAGATAATGTTGCTCGTTCCGGAGAGCGGACGATTCTCATACGGGGTTGCCCTGCTGACATTCGAGGGGGAATAAACAACTTTAGAAAAAGGATATATCCACAGTTCATGAATGAGCGGTGGATATTTTTTATATAAAAATATCTGTGGCGCCTCGGACAGTATTGTCGGCTTTACAAACAATAACGTATCCGTCCGTAAAAAGCCAACTTGATTTTTTCTGGCCGCATTTTCCCGGACGGATCCCTCCCACACCCCCAAAACCTCCCACATCTCCCAAAACTCTCACACCTCCTATCATTCCCATAACTCCCGGCACTCCCATAACTCCCATACCTCCTACCTCTCACTTAATTCCTATAAATCCATCTCTCCCATTACTCCCACAACACCCATAATTCCAATCTCCCCCACTTATCCCATGTCTCTCAGAACACATATCAATCCTGAGGTAAAGAGAAAGGGAGCGGCAGATTATTCTGTCGGTCCCTGAATGGCGATTACCTACTCTTCCACTTTTCCAGTACCATCGGCGTGATGAGGTTTAACTTCTCTGTTCGGAATGGGAAGAGGTGGAGCCCTCACCTACCTGCCTCCAGCCTGAATTCCTCACGGCGACTTCCTATATGCTCCCTAAGCCCTCCCCATCGGACAGGTCAGACAGGTCCGCCCTGTCTTACCCTTACACGAAGTATCATCCCGGCGCCGCTTTCAGTCGAGGTATACACCAGCGAGAGTACAGGCACTAAGAAAAGGGACCGGCAGATTGCTCTGTCGGTCCCTGAATGGCGATTACCTACTCTTCCGCTTTCGCAGTACCATCGGCGTGATGAGGTTTAACTTCTCTGTTCGGAATGGGAAGAGGTGGAGCCCT
>JAAVHZ010000012.1 GCA_014799465.1 Lachnospiraceae bacterium | reverse complement strand
GGCACCTTAACTAACCGTGGTGGTGTAATGAGTGGTCTTATCAAGGCGGCTAATATCTATCTTTCTGTAGCAGATACAGCGGAAAAGGTAAGAGCAGTATTGAACTATAAATATAACAGGAAGCTTGAATCAAAAGGTAAGGGAGTCAAAAAAGGATGTTATGTTACTGACCAAGAAGATACAATAACAAAAAATAAGAGGTCAGGTAATTACAGATTTGGTTTTACAAAATTTAAATATGTAGGATGTGAGGTAGCGGCAGTATATAATGCAATGATTTCACTTGGAAGACCTGAGAAACTGTCGCAGACAATATACTGCTTTGAGGCATGGTCAATAGAATTTGCAGGCGGATGGGGAAAGCTGGGTTCAAATCCGTTTGAAATATCAAGGTATCTTAATAGGAAGAAAGTATCTTATAAAAAGTATACAAACTTTTCGGCATTAAAAAAAGCTGCTGCGAAAAAGAATAAGTGCAGGATAATAATGTCTACATGAAATAAACCTATGACTGATGGGTTACATACGTTTTATATATATAAAGTAAGTAAAGATTCATATAGAAGTTATAATTGGGAGGGTCAGTCACACGTGGAAGAAAAAAATAAGTTAGATGATTTTAATAATGGTTCAGGATTTATAGTGGGGTATATAGCATGGAAATAATTAAGAAAAAATTTAAAATTTTAGTAGTAATAATGACAATATTTTGTACAATATTTATTTTTTCCGCATGTAAAAAAAGGTTTTGGGAATATGAATGTGTATGGGTATGTGATTCACCCTATATTTATATGCCGACTAATTCAAGCCCTGCAGTAATAGAGGTAAATGGAGAGAAAAAAGATGTAGAAGCTGTACGAAAATATACAACATCAGGGTTAGAATTTCGTGACCCTGATATTGATAATGCATCGACAGATGAATCAATAATATGGGGAGCAGAGTGTAAGATTAAAAAAGGAAAACTATATGTGACAATTACTAAAGACAATGTATCAGATATGGAAGGGAAAACAATAGTATTAGAGCAGCAACCTTTGGAGAATGAAAGTGACGAAGAATAGTTTTGCAATGATTTGTTTAGAAAACTTGGTAAAGATAGTAGCTGCGAAAAAGAATAAGTGCATGATAACAATGTCTACATGGAATAAGCATATAACTGATGGATTACATATGTTTTATATATTAAAGATTCATATAGAAATTGTAATTGAACATATTGTTCACATTCGGTAGAAGGAAATAAATTAGATTACTTTAATGATGGTTCAGTATTTATAGGGGGTACATGATATGGAAGTAAAAAATAAGAAAAACTTTAAAATATTAATAGTATTGATGACTATATTTTGTACAATGCTTATTTTTTCCGGATGTGGAAAAAAATTTTGGGAATATGAATGTGTATGGGTATCTGAGTCTCCATATATTTATATGCCGGCTAATTCACATGCGGTAATAGTAGAAATAAATGATGAGAAAAAAATTACGGATACAGCATGGAAACCTACAGGATTAGGAATATCATTTTGTGACCCTGAAATTGACAATGGGACAACAGAGGAATCAATAATATGGGAAACAGAATGCGAAATTAAAAAGGGAAAATTGTATATAACCATTATTAAAGATAATGTATCAGATATGGAAGGGAAAACAATAGTATTAGAACAGCGGCCTTTAGACGATGAAAGTGACCGGCAGAATTATAATATTTTTACTCACCCGGTATTGGAACCGCAGTATTTGGATGATGAAAGTGATGAAGAATAGTTACAATAGTTTTGTAATGATTACTAATTGTTAATTGACAACCGAACCTTTAACAGTTATATTATGTAAAGATAATAATGATAATCAGAAAGGTTTTGGTGATTAAGCATGAGGGAACGAATAATCAGGTTTATGATGGGGAGATATGGTGTAGATGACTTCTCACGTTTTCTAATGGCAGTAGCTTTCATATTTCTTTTATTGAATCTGATTTTCAGGACAGGATGGTTTTATATTCTGGCAATAGTGGTTCTTGCATATTGCTACTATCGTATTTTATCAAAAAATCACGACAAAAGATATACAGAGAATATAAAATATACATATTACAGAGATAAAGCAGTAAATATCTTCAAAAGAGAAAAATCCCATATGCAGCAGAGAAAAACACATCATATATATACATGCGGAAAGTGCAAACAGAAAATAAGGATACCAAAGGGCAAAGGAAAGATACAGGTAACTTGCCCTAAATGTGGTTTTCAGTTTGTTAAAAAAAGTTAAAGCAGAATCAAGTTGGCAGCGTGATTTATCAGGCTGCTTTTGCTGTTTAAAAGATTTTGGAGGTTATATAAAATGTTTGGGTATGTTACAATTAACAGATTGGAATTAAAAGGGAAGTATTATGACAGGTATAAAGCGTTCTATTGCGGTCTGTGTAAGGTTCTGAACGATAAATATGGTATAAAAGGACAGATGACACTTACATATGATATGACATTTCTGATAATATTTCTGACATCCTTATATGAAAAAAAATCAGATATAAAAAGAGAGAGATGCATTATCCATCCATGTGCCAGGCATGCAGTTATGACAAATGAATATACATCATATGCGGCAGATATGAGTATAGTACTTGCCTATTATAATTTTATTGATAACTGGCAGGATGACAGGGACATAAAAAGCCGTGCCGCAATGGCTGTATTAAAAAAAGATGTACAAAAAATAAAAAAGAAGTATAAAAGGCAGTGTGAAGTCATAGAAAGTGAGCTTAAAGCACTGACAAAGTGTGAAAAAAGAGGAGAAAGGGATATAGATACTGTCTCATACCATTTTGGTAAAATTTTGGAGGAAATATTTGTATATAAAAGAGATATATGGGAAGATACTGTTAGGAAAATCGGTTTCTATCTGGGAAAATTTATTTATCTGATGGATTCATGGGACGATTTGGAAAAAGACCATGATAAAGGCAGTTATAACATATTTGAGGAAATGTCAGAAGAAGATGATTTTGATGATGAATGCAGGCAGATACTAATAATGATGATGGCGGAGTGCAGCAGAAAATTTGAATTGCTGCCAATACTTAAAAACCGGGAACTGCTTCGCAATATTTTATATTCGGGAGTATGGCTTAAGTGGGATATTAAACATAGGGAGAAGAGAGGCAAAGATGGATCCATATAGAGTTTTGGGAGTACCAAGAGGTGCTTCTGATGATGAAGTAAAAAAAGCATACAGGTCGTTGAGCAGAAAGTATCATCCGGATTCTAATATCAATAATCCTAATAGGGAGATGGCAGAAGAACGGTTTAAAGAGGTGCAGGAAGCATATAAGCAGATAATGGATATGAGAGAAAACGGCAGCTACAGCTATGGGAATTATACGGGAAACAGCAGCAGCTATGGTCAGGGACAAAATAATTCCACATATTCAACAGGCAGAAGAGGTCAGTCGAGTGCCATGGATGGAGTATGTGCATACATTAATTCGGGTCATTACAGGGAAGCACTTACACTATTATCAGTGATGCCGGAAAAGACAGCACTCTGGTTCTATTACTCTGCTGTTGCCAATGAGGGATTGGGAAATAATGTGGCAGCACTCAGAATGGCAAAAGTTGCACATGAAATGGAGCCGGCTAATCAGCAATATGCCTATTTAGTGTCAATTCTTGAGGAAAAGAGCAGATGGTATTCGGAGTTAGGCGGAATATTTGGGAAAAACGATGTAAGCAGAGGAGTACTGTTTGGTGAACTTATGACAGTGTGTCTGATTTGGAATTTATGTTGTTGATTATGCAAGTTTATATATCCAAAATCATAATTTTGGTGTACAATATATATAATTAATGAGAGAAAGCAGGAGCGGTATAAAATGGCAGAGGAAAATAAGAATATAGTAAAAGTTGAGCGAGGAGATATTATTTTTCGTAAGGGACAAAAGATTGACAAAATAGCACTACTCGTCAAGGGCAGTATGATGGCAATTGAAGAGTATATGCATGTTCCGTTAAAGGTAGGAGAAATAATCGGACTAAAGGATATAGGTTCGGATAAGTATCTGTTTGATTATGTAGCTATAGATACTTCAATGGTCTGTGTGTTTGAAATTAACAGCATAGATGATTACAGCGTAGTAGGTACAGCGATAAAGGACTATCGTAATTATGTGATTCGTTCAATATGTAACCAAATGGATAACATCCTTAATGTCTATGAGACTTTGGATGTTTTTACACATAAACTATACAAATATATAAAAGAATATTATGAAAAATATAAAAAGTTATGCAGTGATTATGGTAAAAATGCCATGATTTCATCAAAAATAGAAACGCTGCAGATGTATGATGACAGTGACAGAATTAATGAAAAAGCAGTACGGTATTTCCAAAGTCTTTCAAAGGTGCCGGTAAATGTTGTTAAGACATTTTTTGGAGAGGATGATGATATTACCGGATATCATGTATATTTGGCGGCAGAACTTGCCAAAAAGGCAGCAGATGCGTGCATGGTAAGATATAAATTCTGTACAGATAAATTTGAATTAATGTTTGGTAAAGGTCCTGAAAATATATTTGCCATGTATTCAAAACTTGCAATAGATGTAATTGGTGCAGGCGGAGATATTACTAATATAATGAAGGAACTTGATACCATAGTAGATGTTGTGCATGAATGTAAGGAGATGAAAGAAGAGACTCTTGGGCTTGAATTCGGATTTGATTTTACAAGGATTAACGATATTTATAAAGCAATACAGTCAAAACAAAAGACAGGTGATGAAGCTGCGGAAGAGCAGGATGTTGCTGAAACAGAAGAACAATTATCTGCTTTTACAGAAGCACAGGTGAATGAGGCCGTTCAAGCCACAAGTGGTTCGCTTAAGAAAATACTTAAATATTCAGAAATATCTTCTGAAAAGTCTGAGACATTTGAAAAGCAGCTTGCAGCCTATAAAGCACTTAAAGATCCGTATTCAACTGATAATGATGTAAGAAAACTCAGAAGCAAGATAACGGAATTATATTATGAAATATATGAGAATGTATTTTTCCGTGCTGAGGAGGAAAAATGTAATGACCGGATAATAAGCATGTTTCTTGATTATGGCTATATGGATGAAGATATGTTTGAAAAAGACCGTCTGGTGGAATTGTATTATACACGTCGTGGTAAGTATGAAGGAAAGCTGTCGGTGTATACTGTAAGACAGTGGCTTCAGGCGATATATTCAGGTGAAAAAGAACCATCAAAGAATGAATTTGATTTGGATTACGATGAGAATTTCAGGGAGCTTAAGAAGACACAGAAGTTTACACCTGAAGAGGAGAGTAATTATTTTTCAGATAAAAAGGGTAAGGTACATTATGAAATAGTAAATATGTTTAAAAGCAACAACAGAATTACAAATGGTCAGATAACTACATTCTGCCCTATATTGAGCGGAAGAGATTTTATGATGGATATGAGTAAAATGTATATATCAGGAAAGAAAGTTGAGGATGCACTTTTAAAGATAACATCAATTGATTTTTCTGCATTTTACAGAGAATACCTGTTTGAAGATATGGAGCATAAGATATCAAGACTTAATCTGAATAAGGAAGTCCTTCCCGATGTTATACTTATGCCTAATGTGGGACATAATGGAAGTATGTGGCAGGAAATATCAGGAAAGAAGAGAGATACGCCGGGAAGGTTCGTACTGCCTTCATTTACGGTAGAAAATTTTGAGGATATCATGATAAAGCTCGTAGGTGCATTCAGATGGGAGCTTTGCAGAACCGTTCAGGGAACATACTGGAATGATGTAAGAGAGAAATCACTGACTGCTGAGTATTGTGATTATGTACAGTTCTATAGGAAGAATAGGGAACTGTCTGATGAGGCAAAAGAAAAAGTCAAGGTACAGATGCAGAAATGCAGAAATAATACAAGAGAAATGTTTACAAAAGATTATGAATTATGGATTAAAAATGAGGCACTTGGTCTTGCAAGGGTAAACAAAGTAGTAAGGATGATACTTTTTACATATTGTCCTTTTGCAAAAGAATACAGAAGCAAGATTGCGGAACATCCAATGTTTAAAGATTGTGCAGCAAGGTACGAGCGTGAACGTCTTAAGAAAATAAAAGAGCTTAGTAACAGATTTGCAGCCATAAGAAACGTAGGAGGAGAGATAACACCACTGCTTGAGCAGAATATGGAATATCTTAAAGAACAGTAACCCGGATATTATATATGCATTTCCGGAGTGGTGACAGGCATAGAATGGAGGAACCGCAAATGAAAAAAATAGGAACAAGCATTATAATATCAATTATAATAAGTGTAATAATAGCAACGGGACTTGTAGGCAGTGTATCACTTTTAGTATCTTCTAATGCTATAACAAAGGAATCAAATGATAAGCTTCAGTCTATGGCAGAGCAATACAGAAATGATATGGACACATCATTTGAAAAGTATCAGACTATAGTTGGAGGAGTTGCACAGTATATTTCTTCGTCATATGACGGTAAAAGGATATTGGATACGGAATATGATACTGAATATATGAAAGGGGTATCGGAATACCTTAAGATTATTAATCAGGAGTATAGCGAAGATATACTAAGTGTATATGCATATATTAATCCTGAAAATATCAAGCAGATTATTGGTGCAAAATACTGCAATGGAGAGTTTGTAGATAATACATCAGAGGATGATTATCTGGAATATTTCAGTGATCAGGCAACTTGGCAGTGGTATGCCACTACAGAGAGCAACGGAGTTCCTACTTGGATAAAGCCATATTATGATTCAGTTACATCAGAGAACTGTATGACATACGGTTATCCGGTATATGAAGATGATAAACTGGTGGCTATGGTAGGAATGGATATAAAATTTGATAAATTTTCAGATATGGTAAATGGTGTATCTGTATATAAGACGGGTCATGCTTCACTTGTAGATTCAGAACAGCATTATATCGTAGATGAGACATATGGTGTAAATGAAAATATAGTAAGTGCAGGATACACAAAATTGTCGGAAGCAGTTGAGAAAAATGACAGCGGCATAGAGCAGGTTACGGATAAAAATGGTTTGAAATCATATATTTCATACGCAAAGCTTAATAATGGATTTGATGTACTTATCTCAGTTCCTGTTTCGGAAGTTAATGAAAGCAGTACACAGGTTTTAATGTATGGTGGCATAATAGCACTGATTGTATGTATTCTTTCAGCAGTGCTTGCCATTATAATTGGTAAGAAGATATCAAAACCGATAACGCAGGTGGCATTAGATCTTCAACTTATGGAGAACGGTGATTTTACAGGGGCAAAGTATAAGCCGTATATAAAGAATAAAAACGAAACAGGAAAACTTGCCAGAGCATTGGATTCTGTACAGAAGTCAATGAAAGAGACAGTAGGCATGGTATCGGACAGTGGAGAAGACATTGTAGGTGCGGTGGTACAACTTGAAGATGTAATCAACAGCCTTGCGGACCGGGTGGCAGGTATATCAGCAATATCAGAACAGCTTGCAGCCAGTATGGAGGAAACAGCAGCTACAGCGGAAAGCTTAAGCACAACATCAGACAATATAGCGATTCATATTGAGAATATGAATAAAAAGAATCAGGAAGGTAAAGTCACCATAAAAGGAATAAGTGACAGGGCGAATATACTTAAGGATGATGCGGAGCAGGCTACAAGAGTCGTAGATGAAATTACCAGATCTACAGAGAATAAGCTTAAGAGTGCCATAGAAGAGTCAAAACGGGTAGAACAGATTGACCAGCTTACCACTGCTATTCTGGATATAGCGGATGAGACTGCATTATTATCGTTAAATGCTTCCATAGAGGCGGCAAAAGCGGGTGAGTCAGGAAAAGGCTTTGCCGTAGTTGCAGATGAGATAAGAAAGCTTGCAGAAACATCAGAAGCAACAGCAATACAGATTCAGAAGATAACAAAAGATGTTACAGGTTCGGTAGAAAATCTGTGTAACAGTTCATCAGAGGTACTTGAGTTTATTTCAAATAATGTTAAAGATACAAATAAAAAACTTGTGGAAACAAGTGAACAATATAACAATGATGCGGGTGATATGCAGAGACTTCTTAACGAATTTTCTGAGATAGCAACAGGTATTTCAGAAGAAATGTCGATGATTATACATGCATTTGAAGAATTGAAAAATGCTACTGCTGAAGGTGCAAAGGGAACTACCGCAGTTGCAGAAGATGCAGAAGCAGTTGCGGAAAATACCGGAAAAGTACAAAATGAAGCATCTCGTTTGAAGGTTACTTCTGAAAAGCTGGCATCGGTTATTGAAAGGTTTAATGTATAGTATAGAAGAAGTAAAAATACACCCCGGCAGCTAAGGCGTCGGGGTGTATCAATATATTTTTTACGGAAATGGAGATATTTAATATGGATATAAATGTTGGAGATATCGTAAAACTAAAAAAGAAGCATCCATGCGGAAGTTTTGAATGGGAGGTGCTGCGTATAGGTGCGGATTTCAGGCTTAAGTGCACCGGATGCAGTCATCAGATAATGATTCCAAGAACAACTGTAGAAAAAAGCATTAAGGGGATAAAGAGAGTATGAAAGAGAATACCAGATATACGAATCTTACCACATTAACTAAAAAACAATATTACCAATTCAGGGAAAAAGACTTTACAGAGGAAAATGCCATATTTCGCAAGGGAATGTTTTGTGTTACTGCTGTACTGACTATTACTGCGTTTATTGTGTTCCGTATGAAAGGACTGTCTGTATTAATATTTTTAGATGCATTACTCATTCTGGCATTATTATGGATTACAATGTATGGATACAAGTTTAAGGCAGTAAAAGAATTTGAGCGGCTTGAGTCCGTAAGAGGTGCAAATCCTGATATTACATACAGATTCTATGAAGAATATGTTCAGATGGAAACTGATAAGTCTAAAGTAAGGATTAATTATGCACAGGTTGATAAGCTGCTGGAAACTAAAGAATTGTATGTACTTAAGGTGGGAGATACAGGAATTATAATAGCCAGAGACGGATTCATGACAGGAAACAGAGAAGTATTTAAAGAATTTATAGAAAGCAGGATGGATAACAGGATATGAAAGTAGTTCTTGCAGCCATAAATGCCAAATACATACATTCTAATCTTGCCGTACACTGCCTTTATTCTTATTCAAAGGAAGAATTCGGACAGGATATTGAGATAGCGGAGTATACAATTAATCAACAGATTGACTACATAATAAAGGATTTATATATGAAGAAACCGGATGTTGCTGCATTTTCGTGTTACATCTGGAATAGGGATTATATAGAGAAAATAGTCAGGGAACTGCATAAAGTACTTCCTGATACACTGATTTGGGCAGGAGGACCGGAAGCATCATATGATGCAGTTAATATGATGAACTCTGTTAAGGAACTTCAAGGAATAATGGTTGGTGAAGGAGAGGTTACGTTTAACGCTCTTCTTCATATGTGGAAATATGGTCAGGGAAGTTTTAAGGATATAAAAGGTATAGTATACAGAAGTAATAGCGGTAATAATGCAGGAAATCCTACAATAGAAGTAAATCCGCCGGCAGAGCCGGTAAATCTGTCAGATGTACCTTTTCCATATGAAAATACCGATGATTTTAAAAACCGGATTATATATTATGAGAGCAGCAGGGGATGTCCTTTTTCGTGCAGTTATTGTTTGTCATCCATTGATAAGAAATTAAGGTTCAGGGATATTGAACTTGTTAAGAAGGAGCTTAAGTTCTTTATGGATAACAGGGTAAAGCAGGTAAAGTTTGTGGACAGAACGTTTAACTGTAGCAAAAACCATGCTATGGAAATTTGGAGATTTATAAATGATAATGATAATGGAGTCACAAATTTCCATTTTGAAATATCAGCAGATTTGCTGGATGATGAAGAAATAGAATTGTTTAAGGGATTCAGACCAGGACTTGTTCAGTTTGAGATAGGTGTCCAGTCAGTCAATCCCAAAACGATAAAAGAGATACACAGACATATGAATCTGGAACGTTTATCTGAAGTGGTAAAACGCATACAATCTTATGGAAATATACATCAGCATTTGGACTTGATTGCAGGACTTCCATATGAGGATTATGATTCGTTTAAAAAATCATTTAATGATGTATATAATATGGTGCCTGACCAGCTCCAGTTGGGATTTTTAAAGGTACTTAACGGCTCATATATGCACGAAAATCATAAGGAATATGGAATGGTATATCATTCAGAACCGCCATATGAGATATTGTACAACCGGTGGATTTCTTATGATGATGTATTAAAGCTTAAGACCATTGAGGAAATGGTTGAGGTATATTATAACAGTGGGCAGTTTAAATACACTATGGAATATATGGTGCGATACTTTAACAGTCCGTTTGAAATGTATGAAATTCTTGGTAAATATTATGAGGATAACGGACTTTTTGGCGAGAAGCAGTCACGGCTTAAACGTTATGAAATATTATATGATTTTGCAAGACACAGAAATAATATTAATTCTGATGAATTGAAGGCATTGTTAATGTATGATTTATATTTAAGAGAAAATCTTAAAAGCAGACCTGCATTCAGAAGAGAGCAGCCGGCACCGCCGGATAAACTAAAGGAGTTTAACAGAAAGTACCGTGGATTAGGCAGGAATATACATGTAGAATCATTTAAGTATAATCCGGTGGAACTTGCGTTATATGGAACTTCGAAAAAGGGAATGTACTTTATAAGATTTGATTATACAAAAAGAAATGCTTTAGATAATAATGCATCAGCAACAATGGAGGAAGCGTGAAAATATTCACGCTGTGGAATGTAAGAGGAATGGATGGTAATATGGCGGAATATGTAAGTGAGATACTTGCTTTACTTGATAAGGAATATACAAAAGAATATAAGTGTTATCTGAACCATGAAAATCCGTGGCAGCTGTTAATTGCCACGATATTAAGTGCTCAATGCACAGATAATCGTGTAAATATAGTTACTAAGGATTTATTTGTAAAATATGATTCGTTGGAGAAGTTTGCAAATGCAGAGCAGAGTGAGTTGGAGGAGGATATACGCTCTATAGGATTTTTTAGGAGCAAATCAAAAAATATAATTGCCTGTTCTAAGAGACTTCTGTATGAGTTTAACGGAGAAGTGCCATCTTCTATAGAGGAGCTTACATCTCTTGCCGGAGTCGGAAGGAAGACGGCGAATGTTATCCGTGGCAATATTTACAATATACCGAGTATAGTAGTAGATACCCATGTGAAAAGGATATCTAAAAAGCTGGGTTTTACAGATGAAGATGAACCTGAGGCAGTGGAAAAGGAACTGATGAAGGTATTGCCAAAGGAGCATTGGATACGATATAATATGCAGATAATTACTTTAGGAAGAACTATCTGTACGGCAAGAAATCCCCAGTGCAGTACGTGTTTTCTTAATGGGTACTGTAGAGCAGGAAGGGAAAAGACAGATGATAAATGATTATGTGGTTTTTGATATTGAGACAACCGGTCTTCGTCCAAAGACTGATAAGATTATAGAAATAGGTGCTGTTAAGATAAAGGACGGAGAGCAGACGGAGATTTTTTCGGAACTGATTAATCCGGGTGTAAAGCTTCCCAAGGTAATAAATGAGGTTACAGGCATTACAGACGAGATGCTGAAGGGAAAAAGAAGTATAAATGATGTGCTTCCTGATTTTGTAAAATTCTGCGATACAGAAGTGGTAATGGGACATAACCTGATGTTTGATTATTCGTTTATCAGTGTAAATGCAGTAAACATGAATCTTAAGTTTGAAAAATCAGGTATAGATACTCTTAAGATTGCCAAAAAGCATCTTTCAGGATTGGAGAGCAGAAAGCTGGATTATCTTTGCAGTTATTATGGTATAGAAGATAAGGAGCATCACAGGGCATATAATGATGCAGCAGTTACATATAAGTTGTACCTGAAATTGGCAGAATTGTTTGAATCACCGGAAGATGCCGTATTTGTGCCACAGAAAATGGTCTATAAATCAAAAAAACAGTCTCCGATTACAGAAAAACAAAAAGTTTACTTGATAGATTTGATAAAATATCATAGAATAGATTTCAAACAAGATATTAATATGATGACAAAGAGTGAGGCATCACGGTGGATAGATAAAATATTATCAACTTACGGAAGAATTTTTTAGTTCTGAAAGAGCCTTTATAATTACAGGCTTTGACAGTGAGTTAAGCTTTTCGGCTTCATTTAAAAGGTTATCTATTTTTGAGAAATCACCGTTTTGTGCATATATTCCGCCGAGTGTTTTATATGTGCTGCTGACATCAGACAGTATAGATACGGCAAATTCCAGAACGGTACATGCTTCAATATTATACCCGAGTTCCAAAAGCCGGCTGCCCCATTTATTAAGAACACGGCACAGTTCGGTGAAATTGGAATCATATTTGGAAAGGGTATTTAAGTTTGCCGCACCGTATTCAAGCTTAAGTTCCGTATTAGTATAACCTGTAAGGTTGACTATTGGTTCAGTCATAAGTTTACGTATATCTTTATGGAATGAATTAATAATTTCATCATTTGTTTCAATAAATGGTAGGCTTTTTTCAGGTATAGTGATATAATGAAGGTTGTTTAAATCTTTTTTACGTGTTGAATTGGCTAATGATTCTTTTTCCCAGAAGCTTTCACGTTCCCTTTTGAAAAGAGAAGTAGTCTTACGGTTTCTGAGATTAAGAAGTATTGTCAGTATAATTACTATTGTAAGAATTGGAAAACTAAGCATAATATTTAACAAAAAACGCATTATTTGCTCCTATCTGCCGATTATAACGGCGGTTAATTATAAAATATTTTTAAAGAGGTGTTTTTATATGGTAAATTTCAGCAACAGAAAAAACAAAAGGATAATGTCAGGTATTATAATAGGCGTATTAGTATTAGCCATGGTACTGACAACTGTTTTAGCAGGATTTTATTAAATTCTGTATTATATTTTATCATTTAAGCGGTAAAAATACAAGTTTCCAGAAAGGAATGAAGAATTTATGAGAAGTAATCACAACATTCCGCATAAGATAATCCTTCTTTCAGCAATTCTGGCATTTACGGCAGGTTTAAGTGTTAATGTCAAGGCTGAGGATACTGATACTATAGCTAACGGTGTAGTGGTAGAAGGTATAGACATAGGAGGACTGACTAAGGATGAGGCTATAGCTAAAATAAACGAATATGTAGCCACTGTTACCGGAAAGCAGGCAGAACTTGATGTGGATGGTAATAAGGCAGTATCAACTATAGGTGAATTAGGGTACTATTGGAAAAATCAGGAAATAGTTTCTGAAGCAGCGGAATTATGTAAACAGGGAAATATAATAGAAAGATTTAAGGAACAGGAAGATTTGGCACAAAGAGGTATAAGTTATGATATTGAATATGATGTAAATACCAGTATTATGGCTGAAAATATTGATAAGTACTGTTCGCAGTATAATGTTCCTCATAAGAATGCGTCAATTCAAAGAGAAGGAGGCTCATTTACATATACGCAGGAATCTAACGGACGTATCATAGATATGGATGCCACTGTTAATCAGTTCCATGATTTTCTGCTTAGTGGCTGGGATGGCAATGATGCTTCGTTTCAGGTGACTGTAGTTGATGATTATCCTACCGCAACGGTAGCAGACTGCCAGAAGGTAACTGATGTGCTTGGAAGTTTTACAACACATTTTACTACCGGAAGTTCTAATTATAACAGGAATCAGAATATAGCAAACGGTGCCAATCTTATTAACGGAACGGTTGTGTATCCGGGAGACACTTTTTCTGCAAATGCATTGTTAGAGCCATGGACAGAGTCAAATGGATGGAGAATGGCAGGAACGTATGTCAACGGAAGGACAGAGGACAGTCTTGGCGGAGGTATATGCCAGGTATCTACTACATTGTATAATGCATTATTAAATGCAGAATTGGAAATAGTTGAGAGGTATAACCATTCTATGTCAGTAGGGTATGTGCCTTTATCACAGGATGCGGCACTTGCGGGAACATGGAAGGATTTGAAGTTTTCAAATAATACTGATGCACCTGTATATATAGAAGCATATTGTTCAGGTGGTTCAATAACATTTAATGTGTATGGTCATGAGACAAGGCAGGCAGGAAGAACTATAGAATATATAAGTGAGACATTAGGTACGGTACAGCCGTCAGAGGTAGTTACTGAAGACCCGTCGCTTCCAGCAGGTTATAGAAATGTAACAAGTTCGGGACATGTGGGATATACGGCACGTTTGTTGAAGAGAGTGTATATGAACGGTTCACTTATAAGTGAAGAGGTAGTGAATAAAAGTACATATGAGGCTTCACCGAGGTATGTAACCGTTGGAACAGGTGAACAGCAGTCTGAAACGGAGCCACAGAGTCAGGATACACCGGAGCAGCCTTCGGACGCACAGCCGGCAGAGACTACTACGCCGCCTGAGACTACAACAAATAAGCCGGAAGAACCTACAACAAAGAAACCTAAGGATAAGCCGGCAGATGACAATAAAAAGAATGAAGAATAGAAAGGATTGCCGGATATGGAAAATGGAAAAGCAAAAGAAGCAATATTAAATCGTTCCATATATAAGGCGATAACATATAAGAGACCGGAAATGGCGGCATGTGCCGGAATCGGTAATGATGCCGCTGCTATGCGGTCGGGTGATAATGAGGTTACAGTGATTTCTACGAATCCTGTAACCTATACTTTTAATGGAATGGAAAAACTGGCGGTGGCATCTGCGGTCAATAATGTAGCGGCAATGGGAGCTGAACCAATAGCAATACAGCCATGTATACTGCTTCCGCAGCGTTTTAAAGAAACGGCATTAAAGAAAATAATGCAGAATATGAATATTATGTGCAGAACCATGAATGTACAGATTACAGGAGGGCATACTGAAGTAACTCCGGCAGTGGCAAGTCCTGTAATAACAGTTAATGCTGTTGGGAGGGCAGAGACAGACCAGGTATTTTCGAGGAAATCTGTTTCACCAGGCATGGATATAGTTATGAGCAAATATATCGGTATTGCCGGAACAGTTATTATGCTGGATATAAAGAGAGAACAACTTGAGAAGAGGTTTTGTAAAAGTTTCTTAGTCGGAATGGCTGATTTCGAAGAATATTATCCGGTAATCAGTGAGGCTGCAGTCGCGGTGGACTCCGGTGTGACAGCAATGCATGATATAAGCCGTGGAGGTATTATGGGTGCATTATGGGAGATTGCATCGGCAGCAGATGTGGGACTTGAGATAATATTAGATAATATACCAATAAGGCAGGAAACTGTTGAGTTATGTGAATTGTTTAATCTTAATCCGTATGAGATGCTATCTACAGGTGCACTTCTTATGATAACAGATAACGGAAGTACACTGGTGTCAGAGCTGTCACACCGGGGTGTGGAGTCTGCTGTAATAGGAAGGACTACAGACCGTAATGACAGAATATTTTTAAGAAACGGGGAATGGGGATTTATAACACCACCGAGAGGTGATGAGATATATAAGTTATTCCAGAAAGGAGAACAGGTTATAAAATGAGAGAAAAAATTTTAGCCGTAATAGAGAAAAATTCACGTATTGATTTAAACGACCTGGCAATGATGCTTGGTGCAACGGAAGCAGAGGTTGCAAATGAAATAGCCGATATGGAAAAGGAACATATAATATGCGGATATCACACACTTATTAACTGGGATAACACCAGTAACGAAAAGGTAACTGCACTTATAGAGGTTAAGGTTACTCCGCAGAGAGGTCTTGGTTTTGATAAAATCGCAGAAAGAATGTACAATTTCCCTGATGTAAGAGCAGTATATCTTATGTCAGGCGGGTTTGACTTTACGGTAATAATAGAAGAGAAGACAATGAAGGAAGTGGCACAGTTCGTAACGGATAAGCTGGCACCTTTGGAGGCAGTCCGTGGAACGGCAACACATTTTATACTGAAAAAGTACAAGGACCATGGTACGGTTCTCGCAGAAAATAATAAAGATGAAAGGATGTTGGTGACGCCTTGAGAAATCCATTATCAAACGTGGTTAGTGAAATACAGCCGTCAGGAATAAGAAAATTTTTTGATATAGTAAGTGAAATGCCGGATGCCATATCATTAGGTGTGGGAGAGCCGGACTTTGATACACCGTGGCATATAAGAGATGAAGCAATATATTCTCTTGAGAAAGGAAGAACTTTTTATACTTCCAATGCCGGGCTTAAAGAACTTAAAGAGGAAATAGTATTATATCTGAACAGAAAGCTGGGCGTGAAGTATGACAGCAATAAGGAGATAATTGTAACGGTAGGCGGAAGTGAGGCAATTGACCTTGCCATTCGTGCAATGATAGACCCGGGAGATGAAGTACTTGTTCCACAGCCTAGCTATGTATCATATGTACCATGTATAAAACTGGCATATGGTAAACCTGTTTCCATACAGCTTAAGGAAGAGAATCAGTTCCGCCTTACTAAAGAGGAACTTTTGGAACATGTTACAGATAAGACTAAGATACTGGTGCTGCCTTTTCCTAATAATCCTACAGGAGCTATAATGGAAAGACAGGATTTGGAAGAAATAGCAAAAGTATGCATAGAAAAGGATATATTCGTTATATCTGATGAAATATATTCGGAACTTACATATAAAGATACCCATTCATCAATAGCACAGATTCCGGGAATGAAGGAAAGAACCATACTGATAAATGGATTTTCCAAGTCATATGCCATGACCGGATGGAGGCTTGGTTATGCTGCCGCTCCTGAAGTAATAATGAAACAGATGATAAAGATTCATCAGTTTGCAATTATGTGTGCACCTACAAACAGCCAGTATGCTGCCGTTGAAGCTTTGAGAAACGGTGACAGGGATGTGGAAGAGATGCGTGAATCTTATAATCAGAGAAGGCGGTATCTTCTGCATGCATTTAAGGAAATGGGTCTGGATTGTTTTGAACCTTTTGGGGCTTTCTACACTTTTCCAAGTATAAAGAAATTTAATATGACTTCAGACGAGTTTGCAAACAGGCTTCTTAAAGAAGAGAAAGTTGCCGTAGTTCCGGGAACGGCATTTGGTGATTGCGGCGAGGGATTCCTAAGGATTTCATATGCATATTCTATAGAAAACCTTAAGGTGGCACTGGAGAGAATAAATAACTTTATAAACCGACTAACATAAGAAGCGTGAGAAGAAAATCTAAGGCAGTAAAAGACACTGCCTAAGATTTTCTAAGTCTCGCGCAGAAGAATCGCTTTAAGGCGATTCTTCCGAAGTAAATTTACTGTTTGTTTTGGAAAGGAGGAGGGATATCTTTATGCTTAATATAGTATTGTTGGAGCCGGAGATACCGCAGAATACGGGGAATATAGGCAGGACGTGTGTGGCTACAGGGACAAGGCTTCATCTTATAGAACCGCTTGGATTCAGTATTAGTGATAAAGCAGTTAAGAGGGCGGGGATGGATTACTGGCCGCATTTGGATGTAAGTGTATATGAAGATTATGAGGATTTTCTGAAACGTAATCAGGACGCCAAGGTGTATATGGCTACTACGAAAGGTCCAAATGTGTATACGGAAGTAAGTTATGAGCCGGACTGTTATATTATGTTTGGTAAAGAAAGCGGAGGTATTCCTGAAGAGATTCTTGTAAATAATAAGGAAAATGCAATAAGAATACCTATGAATCCCGAAATACGTTCACTGAATCTTGCAAATTCTGTAGCAATTGTTTTATATGAAGCTTTAAGGCAGAATGATTTTGCGGGAATGCAGATGGAAGGCAGGCTTAGGAATTATGAGTGGGTTTGATGTTATGTTGTTTGCAGAGATAATTTATTAGGAGATTAGGATGCGTTTAACTACTTTGTGTTATATAGAGAAAGATGATGCTTATCTTATGCTTCACAGGATTAAGAAGAAAGATGACTTGAGCAAAGATATGTGGATTGGTGTGGGAGGTCATTTTGAAGAGGGAGAGAGTCCTGATGAATGCCTTGTTCGTGAAGTAAAAGAAGAGACAGGGCTTACGCTTACTTCGTACAGAATTCGTGGAATAGTTACGTTCTTATCAGATGAGGCAGAGGGTGAATATATGTTTCTGTATACTGCTGACGGATTTGAAGGAGAGCTTGCGGATTGTGATGAGGGAGAATTGTGTTTTGTAAAAAAGAGTGATTTGAGTAAATTGTATTTTTGGACCGGAGATGAAATTTTCTTAAAGTTGATTAGAGAGAATCATCCGGTGTTTGATTTGAAGCTGGAATATAGTGGGAAGACTTTAAGAAGGGCTGTGCTTGATGGAAAAGAATTGGAGTTATTTGATGTGCTGTCAGATGATTTCAAGGAAACCGGAATCGTAAGGGAACGTTCTATAGTTCATGAAGTTGGTTCTTGGCACAAAACATCTCATGTGTGGATTGTTAGAAAGACAGAAAGCGGCTTTGATGTGCTGTTGCAGAAGAGAAGCAGTAATAAGGATTCTTTTCCCGGGTGTTATGATATTTCAAGTGCGGGTCATATTCATGCAGGAGATGATTTTGCGGAATCGGCAGTAAGGGAATTGAAGGAAGAACTGGGGATAGAAATTGAATGTCAGGAGCTTGTTCAAATTGGTGTTCATAAGGGAAAAACGGATACTACATTTTACGGTAAACCGTTTCTTAATCATGAGTATAGTAATGTGTACATTTATGATGGGGGAAATGTGCATATAAAAAGTCTTAATCTTCAAATTGATGAGGTAGAATCGGTCATGTGGCTGAATTATGAAGAAGGTACACAAAAACTGTTTGATGGTACTATAGATAATTGTGTGTTCAGGGATGAGTGGGATATGATAGGGGAATATTTAAAATGTGGTTATCATAAAAAAACAGGCAGAGCATAAACCATGAGGTGGTTTATGCTAATGCATCCTGCAGCAGTTTATTGAACATTTCATCGGGTTTGTCAAGTAAAGTGTGTAAGTTTTTTTTGAAATTTTTTGGTGGTCGAGTTATTCGACCACCTTTTTGCATATTAAACTAAGTTATACAAGAGTTGCCCTAAAAGTTTTCATATT
>JAAVHZ010000011.1 GCA_014799465.1 Lachnospiraceae bacterium | reverse complement strand
TCAGCCATGCAGAGAATAATATATAATAATTTCGTGGGAGCTTGCTCACTAAGAAATTATTATATATTATTCTCTATAGGGCGGACGCCCGACATGAATAATTTGCCGGCAGATATTTACATTTTCAACCATAATGCTTAGTCCGGCAAATTATGAATGGCATGGCTGAACTGTTACCCCTTTTACTGTCTTCTCTTTATAAATAAAGTGGAAACTATAAATGTACACAATGCAATAAAAAGTATTTTCATTATGGGACCAACACCGGTTTTAGGCTCCTCCACTACTTGAACCACCTGTGTTTGTGAGGCTGATGTTGTCTGCTCCACTGTCTCAGTAGGCTTCTCATTTACCTTTAATGTAAAACTCTCTCTGGCAGAATAGCCAAATCCATCCGTAACAATATATTCCAGATTATATATTCCCGCTTTTTCCTGATTATATTCACCTTCAATATCTATAAGTTCCGAAATATCATTTCCGCATATATCCGAGGCAGAAATATTTTCATTCAAATCCACCTTATCACCGGCTTCTATTTCTATATCATGGGCACCATTAATGGCAGGACTCAGATTTTTCCATGGATTAGATTCATCATCATCAGTGGGATCCCAGCCCCCATACTCATGTCCTTCCGGTATCATAGAAGTTTTTGGTTTCCCCAGAGGTCCCGGAGAAATATCATCATCATATACAATAACCGGAGTCCCTTCAGAACAATTATCAAATATCCATTTTGCATCTGACACTTTCATTCTTATACACCCTAATGAGGCTGGCTGGCCCAGCTTATTAAATTCTTCAGTTTTTAATGTACTTTTATCATTACTGTTATATGGGACTGAATGAATCATTATTGAATCTATAATTCTGCTGCAGTACTGTCCATAAGAGCCATCTACCAGTTCACCCCATTCCTGCTTTTCTGATATTACAAAAGAGCCGGTCGGAGTATCATCTAAATTTATTCCGACGGAACATACAATTGATTTGAATGGAACTGTATACCTTCCTCTGTCATCCTGACTGTAAACGGTAACACAGTTCTGAACTCTGTTGATTTTAATTAGATATTCCCCTGTTTCATCTCCAAATACATTTAATCTATTTATTGTAAATACACCTATAACAGTAATTACTAACATAAAAAATCTTTTTAAGTTCATACAATCTTCTCCTGATATTCACTTATCCGGGTTTTGTTGCCAAAAAGGGCACTGTCGGTACAGTACCCTTTTATCTTTATATATTATTCTTCATTGTCTGCTGACTGCATCACAAGTTCTTCTTCATTCTGTGATTCAATCAAATCTTCTGTTTCCATATCGTTATCATCCGGCTGCTCAAATGCTAAGTCTTCGTCTTCGCTTATAACTATTTCATCTGACTCTGTATCAAGCTTAACCGAACGGTATCTCTTCATACCTGTTCCTGCCGGTATAAGCTTACCGATAATAACATTCTCCTTAAGTCCCACAAGTGGATCTTCTTTACCATTAATTGCTGCTTCTGTAAGGACTTTTGTAGTTTCCTGGAATGATGCCGCTGAAAGGAACGAATTTGTTGCAAGTGATGCTTTTGTAATACCAAGCATAATCTGCTTTCCTTCTGCCGGCTCTTTTCCTTCTTCTATAAGTTTCTCATTTACATCATTAAAATCAAGGACATCAGCAGTAGTTCCCGGAAGGAATTCACTGTCACCACTTGTTTCAATTCTTATCTTCTTAAGCATCTGGCGTACTATAACCTCAATATGCTTATCATTAATCTCAACACCCTGAAGTCTGTACACACGCTGTACTTCCTGAATCATATAATCCTGAACAGCCCTTACACCTTTAATTCTAAGTATATCATGTGGATTCACACTACCTTCTGTAAGTTCATCACCTGCTTCAAGAACCACCCCATCCTGAATCTTTATCCTTGAGCCATAAGGTATAAGATACGTCTTTGAGTTACCTGTTTCCTGATCGGTAACTACTATTTCACGTTTTTTCTTAGTGTCCTTAATTTCTGCTTTTCCTGCAATTTCAGTAATTATGGCAAGACCCTTAGGCTTTCTTGCCTCAAACAATTCCTCTACTCTAGGAAGACCCTGTGTAATATCACCACCGGCAACACCACCTGTATGGAAAGTACGCATTGTAAGCTGTGTACCCGGCTCACCGATTGACTGTGCTGCTATAATACCGACTGCTTCTCCAACCTGTACTGCCTGACCTGTTGCCATGTTTGCACCATAACATTTTGCACATACACCGTCATGTGCACGACATGTAAGGATTGTTCTGATTTTAACTGATTTTCTTCCTGTTGCTATTACCTTTGCAGCTCTCTTAGGTGTAATCATATGGTTCTGCTTAACAATAAGTTCACCATTTTCATCACAGATAGTCTCTGCAGAATATCTTCCTGTTATTCTCTCTTCCAAAGATTCTGTTACCTCAGAACCATCGGCAAAAGCTTTTACCTCCATAAAAGGTATTTCTCTTCCGGCACTACAGTCAACTTCATGTATAATAAGTTCCTGAGATACATCTACAAGTCGTCTTGTAAGATATCCTGAATCGGCTGTACGGAGTGCCGTATCTGAAAGTCCCTTTCTTGCACCATGTGCTGAAATAAAGTACTCCAATACATCAAGTCCTTCACGGAAGTTCGATGTAATAGGGAGTTCGATGGTTCTACCTGTTGTATCAGCCATAAGTCCACGCATACCTGCAAGCTGCTTAATCTGCTTGTCAGAACCACGGGCTCCGGAATCTGCCATCATAAATATATTGTTATATTTATCAAGTCCTGTTAAAAGGGCATGAGTAATTCTGTCATCGGCATCCTGCCATGTCTTAATTACTTCCTTATATCTTTCTTCGTCAGTAATAAATCCACGCTTAAAATTCTTTGTAATCTGTTCAACCGTATCTTCTGCTTCATTCAGTATCAGCTTCTTCTCCTGCGGAATAGTCATATCCGAAATAGAAACTGTCATGGCAGCCCTTGTGGAATACTTATATCCCATTGCCTTTATATTATCAAGGACTTCTGCTGTCTTTGTCGCACCATGTACATTAATTACTTTTTCAAGTATTTTCTTTAACTGCTTTTTACCTACATGATAATCTACTTCAAGCTTCAGCATATCCTCTTCTGTTTCACGTTTTGTAAGTCCTAAATCCTGTGGAAGAATTTCATTGAAAATAAATCTTCCAAGTGTAGACTCAATGGCACCTTCTAATACCTTACCATCAACTTCTCTTGTGACTTTAACTTTTATCTTTGAGTGAAGTGAAATAGCTCCGTTTTCATATGCAAGAAGTGCTTCATTCACACCTTTAAATATCTTGCCTTCTCCCAAATCACCCTCTCTTTCCTGAGTAAGATAGTAGATACCAAGTACCATATCCTGAGAAGGAACTGCTACCGGTGCACCATCTGAAGGTTTAAGGAGATTATTCGGTGACAGCAGCAAGAATCGGCATTCAGCCTGTGCCTCTACCGAAAGTGGAAGATGCACTGCCATCTGGTCTCCATCGAAATCGGCATTAAAAGCAGTACAAACAAGCGGATGCAGTTTAATAGCCTTACCTTCTACGAGTATTGGCTCAAATGCCTGTATACCCAGTCTGTGAAGTGTAGGTGCACGGTTAAGCATAACCGGATGTTCTTTGATAACATCTTCCAGTACATCCCATACTTCTGTCTGAAGTCTCTCCACCATTTTCTTTGCACTCTTTATATTATGGGCTGTACCATTTGCAACAAGTTCTTTCATAACAAATGGCTTGAACAGCTCTATTGCCATCTCTTTAGGGAGTCCACACTGATATATCTTTAACTCCGGTCCCACTACGATAACTGAACGTCCCGAATAGTCAACACGCTTACCAAGAAGGTTCTGGCGGAAACGTCCCTGCTTACCTTTCAGCATATCTGAAAGAGATTTTAATGCCCTGTTTCCAGGTCCGGTTACAGGTCTTCCTCTTCTTCCGTTATCTATAAGTGCATCAACTGCCTCCTGAAGCATTCTCTTTTCATTTCTAACAATGATTTCAGGTGCTCCAAGCTCCAGAAGTCTCTGGAGACGGTTATTTCTGTTTATAATCCTACGGTATAAATCATTAAGATCTGATGTTGCAAAACGTCCTCCGTCAAGCTGTACCATAGGTCTTAAATCCGGTGGAATTACCGGAATAACCTGAAGAATCATCCAAGAAGGCTTATTTCCTGATGCCCTGAAAGCTTCTATCACTTCAAGACGTTTTACTATTCTGGCACGTTTCTGACCTGTTGCTCCGTCAAGTCCATTCTTTAGCTGTACAAACTCTTTTTCAAGGTCAATGGATTCTAACAATTCAAGGACAGCCTCCGCACCCATACCTACTCTGAATGCATTGCCCCATTTATCATATGCGTCACGAAATTCCTTTTCTGAAAGAACCTGCTTATACTGCAAATCAGTTTCTCCCTGATCAAGAACAACATATGATGCAAAATATAATACCTTTTCAAGTACTCTCGGAGAAAGGTCGAGTATAAGTCCCATTCTGCTTGGAATACCTTTAAAATACCAGATATGCGATACAGGAGCCGCCAGTTCTATTGAACCCATACGCTCTCTTCTTACACTGGACTTTGTGACCTCTACTCCACAGCGGTCGCAGATTACACCTTTATATCTTATTTTTTTATATTTACCACAATGACATTCCCAATCCTTACTTGGACCGAATATCTTCTCACAGAACAAACCATCCTTTTCAGGCTTTAAAGTCCTGTAATTAATAGTCTCAGGCTTTTTAACTTCACCTCTTGCCCATTCCCTGATTTTCTCAGGTGAAGCAAGACCTATACGGATTTTATCAAATGTCATCGGCTGATAAGTTTCGTTTGTTGTTTCAGGCATTCAAGACACTCCCTTCTATTCTTCGTCTGAATTATATTCATCTGAGAATTCTTCTTCATCATCCATAATATCCTCATCTTCTTCACTGACACTTACAAGTTCTTCACCTTCAAATGCCTGCTCCTGATAACCCATGGATGCAAGATTCTCTTCTTTGCTGTAACGTCTGTCTTCACCTGAAATGATTGAATTAATGTCAGTATCACCATAATCAATGCTTTCCATTAATTCTACCTCAGTATTATCATCTCTTAATACCTTTACATCAAGTGCAAGTGACTGAAGTTCTTTTAATAATACCTTAAATGATTCAGGAATACCTGACTCCGGAATATTTTCTCCTTTTATAATAGCTTCGTAAGTCTTCACACGTCCTACAACATCATCAGACTTAACTGTAAGTATTTCCTGTAATGTATACGCAGCACCATATGCTTCCAGTGCCCAAACTTCCATCTCACCAAAACGCTGTCCGCCGAACTGTGCTTTACCACCCAAAGGCTGCTGTGTTACCAGTGAATATGGTCCTGTTGAACGTGCATGAATTTTATCGTCAACAAGGTGATGAAGCTTAAGGTAGTGCATGTGCCCTATTGTAACTCTTCCGTCAAAAAACTCTCCGGTACGACCGTCTCTTAACTGTACTTTTCCGTCTCTAGATAACGGCACACCTTTCCACTCATTTCTGTGTTCAAGATGAGTACCCAGATATTCCATGATTTCCGGTGCGAGATAATCATTATATTTTTCTTTAAAATCATCCCATTCACCATTTACATAATCATTTGCCATCTCAAGAGTATCCATAATATCTTTCTCATCTGCACCGTCAAATACAGGGGTAGACACATTAAGTCCTAATGCTTTTGCAGCAAGACTCAAGTGTATCTCAAGCACCTGTCCTATATTCATACGTGAAGGCACACCCAGAGGGTTAAGAACTATATCAAGTGGTCTTCCGTTAGGAAGGAACGGCATATCCTCAACAGGTAATATACGTGAAACGACACCCTTATTACCATGACGTCCTGCCATCTTATCACCAACAGATATCTTTCTCTTCTGTGCAATATATATACGGACTGTCTGATTAACACCCGGTGAAAGTTCATCTCCGTTCTCTCTGGTAAATACTTTGGCATCAACTATAATACCATATTCTCCATGAGGAACTTTTAATGAAGTATCTCTTACTTCTCTTGCTTTTTCACCGAATATAGCCCTTAAAAGTCTTTCTTCCGCCGTAAGTTCAGTTTCTCCCTTAGGAGTAACTTTTCCTACAAGTATATCTCCGGCACGAACCTCTGCACCTATACGGATAATACCTCTTTCATCGAGGTTCTTAAGTGCATCATCACCGACTCCCGGTACATCTCTTGTAATCTCTTCCGGTCCCAGTTTTGTATCACGTGCCTCTGCCTCATATTCCTCTATATGAACTGATGTATAGACATCATCTTTAACCAGTCTTTCACTTAATAATACCGCATCCTCATAGTTGTAACCTTCCCATGTCATAAATCCGATAAGTGGATTCTTACCAAGTGCTATCTCACCATTTGATGTAGATGCACCATCAGCTATTACCTGACCTTTCTCAACATGGTCACCCTTAAATACAATAGGTCTCTGATTGTAACAGTTACTCTGGTTACTTCTTGAGAACTTTATAAGCTTGTATGTCTCTGTAGACTTGTCATCATCATATCTTAAAACAATCTCTTTTGATGTGGAACGTTCTACGGTAGCCGCCCTCTTTGCAACTACACATACACCTGAATCCACTGCTGCCTTGCCTTCCATACCTGTACCTATTACGGATGCCTCTGTAGTAAGAAGTGGAACAGCCTGTCGCTGCATGTTCGACCCCATAAGTGCACGGTTGGCATCATCATTCTGCAGGAATGGAATCATAGATGTAGCCACTGAAAATACCATTCTTGGAGAAACATCCATCAAGTCTATCTTTTTCTTCTCAAATTCTGATGTTTCTTCTCTGAATCGTCCTGATACATTATTATTTACAAAATGTCCTTCTTCATCTAAAGGCTCATTAGCCTGTGCTACCACATACCTGTCTTCTTCATCTGCCGTAAGGTATATTACTTCATCCGTAACAATCGGATTCTTAGGGTCAGACTTATCCAGTTTTCTATATGGTGCCTCTATAAATCCATACTGGTTAATCCTCGCATATGAAGCAAGTGAGTTAATAAGACCGATATTAGGTCCTTCAGGTGTCTCTATAGGACACATTCTTCCATAATGTGTATAATGTACATCCCTGACCTCAAATCCGGCACGGTCTCTTGAAAGACCTCCCGGTCCAAGTGCTGAAAGACGTCTTTTATGTGTAAGCTCACCTAATGGGTTATTCTGATCCATAAACTGTGAAAGCTGTGAACTTCCGAAAAACTCTTTAACTGACGCAGTTACAGGCTTTATATTTATAAGTGACTGAGGGGATACCCCTTCAAGATCCTGAGTAGTCATTCTTTCCCTTACCACTCTTTCCATTCTTGAAAGACCAATTCTGTACTGATTCTGAAGCAGTTCTCCTACAGCACGTATACGTCTGTTGCCCAAATGGTCGATATCATCTGAGTTTCCAATACCCCATTCAAGATGTATATTATAATTGATAGATGCAATAATATCCTCTTTTGTAATATGCTTTGGAATAAGCTCTGATACATTTTTACGGATTGCATTTTTCAAATCCTCTTCATTATCATTTTCTTCCAAAATAGCAGATAATACAGGATAAAATACATTTTCCGTAATTCCCAGTTCAGTACAATCAAAGTCCACATAGGTATTTATATCTACCATCATGTTCGATATAACTTTAACATTTCTTTCTTCTGTCTGAATCATAACATATGGTACAGCGGCATTCTGAATCTGTACTGCCATATCCTCAGAAACTGTAGTTCCCGCTTCCGCTATAATCTCTCCGGTAGTCATGTCAACTACTTCTTCAGCAAGCACCATGCCTGCTATTCTGTTCTTGAATGCAAGTTTTTTGTTAAATTTATATCTTCCTACCTTTGCAAGGTCATAACGTCTTGCATCAAAAAACATTCCGGCAATAAGTGTTTCTGCACTTTCAACAGATAACGGCTCACCCGGTCTTATTTTTTTGTACAACTCTAAAAGACCATCCTGATAGTTGTCAGATGTATCTTTTTCAAATGTTGCCAATATCTTTGGTTCTTCACCAAACAAATCTATTATCTCTGCATTGGTTCCATATCCTAATGCTCTTACAAGAACCGTAACAGGAACTTTTCGGGTTCTATCTACACGAACATAAAATACATCATTGGAATCTGTTTCATATTCCAACCACGCACCTCTGTTAGGTATTACGGTACATGAATATAATTCTTTACCAATCTTATCATGTGCAATACCATAGTAAATACCGGGCGAACGTACTAACTGGCTGACAATAACACGCTCGGCACCATTAATAACAAATGTGCCTGTAGCAGTCATCAACGGTAAATCGCCCATAAATATCTCGTGTTCGCTGATTTCACCTGTTTCTTTGTTGTGAAGTCTTACTTTTACTTTGAGCGGAGCAGCGTAAGTAGCATCACGCTCTTTGCACTCTTCAATCGAATACTTTACTTCATCTTCACACAGTTGAAAATCCACGAATTCAAGACTTAAATGTTCGCTGTAATCTTCAATTGGCGAGATGTCGTTGAAAACTTCTTTGAGTCCTTCGTCCAAAAACCACTGATATGAATCTTTCTGGATTTCAATCAGATTCGGCATTCCAAGTACCTCTTTTTGTCTGGCATAACTCATTCGGATACCTTTTCCTGCCTTAATAGGACGTATTCTGTTATTCTCCATTGACATTTCACCCCTTGGTTCATAATATTAGGCTTACTACTGCAGAACGAATACACGTCTCCACAATAGTGCATTTTCCATTGTAGCATTACAAATTTTTCCTGTCAAGAGGAATAATTAGTTTTCCACGACAAACGCATGAATATTTCCATCATTCCGGCTTAGCAATTTACTAATTTTTAAAAAGACAATACTTCTTCCAAATACTGTATTGGATTCATGCTAATCACAAAACGTTTTTTCTT
>JAAVHZ010000010.1 GCA_014799465.1 Lachnospiraceae bacterium | reverse complement strand
CCGCAGCAAGCTGACGGGGCATCAAATTTGTAACGCAGCAAGCTGCGGGGTATTTGACCCTCGCGGCAGTCGCCAAATGTCTGCAAGCAGCCACTTGGCTCGTTGCTCGCGGGAATAAACTCTGTTCTGCATAATTACAATATTGCAATGAAATCCGCTGTTTGTTACGCTCCTATTATGGAACAGAAATGCCCGTAAAACATTGGCTAATATACGAATTAACTTTCTTCTTACATATGTGCTATATTTTCCTCGGTGCAATGCACCGTAACAGAACAGAAGAAACAACTGAATAATCTGGCACTCTGCGAAAAAAATTACAGTTTCAGTTAAGCTGTTTGCAATCGGGCGGTTGTGCTATTGCAAAAATTCAAATCTTAATTTTTTTATTTAGAATCCGATAGGCTATTCTTTCTTCTATCCAACCTATAAAATTACTTATCTCTTTTCTCTTAACCATTTATCTTTTTATCTTACCTCCATAAACTGATAAATACGAAAACTTAAAATTCTCACTCCAGTAATACAAAAAACTTTTCATCAACCGTAACCACCACTACGTACTTCTTATCTATTTTTAAATCTCTTCCTTTGTACCTTACTGTTTCTCTCTCATATTCTCCACAATAATTTGTATAACCTAACTCATATTGCACCTCTTTCCCCTCCTTGTTCATCATAATGGTCAATTCATAATATGCTCTAGACACGATTTCCCTACCACATATCCTTCCATCGTCATACCTTGTCTTCAGCACTTTTGCAGTACCAATATACCCTTTTCCTCTAAAAACATAAATCGTAGTCTTTATCATGGGGATTAGCTCATTAACAATAAGTAAACACAGTCCAAGCACAAATATCATGATGAAAAGAAAACTACCTATATGATGCACCACTAAATTATAGATTGCTTCCATTCCCCTATGTCCAGGATCCGTTTTTGTCACCACCCATATTGTTCCAATTATATAAACGAAAGCTAATGTTATCCAAATCAAATTCTCTCGGCTCATACCAGAAAACCAGATTTTTTTTATAACCTTGCCTCTCAATTTACTGTCCAATGGCATCCACTCTGTATTTTTTTCGTCTTCCCGATTATTCTTCATCCCATCTATCAACACACCTTTTTTAGTATCAATTTCATCAGCAGTTATCTCAATTTCATTTCTGTAATATTTTTGCAACATCTCAACCATATTACTACTTATTCGGGTTCCTTGCAGATAATATGTGATTATTCTTCTTTCAAGTTTATTACTGTTTTCCTGCACAATCTTCAACATAGTATCAGTCTGATTATTATCAGGTTCTCTATAGTATAATTTGTCAATAGTCTCAACTACTATAGCATAACAGGCCAATCCACCTTTTCAGGACGTTCTTTTTGTGACATTTCCTTTGTATTAGCCACCAAAATGACTTTTACATAATTGTTTCTTTTTAATTCATCTATAACACCAAATACTTCTTCCATCTAATGTTATCATTCATTCTTTCCAAATCGTCAATAACGATGAAATGAAAATCATTAAAGCTTTTGGAAATATTGAGACACTTCCTTTTTTCCTACAACATTTCTCTTAAATTAAACACATCATCAATCATTGCTTTATCTGTAATAATCTCTAAATATACCATTTTATCTTCTTTGATACCAAAAACAATAAATAAACTCGGCTCTATCAAATAGTTATATCTAGTCATATTTTCATATATATGGTCAAACGAATTGGCTTCACCATAGATTTTTATTATCTTTGATAAATTATCACCAAACATTACATCAATATCTATATGTTCTAAAATAGAATTTGCAAGTGATATTAAATTTTCATCTTCAATTTCACTAAATGATAAAGCTATTGTATTTAATAAATCAGCTTGTTTTCTGAAAAAAATAATCTGCCATCCAAAAAATTCTGCTACCCCTTTAACATCTGCATATTCAAACTCTCTTTCTTCAATTTTATAATCTGTCAAAATATCTTTCAGCCTTAGCTCTCCTATATTCAAACTATATACCTCCTATACCAGTTTTATTTTCGCACTCTTCCTGATTTAATTATATCATCAGGTACAACATCACTTTGTATTTTATAATCATACACTCCACCTTTAGTTTGTCCCTTAAAGAATATATTTTTGTTACAAATCAATTCCGATTCCTTCAGATATATGGAAATAATTTTATCTTTTTCATAACTTTCATTAAAAAATCCTTATATTCCTTATTATGGTCTTGCTCCTTTACACTCCCGTTATAATTTGACAATCTATTTAATAAGGTGGTTTTTCCAGAGCATTCTCCCCTACAATTGCTGTAATATTCATAATGCACAAATTTTCATCAAAAAAGCCTTCTGGTTATTTTATTTTACATGCCTTTTGCTTTAATACATATTTTCCTTCAGTATATTCCACATAAAAATTATAATTAGGTGAAAACTTAAACCCTTTTTCAATAAACTTTAAAGAAGATTGATTTACATAAAAAAATACATCATATAAATCTCCTCATATACTTTCTCATCTTCAAACTTCACATTATTAAGTAAAATTACCTGAAACAATACTTCCTTTACACACACTCTCTAATGTTATCATGTTAAGCTCTGTTTTATATACTTATCTGACAACACAAAAGCATAAGAATCCCCGCCTTCATAATTATATCGGTCATTTTCCAATGTATGGTAGATTTACGGTCATTTTCATACTGTGACTGTTCCGCCTTGTAGCTGTTTACTTCATCCTACAACCGCTCCTGCTGCCCTCGTATTGGTTGTAGAGCATGCTATAACGCTTGTCTGACAGTCTCCCTAATGCGTATCCTCATAAATTTTTCCAATCAGCATTTCCAGTTCTCCGATCCACTTTTCGTATACTGCCATGCGTTTCTTCTGTTCCGTAAAATCTATGGTCTGTCCTCTATCCCCACTTGCTGAATATGTAATTGAAAATTGACCACTATAACCACACCATTCTAAATCATATACTTCAATACCGTGTTCATACTTATCTTTTTCTAATACAAAATCATTTCCAATTTTATCATGCACTTCTTCTTTAGACATTTCAAGAGTAAGAGACAGTTCTGTTGGCATTGAATTACTAATATGTTTTATAATAAAGAACATCGTGCAAACTACTAATAGTAACAATATTGATATAATTATTTTGTGTTTTTCAATCTTAATATCCTTCCTGAGTTTATATCCGCAATTAGGACACGCTGTTGCAGTATCACTAATTTACTTTCCACACTCAGGGTATTTAATAAGTGCCATAATTTGCTCTCCTATTACTTCATCTTATCCTTTATATCTTGTAGCAGTTGAATAATCTCAGAAAATCCTAAGAATATCATACCACTAATTATTATTCCTAACTCTGGGATAATAAAACTAGCAAAAGAAAATTCATACCCTTGACTTGCAATGTAAATACTTCCAACCGTACCAAATATCATTACCAAAATACATATTACTTTTAAAATTCCACCGATAGTATTTCCATTCGTCATATTATAATATTCTTTTTGATGCTTTTCTTCCTGCTGTTTAATGTATTCTTTGTATTCTGCCCGATCTCCTCCAAGAATTTGTCTTGCTACCTGTTCTGCATCTTCCGTATAACCGTTGGCAACTGTTATTTCTTGTAATTCTTCGTCAGAATAAAATTTATACCGATCAAACAACATTTCTTTATTATCTGCCATATCAAAATCCCTCCTACCACATATATCCGCATTTCGGACATTTATACGTCTTACCAATTTTATTACTTGCAAGACCTACTGTACCAACAGATATTACTCTACTTGTACTTGATATATATTTTACATTTTCTTGTCCACAATTTGGACATTTAATGCCATATCCTTTGCCAAATTCTGATTTCTTCAAGTTTTCATTAACTTGTCGGTTATATTCTTTGTAATATGCCTCGCCTTTTGATTTTGCATTTTTATCAAGACAAATCAAAAAAATAATATCAACTATGATAAATATAATAAGACCCACAATAAATTCCATAATACAAATCCTCCAATAAAAATATTTTTACCTTTCTTTGTGACTATATAATTTAGGTTTTCGTCCTAAACTGCTAAGTTTTTTGCTTGCTCTGCACTGGCTTCTCTCTTCTTTTCCCTTTCTTCCTTTTTACGCTTTTCCTCTTGCCTAATTCTTTCAAAATGTGCCTTTATCCCATATCCACAACCCAGACACGCTTCAGCAGTATCAGAAACATTTTCTCTGCCACACTCAGGTCAATTGATAAGTGCCATAATAATTTCCTCTCTCATAAATATAAAATTCTTTTATATTGTACCTCACAAATACACCAAATTCCACAATTTTATACATAACTGAAAATCTTGTACAATCTGTATAGAAAACATTTACCATTTTATTTCTGTCACCCATTATATACAATAGTGTGAGAAAAATAAAGGAGCTTCTTTTATGGAATATGATAATTTGCATATTCACATAAACGAAATACTACAGGAAAAAGGTATCTGTAAGAACAAGATCTGTAAAGACCTTGATATTTCCCGAACCAACTTCAATAAATACTGTCGTGATGTGTTAGTCGCTTTGATACTGGATTGATTTGCAAATTATGTTGGTATCTCAATATAGAAGTAGGAGGGATTGAGTATAAACGTCCTGAAGAATAATGAACTTTCGGGAATACGTTCGATAATGACTAAAATTGTCATTTTTTCGTAATTCTGTCTGTCAAAAATGTACGTTCGGAAAATTAGTAAAAGCAGCCCTTTTATAAGGCTATGGGAACTATCCTGCTATATTATTGCATTTTTCAAGATAGTTTGGTAATTTTTACAAAACCAAGCACATGAAAGAATAATATATACTTCGATACCCTCAATTTTCTTCTCCATGCATGGATACAACAGATATACCCTTTCTCCTAACAACTGTTGCCGTCTAAAATGTAAACCCTCCCGACACAACAAAAGACACCACTACTTACATCTCTATAAGTAATGATGTCTTAAATTTTTACTATATCAAGGCTCACCATTTGTCGTGACTCTGTCGTAAAATACAAACATCAGCCTTTTAAATCGCTTAAAAATACCTAATTTACAGCATTTTATTTCTCCAAACTCTTCATCGTCGGGAACAACAACACATCCCTTATCGCCGACGAATCCGTAAGCAACATACACATTCTGTCAATACCAAACCCAATTCCACCTGTAGGCGGCATACCAATCTCTAACGCATTCAAGAAATCCTCATCTGTAGTATTCGCCTCTTCATCACCCTGAGCAAGCTGCTCTTCCTGAGCCTTGAAACGCTCCCTCTGGTCAATCGGGTCATTCAACTCTGAATATGCATTAGCCATCTCCCAGCCATTCATAAAGAACTCAAAACGCTCTACATATTCAGGATTATCAGGTTTCTTTTTAGTAAGCGGTGAAATCTCAATCGGATGATCCATTACAAAAGTCGGCTGAATCAAATGCTCCTCAGCAAACTCCTCAAAGAACAGGTTCAGAATATCACCCTTCTTATGCCTGCTCTCAAATTCAACACCTTTTTCCTTTGCAGCAGCTCTTGCTTCCTCAAGAGTATGAATTTCATTAAAGTCAACACCTGTATACTTCTTAACAGCATCAACCATTGTAATACGCTCAAACGGCTTACCTAAATCCATTTCTACACCATTATAAGTAATCTTTGTAGTTCCCAGTACCTCTTCTGCCACATAGCGGTACATATTCTCTGTCAAGTCCATCATACCATTATAATCGGTATATGCCTGATATAATTCCATTAATGTAAATTCAGGATTATGCCTTGTGTCAAGACCTTCGTTACGGAATACACGTCCAATCTCATATACACGCTCCATTCCTCCTACAATCAGACGCTTTAAGTATAACTCCAGAGAAATTCTTAACTTAAAATCTTCGTCCAGTGCATTAAAATGCGTTTCAAAAGGTCTTGCTGCCGCACCACCCGCATTAGGCACAAGCATTGGGGTTTCAACTTCCATAAATCCCTGTCCGTCAAGATACTTACGGATAGTACTGATAATCTTAGAACGCTTTATAAATGTATCCTTAACATCCGGATTCATTATAAGGTCAACATATCTCTGCCTGTATCTGATATCAGTATTTGTAAGACCATGGAATTTCTCCGGAAGAATCTGAAGACTCTTTGTAAGAAGAGTTACCTCAGCAGCGTGAATAGATATTTCACCTGTTTTTGTCTTAAACACTTCACCTTTTATTCCAACAATATCCCCTATATCATACTTCTTAAAATATGCATAAGATTCTTCTCCAATGCTGTCTCTTGCCACATATGACTGGATATTACCCTTAAGATCCTGAATATTGCAAAAAGATGCTTTACCCATTACCCTTTTTGACATAATACGTCCGGCAACACTTACACTGCTGCCTTCTAATTCATCAAATCTGTCTTTTATGTCCATACTGTGATGTGTTACGTCATATTTTACTAACTCAAACGGATTTCTGCCATCATCCTGCAGCGTCTTTAACTTCTCTCTTCTGACCTTTAATAATGCCTTTACATCCTGTTCCTGTGTTCCTTTATTCTGCTGTTCAGCCACTTTATTTCACTCCTTATTTTACTCTTTGTATATCAAGTATTTTATATGTCATGATTCCTGCCTGAGTTTCTACTTCAACCTTCTCTCCGACTTTGCGGCCAATAAGTGCCTGACCTACCGGAGACTCATTTGAAATCTTATGTTCAAGACTGTTAGCCTCTGTAGAACCAACCAATTTAAATTCAAGTTCTTCTTCAAACTCTTCATCATAAACCTTAACCTTGCATCCGATATTTATTTTTTCAAGATCTACCTCATCTTCGTCAACAACTTCTGCATTTTTAAGTATTTTCTCAAGTTCTTCTATTCTTAACTCTATGTCACGCTGCTCATCTTTAGCTGCGTCATATTCTGCATTCTCTGATAAATCGCCTTGCTCACGTGCCTCTTTTATTTTCTGGGCAACTTCTTTTCTCTTTACTACTTTCAAATCCTCCAACTCATTCTCAAGTTTTTTCAGACCCTCATAAGTTAATATGTTCTTCTTTACCTCTGTCATAATAATAACAATGCTCCTTTCTAAATCTGCAAATTTGTATCTTATGGCACAAATTTACCGCCCAAATATTACAAAATTATATCCTAAAGCATATCTAATGTCAAGAATGACAATGCCATTCTACACTTAATATAAGCTTTTCTAACTCTTTATATGTTTCAACATGATTCACTGCATTCCTAAGGGCTGCTGCATGGGGTACACCATACATATACCATGCTACATGTTTTCTCATTTCCCTTATGCCTGTATATTCCCCTTTAAGCTCCACAGACATCCTTCCATGTCTGAGTATCATTTCCGATATCTGCGAACCTGATGGTTTTTCCATAAGTGTTCCTGTTTCCATATAATATAAAATCTGCTTAAACAGCCATGGATTCCCTCTTACAGCCCTGCCTATCATAATTGCATCACATCCGGTCTGCTCCAGCATATCGACAGCATTCTCCGGTGACACTATATCTCCATTTCCTATAACAGGTATTTTTACCGCCTCTTTAACCTGCCTGATAATATCCCAGTCTGCATTTCCTGAGTAATACTGCTCTCTGGTTCTGCCATGGACTGCAACTGCTGCAACTCCGCATCCCTCTGCTATCTTTGCAATTTCGACCGCATTAACCATATTATCATTAAAGCCTTTTCTTATCTTTACTGTTACCGGCTTATTTATATTCTTTACCATCCGGGATAATATCTGTTCCACAAGCTTAGGGTTTTTCATAAGTGCAGAACCTTCACCATTGTTTACAATCTTTGGAACAGGACATCCCATATTGACATCTATAATATCAAATGGGTATTCTTCTGCCAGACGATTTCCTATATCCGCCATTATCTCCGGATCGGAACCAAACATCTGCAATGCCGAAGGATGTTCATCAGGAAATGTCTCCAACAGAACATCTGTATTTTTATTATTATATAATATGGCTTTGGCACTTACCATTTCGGTATATGTCATTCCGGCACCTTCTTCTATGCACAATTTTCTGAATGCCAAATCAGTTACTCCTGCCATTGGTGCCAGAATAAGTCTGTTCTTAAGTTCAACATTTCCAATCTTCATTTTATTTATTAATTCTCTTTCCTGCATTTTTCATACAATATCCTTAGTCCCTGAAGAGTAAGATTGGCATCATAGTAATCTATTTTTTCCGTAGATTCTGATATTATTTTTCCCAAACCTCCGGTAGCCACTACCTTCATATCTTTTCTTCCGGTTTCTTCTTTAAATTTGTCAATTATGTATTCAGTCTGTCCAACATACCCATAAAATAATCCGGCTTGCATACTTTTTATTGTATCCCTTGCAAGTATTGAATCAGGACTCTTTATTTCAATTTCAGGAAGCTTCGCTGCATCTTGTGACAATGCTTTCGCAGAACTTCGTATACCCGTAGTTGTCACTCCTGCTGCAAATGCACCCTCCTCTGTGACATAATCATATGTAGTTGCAGTACCAAAGTCTATAACAAGAAGAGGTCCTCCATATAAAAAATAT
This sequence comes from Lachnospiraceae bacterium, assembly GCA_014799465.1. Classification (GTDB taxonomy): domain Bacteria; phylum Bacillota; class Clostridia; order Lachnospirales; family Lachnospiraceae; genus UBA2821. Next base: position 5,967 of record JAAVHZ010000010.1, on the reverse strand, counting down.
GCACCTACGGCATCAACTATTCTGTCTGCTCCAACTTCTCTGGGATTTGCAGTGGTTATCTTTATGCCTGTTTTGGTTCCCGGCTCCACTACCATAGGCTTTTTGTTAAGATATTTTATTATTCCGTTTTGGAAAGAATGCATTACATTCGGCACAACAGAAGATATTATAATATCATCAATATTTTCAACATCTAATCCTTTCTTCTGGAGCAAATCACATATAAGCATTCCATATTCATCGGATGTCCTAGGTATCTTAGTAGTTATCCTGAATGTGGCAGTAATCTCTTTTTCCTCAAAAACTCCAAACGTAATATTTGTATTTCCTATATCAATAACTAATAACACTATTCCTCTACCTCCATTCCAAGATAAATTACCTTGTAATACATTTCTAATGCTTCAAATAATTCTCTTTTATCCTGCTGCATCTGCTTTACCTTCAGACCGCATCCGATTTCATCAAACAAATAATCACCTTCATCAGAAGTTACATCTATCTGAAGATTTCCGTCTTCATCATATTCCAACACTATAATTCCGCCGATTTCCTCTGTAAACATTACACACATTATCTGTAATTCATTTTTAACTGCTTCCGGAAGACTGCCAAACTCCTGATTAAGATAATATTTCTGCTCATAAGAATTTGCTCCACAAAGCACTATTTTTTCATCATACATATCCATAAACTCCTCTGACCGAAACCTCACCTGATACTATTTTTTCAATAACTCCTGTATCACATCTTTTAACTATGAGCCTGCCTCTTTCATCTATTCCCTTAGACTCTGCCCTATAAACATTATCTTCACTGATAATATCTACCTGATTATTTAAATTTATAAGATTTCTATTATAATCCTCTACAATTCCTGACAAATCATTATCTCTTAAAAATATATTATAATACTTTTCAAACTCTTTCATAACCTGACATATAATTTCAGTCCTGTCATAACAAATTCCTGTCTCAGTATACAATGATGCCGCAACGTCCGCAATATCCTTTGGAAATTCAGTATTATTTACATTAATACCTATTCCTACCACTACATATTGCGAATTCATTCCTGATGATTTCATCTCTGTAAGTATCCCGCATATTTTCTTTCCGTTTATAACAATATCATTAGGCCATTTAACCGCTGCATCCTTTGTAATACCCTCAATAGCTTTAAGAACGGCAATAGCTGCAACAATCGTAATCATGGATGCATTTTCAGGAATAATATGTTCCTTCAAAATTATTGACATAAATATTGCCTTTCCATGGGGTGAACTCCAGCTCTTCCCAAGTCTCCCTTTCCCCTTGACCTGACTATCTGCCACCACTAATGTACCATCCGGTGAATCCAATGCTGCCTTTTTGGCATACTCATTGGTTGAGTCCGTCTCATACAAATACAAAACATTACGGCCTATTCTCTCTGTATCCATTTTCTCAAGTAGGTTTTCACGCGATAACATAAAATAACCATGCCTTTCCTAGTAACACATAAACTTAAATCCCGGATTGTGTCTTTTAGCCTTAGATTTTTTTCTTACACTTTTACAGGGAAATAAAACTGACTACTGCCAATGCCAACAGTATAATTGCAAATGCAGCTAATGCAATTGTTCTGGGTGCATCATAACGTTTATAATATTTTACTCCCATACAAATATTCATTACTGCAGATAATAAAAATATAACAAAGAACAGCTTTTGGTTATGTGAAATATCCACAAATAAGAACACTGTGCATACTATTATAAACACACCCAGTACCATATTAACTATATCTACAATATTTATAAACTTGCTTCCCTTCTTCAATAACTTCATATTAGCGTTCTCCCAGTGTAGCTGCCATTACCGCTTTTATGGTATGCATACGATTTTCTGCTTCATCAAATACTACCGACTGTTCTGATTCAAATACCTCATCTGTAACTTCCAATGCATCAAATCCGAACTTTTCTCCTACTTCTTTTCCTATCTTTGTCTTATGGTCATGAAATGCCGGAAGACAGTGCATAAATATCGCGGTAGACTTTGCATTTTCCATTACCTTTTTGTTTACCTGATATGGCATAAGTGCTTTTATTCTCTTTTCCCATACCTCTTCCGGTTCACCCATCGATACCCATACGTCTGTATATATAATATCTGCATCCTTTGTTCCTTCTGTAACATCTTCTGTAAGTGTGATAGTCGCACCTGTTTCCTGTGCAAACACCTCACATTCTTTAACAAGACTTTCATTAGGGAAATACTCTTTTGCAGAACATGCCACAAAATGCAGACCAAGCTTTGAACATGCTATCATAAGCGAATTGCCCATGTTATATCTTGCATCACCCATATATACAAGCTTCAAACCTTTTAACTCTCCTAAATGCTCTTTTATTGTGAGCATATCAGCAAGCATCTGTGTCGGATGATATTCATTTGTAAGACCGTTCCACACCGGTACTCCGGCATACTTTGCAAGCTCCTCCACAATATCCTGACCAAATCCACGATACTCTATTCCATCATACATCCTTCCAAGAACCCGTGCCGTATCGGCTATACTCTCCTTCTTACCTATCTGTGAACCTGTCGGGTCCAGATAAGTTGAACCCATACCCAGATCATGGGCTGCCACCTCAAATGAACAACGTGTCCTTGTGCTTGTCTTTTCAAAAATCAATGCTACATTTTTATCCCTATATTTATCCATAGGCTCGCCGTTTTTCTTCTTTGCCTTAAGTCGTGCCGCCAAATCTATTAAATATTCAATCTCTTCTGTAGAAAAATCTTTTAATGTAAGAAAATTGCGTCCTGTTAAATCAATTTCGCTCATGTTATCTGCCTCCATCATTCATATTTTAAAAACCCGGACAGGTTTCCCCGCCCGGTCTGTTATCATACCTGTTAAAATACTAATTATCCTTTACGACCTCTGTTACAGCCTTTAATGTTCCTGCCAGTCCCTGAATTTCAGAAGGGATAATTATCTTAGTTGCCTTACCGTCAGCAGCTTTTGCAAACGCTTCAAGGCTCTTAAGCTGTACAACCGTACTGTCTGCTCCTGCTTCTTTTATATATCTGATACCCTCAGCATTGGCTTTCTGCACTGCCAGTATAGCCTGTGCCTGACCTTCTGCCTCACGTATTGTTGCTTCTTTCTTAGCTTCAGCTCTAAGTATTGCCGCTTCCTTCTCTGCCTCGGCATCCAGAATAGCTGATGCCTTCTTACCTTCTGCCACAAGAATAGTAGATTTTTTCTCACCTTCTGCCTTAAGAATTGACTCACGTCTTTCACGCTCTGCTTTCATCTGTCTTTCCATTGCATCTCTTATCGCAGCCGGCGGTATAATATTCTTAACTTCCACACGTTTAACTTTGATTCCCCAAGGGTCAGTTGCCACATCCAGCAAATCCCTCATGCTGCCGTTAATAGTTTCCCTTGATGTAAGTGTCTGATCCAGTTCCAAATCACCAATTATATTTCTAAGTGTTGTTGCGGTAAGATTTTCAATAGCCATAAGCGGATTCTCAACACCGTAAGCATACAGTTTTGCATCTGTAATCTGGAAATATATTACTGTATCAATCTGCATTGTTACATTATCTTTCGTAATAACTGACTGCGGCGGAAAATCTACTACCTGCTCCTTTAATGGAACTCTTTTTGCCACCCTGTCAATAAAAGGTAATTTAAAATGAAGTCCTACAGACCATGTACCATTATATCCTCCCAATCTCTCAATAACAAATGCCTGTGCCTGTGGTACAATATTAATACATGATACGCAAATAACTAATGCAATCACTATAATAACAATAAATCCAATAAATCCCATTACATTTCCTCCTTCTTTTTCACAATGATTTTAACGCCTTTTACTTCTGACACTGTTACCAATTCCCCAACATGAAATATTTCATTATCATTTATAGAACGTGCCATCCATTCTTCACCTTCTATAACTGCTTTTCCGGTTGAATTAATATTATCAATCTCTTCTACAACCTTTGCAGTTTTCCCGGTAACGGCTTCTACATTTGTCTTAGTGGTACCTTTATTAATATACTTTTGTGCAAATGGACGAGTAAAAAATAAAAGCACAAGAGATACTGCAAAAAACAATACTATCTGTACAATCTCGTTCAATCCCGCTACATTTGCAATATATGCAATTAATGCACCTCCCGCAAACCAAATTGTAGTAAGTCCAAGAGAAATCAGCTCAAGTACTATAAATATTATTAATAGTATCAGCCAGAACATCGGATTCATAATCATCCTCCCTTTCTCAAGTTCATTATCATTGTCTATGATAACCTATATAAATGATTTTTACAAGTTAATTTTACTGAATTCTTTTGTATATATATCATTCATTTTACCTTTTATTTACCACATTATTTTTGATTCTAACACATATAAGTATCAAGGTCTGTCAAAATAAGTCCTACATTCCTTAATTAAATTCACTTAAAGACATATCACATAATATATTTCCCTCTACTTCCATGTTACTACTACATCATCTCCAATTTTTTTCACCTCATATTCTTTCTTTTTTCCATCAATTAATACAACAATGTCTGGAATAAAACTATTACCATACATTTCTTTGATAAATTCTATTATCTTATTTTCGCCATCCATTTTTTCAATATAAAAATATCCATCATGTATTACATACCAGAACAAAAGATAACCTTTTTCATTAATTTCCAATTCCCCAGCATTTGGTATTCTATCTGCCCTGTCCCATTCCGCTTCTACAAGAAATCTATCATTTGATATTTTCGTTATCAAACTTAATAATAAATCAACATCCAGATGTTCTTCTGTTTGAATATACAAATCACCACCATTCCTTAATACTTCTGTCAAAATATTTCTTACTGTTATCATGAATTTGGTTTTCCTTTCATATATTTATTTAATAACTCAATAGATTTATTAGAAAGAAATGTAGTCTGTTGACCATCTCCTCTAGGTTTTTCTTTTCCACTTATTGCTTCTCGTACATTTCGCAACATCGGTCCTGATACAGTATCATACTGTGGCTGTACTCCATTCCTGCCATCTACTACTACTCGTTCCCATTCTGTGTCAGCGTCAATGAAATATTTATTATTTAATTGATTAAACTCACTTGCGGGAACCTCAAAAACAACAACTTCTCCGTTTTTACCACTTTTTTTCTCTTGCCTTTTCGCCCATTTTTTTGCCTGTTCAACCTCTGTTGTAACATAGAAACCTCTTCCAAAATCCATATCTCTAATTGCATAATTTAAATCTACTCCATTTTTTCGAATAGAATCAGCTCCTTCTGAAGTTGTTCCATGATAAAAAATAATATTACCATTTTCATCCACAGGAAGTGGATTAACATCATTATTTTTACAACAGTGTCCACTTGGGTCAACATACTTCACCGGATTATTCCCTGCATATATATACAGGTTCAATCCGTCTCCATGATATGTATCTGCCTGTGTAAACCTTCCCATATAAGGAGCATAGTATCTTGCCCTCAGGTAGTACATTTCAGTTATATCATCATGCATTTCCCCTGTAAAACCATATCGGTTTGTTATGGTTTCTTCTGTATTAATGGTGTTTCCAAATGCATCATACTTATATCTGCACAGGATTCTGCTGTTTATATCACCATTTGTTTCTTCATTACCAAACTCATTCCCTGCAATCACATGGGTTATGCTTCCGAGGCTGTCGCAGGCATAATGGTAGTATGTCCTCGCATTCTCACTGTCTGATGCCACAAGTCTTCCATTACTCCTTATATATCTGGTAATGTTATCATCAGCTTCTTCACATACTGCATCTCTTCCGCTATATATGAATCTTATAAGCCTTCCGTTTTCCTCAGTTTCATGCCTCAGCCCTTCCGCATCATACCTGCATATGAGTTTCCTTCCGTCTTCCATTACCGCTTCCGTCATTCTGTTAAGGCT
>JAAVHZ010000009.1 GCA_014799465.1 Lachnospiraceae bacterium | reverse complement strand
CGGGGCATCAAATTTGTAACGCAGCAAGCTAAACACGCTAAAGCGTGTGGGTATTTGACCCTCGCGGCAGTCGCCAAATGTCTGCAAGCAGCCACTTGGCTCGTTGCTCGCGGGAATAATATATAATAACTAATTGTTTACATATGAATGGGGGATTTCTAATGAATACAATACCTCTTACAAATAAAATAGAATATTCTGCCACATCTGTCCCTAATATTTTTTTTGATAAATATATGCCCGGGGCAAACGGCGAATTTGTAAAAGTATATCTGTATCTGCTCCGTATGATGTCAGGAAACTGTCAGGTATCCATATGCGGTATTGCAGATGCTTTAGACCATACTGAAAAGGATGTATTGCGTGCACTTAAATACTGGGAGCAAAAAGGACTTCTTTTACTGTCATTCTCCAATCAGGAGGAACTTTCGGAAATTTCAATATTGTGTCCTGAAAAAGATAGTTTACCAACAGGCTCAAGCTATCATGACCCTTTTTCAGCCATTACGGTTCACTCTGAGGAAACGACTGAGATAGTCACTGAACCGAAGACAGTAACACCTGAAGAACCTGCACTGAAAAAGTCATCCCAAAAGCACATATATACAACCAAAGAACTTAATGAATTTAAAAATCAGGAAGAAGTCGGAGAACTTCTATATATAGTGGAAAAATATGTAGGTAAAACTCTTAGCTCTACAGATGTTAATTCACTATTATACATATATGATGAGTTAAAATTCTCTAATGATTTAATTGAATATCTTATAGAGTACTGTGTAGGCAATGGTCACCGCAGCATGCGGTATATCGAAAAGGTAGCTTTATCGTGGGCAGAGGAAGGAATAAGTACAGTAAAGCAGGCAAAATCAAATACTGATACATATGTTAAAACATGCTATCCGGTATTAAAAGCATTTGGACTAAATGGGCGTAATCCCGGAAAGAGTGAAAAGGATTTTATTATAAAGTGGACTACCTCTTACGGATTTTCCATGGATATAATACTTGATGCATGCAACAGGACAATTCAGGCAATACATCAGCCAAGCTTTGAATATGCAGATTCCATTCTCTCAAAATGGAACAAAAAAGGTATACATAAACTTGATGATATTAAAAAGCTGGATGAAGAATTTGACCGCAAAAAGGAAAAAAAGCCTGTTGCTGCAAATACTTCTTTTAATGATTTTTCTCAAAGAACATATGACTATGATGCATTAGAAAAAAAACTTTTAGCTAAACGATAGGAGGAAAACGTTTTGCCGCTTACCCAGTTTCAATATGACGAAATAGAAAGAGAATATGACAGAAAACAACTTAATGCACAAAGAGAACTGGCTGCAAGGACTGATGAAATATACAGAAAGTTTCCACGTATACATGAGATTAATAATGAAATATCTTCTCTATCTGTAAACGAAGCCAAAAAAATGCTATATGCTGAAACAGAGAAGTTCAATACATCCGATTACCGCCATATTCTTAACTCACTAAAGAATGAGAAAACCGCTATCCTTAAAGAAAACGGTTATGATACCGACTATCTTAATATACGTTATACATGTAAAAAATGCAAAGATACGGGCTACCTTGAAAACAGTGAAAAGTGTACATGCCGCAAGCAGGCAGAAATTAAGTTATTATATTCACAATCAAATATAGAAAATATACTTTCCATAGAAAACTTTGAAAACTTTAATTTCAATTATTTCGACTCTGTTAATATTGATGCAGATTTGGGCAAAACACCTCTGCAGAATATTAAAGAAATATATGATATATGTCTGCAATTTATAAAAGATTTTGATTCCTGTTATTCCAATCTGTACATATATGGAAATACAGGTGTTGGAAAAACATATATTTCAAACTGTATTGCAAAGAAACTTATGGATTCCTCCCATTCTGTAATATATCTTTCCGCCATTAACCTATTTAATATCTTGGCAGATAAAGATTTTAACAGAGTACAGTCAAACGAAAACAGCTATCTGGCTCATCACTTGACTGATTGTGATTTACTTATTATAGATGATCTCGGAACAGAAATGACTAACTCATTTACGGTTTCAGCACTTTTTCAATGCCTGAATGAGAGGATAATTGCCAGAAAACCGGTAATTATATCGACTAATCTGTCACTGCATGAACTGCAGAAACACTATTCAGAACGTATACTTTCAAGAATTGTGGACAATTACAGGTTGCTTAAAATAATTGGGAATGATATACGTATCAGTAGGGATGTATGAACCACATTTTCGCTCCTGCTGCAAAAGCCGTAGAGTTCTAAGTGTTCTGTTGCAGGTTGTGTAGGGTGGACGCTACCGGTGGATAATCGGCATCCATGCCTCAAATCCACCTTTGCCTGACATCCGTGTCAGGCAATAGCTGAGATGTTATACAGAACACTAAGAACTCTATGGCTTTTTCCGCATGTCGCTTAAATGTGGTTCATACATCTGGGCTTTGTTGTAGTGTTTTATGTATTATTGTTAGATTTCAACATGACACTGGAGTACACAGACTATGGGAATTTTGTGATTTAATTAAATTGTTGTTGACTATGTCTTTTTATAGTGTTATAAAATATGTTGGATTCTTATGAAATTTTTACAATGGAGGTTTGTTTATGTTAAACGAGGATAGGAACTTGGATACTATACCTGTAGGTGCTTTGGGAATAGTGGCTATGGACAGCTGTAAGGAACTTGGTGAGAAGGTGGACAAGTATATTGCAAATTGGAGGTTTAACCGCCAGAATGAGCATAAAAACACAATTGCTTTTTCAGGCTATCAGAATGATTCATATCTTGTAGATATGAAAATACCGAGATTCGGCTCAGGTGAAGCAAAAGGTCTGTTAAGCCAGTCTGTACGAGGCAAAGACTTATTTATAATGCTTGACGTTACCAATTACAGCCTTACATATACTGTTTGCGGACATGTGAACCATATGTCTCCTGATGACCATTATCAGGATCTTAAAAGAGTTATTGCAGCAGTTGCCGGAAAAGGAAGAAGGATAACAGTTATTATGCCTTTCTTATACGAAAGCAGACAGCACAAACGTACAGGACGTGAATCTTTAGACTGTGCTCTTGCACTTCAGGAATTAGTTTCCATGGGTGTTGAAAACATTATTACCTTCGACGCACATGACCCTCGTGTACAGAATGCCATCCCTCTTAATGGTTTTGAAACAGTTCAGCCTGCATACCAGTTCATAAAAGGGTTACTCAGAAATGTAAAGGATCTTCAGATTGACTCCGACCATCTTATGATGATAAGCCCAGATGAAGGCGGTATGGGCAGAGCAATATATCTTGCAAATGTATTAGGTGTTGATATGGGTATGTTTTACAAACGCCGTGATTACAGTAAGATAGTAAACGGAAGAAATCCTATTGTTGCACATGAATTTTTAGGTTCTTCAGTAGAAGGAAAAGATGTATTTGTAATTGACGATATGATTTCATCAGGTGAAAGTATGCTTGATGTGGCAAATGAACTTAAAGCAAGAAAGGCAAGACGTGTATTTGTAGCATCCACATTTGGTCTGTTTACCAACGGACTTGACAAGTTTGATGAAGCTTACGAAAAAGGTCTTATAGATAAAGTACTGACAACTAACCTTACTTATCAGACACCTGAGCTTTTATCCAAACCATATTACATCAGCTGTGACATGAGCAAATATATAGCACTTTTGATTGATACACTTAATCATGATTCATCTATCAGCAATCTCTTAGACCCTGTAGGACGAATTCAGAAATGCCTTAAAAGATACAATAATGGCGAACAAATATAATTAATTTAAAAAGTTGCTGTGGGTTAATGCTGAATTTTGACCCCTGACGAAAAAATCCCTGCTGAAAATCAAAGTCTTGTCGACATTTGATTTTCAGCAGGGAGCTTTTTTCTCTTTTTATGAACACTTTTTTAAAAGACGCCTTTTAAAAGACTGAAATTTTGAGATATACCTGCTTGTATAAATTACAGTCACCATCATAATTCCAAAAGCCAGACCCAAACAAAAAGATGCGATTATTTCCGTATATCCGCTGTCAGCCAACCCCATGCTCTCAAGGATCAGGAATATCACAAATGACATCACACCAATCCATGAAAACACATGCAGTTTTTTGGTCAGCCGCATTTTTTCTTCATTGCTATAGTCCGCTACCTTCAATACAGTTTCTTCTAATTCTTTATTCATTTTCTCACTTTTCCTTTCTCCGTCGAGGATTTCTCTTATTTCTACCTCATAATAATCTGCGATCTGGATTAGAATATCCAGGTCAGGCATATTGGAGCCGGTTTCCCAGCGCGAAATGGTTCTGCCTGTTACTCCAAGGATTTCGGCAAGGGTTTCCTGCGTGATTCCCTTTTCCTTGCGCAGACCCTTCATAAACGCTCCAACTTTTTTCTGATCCATGGTGGTCCTCCTTTCACAGACAGCATATCAATTTCACTGAGAAAATACCACGACACAAAGTGAGAAATGCCGTATTTTAGCTGATTAGACATGGGGTGTCCGGTTATTTTTTAATCCTGATACGATTCAGCCCTTTTATCATTATTAATCTTCCCAGTTTTCTGTATAGAATTCACCATTATCGTCCCGAGGTGCTGTAGTTGTTTCTCTTCCTCTATCACCTTCATCTTCTGTCTGTTTAGGTTTTTTCGTTGTTTCCTCAGTCTCTTTTTGCTTTTTGGTTTTAGTCTCTTTAGTAGTCTTTACTTCGTCAGTTTCAGATGGACTTGTAGTGCTTTCATCAGAATTACCGTTCTCATCCGGTGTTGTACTTTCATCAGTATATACGTCGCTTTCAGCAGGCTGGGTTGTTTCAGTATTCTCATCTTCCCAATCCTTTTTACTGTCATCACCTGATGAATACGCAGACGGAAAATCAATTTCCTCAAGTCCCGTATGGATACTTGTCATATATGCATTCCATATGCTTCCGGGACTCTGTAATATATAATCACTTGTAATCTCTCTCGGCATATCATAACCTATCCATACGGAAGTAGTATAATATGCACTGTATCCACAGAACCAAATATCCTTGTTATCATTAGTGGTTCCGGTTTTTGCAGCACATATTGCATTATCCATTTGGAATTTTGAACCGGTTCCTCTTATAAGTACACCTTCAAGCACATCCGTCATTGTTCTTGTAGCACTTGTTTCGTAAATCTGCTTCTCTGCAATGGTATTCTCTACAAGCGTATTACCTTGTGAATCTGTTATCCTCTTTATACATGTAGGAGACCTGAATACTCCGTCATTTTCCAGAGTTGAATATGCAGATGCCATTTCAACTGTAGTTACTCCATATGTCATACCGCCTATTGCCATTGCAGGAACATAATCACTTTCTACAATCTTTTTAAATTCCATATTCTTAAGATATTGTATAGCCACATCCGGTGTAAGCTCCTGAAAAAGATTCCATGCAACTGTGTTTTTGGATTTTTCCACTGCACTTCTTACAGTTATCCATCCGTCATACCTGTTCGGAGAATTTACCGGTCCATCTTCTATAGGCTTATCTTCTACACCTTTGCCCGGTGTATATCCTCTTTCAAATGCCGGCGTATACACAAGAATAGGCTTTATGGTACTTCCCGGCTGTCTGTAACTCTGATAAGCCCTGTTAAGTGTATATCCATGTGTTTCCTGTGTACGGCCTCCGACTACAGCTACTACATATCCCGTATTATTGTCAATACATGTTGCAGCTCCCTGAAGATTGAACACCCCATTCTCATCGGTATCAGAAAAACTCTCAAGACGCATATCTAATGTTGCCTGAAGCTGTGCCTGCTTGTTTAAATCTATTGAAGTATATATTCTATATCCTCCTGTATACAGCTTCTGAGAACATTTATCATACAGTTCTTCATACCCTGTATAATATTCATCTTCCTCATCACTGCTTGAAAAATCGTTTTTAAACTCATAGCCTTCCAGCTTCATAAGCTGAATAGTGGCACAATATTTAGCATATGTCTCTACATAATTATTTATTGAACTCTCTGATGGAAACAAGACTATAGTAGCATTTACCGCCTCATCATACATGCTCTTATCTATATCTCCCTGGTCTAACATTTCCTTTAATATCCTGTCTCTTCTCTTCATTGTATTGTCAAAATGAACAAATGGGTCATACCTTCCCGGACTGTTAGGTATGGAACACAAAAATGCAATCTCTGAAAGGTTCAGTTCCACTGCATCCTTACTGAAATATCCTTGTGCTGCTGCCTGTATTCCATAAAATCCATTAGCAAAGTAAATATTATTTACATAAAATTCCAATATCTGGTCTTTAGAATATTCATTTTCAATTTCCATTGCAACAAACATTTCTTTTACTTTTCTCTCCAAAGTAACTTCTGATGAGAGAAATATAAGTTTACTTAACTGCTGTGTTATGGTACTTCCGCCCTGTGTAACATCACCTTTATTCTTAATCAGTTCCACAAACGCCCTGACAATGGCAGAATAATCAACTCCGGAATGTTCATAAAAGCTTCTGTCTTCCGTAGTTATAAGTGCACGTTTTACAAGATACGGTATATCATCAATGGAAAGATAATACATATCCTTTTCACCCGATAAACTGTTTATCTCACTTCCGTCATCTGCATATAATACACTGGTTTCTCCTGCTTTAAATGCTGATACTCCTGCATCTCTGACCATTTTAACAGCCTGGCTTTTGTATTTAACGAGAACTGTACCATATCTTATCACACAAACTAATGTTATACACAGTATGGCAATAAACATACCAAGCAGCACTTTCCTTATGAACTTGTTTGCTTTGCTTCTACTTTGCTTCTTTACAAATTTAGCCTGTTTTTTGGCCATTTTCTTTAGAATCTTTTCGTCCTTTGATGCCATAAATTCATTCCTTCTAACTATTATAATTCGCAGTTTCCTACTGTTCTCGGAAATGGCAGTACATCTCTTATATTTGTCATTCCCGTAAGATACATTATGCACCTTTCAAATCCCAGTCCGAATCCTGCATGTCTTGCCGAACCATATTTCCTTAAGTCCAGATAAAACTTATAATCATCTGTATTCATCGACAGCTCTTTCATTCTTGAATAAAGCTTATCATAATCATCTTCCCTCTGGCTGCCGCCTATTATCTCACCAATTCCCGGAACAAGACAATCCATTGCCGCCACTGTCTTTCCATCATCATTCATCTTCATATAAAATGCTTTTATTTCCTTTGGATAATCCGTTACAAATACCGGCCGCTTAAATACCTGCTCTGTCAGGTATCTTTCATGCTCCGTCTGGAGGTCGCACCCCCACGAAATCTTATATTCAAATTTATCGTTACATTTCTCCAATATCTTAACTGCCTCAGTATAAGTTATTCTGCCAAATTCAGAACCTGCCACGTTTTTTAATCTGTCTATAAGTCCCTTATCCACAAATTTATTTAAAAACAGCATTTCCTCTGGTGCGTTATCCATAACATAATTTATAACGTATTTAAGCATTCCTTCCGCTAACATCATATCATCTTCCAAATCGGCAAAGGCAATCTCCGGCTCTATCATCCAAAACTCTGCCGCATGTCTTGTGGTATTGGAATTCTCTGCTCTGAATGTGGGACCAAATGTGTAAATATTCCTATATGCCATTGCAAATGTCTCACCATTTAACTGACCTGATACCGTAAGGTTAGTCTGTTTACCGAAAAAGTCTTTTGAGTAATCTATTTTACCATCTTCAGCAATATTATCCGGTCCAAGTGTAGTAACCTGAAACATTTCTCCTGCTCCTTCACAGTCACTTCCGGTAATTATAGGTGTATGGACATATACAAAGTCCCTGTCCTGAAAATAACGGTGTATGGCATATGCAGCAAGCGAACGGATTCTAAATACTGCCTGAAATGTGTTAGTACGAGATCTCAAATGTGTAATACTCCGCAGATACTCAAAACTGTGTCTCTTTTTTTGTAAAGGATAATCCGATGTAGAACTTCCTTCAACCATAATGCTGTCTGCCTGTATTTCAAATGGCTGCTTTGCATCAGGCGTTTCTACTAATTGCCCGGTAACTATAAGTGCAGCTCCCACATTTACTTTTGATATTTCTGAAAAATTCTCCATACCATCATCATAGACAACCTGAAGATTCTCAAAAAATGTGCCGTCATTCAATACTATAAATCCAAATGTCTTTGAATCCCTTATACTTCTGACCCAGCCGCCGACTGTAACCTTCTTTCCTGCATACATTTCTGTATTTTTATTTAAACTTTTTATTGTAATCAGATTCATTTAACTCTCCATACCTTCTTTACATAATATGATTATTCAAACTATTATACATCATTTGTAATGCTAATGGCAAGCTTGATTTCATTTTACACACGACAAACGCATGAATATTTCCATCATTCCGGCTTAGCAATTTACTAATTTTTAAAAAGACAATACTTCTTCCAAATACTGTATTGGATTCATGCTAATCACAAAACGTTTTTTCTT
>JAAVHZ010000008.1 GCA_014799465.1 Lachnospiraceae bacterium | reverse complement strand
CCGCAGCAAGCTGACGGGGCATCAAATTTGTAACGCAGCAAGCTGCGGGGTATTTGACCCTCGCGGCAGTCGCCAAATGTCTGCAAGCAGCCACTTGGCTCGTTGCTTGCGGGAATAAATTGACTTTACGGCATATGAATGTATAATTTTACCACTTTTCAAACTTTATTTTATTTTTCTCAGCATATTTTTCAGCTTCTGAATCTTTACGGCCATATATTGTAACCTTGGAAGAGTGTACATATTTCCATTCATTTTTACTTTTATTATAATTATATCCTACACTATGGCTATCCATTCTGATAACAGAAGCCGGAATCTTAATAGATGAAAGTGATTTGCAATTGACAAATGCCGCAGTCTTTATGGTGGTAGTACCTGAATGTATCGTAACACTAACCATTTTTTTACAATTCCAAAAGGCACAGGTTCCTATTGATTTTACTGAACCCGGTATATTTATCTTTTTTAGTGATGTACAATTTTCAAAGGCATAATCATCAATTTTAACCACACTTTTTGGTATATTAACAGTTGTAAGACTTTTGCATTTCCAAAATGAAGACTCACTTATCTTATTTAATTTTGATGGAAGCTTAATACTTTTCAAACTCTTGCAGTAATAAAATGCTTCCGCACCAATACTTGTAACACTTGCAGGTAATGATATGCTTTTCAATTTGTAGCAATATGCAAATGCACTTCCACCTATTTTTTCTGTGCCGGATGGAATAACCACCTTTTCAATCTTCTTACATCCCTTAAAAGCTCCTGAACCTATACTCGTTATTCCTTTATTCAGACTGATTTGTTTCAGCTTTGTACAATATGAAAACGCATTTTTACCAATTATATTTATCCCTTTTCTTAATATTACTTTCTCAAGATTATGACAATAGCTGAATGCATCTTTTTCAATAGTTTTTACATTTCCTGTTACTTCTACTCTTTTTATAGTTGTGCACCACTTAAAAGCACCTTTTCCTATAGTCTTTACCTTTTTACCTTTTATTGTACCGGGTATGATAACTTTTGAAGAATTGCCCAAATATTTCGTAATTGTCACATTTTTGCCTGATACACTATACTGAAAATCTCCATAAACAGAAGCTTCTGCATTTCCTGTATACGCTGCTGTAACAATTAAGAAAAAGATACAAAACAGAATCGACTTTAAATATTTTTTATTCATGAAATTTTAATCCCTCTCTTTTGAAGTAATCATATTTTAAGCTATTTATGTATACTTCAGATTATACCATGCAGTATAATATTTTTCAACGTTTCTAACATATGAATATTCAGCATTGTACCAAAAGAACCAGCTGACATTGTTTTCCTGTATCAACTTGCTGAGAATAATCCTATGACCTATGCTAAATTTGCTTTAAAGGAAAACATCTTGATTTGAGCATACTCCCTTGGCTACTGCTGCATATTTTTTTATCTATGGCATCTGCTTTTTGAACAGAAATAAGATACTGTAATGCATCTACTATATAATCAAGTACACATTTTTTATCCAAAATTTCATTACTCATTATCATTTCTTCCAAATACACAATCTTTCTTTCAAACATTCTATGATCAAGAATTACCTCTACTGATTCTGTAGTTTTATATCCTTTTCCTATTACAATTCCAAGTGAATGAATAATGCATTTTGACACACACATTCACCTCGTATTTTCTATAAATCCTTCCACTGTGTTTCTTCTGCAATTTGGGAAATTATTTTCCCTTGATATGTAAAAAAAGACGGGCCAGATGTAGAATACCCTTTTATGCTATCTGAAATTGCAGATAATGATGTAATTTCATTGTTATACTGCACTTTGCGCTCATCCACCACGATTACTTTTATAGAAGGATCTTCTGTAAATACTAACTCTGCACCTACTGGAATTTTACATTTTGTAAAATTCACAGGTGGTCTCTTTGTCTTTTGTCGCTTTGATGGCGTACTCTTTACTTTTTTCAACTTATCTTTTGTGCCACTTATTATAGCTATAGATTCTAATAATTCATATGCATCTTCCGGTGTAAGAACAAAGAATTCTCTATTCTTTGAGATTCTTAAATCCGGATTAAGATTATCAATCAACTTATGAAGTTTCTTATCTTCCAGGTTACCAGATGTTTCATATGTTGCATAAACCTCATATTCATATGGAAGTGCTGTTGTACTCAACTGTTTTCGTCTACATTCCACATCTGTTGCATATCCTATTTTAACCATATCTTTTAATGCCGGATTAGTCATTATATAAATGTATCCTTTAGTCATTATGCAATTTCCTCCCTGTTGTTTAGTTCATACCTAATCTAATCCTAAAACTGTACCTCCGAATAATTGTGCAACGGATCGTTGTACAATTACCATTACTGCTTCTTCCTTACATACCTTCTGTTTTTATTACCGCCAACAGGCTCAATATAATACCCAAGCTGCTTCAATAACTCTTTTGTCCTGCTTTCTTTCAAATCCAGCAACTGACAAAAATCCTGTATACTGTACTCTTTGCCATACTCCATGAAATCAAGTATTCTGTCATACTGCATCTGTGTCTTTTTCGTCACTTTTTTATCGCCGTTTTTTATCGCCGCTTTTTTATCATCGGTTTTTGTCGTCGGCTTTTTATCGCCGCTTTTTTTCTTGAATTCCAGTGTTAAAATAGTTCTATCCGGATCAAACTTTTCTTCAATGACCGGCTCCATCCAGCCTTCATATTCCCAGACATTAAAGATATTGGGTACACCGCTGCCAGCACGCTCACCGATATTAATCATATTGAACATTTTCATTAATGCTTTATTTCTAGGATCTGATTCGCCACCTCTTCTCATCTGAGTTTTTCCTGTACGAATATATCCCGGATTTTCTAATACTAATTTGTCTGTCTCCTTTTTTATAACAACACCTCGAACTCCATAGTAATCCGTATTAATCAAGCAATTTGCAAGAGCCTCTCTAATCGCTTCATGAACTGGTGTATCATCAATTCGATCTCCACCACTTATTTTAAACGGAATCTTTATGTCTTTAATAATCTTGTTATATACTCTAAAATAAAAATCACACACATTTCCTGACCATTCTCCAGAACTGGATTGTAAACGGTCTGTCCATCTTATCGTCGGATCTAACATTTCTCTGTAATCCAAAAAGTATTCCGGGAAATGCCTCACGATATTAAATTCATCGCCAAACATCAACATACCTGCTGCCGTTGGATGTAACCGCTTATCCCCTCTTGAGATAGCTGCTGCTCCAATACTACGCAAATACTCTGCATCGTCTAAACGTTCAAATGGATGTCCAGCTTTTAATGTTCTGTGCCTGTTCCTATATCCCTGTATGGTTTCTGCATTAAGTTCTGATAACTCTGCATCATCCAGAATTTCCATATCCATTGTATCTTCCGTCTGATCACGTAGCATTGCCTTAACCTGAAGTCTGGTACACTTATAATCACCAGAACTTGTCCTGCGGAAAGTCTGATTAAACATATCATTGTTTATATACACAGGTTTCTCACTACGCTTCGCCATCGGAACCTTAATAACAATGATAATATCTGCTCCTACCTCATATGTTTCCACATCCGATTCGGTCAAAAGATTAATATTCACTTTGTTACGATTGTGCAACAAATTCCATAGGTTATCCAAAAGTTTTTCTTTATCAGCAACCTTTAACCCTGTCGTTTTCCAATGTTTATCATCCAGTTCCCTGACTCCAAGAATAATAACTCCACCATATGTGTTGGCATAAGCAGAATAAGTTTCCCACATATCGTTCGGCAGACCGCCATTTGCCTTCTTTACCTCACGTCGATTATCTTCCTTGTATGAATCAAATTTTGATATATCAAAAAGTTTCTCCAAATTGTGTCACCTCTAAGTTCTAAAAAATCTTTTTCTTTATTGTTGCCTTGGATTGATTTTCAAATTCAACTTTCTCAATACAATTAAACAGCTATTTCTGTTGCAAAAACTGCACCTAAAGTTCTTCTCAACTTTTCAGTAGTTCCTCTAGTTGGTGCATTCGCATCCAATTCCCTTATTAACTCTGCATAATCATTTTCATACAAATTACAAACAAGGTCTAATCTTTGTTTAGCACGTGATGTTCCAACATAAAACTCCATTCCCTTTTTCCCAGTAAATGATTCTTTATTTAAATCCACCATAATTACCGCTTCAGACTCTAACCCTTTGAATTTTCTACATGTGGTTATTTTATATTCGCTACCATTGTATTCATATAGGTAATATCCGGACTTTTCTCCTTCGCCCTGTTTTATATTATCTGCCAGACAACAAAATTCTATTTTACCAGGCGTCAATATAACAATATCTTCAACTTGATTTTCTTTATACTTGTCCAGGATAGTATGTACCTTTTGAATGGACTCATCTTCATCTTTTGCAATATGTAATACCGGCTTAAGTGGCTCATACCATACACTTGCAACAGTAAGTTTAATTGCTTTATTTTTTTGATCCTTTAATGGTGTCACCGATGTCCTGGCAATTTCCTTTGTATTTCTACAATTTTTCTTTAAGGTCAATCGACAATCACTATTTAAAATACAATCAGGAAGCCTATAATCTACATTTGAACTTCCCTGAATCATCTGATATTTATCATAGAACAAATAAAATGTTCCGGAATTCGACAGCACCACCTCTTGCAGTGTATCAATTATCGAGCAATTTTTCTCAGCATCAGATGCAGAAATTCCAACCGATATATCTATTAGTCCAAAATCCTGTCCCTCATCAACAATAATATGTTTATATCCAAATTTCTCAGGATCATCAACGCAATCATACAACCATTCCATAAGGCCATCATAATCTTTGTAGTTTCCGGTTGTTTTCTGTGCAAGCTGTGAAATAGTCATAAAATCGACATTCTTATACTCATCTCTACGAGATTTTATAGGATTAGACTTATATACCTTAATCAAATTATCACAAAGAAGTCGATTATAGCATAAGAAGAGAACTTTTTCTCCTTCAATACTATGTAGTTTTGCTTTATAAGCAGCTATCATTGTTTTACCTGTTCCCGCTGCGCCATTAATAACAGCGGTCTCCTGTTCTTCTAAAAAATCCAGCAAGCGATACTGCTCATATAACAACTGATTCATCTGTTCTTCCATAACAATGCTTTTAGCATATGGTGATGGTACAAGATTAAACGCCGGACACAAAACAGAATCAATAAGTAACTGAAACTCTTCCTCTGTTAATTTTGTTTCTTCTACAGTATTTCTAATCTGGCTTGGCAATTTTAAAGAAAAAATTTCTGCAATTTTTTTTGTCGGATTAATCAAATCCTCTGCTACCATTGTAAATCGAGAATCTGCATTTTCTGGCAATCCATTATTCGCTATTTCATCAAAGTCAATTTGGCTTACCTTAAAGAAGAAAACTGCGTGCATAACTTTACACTTTTTAAATAGTTTTTGAACTTCTTCATTAGGGTGCGATTTTATCTTTGCAATAATGGCTCTTTTAGCTGTTGCTATTTGATTATAAGGTCCATCATGTTCCATTATTCTTCCTGATGAATATTTCCACGCACGCATTGCCCCATCATAATTTATATTAGAACCATTTTTAGCTTCTATACACAGTATGCCCTTTTTAGGATTTGCTACAACAAAATCCATTTCTCTTTCGTACAAAACACCATTTTCGACAACAGTAGCACTTACGCTATGAAAAACATAATAATCATCCGGTAATTTTTTTAACGCATTAAAAACTACACCTTCATCACTTTTAGGATCAAAATCCTTTGGTACAGGCGGTATCATATGTGCCATAAATTACATTCCTTCTTTCTTTATGTGTTGCAGTATGTTTGCCGCATTTATATCTTCATCTAACAAATAGCAATACCAATTGTACTTTTTCAATGTCTTATATTGCTTATAAGTACTCTTTGAGAATAATGCAACATGGCTCTTAGGCCAAAAAATTCTAGGCCAAACATCACCCTCAGTAGCAGGAAGTTGCTCATCAATAATAGGATTCTCATATATTCCCTTCTTAGCTAATTCAAGAAGCTTATTAAGTGCATCAATATCACATTGATCATCCAAATTAGAAATCAAATCTTCCAATTGAGATAATGTATCCGGATATGATGAAGTATCTAGCTCTTCATAGTTTAGCACCTTAACACCGATTTTCTCATCAATATTTTCAACAACTTGTGATTGTTCAACCGTAGCGGCCACCTCATCAACTTCCACATTTAATAACCAGTCAAGATACCTGAATGCCAAACCTCTGGATATCTCATCATGGAAATACTGATTAGAATAATTCCTTAAACATCCGTAACAAGATGTTTCTTCCGCACAACCACATCTTCCTGAAACTTTATTTCTTGCTTCTCTCAGCACTTTCTCGAAGTTCTGATAAATATGTTTAACAAATCCAGAGCCACCAGCGGTATCATCAAACAATACTAGTTCAAGATTTTCCGTTACACATCCACTAATATCATCTCTACTTATATCTAAGGCCTTGCTTGCTCCCTCTAATATTGCATACAATACAGAAAGCAATTGATCCTTTTGTTGAGCCCCATTAAGTGCTTCTAATACGATATCATGCTGTGGCAGAGATATTTTCATAATATCTGTTGAAAACTCATGACCTAAAGATACATTAATCATTCTTCTATTGGAACATGGTTTATTATACTTTGTATTATGCTTGTTCCCCTTCAATATAGTTGCTGGATCGTTAGCAAAGCCACAGCTAGGACACATTCTCAAGCCCCGCCCATTAATCCCCTGATTCAAAACAAATAATTTTCCACCAGGAGAATATGTAATATGGACATTTTTCCCTTTAATATTGAGAACAGCGTCTTTTGCTTCTGCCTTTTGCTTTTCAGTCAAGCCATCTGTTCCCCAAAATTGAGTTTGAGTTGCATAGTATGTGCTTGGTCTAGCATCACCCACTTGCTTTGGTTTATAACCTACTTGAGTTGAAAAACCAAATAGAGGAATAATAAATATTCTTGGATTCATCAGAGTTCCACAGAACTCACACTTTTTCTTTGGCTCTTCTGCAAGATTAGTGTTTGCTGCTACCATTTTACCTTCTGGATGATATATTTTTTTACATGTTGGGCATTCGTGATAAACATATGCAGGCCATCCCTTATCTGGAATTGTATTTACAGCATAACTTTCCCATATCTTGCCATTTGCTACAATCTTTGCTGGTGGTGCAAATTCGCTAATTGCCATTTTTAGGTCTCTTGATAAGTCAATTTTCTTCGCTTCCTCATCACTTCCACTAATTACATCCAAAGAAACCGTATCAATTGGGAAACCATATTTAGGCAATACACCTTTCGCACTCAGGAAGCTTATTGAAGCCTCATCCTCAAGTGTTGTCACCAATTTTTCAGCGGCAATCGCTTTATATAACATCTTCGATCTATTATTGTCATCTTCTATATCATCCGCAAATTTTTTCAAGCCCTCAATATCAGCACGACGTTCGACGATTGCACGCGTCAATGTACCTTCATACCCTGCGATATTTGAAATAAATTTCCACTCATCTACTCCGAGTTCCTCACACACCTCAGCAGGAATGACCCGATGTATACTCTCTAATAGTTCACTAGGATGATTGCTTAAATCTTTTACTAATTCTGTTGCCATATTAGTATTTTCATTAAACGAAACAATCTTCTTTGTATTTTCTGCAAAATACTCTGGATGACGCTTGAAAAACCACGAAACAACCATGGAATTAAGGTGACGTTCGGCAATTTTCTCGTTATCTATCTCTAATATCGGTGGTGCTATCTTTCCTGCAATGATTTTGGCTGGATCATGATAAAATGTCATATCATGACTACTTCTTCGTGAAAACGTTACAGAAAATGCAGCAGATGATGTACGCCGGCCTGCACGTCCTGCCCTCTGAATATAATTTGCCGTTTCAGGTGGTACGTTTCTTTGGAATGTTGCTTCTAGTTCTCCAACGTCAACTCCCATTTCAAAAGTAGTAGAACAACTAAGGACATTTATTTTTCCTTCTTCGAAATCCTTTTGATATTCTCCTGCTGTTTTAGACGCAAGTTGTGCTGTATGTTCCCTCGCAGTCATAGGAATCAGTTTATTATCTTTAAATAAATGACTATAGTATGGTTCACTCTTTGCCTCGTCCGCTGTTATTTGTGCAAGGTGACCATCACATTTCATTTCTGGACAAAGTCCTTTTAATGAATAGCCAAATATTTTTCCACATTTTTGGCATCTATATAATTTATCTGAATCCTTAACCAACTTAAATTTCCATTTGGCATAATTCAATTGATAAACAGTTCCATTATAAGAATCCTTTTTATCTACAACATATTTTTTATTCATAAGTTGTAGTATTACCTTATAAATTTCTTCCAAATTCTTTCTTGCTAAACTGTCCTTTTGCTCCGCATCTAAAGAAGAATCTTCAATTAATTTTGACATCAATGCTAATCGACGATTTCCCGTTTTCTCCTGTGGAACAAACCCGTAAATGTATCCATTACGTTCTGTTTTAGAGCCACTCTGTCTAAAGTATCCCGCATGATTTCTTGGTGTAAAAAAATCATTGGTTGCTCGTATATTTTCTGGATATGTTACAGCACCTTTTTGTCTCAATGTATCCATCATATATCTAAGCAAATTCCATAAATCATCACCTGATAATCCAGCTCTTACTATATCTTCTTTAAACTTTATATACTCTGGCTCGATTTGTATATATCCCATTCCTTCAAGCCCTGTCTGCAAATTAGGTGTAACGAATTCTTGCATCACATACAATGCTGCTAATTCCTTTTTCTGATCATCGGTGAGATCATCTTTTCTTTCCGTATCAAATGAATAGAGCCCCGACCTATCAGCAGAAATCATAACTCTATTAACAAGATCTACGACATTTAACTCATTATTATCAGCTTCCGCAAGGCATTGTAATATTACTTTTCGCCACATAATAAGATTGTATTTTTTCTCAAAAAATCCAGCAAAAAATGCAGCCTCTTGTCTATTATCAGAGAAAATAAGGAGTTTTCTTCCACTTTCATCTGTTAATGCTGAAGAACAAGATTTTTCTGAAGCTTCATCAAATAAATCGTCAAACAAATCATCAGCAAAGATAGAATCAACATCACCTTGACCATTACTTTCTATTGGTCTAGGAGGAATGGCATCATAAAGGCTCTTTGCCACTGCAAAGGTTGCTGGTTGATTTGCAGTAAGAAATCTCTTTATTAATCCCTTTCTAGTTGCACCACAACATGGACAGCAATTTGATTCACTATCCTTTCCTCTATATGCCAGATTATAAACAGTTACTATCTTTTTTGAATCAGAATTATCACAGCAATTTTGTGGATGTACCTCTGCAAAAGGAGTTATTCTTCCACAACATAGGCAAAGATGATACTTCTCTAAATCCTTTATTTTTTCTGTTTCCTCTACTGCATCATCCTCATCAAACTCACTTAAATTCACGCTATCATCATTTGCGATAAAATAGTATTCTGGCTTATCATAACTGCTTGTTTGAACAAAGTAGTTACCCTTTTCAGCAGACATAGTTTTTCCTACCAAATATTCCTGAGTACACTTCTGGCAGTTCGCAAGTTCAAATACAGCATATGATCTATTATTTATCCAAGCTTTCTCCTTACGATCCAAATACACTCTTTTTTCTGGGTAATATTGTGCAAACATTCCCTCTAGTGATTTAACAAATAAATGATATCTAGCTGGTAACAGGGCCGCTTCAAAATCGCTTTTTTTAGCAGCCGATGCTAGTTCTATTAAATTGATTAGCACACTTTCTCTCTCTGCTTTTGACTCTATATCATCAAAAACATAATCTGCTACTGTTTCTATCTTTTCCGGTTTACCTTTCAGAGCATTATAAACCTTAAAAAGGCGCAAATCCTTTGATAGTTTTTCATATAAATATATTCCTTTTTCACTTTCTGACAGAGACTTTATATCTTTCTGTAGCTCAATATAATCAGTAGGTAAGAAAGCCCGACTACCATCCACTTCTGTTCTTTCTTCTCTTTGCGTTGCTATAATATCTTCCGCTGAAAATGGTTCACCAAATAAGTTCTCTGCAAATTGTGCCAGTCCTTCCTTTCCATCTTCGCTACCCAGTGTAGCGGATGTTGCAATACACCTAAATGTATCATGCATATTGTGGCTTATTCTCTCTTTTACTCGTCTTAGCAGATATGCGATTTCTGTTCCAGTAGCTCCCTTATATGTATGTGCCTCATCTATAACAATAAATCTCCAATTAGCTGCAGATGTATTATCAAAAAACGGAGCTGTATCTGGTCTTAACAACATATATTCCAGCATTGCATAATTTGTCAAAAGAATATGTGGTGGTTTTTCCGCCATCATTTCTCTGCATAGCATTTCATTTGGAATCGATTTTCTATACACTTCTTCGGAGTCTGACATGTGAGC
Organism: Lachnospiraceae bacterium; assembly: GCA_014799465.1. Lineage (GTDB taxonomy): Bacteria > Bacillota > Clostridia > Lachnospirales > Lachnospiraceae > UBA2821. The sequence continues at coordinate 91,939 of JAAVHZ010000008.1, read as the reverse complement.
TATATCGTATTCTTCATGCAAACGTTTTTCTGCTTGAGCTGCTGTTTCCTTACTCCTTTTGTGCTCTGTTTCACCTGTATATCTCCCAAAAGTAATATCGGGATAATCTTTCAGCAATCTTCTAAGTTTTTTCTGCTGATCGTTTGCCAACGCATTCATTGGAAAAATAAGTAGCGCACGTACACCAGCATTCAGCGTTCCTGCTTCTTTTTCTCTCATTAATGCATTAAATATAGGATACAGATAGCACTCTGTTTTTCCAGATCCAGTTCCAGTAGATACCACCATATTTCGCTTTTTTTCAATTATATGTCGAAGTGCATTTTCTTGATGAATACGAAGGTTCCAATCATCATAATGCACTGCTTTCCCCATTTTTTGAAACTCTTTACTTACTAAACCGTCCTCCGCAAGTTCTCTCAAACTACTACCGTTAACAAAAGGTAGCGTTGTCTCAAGATATGGACCTTTTACAAATTCTGTTTTTGTTACAGTCTTGTGTGCTAAATCCGTTATTTGTGAATCCTTAACACTCAAGATGGATGCAATATAGTCCTGGTAATCTGTTTTTATTTTATCTGTTGTCACACGTGGATTCATCGACATAGTTTGACCTCTTTTCTTTTTAGGTAAATGTATGTAGCTGCCATTAAGATATCTCTCTGAGACATACGTGGAGATAATTTACTTGCATATGACATAAATTCAATTCCTAGATGTCTAAAGTCATCTAAATCAGCTCTATCTGCAGGTAGCTTTGCCAAATACACAGCTAATCCCTGCGTCATAAAATATAGTGCATAACTAACATTATTTGGCTGTGTTTCAGCAATATGACCTGTACATCTTTGATTCAGGACCTTCTTGTATTGCTTTGTAATTTCTCCCATTTCTCCATCTTTTTCTAACATCAAAATGGCACTTATTATTTCTGTATAGTATCTTTTTACAATACTATCTTTCATTTGCTTAAATTCAGGATACATTTCTTGCTTTTTGTCATGTGTATTCTTGTACCAATTTACAAATTGGTCAACATACTTAATACGAGCAAAATACACGCCATAATCTGGTTTCTTTGAGATGTCAAAGATTGGATTATAACGTTTATCGTATCCTATCATTCCCTGAATTGCTTCTTCATTGCCTGAAATTTCATCATCTAATTGTATTCTTACCCTACAGCCACTCTGCTCCCTCAAAAACTTTTTTTGCTCAAAAGTAATATTGGCGGCATCTTCCTCTCCAGGAACTGAAAGCAATTTTTTAATAGCTTCCTTGCCAATTAAATCTCTGAATTTATCTCTTAAAACGCAGTCTTTGATTTTTAAATCACAACCAACTAATAATAAAAATGCCAACTCAGTAGAATACTCTTCTACCTCTCTCGCGATTTGTTTAACATCTTCTGCGCTCACATCAAACAACAATAACGAATACTCTTTTAAACAAATATCAAACACTTCCAGAGAGCATTTTAAGGCTACTAGCAACGAAATAATTTCATACCTATCTCCACGCCCTAAACAATGCATAGATATATAATTCATGACATCAATGATAAGTTTTTTCTTTTCATTTGAAATCTTAGATGCCGCGAAATAAGCAATTGCAACTGACTTTTCTATATCACATTTATCAAAAGTAGCTTTTTCTAGTCGCCCCATAAAATCATCCGATTTGAACATTTTAACTGAACAACACATACTAAAATCGCTATTGTTATCAGTCATGATTACATCACTAATAAATAGATCTAACCACTGCTTTACCGTTATAATGTCTTTCTGTTCTCTACTTCTACAAGAAACCAACATAATATTATTATCCAAGTTCAAGTCAATGATATTCTCGTCCTCATACTCAAATAATGTATCCTTTTTATTCCCCTGAATTATGTATATTCCTTGCGTTAACCTATCAGGATATATATAACCTCTAGTCTTTCCTGACCTTCCAAGGACTGAATTTTCATACGGTAAATGGTGTTTTATTACAGGATTTCCAAATCTTATAATATCCAAATCCTTCTCATCATCCTTTATATCTAGGACAATATAATCTTTTACATTACCGCATTGATATTTAGGTCTGCTCTCCAATGCTGTTGTTTCGTTTATAAATAATATCTGTCCAATTTTATCATCATCTTGGTCTCTTAAAATAATCCTTACAGGCATAGGACAATTTTTTAATGTATCATTAAAAACTCCCAGATCAATATTTGCAGCACCACTAATATTTAAGCGCACATCTTCAACTTGTTCTAATCCATTTACCGATGTTAATTCTAATTGAAAATGATGATCTATAAATTTTCCGTATACTTTTAAGGACACCCAATAGTGTTTTTCTTCTATATCCTTGCTAGATATTCTAAAGTTTTTATCAGCAATGATTCCAACATTATTTCCATCAGAGTCCAACAATTCTATTTCATAAGGATTGATTGGTAATTCTGTGGAGCAACTGAATCTTACATTTTCATCAACCTTCTTCAACTGCATTACTATGGAACCACAATTAGGTGAACACTCTATGCTATATTCATTTTCATCTTCCGTCACTAGACAATTGCTGAACTCATATTCCCATCCGGATAATTTTTCAAATTTATATTTTTTCTTCTTTCTCTGATCGTTTTCAGACCAACTGAAAGCAGATGAATAAGTTGTTTTGATATGTGGGACAAAAGAGAACTCTACCTGTTTCAAAAACCTGCCAAACTGATATAATCTAACACTATGCAATCCATAATTTAATTTCTCAACACCTAGAAAATCTACGAGAGAGCACGAACACGTGTTATCTCTGCATTTTTCTTTTGAAACCATCTGAGAAATTCCATCAACTCTTATTTCCAAACCATCAACACTGATATTGCTATCAAACTCTAGCAAAACTTTAGGTTCTTCAACAAATAAGTTTATTTGCGAGAATGACTCTTCAAGAGAAAATAATTTTTTCCCACTTAATTGCATATTAATTTGTGGTTTTGCAACAATTTTCTCTATAGATGTTCCATGTTTATAAGAAACATATGCATCACTTCCAAGAATACTTATTGTAGATACCCTATAGTTATTTGAATTCGTTGGATAAAATTGATCACGAAATTCAACATTATTCGTAGCTTCAATACTAACTGTATTTGGTATTATTGCAATGCTAAATGGTGCTGGAAGGTATGTAGAATTAATCTGTCTTCCATTTTGATTAAACATAAGGGCTTTATCTTCTGGCACACCTTCTAATTCCCATGTTCGTGCAGAAGATTCATCCAAATCTTCCATGTCAGTTAATGTAATAGTGTATTTTGTATCCGGAACAACCTGAACCAACATTGAATCAATAAATCTAGTGCCTTCATCCCCTAGTACCATGGCATTTATGCTTTTATTAAATCCACTCTTACCAACTATCGTCCATGCCACCTCATCAACCCATTCATTTTCCATTACAACACGTGGCAAAATAATACAAAGGCCTTTTTTACCATTATCAAAATAAAGATATGGCTTTGTCTGAAATTCCTGTTTTTTTCTTTTCTCTACTGTTGCCTTGCTTTTTTCATTTTGTTTCCATTCTGAATAATTATTGGAATACCTTGATACCTGCATTGTATTTTGCTCTGCTGACACAATAGCATCACGTATATCAATAAGGAAATCTAATGCTCGTTCATCTTTGAAACGCTTCAAGAATCGTAGCAACGTCTTTCTAATGGTATATGACCTCATTTCTATCAGTTCTTCTATTACTAGCTGAGGATCAAACATTCCATACGAGTCATAACTTAATACATAAAACAAATCATCTAGACAACTCTCCGGCGGCAAACCTGCTTCATAGATTATTGGTGCAATATTAGTTCGTGTTTCTTCTTTTGTCTCTGAATAATCAAATCCATACTGATCAAACATCTTTTGTGCATATTTACCTAAATATGTCTGATAATGCTGTGGCATTGTAATTCCTAATTCTTTGGAAAATGAACCCCAAAAATTAGTATTGTATTTATATCGGGCATAGAAAACTAGCAGCGTGGTAATTGCATGAGGATACTTTTTGCATATGTATTCTATGTCGACTCCATCAACAGAAAGAATGTCTTTCACTCTCTCCCTTAAAGTTTCAAATTCCTCGAATGAAACCTCTAAATCACCCCAAAATTCAAAGCCAGCTATTTCCGCAGCAATGTTCTTTTCCATAATGTTCAGCGATAGATCTTTTGTAATCTGATTTATCATGGCAACTCCTTCTGTGAAAAATCACTTTGCAACATTATATAGTTATCTCTATTATACTCCCCTACCAGTCCCATTTTCCGTACCCGTCTAGGATTGCCGACTTTTCTGCATTTTCTGGTATTAACCATACATTTCCCTTTAAGATCGCACCTTTTATACAATTCTTGGCACACAACAACGATACCCTTCTTCTTAAAATATTCCACTTTTCTGCTATTTCGCTCGTAGTTAAGTATTCCATTTCACTCCTCCATTATTTTACAAAAACCGCCTTATTTCTCTGTCTATTATTATATTCCCACAAAGGAATATTTTCAACCACAGAATAGAATTGAACTATCTGAATATTCATCCATTTAAAATAGCGGGATTATATCCCGCCAAAAATACTAATTATAATTTTATTTCATGTTACTTTTATTACTTCTTTTCTATCTACTCACTGTCTAAGTAAACAAAGCTGATAACGGGAATCGAACCCGTGACCTCCGCCTTACCAAGGCGACGCTCTACCGACTGAGCCATATCAGCATTCCAATATTGGATTCTATCAAAAAAAATCAAAATTGTCAATAAATTTTTAAACAATTAAATCAAGTGCTGATGATAATTCAACCTGTGAACTTCCTGACAGCTCTACTCCGCTGCATACTATATCCATTTCCGAGCCACTATAATTACTTTGTTTCTCATATATACTTTCATTATCTATAGTACCCACTTTTTCTTTACGTTTTCTCGCCCTCTGCTTACCACTTAATTCTTTGGTAATTCTTATCTCCTCCCTGAAACTTTCTGCAGCTCTTGCCGCTTTCTTAAGATTCTCCATCCGTTCTTCTTTTCCAAGTGCTTTTACTTTAAATCCTGCCTTACTGATAGATTTTTTTATAGCCCTAATTATATTCTCATCACTATTATAACGTTTAGCTTCCTTAAGAAGGGCACGGAGCGACCTCTCTATTGCTGCCGTCTGGGATTTCGTTCGGGCAGCAGCTATTTTTGCATTAGTTCCTGCAGCATTAAATCCAATATGCACCCTTATTTTGTTATTATTACTGCTCTTTTGGATCTTTTTATTTCTGTCTCTGCATGTACTATTTTGCTGCCTGCTAATATTATAACTTCCAATATTATTCTCTTCTGCCACCTTCATAAACATCCCTCCATAACAATTACAAATCCATTCTCTGCCTTACAATCTCATATGCCATTACTCCTGCTGCTACAGATGCATTAAGAGAGTCTATATCACCTTTCATTGGAATTGATGCTGTATAATCACATTTTTCTTTTACAAGACGGGATACCCCGCTTCCTTCATTACCTATTACAAGACCAATAGCTCCTTTAAGATTAAGACTGTACATAATCTCTCCTTCCATATCGGCACAGACAAACCACATACCCTCTTTTTTCAGTTCTTCTATTGTATTTGATATATTTGTAACCTTTGCCACAGGCGTATAATTAAGTGCTCCGGCTGATATCTTTGCTACTGTTGCAGTAAGACCTGCTGCTCTTCTTTTTGGAATGATTACACCATGTGCCCCGGCAAGATTTGCAGTTCTTATTATTGCTCCCAGATTATGCGGATCTTCTATATTATCAAGTATAAATATAAATGGAGGCTCATTTTTTTCTCTGGCTATTTCAAGTATATCTGCGACTTGTGCATACTCATATGCTGCCGCATATGCTATTACACCCTGATGTGAACCTGTCTTAGACAACTGTTCAAGCCTTTCTTTTGACACATAATTTATAATTGTATCATGCTTTCGTGCTTCTCTTGTTATTGTATTTACAGGTCCGTCATGGCATCCGTCCAGCACAAACAGTTTATCTATGGTCTTACCTGAACGAAACGCTTCCAATACAGCATTTCTTCCTTCTATAGTAAATTCCTCATATCTCATTTATCATTTTCCAACCTTTCCAAACCCATACTGATTAACTCCATCATACGTTCTGATTTGTGCGACATATAAAGATATCCCATAAGTGCTTCAAATCCGGTCGCCATCCTATAATCTATTACAGTTGCATTTTTAGCTTTTGTAAATGATTTGGCATTTCTGCCTCTTTTGTATATAGTCATTTCCCTGTCATCAAGATCATCAAACAAAAGTTTTATCATTTGTGCCTGAGTTTGTGCCTTTACAAGTGCACTGCTCTTCTTGTGAAGTTTGTTTACCTGTATATTTGCCCATGAAACCACCATTGTCCTGATGACGATTTCATATATGGCATCACCTATATATGCAAGCGTAAGCGGAGAATAAGTATCTGCATCTACATTTTCAATAGACATACCTCTTCTAATACACTCAAATAAATCTATGCCCTCTTCCATTTTACACCTTCTCTTGTATCTTCAAGAATAATTCCTTTTGAAAGCAGTTCGTTACGAATCTCATCTGCCCTTGCAAAGTTCTTATCTTTTCTCGCCTGCTGCCTTTCTTCTATAAGGTTCTCTATGTCCGCATCAAGAATCTCCTCTTCTTTTTCTGCTATGATTCCCAGCACATCACTCAGCCTTACAATAGTATCTTTAATCTCTGTCAGATACTTCTTAGAACTTTCAACATCAGCGGTCTGATTTGCAAGCTTTACCATTTCAAATATAGCTGAAACTGCATCTGCGGTATTAAAATCATCTTCCATGGCATCTTCGTATTTTTTGATGAGCTGTCTTATAGAAGCAAGGTTTTCCTTCTCCATGTCAGTTACTTCTTTATCACCGCATTTTGCTGAAAGATTTTTAAGATTATCCACTGCAGTAATAATCCTTTCAAGACCATTCTTTGATGCCTCCATAAGTTCACTGCTAAAATTCAAAGGACTTCTATAATGTGCTGAAAGCATGAAAAACCTCAATACCTGAAGATTATACTTTTCGCTTATATCTCTTACAGTAAAAAAATTGCCAAGAGATTTTGACATTTTTTTATTATCTATATTGAGAAATCCATTATGCATCCAATAGTGTGCAAATTCTTTTCCATTTGCTGCTTCACTCTGTGCTATCTCATTTTCATGGTGTGGAAATATAAGATCCTCGCCACCCGCATGAATATCTATTGTATCTCCCAGATATTTCTTAGACATTACGGAACATTCTATATGCCATCCCGGTCTTCCCTGACTCCATGGCGATTCCCAATAAGGTTCCCCTTCTTTTTTAGGTTTCCAAAGCACAAAGTCCAGCGAGTCCTCCTTATCATCTTCTCCTGCCACTTTGATTTCTCTATGCCCTGCCTCCAAATCATCTATATTCTTTTTTGAAAGCTTTCCATACTCACTGAATTTTCTTGTTCTGTAATATACCGTTCCATTAGCTTCATATGCATACCCTTTTTCTATAAGTTTACTTATCATTTCAATCATACCTGCTATCTCTTCTGTAGCAAGCGGATGCTTTGAAGCTTCTTTTACATTAAGTGCCTTCATATCTTTTTTGCACTCTTCAATATAACGTTTGGATATCTCTTCTGCGGTCGTTCCCTCTTCTATTGCTTTCTTTATTATTTTATCGTCAACATCAGTAAAATTTGTTACATAATTTACATCATAATTTTTATATTCCAGATATCTTCTTACAGTATCGAATACTATCATCGGTCTTGCATTTCCTATATGAATAAGATTATATACTGTAGGTCCGCATACATACATACTGACCTTTCCTTTTTCCAGTTCCTTAAATTCTTCCTTAGTCCTTGTAAGTGTATTATATATTTTCATAATCCCAATCCTTTCTATAATTAAAAAGTTTATTCAAATTTCCATCTTTTGTCAACATTATTCTATATGAATACTTACAAGCTCACAGCGGCTTCCACTCCGTACCGGAAATCCCCATACACCATATCCAGAACTCACTATTACATCTGTACCATTAAATTTTTCATGTCCATATGCCAAATCATTGAATAAACTTATAAACAGGTTTCCCGGAAATATCTGTCCATTATGTGTATGTCCGCACAGTAAAAGGTCTATTCCGTTCCCGGTATCCTCATCAAAATACTCCGGTCTGTGGTCAAGCATTATTACCGGATATTCTTTATCCGCATTGGCTAAAAGCTCATCCACAGACATTCTGATTTTGCTGCTGTTTAACATACCTTCATCCCGTCTGCCTACTATGTAGAACTTATCTCCCACAAAAATAATTTCATCATCTATAATTTTGACACCTGCCTGCTCTAATTCTGATATGTAATTATTATATAAATCTACATCATGATTCCCTGATATATAATATATGCCATATAATGATTTCATTTTCCCAAATGCTTTACATGTATTTACTATATCTTCCCTGCTGCTTGATTCATCAAATATATCACCGCCAAGCAGTATAATATCCGGCTTAATTTCATTCACCATATTGGTAAGCTTTGCAAGATTTTCTTTTTTTACAGACGTCCCTGCATGTATATCAGAGATAAATACTGCATCCAGTCCGCCATCTATCTTTTTATCTAATGAAACATTATATTCTTTTACCACAGGATGAAATGCATTATACTGCCACATTATGGAAACCAAAAATGAAATAATAATAACAGTTATACCTTTAAAATATATTTTAGAAAAAATTCTTCCCTTTATTCCAAAGATTCTGCATACACCAAATACAATATCACATATAAGAAAACCAATTAATGCTATCTCGTAAAATATAACAAGACCTGAACGTATATACAATACAAACACAAACAGAATAGCAAATAAAGTCCAGTACATATATCTGGGCATCACCAAACCGCACTGTTTCAATACATCCTTTATTTTTACTCCCAGATAATAAAGAATTCCTGCAATAGTCCCTACTAATACAAGAATCGCTAATATCCACATATTAATCATCTCCTTTTATAAAAAGTTTTATCTGCTTTTGCCACATCCTCCACATGATTCACATGAATTAATCGCCATACTGTTTTCATAGGCATAATTACTTACTGTATTTAATGCTGCTATTGCCTGTGAAGATATTCCTTCTCCTGCTCCGGTAAAACCAAGCCCTTCTTCGGTAGTGGCTTTTACATTAACCTGACTTTCATCTATTTTAAGTGCATCTGCTATATTACTAATCATCTGCTCTCTGTATGGCAGCATTTTAGGTTTCTGTGCTATAATGGTCGCATCTATATTTTCTATAATAAAATTATTTTCCGAAAGTTTTTCTCCTACTTTTTCAAGCAGAACCATACTTGATATTCCTTCATATTCTGCTGCAGTATCAGGAAAATGTTTGCCAATATCTCCCATAGCTGCTGCCCCAAGCAAGGCATCCATAATTGCATGCAGAAGCACATCTGCATCTGAATGCCCCAGAAGCCCCTTTTCAAACGGTATCTCTACACCGCCGATAATAAGCTTTCTCCCTTCAACAAGTTTGTGTACATCATATCCCATTCCTACTCTCATATCTTTCTCCTCTCATACTGTTTACTATTAAATCTGCCCTCTTTTATCCACTGGAATACCTTTGAGTAATCTATAGCATACACGAACATATACATTACTGCACTCAGTGCTATTCCGCCAAGCACATCCAGTACGGAATGCTGTTTAAGGAACATTGTTGACAATATTATTAAAAATGTAAGTATAAATGAAGAGATTTTAATAAAATACCTGTCTTTCATCCGCTCCGATTTACACAATATTAAAAATACACCAATAGAATTAAACACATGTATACTTGGAAATACATTTGTATTTGTATCTGTAGTATAGAGTACCTTTACAATATTTGAAAAAATATTATTATTTACAATATCCATTCTCAAATCCTGCCCATTAGGCCATATGGTACATATCGTAAGACATATAGTCATACCTATAAAAAGATATGCCGATGCCTTATAAAACTCTTTTTTAGATGTGAAAAACACATATATCATTACAACAGGCACATACGCAAACCACAAAATATATGGTATAATAAAATATTCACAAAATGGAATCAGGTCATCAAGTCTGGTGTGTAACAGTGTATATGTCTTAACATTTTTTTCTAGCCATGCAAACCATGGCATATATATTAAAGCATAAAGAACAGTCCAGATATGCCCATATTTTGTTATTATTTTTTTCATCTTTATCCTCCATCTTATGATAATTGTAATGTTCTGAAAAATTATATCATACTAACATTTGTGTAACAATAGATTTTAAGAATATTTTATTATTATAAATTGTAACAGTCCAGCCATGCCATTCATAATTTGCCGGACTTTACATTTTGACTGAAAATTTTAATATCTGCCGGCAAATTATTCATTTCGGGCGTACGCCCTATAGATAATAATATATAATAATTTCTTAGTGAGCGAGCTCCCACGAAATTATTATATATTATTATCTGCATGGCTCAACTGTTACATAAAATTTTTATTTTTTAAAAAAAGTTCTTGACAGTTAATTCCATTTGTAATATACTATCTAAGCAAGTTCGTTATGAACTTAACGGGATCTTAGCTCAGCTGGGAGAGCATCTGCCTTACAAGCAGAGGGTCACAGGTTCGAGCCCTGTAGGTCCCATTTATGTGGCGGAATAGCTCAGTTGGCTAGAGCATACGGTTCATACCCGTAGTGTCGAGAGTTCGAATCTCCCTTCCGCTACTTTTTTTTATGTCTAAATTTATTTTTTATATAAAGTTATAGTACCATACCTCCAATTAAAACAGGTACAGTACCATTCCATAAGCAGGGTCATCCCCCCTATTCTACATTTAATTAAACCCAAATATCTTCTGCATCAGTTTATATCCTGACTTAGATAAAAACCTTCCCACATGTCCCGGAAGATTCATCCATATTCCAAATATTGTAGTCCTGAGTTTCTTATATAACACCTCATCTTTTTCTTTCAAATATTCCCAAAGTTCCGCCTTTTTTTCCAGATTCTTTTTATCTTTTGACAAAATTGCCATTACAGACGATACACACATTGCCATATCAAGAGACTGAAGCATACATTTGTACAAATATTTATTTTCAGGTTTGTTCTCAATAAAAATGTCAATCAAAAGCTTGTTTACATAAATCTGCTGGTCTAACCTTGATATCATAACCTTTTCATTTACAGACTGGTCATTTCTCCCGATAAAATAGTGATACAGATTCACATTAAGATAATAAATATTCTTCACATATGGAAGCGGCTTAAATATAAATATATTATCCACATAAAATGTATGTTTAGGCAGAACCAGTTCACATTCACGCAGCATTTCAGTTCTGTAAATAACAGAATGCATAAGTATATATTGGAATTTATTAAATTTAATCTTCTCATCCCATCCCAGAATTTTTTTCTCCGGAAGTGCACGGTGATAATGCATCACTTTTTTATGACGCACACCTGCCTTATCATATATAAAATTAGTAAGGAGCATATCAAGCCCTGCATTTGCTTTCATAGAATTTTTAAGAACCTTTAATACCTTTTTTAATTCTTCCTCTCCTACCCAGTCATCACTGTCAACAACCTTAAAATACTCTCCTGTTGCATTAGCAAGTCCAAAGTTCACGGCATCACCATGACCTCCGTTTTCTTTGTGTATAGCTTTTACGATTCCCGGATAATTCTCTGCAAATTCATCAGCAATTTGTTTTGTATGGTCTGTAGAGCCATCATTAACTATAATAACCTCTACATCATCTCCTCCTGACAAAACACTGTTTATGGACTTCCTCATATATGCCTCTGAATTGTAACACGGAATTACTACACTTAATATCTTCAAATCAAATTCCTCTTTTCTTATCACTCTTTTTGTTTATTATTTCAAAAGTATATGCTGCCGCTGCAAACTCAGCCAGCATAAGCACTATTCTAATCACAAGACTATTCTCAGTTATTGCTGTAACTCCATAATAATCCAACAACACTGCTACTATATTTATTGCCATATGCATAAAAATTGATACACTTAAACTTCCAAATTTTTCATAAAACCAGGCAAATGCCATACCTATTAAAAATGCATATATTCCCTGTACAAGGTTAAAATGAAATATTCCAAAAGCAGCGGAAGATACAATCATTGCATTTATTGTACCGAACTCCTTCTTAGCCCTGTCATATACCAACCCCCTATATATTATTTCTTCTGCCACAGGCGTTAAAATACCTATGGCTGCCAATCTGTATATAATATTTCCCTGAAGCAGATTCCCTGATGTATTCTCATAACTTCCATAAATATTATCTATCTGAATTGCCGATATAAGATTACTGACCGCCAGACTTAACATGACCGCAAAAAATACTACCGGAAATATATCCGAACTTTCAATTTTATTATACTTTCTTCCACTCAATAACATTGTCCTGCCAAATATAACAATGACCGTAAAAGCTGATAACGCAACTGTATAAGTAGCATTCTGCTCCACTAAATACCGTATTTTCTCAACAACAGCCGACGAATCTTTTATCAGACCATACTTCTTATATATTCCCGTCAATTCCAAAAATACAGCTGCTATTGCAACCACCAACTCCACAATCATCTGAATAAATAAATATACAATCGGCGGTGAAATAATTTTCCAAATCCTTGTCGCTTTATCTTCTTTCATATAAAAAATCCATCGCCTTTCAAATCCAAAATCCCCCACCAACACAGTCACCAATACTACCAAACTTACACAGACAATACCTAAAGTATATCGGGAAGAATCGCCCCAGCGATTCTTCTGTGCAAGACTTAGAAAATCTTAGGCAGTGTCTTTTACTGCCTTAGATTTTCTTCTTGCACTTTTCAGTATACTTTTTGCCTTCGATTTTGTCAATCCGGCTATTCTTGATTTTACATTTTGCAAATGTTATAATAAGTCCTGTTTGTGTACTCTGATTCGGTACCGGAAAGGAATAAAAGACTAATGAAAGATTTTATCAAAGGATTTAAAGGCGGCATTCCTATAGGTCTTGGCTACATACCTGTTTCATTTACTTTTGGTTTTATGGCAGTATCCGGCGGTCTGCCAATATGGCTTGCCATATTTATATCTATGAGCAACCTCACAAGCTCCGGTCAATTTGCAGGTACAAATCTTATACTTGCAGATGCCTCCTATTTTGAAATAACCATAACAACATTTATTATAAATATAAGATATATGCTGATGTCCCTGTCTCTTTCACAAAAGCTGAAACCGGGTATCGGCACATTTGACAGGCTTCTTTTCAGTTTTGGCATTACTGACGAAACATTTGCTGTTGCATCTATGGAAAAAACTGATATCTCCCCTGCTTATATGTATGGACTTATATCATTCCCATATATAGGCTGGACATCAGGCACTATCCTTGGTGCATATACAACCGGTATACTTCCAAATTCCTTAAAAGGTGCTATGGGAATTGCATTATTTGCTATGTTTACCGCACTTATAATCCCCCCTGCCAAACATTCAAAGACAATAGTATATATTGTATGCATATCTATTGCCACAACCTGTATGCTTAAATACATTGCATTTTTCAAATTTGTATCTTCCGGCTTCAGAATAATTATATCTACTTTTGCCGGTGCAGGTATAGGGGCATTGCTGTTTCCTGATAATACTACAGAAAGGATTGATTCTGATGACTAAACCACTTATTGCCGTCTTACTTATGGCACTTGTAACATATATCCCACGAGCCACTCCAATGATTCTTTTCAGAAAGGAAATTACTTCAAAACGTATACGTGCATTCTTAAATTATGTCCCATATGCGGTTCTTGCCTCCATGACATTTCCTGACATATTCTACTCAACATCGAATTATATAAGTGCAATAGCCGGAACGTGTACTGCACTAGTTCTGTCATTTTTAGAAAAAAGTCTGGTAGTGGTCGCTATCGGGGCTATTTTAACCGTTTTTGCAACAGAAATTATTTTAATCTGCCTTTAAAACATTTCTTAAATCATCTACAAAAATTTTATACATTCTACGATTATCAATTACAGGCCTAATCTTTGACCGTTCTGTAAAACGTTCCTGAGTGAGTAATGTTCTCGCTATTGGCATGGCATAGATTTTATTATATATATCCATTTCTTTTGGATATACCATATACGGCTTCAATATTAAAGTAGGATTATCAACCCTCCATTGTGCATAACCTTGTATAAATGTTTTATGCACAGGCATTTTTATCTTAGTAAATTCCTCTTTTGTAATCCAGCTTTTTGCAATACAATAAAGTCCATGTGCCGGAATACATATATCATGTATAGATTGAAATGCTTTTTGAATTCGGCTATACCCTTTGCAAACATTAAGCAAATCAACATTCGCTGCTTCAAAATCCTTGTTAAGGATATCCAACAGGAACTGAATTGCAAGCCGCTCCCATTTAGAAGCCCTGCTCTTTGTAAATTTATCAGCAGTAGCCATTGCCTGCTTCAACATTTCTTCATCATTATAGTATTTTGCTATAATAAGGTTTGAACCCGCCACATAGAAATCATACCCATTTTCAGTAAGTCCTAACTCATATGGATAGATATTTTCTAAAATATGTTCTGCACCACATGCAAATGCTTCAACTGACGGATAAAAATTAAAACAATGGTCGTATCCGCTTCCACCATGATCACTCGGAACCAGCCAATAACATACTTCCTGATATAAATAATCGTTTACTGACTGCCATTCTCTTTTCTGAACCGCTTCATAGAACCCTTCTTTAAATTCATAAGGATTTAAAAATAGTGGATGATTACCTAAAAGATACACACTTCTAGTTTCCAAATCTCCAAAATCTTCAGGAGACTCTTTGATTATATCAACAACATATTCCTGATACTCTGCTAATTTTTCTGTAAAATATTTTTCTTTGTCCATTTTTCTTTATTCTCCAAATTTCTGTAAATAAAAGCTTCGCAAAGAATAATACTTTGCGAAGCACTATATCAATCACCTACATTGCATTTTCACGAAGGAATTTATCAATTGCCATAATCTCAACTCTGATATTTCTCATATGGTTAATATGTTTGTTAAAGTTACCTTTATCGCCCATAATATTAAGACCTTTTGCTCCTTCCATAGTATCTATCAAAGGTATTGCATTAAACTGGTTTCCTTCTAAAAGTTCCTGCACTTTTTTAAGCTCAAGTACCAGATTATTCTTATATGCAACAATTTCCTCTTCCAGTCTTACTTTTCTTTCCTCTTCTTTCTTAACCTTCATCTTAACAAGTACAGATGCAGTATCAAGTATAACATCATTTGAATTAAACGGATAAACCAATATATTAGGTTTCTTTATTTTTATAAGCTGCTGGCCCTTTTCATACTCAATATTAGTAGTTTTCATATAAGTAGTAATATCATTATCTACTTTAGGATATGTAAACTCCTCACCTTCAAGATAGTATATTCCGCTTTGATTGCTCATCACTCCCGTATCTGTATCCATGTCATAAAAACGGAATCCTATAATTCTTATATCTCTTGCCGGGTCATCCATATTAAGAATGTGTTCCATGACTAATTCCGGGTTTCTGCTCTCTACCGGCTCTGTATTATTTATAATTCCAAAACCAATATTTAAAATATTAACAAAACTTTTTATCATATCACTAGCCCCATTTCTATAGTTTTTATATTAAATATTTTAGTACAATCCGATAATCATGTCAACAATAAATCCCTTATCTTTATTCTTGTTTAGGCTGTCACAATATTTTTTCTATTTTTGACAAAAAAATATTTATTATTTAGTGATTTTGTTATATAATGATTTTTGATGCTAATTCAAATCTAGAAAGGAATGAAAACATGAGTCAGGAAAAGGTAAACCGCTATAAAAATGAAAAGAAAAATCGAAAGAAGGCTGTATCAAAGGCAAAAAGAACTGATTTGTATATAAATCTCTTTTTAATTACAGTTACTCTTATAATATGTGTATTTATTGCATGGTCTGTATATGCTAAATTTTTCAGAAAAGAAAAACCGGTAAGAACAGTAAACAAATTGTCTTCCGGTGAAATTACACGAATTATTGACCGAAACAAAGATGATAAAAATGAAGTTTCATCAGATGAAAGCGAATCCCCTGAGAATGAAACAGCAGGTGAATCTGTTACATCTGAATCCGCTGAATAAAATATTCTGACCGGACAAATAATCCCATTTCTGTCGGATGCAGCCATTATAATATGGAGTATCCAATGGAAATGGGATTTTCTTTAAGTTTTGTTAAATTTATTTTTACTTTTTCTTATCATATCAGCAATTTCAACGTAAAAAATATCAAATCAACAATTTCAAAAAATAATTCTACATTTTATTATATACTTTTACAAATAGTACTTTTCCCTATTATTCCACAAGATTGCACTATGGATTGGAGGTTTTTATGAATACTATAGGCGAACGAATTGTCTTTTTAAGAGAAGAATTGGATATGAGCCAAAAAGAATTAGCATATACCATACATATTGCCCCTACTTCCTTGTCCCGATATGAAAACAATTATTATGAACCTAAAGCTGAAATTCTTTTTCGTATTGCCAAAGCATTAAATACTACCTCGGATTTTCTGCTTGGATTGACAGATATTTATCAAAAGCCCCAAGGCTCTAACTATATGCCACTCGGACTTAACGCAGAAGAACACAGGCTTCTTTCATATTACCGTAAATTAAATGATACTAATAAAATACGCATTTTTGAACGTACACAGACACTATATGATTTGCAAAAAGATATTAAATAGATTTCACCAATATGGTTAGCACTTTATTATGGGATACTAATGACAGAATCATACTATCAAAACAGCATTTTCCGACCGATTACAATTCCCTTAGAATTTGTCCCATGACCTATATCTTTAGTAATTGCGACCGGCAAATCTGCTTTTACAAATTTTTTGATAAGTGTCTCTATATCCGGAAAACAGTCTTCCTTCTCCATTTGTGTAAACGTTCCCAGCAAAATGCCTGCCACCTTATCAAAAGCACCTAATTGGTATAACTGGCATAAGTAGGTTTCAATTTGTGGAATACTTCCTCCACGACTCTCCAACAATAATATTTTATCTTCTAAATCCGGCATATATTCTGTTCCTGCCAACTTCAAAAAGCAACGGATATTTCCACCCACAACAACTCCCTGCATACTTGAATTCCGCACAAAATGATAATTCAGTTTAAACAAATCCTCCATATTCCCTATCACAGTATTTTTAAAATCTGAAATCTGTTGTTCTCTGAAATCATAAATAAGATTACGAATTTGATATAAAACCGACGGTTTTCCGGTTTTTGCATAAATTGCATTTATGACAGTTGTCAAATCACTATATCCCCATAATCTGCCTGAACTCTTTTTTATTAACTCATAGTCCAGATATGGTAATATGCCATTAGCTATATCTCCTCCTGAAATATCAAATATTTCTTCTATTTCATTATCTTTATAAAATTCCATAAGCACTTTTGCACGTTCTTCTGCAGTCCCGCTAAAAACACTGTCTTTCTCATAAATAAACTCACTAAACACAGGTTTTACACCTATATTTAATAATGTAGATTCTAAATAATTTATTTTTTCGGTATAGCTTATTTTCTGCCCATTTGAGCAACATACAATTCCCGCTTTGCGGTTATTACTATCCATATTTAATTACCTCTTTAAACAATAATATATCCTGTCTGTATTACAGTTAAAAAAAATCAACATCCTGCATGTAAGCATATTCAGGATGCTGATTTTCCCTCTACATTCTATCTGGAGCCTCGAATCCTAATAAATTAATACAACTCTCCAACACCTTTTTAGTAACATCTATAAGTCTTATATATCCTGCCTTTTTTAACTCATCTTCTTCAGCAAGAATCTTCGTATCATGATAAAATTTGTTGAATGAATCGGATACATCATAGATGTAGGCACAAATCTTTTGAGGTGCCAGTTCCTCAGCAGCTGTTCTCATGACCTCCTGATATCTGCATAACTGCAGCATAAGTTCCTTTTCACTCTGACCTGATGCCGGAAGTATGCTTATCTTATCTGTATCACTATTGTTTCCTGATTCAACATATTTACTTAGAATCGACTTAATACGGACAATAGTATATAAGATATAAGGTCCTGTATTGCCCTCAAACGAAGTAAATCTGTCAATATCAAAAACATAGTCCTTAGATGCCTGATTTGACAAGTCACCATATTTAAGTGCTGACAATCCGACTATCTCAGAAGTATTTCTTGCCTCTTCCTCACTTACGGAACGATTTTCCATTATCTTTGAAAATACTGCCTCATTAATATCGCTAATCAGATTCTCAAGACGCATTACTCCACCGTCTCTCGTCTTAAACGGCTTTCCGTCTTTTCCATTCATTGTTCCAAAACCATTAAATATCAGCTTTGTTTCTTCATCTATTATTCCGGACTTCTTTGCCACTCTGAATACCTGTGTAAAATGCATTTCCTGACGTTTATCAGCAAGATATACTACCATATCCGGATTATAATCCTGCTTTCTCTGAACAAGAGTTGCCAAATCCGAGGTGGCATATAGTGCCGCTCCGTCTGATTTCTGTACAATGCATGGTGGAATTTCCTTTGTATCTGTATCTTCCATAACATCCACAACCATAGCTCCCTGACTTTCATGGAGAAGCCCCTGAGTTTTTAAATCCTCTATCATATCAGGTATGTAAGGATCTGCATCACTTTCGCCCTTCCACAAATCAAATGACACATTAAGATTCCCATAATTTTTCTTCAAATCCTCTATTGACACTCCTAAGATGTGTTTCCACAACGCCCTGTAAGGTGCATATCCCTGCTGAAGCTTTAAAGTTGCGGCATGTGCCCTTTCCTTAAAACTATCATCTTCCTTTGACTTTGCATTGGCACAAGGATATATCTCCTCAAGCTCAGATATGGTAAAAGGCGGTTCTGCCGGATATTCCCCTGTATAAGAATCATCAAAGTATACAAGTTCCGGCTGCCTTTCCTTAAGTTCCGTAATTATCAGTCCCATCTGCAGTCCCCAGTCTCCCAGATGCACATCTCCGACTACATTATTACCTGCATATTTTAAAATTCTCTTTATACTTTCCCCTATTACCGCTGAACGCAAGTGACCTACATGAAGTGGTTTTGCTACATTTGCTCCGCCATAATCAATAATTATCGTCTTTGGATTTTTCTCACTTTCATATCCAAATCTTTCATCAGATGAAATTTTGTTAATATAATCTGCCACAAAGTTTTCACTAAGATTAATATTTATAAATCCCGGCATTACAGCATTCACATCTTTAAACATATCATTATCTTTCAGAGTATCAACAACATCATTCGCTATCATAATTGGTGCTTTTTTGTACTGCTTTGCAGCAGCCATGGCACCATTACACTGATATTCGCAAAGATCCGGTCTGTCAGATACTTTAACTTTTGCAAATGATGCATCATATCCGCATTTTTCAAAACTTTCGACTAACTGTTCAGTCATTAATTTCAATAAGCTTTTCATGTCTTTTCTCCATTCTATATACTAACACCATTTTTCCTGAGTAATTCTCTGGCAGTATCTATAGAATCCACTCCCTCCTTATTTTTAACAGGGGCAAACTCTTTCTCTCTTTCAACTTCAAATACCAGACAATCCTTTAGAAGCATTATCATATCAAGTATAAGTCCCTCGAACTTATAACCGTTTGGTTCTTCAGGCTGTATGTGTTCGCCATTTTCATTCATATATGGAATCTTCTTTTCAACTACATGAACAGGAAAATCTACATCCATAATACATTTAAGTTCCTTAATTCTGAAAATGTAATTAAGAATAACTCCATAATTGTATGCAGGTTCGCCATCTGCATCTCTTGCCTCTTTAAGTTCGTCAGTAAACTCATAGTATTCTATAATATACGGATGACCATCTTTTTTACACATTACTCCGACTTTTTCATCAGGAGATGCCTTCTTCACTACTTTTGCACCTGATACACATCCGGAATCTATAACTGCTCCTACAAATACCGGATCGGCTATCCTCTGCAGTACATTATCCACTGAAAATACATTCAGCCATTCAACACCAAATTCCTCTATTTTCTTTACTGCCTGTTTATTGTTCATAAGTGAGGAGAACCAACCGCCGTTTCCATTTGGTGATAATGAAATTCTATCCTTATCTTCCATATATATTTTGCCTGTATAATCAACACTTGGTGCCATATCCTGTATAAAAAACGTCACAAAATCTTTGTCATACCCAAAGTAATTATTCTCCTCAAAAAACTGAACTGTATCATCATTATTCTTCTCACTTGTCATAATAAATAATGGCACATAACTTCCTGACTTATTTACTACATCCATAAGATTCTGTATAAGTCTTTCAAAAATTGTAAGTTCTATATTGACTCCAATATTAAACATACCCTTGGGCTTATCAAATCCAAGCCTTGTTCCCTGACCTCCTGCAAGAAGCACTGCACCTACTCTGCACTGTTTAACAGCATCAATTCCAATTGCTTCAAATTGTTCTCTCCTCTTTTCTATCTCACCAAGCTTCATGGCTTCTAGCGGCTCAATTCTGCCGTCACTTCCATGTCCTGATTTTTTATCTATATCCAGCAAAGAAAAATCAAGTTTCTCAATCTGGCTTAAAAGGGATTTCTTCTGATTATCGTCTAATTCATCATAATATTCCAATATATGTCCCTGATTATGCTTTTTCAATATTTCTTCTGCCTGTTTTTTGTCCATGACTTCCTCCATACTTAATATTTTATATGAATATTTAAAATTCCATATCAATATATTATACTATTTCTGTTAAATTATGTAAATATTTTTATTTATGGCTTTTACAACCGGAATCAGGAAGAAATTAAATAGATATTTTATTATAGACACTGGTGATTTTTTTATTAAAGTAAAGTAGAAATAATATATACTCAATGAATGATATATTGTATTAGATGTTATGTAATGATTATATCTTATTTTTGCGTTATGGCAACAATACTGCCCCTTATGCTGTTCTTTTTTCTAATTCGTCAAGATTATTTTGCACTTTATCCATCTTTTTTTCTAAAATACTTCTTGTACGCTCCATTTCATCAATTAAAATATTTTGTGATTTTGTAATTTTTTCATCTATTTTATCCAAAATAGATTCTTCAGATGCAACTGTTTTCATTATACTTTTTAAAACTTCTATATCTTTTTCTTCTAACATTTTGTCAACCTCCTAATTATTATATTATTTATTATACTATTTATTTTTTACTATTTCAACTTAAAACAGCATCCTCAACTCTTCAAAGTTTAGGATGCCATTCTTATAACATTTTTTATTCAAACCTGACTATTTCTTTCTTTAACCTGCGTATTATCTTCTTCTCAAGTCTTGATATGTATGACTGTGATATTCCAAGCATATCTGCCACCTCCTTTTGTGTCATCTCCTCTCCCTCATCATTATTGAGTCCAAACCTCAGCTTTATTATGGTTTTTTCTCTTTCATTCAGTTTATCAATAGCCTTTACAAGAAGTTTTTTCTCTACCTCGTCTTCTATGTCCCTATAAATAACATCTTCGTCTGTACCAAGAACATCTGACAGCAGAAGTTCGTTCCCATCCCAGTCCACATTCAACGGCTCATCTATAGAAACTTCCATTCTGGTCTTGTTATTCCTTCTAAGATACATAAGTATTTCATTTTCAATACATCTTGACGCATATGTTGCCAGTTTGATATTTTTATCTGGTTTAAATGTATTTATGGATTTTATAAGTCCTATAGTTCCGATTGATATTAAATCTTCTACTCCTACCCCTGTATTATCAAACTTTTTGGCAATGTAGACTACAAGTCTTAAATTGTGTTCTATAAGCCTTGACTTGGCTGACATATCATTATCCGTCCCCAATTCTCCCAGCATCTTCTGTTCCTCCACCGGTGTCAGCGGCGGCGGCAGAACCTCTGTGCCTCCTATGTAATGAATATCTCCTTTTTTAGAAAATAATACACTTTTTAATCCCGGTATTATTTTCAACTGAAACCTGTTCGGCATTGATATCTTTATAACCATTTATATAACCTATCCCTTCAAATTTCTTTTAACATCTCCGGATTTAGTATCATTTTATAACTTTCATCCGAAGACAACCGACCCTTATATACTCCTATAACAATTCTTTCTCTGCATACTACTTCATCTGTCATATTTATGTATATCTTTTCCACTTCAAATCCGTCTAACAGTCCATTCTCCTTCCCTAAAGAATGAAACGGTATTTTCATATATCCTTTTTGTAAATGTATATCATCTCCCTCTATAAGTTTTATTGCCTCTTCACTTTCAAGTATATTTACCGGTCTCCCCATATAAGGTTCTTTCAGGCTGTTTCCCGTATCAGCCAGTGCACACGTTACAATCTTCACCCCTCTGTTTTCAACTGTAACTTCATAACACACCTCCGATATACGTTTTTTCCTGTCAATCCTTTCTGCGGCAAATGTTCCCGTAAAAGCCGTCATTAGTACAATCAGCGGCATATTTTTTATTCCTATCCGAAAATACAATACATTAGCAGCACCTCCGGACAAAAAAGATACTATATATAACAGCAGTACATTGTTTATGAATCTTTTTTTATTTTCAAACCCAAATGCTATAAGAACCATCAGAGATACAGCAATAATATATGAAAATATCATTCTTACAAAATAATTTCCATATGGAAATGTAATATATACACAGGCATATATTCCTCCCAAAGCGGCAGCCGCAACGCCCCTTGCTATACTATGTCTGATATTCTTAATCTTTCTGCACAACATTATGGATATAAAATCCATAGTAAAATTAATAATAAAAAAAGTATCCAGATATATTATGTAATTCACATTCCGCCTCCCTGCCGCCTGAAAAGAATTATACAATATATCCTGTAAAAAAAATGTCAGACCATGTACGGAAAACCTGATTTTTATTCGACAAAATCTCAAAGTCAAATACCCCGCAGCAAGCTGCGGGGTATTTGACCCTCGCGGCAGTCGCCAAATGTCTGCAAGCAGCCACTTGGCTCGTTGCTTGCGGGAATAAAAAAGACTGCCAACAATTATTTGACAATCTTTTTTACGCATTATGTATAACAGTTAATCTATTTACTAATTATTCCTGTTCTTCTGTAAAAATTCCGGTATCTTTATAGACTTTGCTTCAACCCTGCCTGTCGGTCTCTGGGTATTTCCTATTTCTGATATCGGTCTGGACATCTGTGATGCCGGTTTCTGATAATTGGCAGATGTCTTAGATGCAATCGGTCTTGTAGATGGCTGTGAATAATTAAATCCCATCCTTGATGAAGCCGTATTAAGCGGTTTTGATACTGCATTATCAAGACCTGTAGCAATAACTGTAATCGTACATTCCTCAGGATATGTTTCATCATATCTTGCACCAAATATAATATTTGCATCATCACCGGCAAGATCCTGTACATATGTAGCCGCCTCATTTGCTTCCATAAGGCTTATATCTCCTGAAATATTTATAATAACATGTGATGCACCTTCTATCGTAGTCTCAAGAAGCGGGCTTGTAACAGCCATCTGAACAGCCTCATTTGCTTTATCATCTCCCTTTGCACATCCGATACCAATATGTGCAATACCCTTGTCCGTCATTACTGTCTGAACATCAGCAAAATCCAGATTAATAAGTGCAGGCACATTAATAAGATCAGTAATTCCCTGAACTGCCTGCTGCAGAACTTCATCCGCTTTCTTTAAAGCTTCCGGCATGGTTGTCCTTCTGTCAACAATTTCAAGAAGTTTGTCATTCGGAATAACTATAAGCGTGTCCACATTATCCTTAAGTTTCTCTATTCCACTCAAAGCATTGTTCATTCTTGTCTTTGCTTCAAATCTAAATGGCTTTGTCACAACTCCGACAGTCAGTATACCCATATCTTTTGCAACCTTTGCTACTACCGGTGCGGCTCCCGTTCCTGTTCCGCCACCCATTCCGCATGTTACAAATACCATATCAGCACCCTTAAGTGCCTGTGTAATCTCATCAATATTCTCTTCTGCCGCTTTTTCTCCAACCTCAGGCTGTGCTCCTGCTCCCAAACCCTTAGTAAGCTTTTCGCCAATCTGCAGTGCCATTGGAGCTTTACATAATTTAAGTGCCTGCTTGTCTGTATTTACACCAATAAATTCTACTCCGCTTATACACTCATCTATCATTCTATTAACAGCATTATTTCCAGCACCTCCAACTCCTACTACTATAATCTTTGCTGCTGCCTCTGCCTCATTCGTTGTAATCTCTAACAAGGGTTTCTCCTCCTTTTATATCTGATACATAAACTTTTTACTCATTATATAATATCTTTTATTTGTAAAATAATCAACTAATATTTTCATAAAAATTAATTTTTCTTAAAAGTATACCCCTCATCTGCACTATCATACTCTCTCATATCAAGAGTTCCCGACAATCCTTTTAGATTTTCCATCATATCATTCAAATCTATAATCTTTTCATTCATATTACCTGATTTTCCCAATTCTACCTTTACTTCATCCATATATAGCGTCATTTCCATATTTTCTGATATGTATATTCTATCAACTTTAATCTGATATTTATCCAGAAGCTGGGTAATATTCATTATCTCATCAAATAATTTTTCATCTTCAACAGGGATTTTCGAATGAAGTACTATATAATCAAATTTAATTCCGGTAATTTTCGGAATCCCATCAAGGATTATATCTGAACTTTCTGTTACTATTCCATCTTTATCAAAATACATATTTGTTCCAAAATACCTGATATATCCGACTACCTTTTTTTCATATACTGATATTTTTACAGAAGTAAGGGACTTCATTTCAACATCATATCTTGATACAAACGGAATTTTTTCCTGTTTGCCAAACTTTGTATTAAAATAGAATACCAGTGGATTCTTCATCCATTTGCTGCTAAATATTAATTTTTGTATCTGCTTATCATCATATTGTTTATTGCCGGATATATCCACACTATTTATCCTTAATGATACAAATGCAATCCCCACAAAAACAATTATTACGGATATAATTGCTAACCTTTTTATAGAATTACTCTTCATATCTGATTCTCCTTGATACTGATAATGCAATTCCCATCTCTGTCATAAGAAACAGTACCGAGGTTCCTCCATAACTTATAAACGGTAATGTAACTCCTGTATTTGGTATTGTATTAGTTACAACTGCTATATTTAAAACAACCTGAATGGCAATATGTGCCAGAACACCTACTACCAGCATTGAACCGAATAAATCCGGTGCATTATTGGCTATTATCATAAATCTCCATATCATAAATACAAACAATGCCACTAACGCCAATGCACCCACAAGTCCCAGTTCTTCACATATAATTGTAAATATCATATCATTTTGTGCTTCCGGAACAAATCCCAGTTTCTGTATACCATTACCAAGACCTTTTCCAAGTATTCCACCTGAACCTATGGCATACAACGCCTGAAGAACCTGATAACCTCCATCTTTCGGATACTTTTCCGGTTCGAGCCATACTACTATTCTTTGGAATCTGAAACTCTTGTGTACTACTCCTTCTAAAAGCAGAACAAGGGCACCTCCGACTCCAACCAACAATCCTGTTACTATAAAATGTATATACTTCGGGCTTGCCACAAAAAGCATAACTATTCCTATTCCCATTATAATTATCGCCGAACTGAGATTCTGGGTAATTATATATATCATTCCTGCCACTAACGCTACAAAGAACATTAACGCCAAATAAGTACTGACATTTTTTATACTTTTTGACTTTCTCTCTACAAAATATGCCATAAAAATTATAAGTCCTAATTTTGCCGCCTCTGCCGGCTGAAACGAAAACGGTCCTATTCCAATCCATCTTCTTGCTCCGTTAAAAGTCATTCCAAGAGGGGTTCTTACCAGCAAAATTAGAACTAACGAACCTATATATGCAAGCGGTGCTATCTTCCTAAGCCAGTGATAATCTGCGAAAGTAACAAAAAACATTGCCACAAATCCTAATGCAGTAGCTAACATCTGCTTTTTCAGATAATAAGTTGAAGAACCGAATTTTATCTGTGCATTGTATGAACTGGTACTATACAGCATTACAAATCCAAAGCCAATAAGAAAGATTATTATGAATAACAGACTATAATCAAAATAACTTGTAGCCTTTACTTTTTTTCTATTCACCTGATCACTCCCTAAAGATTACTGATTAATTCCTTAAACATTCTTCCTCTTTCCTCATAGCTCTTAAACATATCCCAGCTTGCACATGCAGGTGATAACAAAACTGCATCACCCTTATCAGCATATTGCGAAGAAAGATTTACCGCTTCTGCAAGACTGTCTGCCATAACAACATTTTCATATCCATGTCTGTGTGCTGCAGCGGCAATCTTTTGCTTTGTAGCTCCGATTAATATTACCTGTTTGACTGTTCCGTCAAACTTTTCAATCCAATCATCAAATTCACTGCCTTTGTCATATCCTCCTGCAATAAGTACAGTAGGTCTTGACATTGCCTCTATCGCTTTTATTGATGCATCCGTATTTGTTCCTTTAGAATCATTATAATATATAACTCCGTTCTTCTCTGTTACATATTCTATTCTATGTTCTACTGCATTAAAATCTTTTATTGTTTTGCGTATTGTTTCTATATCAGAACCCATAAAATATGATATGGCAGCTGCCGCCATCACATTTTCAACATTATGTATTCCAACCAGCTTCATATCGTGGACTCCGCATACAAGATGCTCCTTCCCTTCAAGGCGAAGTACTATATTATCGCCGGCAAGGCATACACCTTCTTCAAGATCTGATTTGCTGCTATAAAATATAACTCTGGCAGGCAGTTTCTTACTTTCTTCTGCTAATATTTTATCTTCATAATTTAGTACACATATCTGCTGTTTATCCTGATTCGAGGCAATACTCATCTTAACTGCAGTATAGTTTTCCATTGTATAATGCCTGTTAAGATGATCCGGTGTGATATTCAGTATTGCTGACACGTCAGGTCTGAAGTTTTCTATTGATTCAAGCTGAAAGCTGCTTATTTCTGCTACAGATACCGTATCTTCAGTAGTATCAAGTGCTACATCTGCATATGATGTTCCAATATTTCCAACCACATATACATCATTATATGTATTTTTCATTATTTCTCCCACAAGAGAGGTTGTTGTTGTCTTTCCGTTTGTTCCCGTAATCGCTGCAAGCTTTCCAAATGAATTCCGATATGCAAGTTCTATCTCACCCCATATCGTCACACCTGCCTCTCTTACTCTATTGACAAACGGTGCATCTATCGGTATTCCCGGACTTATTATCATAATTTCATTATCAGCTATTACATCATCCTTAAGTTCCCCAAGAACTATCTTAACATCTATTCCATCAAGCTTCTTCTTTATATCTTCTTCCTTTAATGATGCATTTCCATCATACAGCGTAATAACAGCATTACACCGGCTCAACATTTTTGCTGCTCCGATTCCACTGATTCCCGAGCCTGCAACCAATACTTTTTTACCTTTAAAATCACGTTTTGTAAATTCCATTACTTTTCCCAAGCCTTTCCATACAAAATTGTAGAATAATATATTACAATGCAAGATAAGCTACCAGACATAATATTGCCGTAATAGCTGTAAATACAGTCACTACTCTGGTCTCAGACCAGCCACACAATTCAAAATGATGGTGTATGGGTGCCATCTTAAATATCCTCTTTCCTCCCGTCAGTTTGAAATAAGTAACCTGAATCATTACTGACAATACTTCTATCAAGTATATAAATGCAATTATAAGTATAAATATAGGCATATTCATCATATACGCTGCCGATGCCACAAATCCGCCAAGTGCCAGAGAACCGGTATCTCCCATAAACACTCTTGCAGGATATACATTGAACAAAAGAAATCCCAACAGACTTCCTGATACAGCTCCCGTAATAGTCTCTATGCCGCTTCCAGTCACCATACTTATAACAGTAAAAAATACTGCTATTATAACCGTAACTCCTGAAGCAAGACCATCCAGCCCATCAGTAAAATTAGCTCCATTTACAGTTCCAAGTACAACAAAAAACAGCATCGGTACAAAAAGCCATCCTATATTAAGGTAAAGCCCATTTTCAAATCCGCCCGTAAACGGAATAAGCATACCTGTTCCAACGTCTGTATATTCTATAAGATAGAATGCAAATACTGCCGTAACAATAAATTGCAGCACTAACTTCTGCCATGGCTTTAATCCAAGCGAACGTTTCATTACCACCTTTATATAATCATCCAGAAATCCTATCATTCCAAATCCTAAAGTCATGAACAAGATCGGAATAATGTTACGGTATTCCATTACAAAAAGTAATGATGTAACCACCACACTTGTCAAAATTATAAGACCACCCATAGTCGGAGTTCCTGACTTTTTAAGATGTTCCTTAGGTCCTTCTTCTCTTACATACTGTCCAAATTTCAGTCTTTTCAGGAATGGTATCACTATCGGACACAGAATAACACTGACTGCAAAAGATACCAATACTGAAATTATCATTTTTGTCTCCATAATTTCCTCCAATTTGCTATAGCCGTCATAATCAGCTTTTATCTTATATACAAGTAAAAGTATAATATTATTTATTTTAATTATCAATCACTTTCTGTACCTGTTTTTTCAATATTAAGATATGGAAGTATATTTTCATATAATTCCTTTATAACAGGTGCCGCAATAGTTCCTCCATAATATATTCCAACAGGCTCATCTATTATACATATTGCTATAATTTGCGGATTATCCGCCGGTGCAAATCCTATAAATGATGATATATATCTTCCCGAATTTCTTGGAAGTTTCTGAGATGTAGCCGTCTTTCCGCCTATTCTGTAACCTTCAATAACGGCATTCTTTCCACCGCCTGTTGCAACTACCTGCTCAAGCATATACTTCATTTTTTCGCATGTATCATTGCTTATTGTACTGGGCTTAGTATCATATTCAAAAGTTTTGACTGTATTGCCATCTCCATCCAGAACTTCAACACCAAAATGCGGTGTTATCAGTGTACCTCCATTTACAACAGAACTTACGGCTCTTAAAAGCTGAAGCGGTGTTATCTGAAAAGACTGCCCGAAAGACATGGTCGCCAATTCCACCTGACCTACGTTTTCCTTTTTATGAATAATCGTAGATGCCTCACCCGGAAGATCTACTCCAGTCTTTGACAGTATTCCTAATTTGCCAAGATAGTCATAAAATCTGTCAACTCCTACTCTTAAACCTACTTCTATAAATACGGGATTACATGAATTTTTCGTTGCATCCACAAATGTTTCCGCACCATGCCCTGTTGTTTTATGGCATCTTATCCTTCTATCTTCTACTATTTTAAATCCCGGACACGAAAAATTACTTTCCGTTGTCACTTCTCCCGTTTCAAGACCTGCTGTTGCAGTTATAACCTTAAATGTAGAACCCGGCTCATATGTATCATTTATACTTTGGTTCCTCCACATTCTATTAAGCAAATCCTGCTTACTCAGCCCTGCACTTTCTTCATCAGTTGTATTCAGTTCATATGGAGAGTTTAAGTCATATTCAGGAACGTTTGCCATCGCCATAATTTCTCCATTTTGGGGATTCATAACTATAATAGATACATAGTTTGCTGATTTTGCAATAAGTGCCTTTTTTGCAGCCTGCTGTGCATACTTCTGTATATTAACATCTATACTGGTTTTAAGTGTACCACCCTGTACAGATTCAACCCTCTTTTCTGCCACATTCTCGAGCTCTATCCCTCTTGCATCAGTAACCGTAAGTATCATTCCGTCTTTCCCTTTGAGATACTTTTCATACTCCACTTCAAGCCCCACTATCCCCTGATTATCTGCCCCCGTGAATCCAAGCACTTTTGAAGCAAGTTCTCCATATGGATAGTATCTTTTAAAATCTTCATCTACCTTTACTCCTGCAAGATTGTATTCTCTTATTTTGTCACCGGTTTCTTTGGGTACATTTGACTTTATTTTCTCCCTCACACTGATTTTTTCCACAAGTTTTGTTACTTTTTCGCTGTCCATCTCCAGTTCCTTTGACAACACATTTATAACATGTTCTTTATCCTCTATCTGGCTGTGTATAACTGAAATAGTGCATACAGTCTTATTTGCTGCTATTACTACTCCGTTAGCATCCAGTATCTCTCCCCTTGCCGCTTTAACATATCTTTCTCTTTCCTGTACCTCATCAGCTCTGTCTGCATAATATTCTGAGCGGAATATCATAAGATATACAAGCCTTATCATAAGGATAAATGATACAATCACAATGGCAGCAGTAAATATAACTATCTTTTTTCTGCTAAATGTTTTTATATTCAATATAAGTAACCTCACAAAAGCCATTATCATTAATATATGCGTACTTTCATGAGGTTATGTTATATTCGTATATATGCCTTTAAGGTGATGCAGTCATTTCAGGCTGCATAATATCCGCTCCTGCTTCCGGCTGTCCATACAAAGGTCCTTCATAACTTTCATCTGATATGTCTGGTCCAGTTGTTTCAGGTGGTGTCTGGTCATCCGATGGTGTCTGATTATCCGACGGTGTCTGGTCATCCGGCTGTGTTTGGTCATCCGGCTGTGTTTGGTCATCCGGCTGTGAAGATGTATCCTGAGTATTATCATCAGGTGTTTCCGGTTGCTGCGGCTGTATCTCTGAATCAATAGTTGGGAAGATATCCATATAAGGCAGTACTTCCGTCATTATTTCACTGAACAGCCTTGAAGCATATGAACTGCTGGACGGATCCGGCACCTGCGGCTCATCCACCAGCACATAACAGAGTACTTCCGGGTCATCATATGGTGCATATCCCATAAATGACAAAATATATACATCCTCATCTCTTCTTCCGTTTATCTGTGCCGTACCGGTTTTACCTGCTATCTCATATCCCGGTACTGCAGCAGCACCTGCTGTTCCGGATATTACAGTTTCTCTCAATGAATTTTTAAGAAAATCTGATGTTTCTTTAGTAACTATCTGTTTAATAACATCTTTTCCCTTATTTTCCACTACAGCTCCATCAGAATTCACTATCTGTTTCACCACATGAGGACGGTAATAATTTCCTCCATTTATAAGTGATGAAAATCCTGCCACCATTTGTATCATAGTAGCGTTAAAGTTCTGCCCAAAAGAATTTGTAGCAAGCGAAGAATCAGACATATTGTCAGCAGTATACAAAAGCCCTGCTGCACTTACTTCTCCCGCCAAATCTATTCCTGTCTTAAGTCCAAATCCAAACTTTGACTGATAATCACAGAAATTTTCCTTTCCAAGTGCGAACGCTACCTGCATAAGTGCATCATTACAAGAATACATTATTGACTGTGATAAACTTACAATCCCATGTCCTGCACGTTTATGGCAATGTATAGGCCATCCTCCAACCTGCTGTACTCCATCACACATATATGTCTGCTCCTTGTTTACCATTCCTTCTTCTAATGCTGCTGCAACAGTAAACGGCTTTACTGTTGAACCCGGCTCATATGTATCACTTATGCAATAATTTCTCCATATGGCATTTAAATTGTTAAATGTCTCTTCATCAGACATTGCTTCTATCTGTTCCGGCGTATAATACCTTGATAAATCTCTTACATTATTTAAATCAAATATATTCTTACTGCTTGCCATAGCAAGTATTTCTCCTGAATCAGGAACAGCTACTATTACCGCTACATTTGCAGGATTGTACTGTTCAACCCAGCTCTGTATTTTTTTCTCCACAATACTTTGTATATTCATATCTATTGTAGATATAATATTATTGCCGTCTTTTGCTCCCTTTATAATAGTCTCCATGGTGTTATCTTCATTTACAAAGCCATATTTCCTGCCATTTACACCATTCAGAACATCATTATAATATTCTTCTATCCCCCACGAACCGGAGTCACCACTGTTTGTATATCCGATAGTTGCAGCCGCCAGTGTGGAATAAGGATAATTTCTTACATATTCGTCTTCAAACCATACTCCTTTAATATTAGGGTTATTCTCAGTATCAGCCTGTAATGACTGGAAGCCTTCTATCTGTTCAAATGTAAGTTTCTTAAGCCATATAACATATCTGCTGTCTTTTTTTTCATTGATTTTATTTATCAATTCGTTTCTGTCCGTTTCAAAACACGATGCAACCGCATCAACAGTAGGCTCAAGATATTCCTTTTTGCTTAATATAACTTTAGGGTCAAGTATAAGGTTATATACCTTTGTACTTGTAGCAAGAATATTTCCATTCCTGTCCAGAATATCTCCACGTTTATATGGTATTACAGTTGAAGTCTCATCCTGCTGTGACAATACAATAAGACCATAATCATCACCTTTTGCTACATTAATATAAAACATATGACCGACTGTGACTGCCAGCATCAGCATAAGGACTACGAATACAAATAAAAGCTTTTTTTTCATTTTTTTATTAAAATGCTTTACCTTCATACCTGATTACTCCATATCAAAACCGTATTTATTCCTCCGGAACATCGGTAAACTGCTTCATAAACTCACTCTCGGTACTTTTATAATATGACACCTGATCTTTAGATGCCTGTACCATACCCAATTCTTCTACGGCTACCCTTACAATATAATTTACATCTGTATAACTGTTTATACTATAGTCAAGTGCATCATTCTGTGCAGTAAGCGTATCTATTGAAGATGTAAGATTTGTAATATTAGAAGTGGTTGCTGAAATATCTGCATGAAGTTTTAAATAATTAAAACATACAACCACTACTGTTATGGTTACTGCTGCCAGAAACAACACATAGCCCATGCTCATCTGTAAAGCTTTTTCCCTATTCTTCTTTACACTCTGGCTAAGCTCCTTTTTCTGTTTTTCCTGTCTTTCCCTTCTTTTACGCTCAGGTACAGCCTGAAGCTGTCTTGCAGTATTTCCCGAAATATACCTTACTGTTGCTCTCTTCTTTTCCATCTGTCTTTACCTTCTTCTCTAATATATAATTCTTTCAAATACTCTTAATTTTGAGCTTTTTGCTCTCTTATTATCTTCCAGTTCCTCTTCTGACGGAACTATCGGTTTTCTCGTTATAACCTTTCCTTTTGCTTTTTTTCCGCATACGCATACCGGAAAATCCGGTGGGCATATACAAGGATTTTCATTCTTCCTGAATCCGTTCTTTACTATTCTGTCTTCAAGTGAATGGAATGTAATAATACATAACCTTCCTCTGTCATTTAGTAAATCTATCATCGTATCTATAGAATCTTCCAGCACATCCAATTCTCTGTTCAGCTCTATCCTTATAGCCTGAAACGTCTTTTTTGCCGGATGTCCTCCTGATGCACGTACTTTCATCGGTATTGCAGATTTTATGATATCAGATAACTGACCTGTTGAAGTTATCCTCTGTTTTTTTCTTGCGGCTACAATATGTTTTGCAATGTTTTTTGCAAACTTGTCCTCTCCGTATTCTTTAATAATACGGTATAGTTCCATTTCTTCATAATCATTAACTATATCTTCTGCTGTTATTTCATTTCTGTCATCCATCCGCATATCAAGTGGGCAATCTTCCTTATAGCTGAACCCTCTCCCAATCGTATCTAACTGAAAAGAGGATACTCCTAAATCAAGAAGTATTCCATCTACGCTGTTTATCCCAAGACTATTAAGTACATTTGAGATATTATGGTAATTGTCCCTTACTATCGTAACCATATCTCCAAATTCCTTAAGTCTCTCTGTTGCTGCACAAATAGCATCTGAATCCTGATCTATTCCTATAAGTCTGCCTTTTCCGCTAAGTTTTTTAAGTATCCTGTAAGAGTGCCCTCCTCCGCCTAATGTTCCGTCTACATAAATCCCACCGGGTTTTATATTCATATTATCTATTGTCTCCTCCGGCAATACGGATTTATGGTTAAATTCCATTTGCAATTCTTCCTTTCAAAACATTATCAGATGGATAATCCCAGCTCGTCCATATTTTCTGCAATCTCGTCCATATCTTCCATAACTGCACTTGCTTCCCATCTGTCTTTGCTCCAGATTTCCACTCTGTTGGCAACACCAATCAGCACCACTTCTTTTTCCAGTCCGCCATATTCACGCAGATTATTTGGTATATTTATCCTTCCCTGCTTGTCCAGCTCCACTGTAGCCGCACCGGACAGGAAAAACCTGGCAAATCTTCTGGCATTTTTGTTAGCTACAGGCAGGTTACTGAGTTTTTCTTCAAAGACTTTCCATCCTTCATTGGGAAATACAAATAAGCACTCATCCAGTCCTCTTGTAACTACAAATTCATCTCCTAAGGATTCTCTGAACTTTGCAGGTACAATAAGTCTTCCCTTCGTATCAATTGTGTGATTGTATTCTCCCATGAACATAACAGTCACCTTCTCTCAGTAAAGTGGATATCCTTACCACATCCATCCACTTTTACCCACTTTTCACCACTTGAATTAAATTTTATACCACTTCAGCTCAAATATCAAGCATTTTTGCTCATTTTAACCAAAAAAAACTAAGACCTTTTGTGCATTCAGCACATCTTGTGGTCTTAGTTTTAATAAACTACAATATTTAGTTTTTCAAACTTTTTTCTGCAATTATATGTTTTACTGCAAATATACATACTGCAATTATGGTAATCAGTGCTGCCAAGAGCTGTGATATTGACAGATTTAATACGGGCAGTATCCATTTATCTGTACGCATTATATCTATCCATACCCTTCCCAAAGAATATCCTGCTATGTACCATAAAAGTACTTCTCCATCAAATTTTTTAAATCGTCTGAATACCATAATTAACACAAACAGCATCATACACCATAATGATTCATATAAAAATATCGGATGAACCTGAATATACACCATACCATCATATCTTACAAGATGGTCTAATATCTCCTGATTAATTACTCCCCCTACTTCATCATACTTTATCTGCATTGCAAATAAAGTATTTGTATATGCTCCAAATGCTTCCCTGTTAAAAAAGCTGCCCCATTTGCCAACAGCCTGTGCCAGTACCAGTCCTATACATGCCGTATCCGCAATTCTCCAGAAGGAAATCTTTTTAATCCCCGAAAATACTATACCGGTTATAACGGCTGCAATTATACCTCCATATATAGTAAAACCTCCGTTTCGTATATTAAAAATCTGCAACAGATTTCCTTTGTAATAATTCCAATTAAATATAACATAATACAGCCTTGCACCTATCAATCCGGACAGCACGGCACATACACTGAAATTAATATATGTATCTACATCCTGCCATGTTCTTTTTGCTTCATATATAACAATAGAAATCCCTGCAATTATGGCGATAGTAACCACTACTGCATTCATTGATATTTCCATCCTCATTATCTTAAAACTTTTTATAAGATTAGATATATTGATTCCAAGATTCGGAAATCTTACGTTTACTGTATTTAGCATTATGCACCTCCGAATAGTACATTTTATGTGTCCATTAATTACTGTATATGCACTTTAATGCTTTTAATGTTGATTTCTTTACCATGATGGCAGGTCTTATACCACCTGCATCCTTATCCATATTCTGCCCTGCAAGACTGACATCACCTCCGTATTCAACATAGGATGAAGAATCACCTCCGTAATTCGGAGAACGCAGCCACCACCAGACATTGCCCCTTAACGCTGTCCCCTTTGACCTGTATATTCCTTTTGCAAATGCATATGTAGTACATTTACATCGTCTGCTTTCATCCCACTCGGAATAGCGCTTAGAAAAGCCATGTCCATATGCTTTGCTGCCGCCAAAGACATCCGATTCAGACAGCAGGAATACCTTATCCCTTGCACCCGAAGCGATTCTATTATTCAGTATTTTTCTCTGCTGCGTTGCTGTAAATGCAGTATCAATAAAATTCTTTGAAGTATAATTTATGCCGCATGAATTCTTATTTGAACCATATCCGTTCATCCAGCTCCTCACCGTACTGTTTTTCCATTTAATATTCCATGATACCTTTTCGTTATATTTCACATCATCTAATGCATACTCTGATAAAAGCATGGCTTTACCATTCTTATATTCCAGCACCCTCCATTTTATCGGTTCATACAGGAAATAATGATAGGATGTCTCATTCAGCCATTTGTACATACTCGGTTCATCATAATCATAACGTTGTGTCGCATCTGTGGCTTTTATTCTCCGATATTTAACGCCTCCTACCCTTGCATCACCGTTTTTATTATAATTTGCTTTTACGATTTTTCTCCACTTCGCTGCACTGACCACCTTATATGATGCAGATCTTGAATTTAGGACTGCCATCTGAGCCTTATTATGTTTTGACACCACTTCCCTCTGCGGATAGCTTCCAAAATACACATAGCTATAACTTACCTTTCCATTATAATCTCTTTTGGGTGCATGAATACCGATGCCTGCATTTACCTCCACCGGCACAGTACATAAAATCACCGCCACT
This sequence comes from Lachnospiraceae bacterium, assembly GCA_014799465.1. Classification (GTDB taxonomy): domain Bacteria; phylum Bacillota; class Clostridia; order Lachnospirales; family Lachnospiraceae; genus UBA2821. The sequence continues at coordinate 55,068 of JAAVHZ010000008.1, read as the reverse complement.
GCCGCAATTATATATGTAATTTTCAAATATTTTGTCATGCCGTTTTCCTCCTGCTGCTATATCGGCAAAATAGTAATTGATTTTGGCTTTGTTTTATCTGCCGGGCATCCCTTAAACGAGTTTTCATATATCCTTACATGTTTGTTTCCCCATACGATTTTTTTCAGACCTTTACAGCCCCAAAATGCCTTCGGCTGAATTTCCATTATTTTTTTCGTCAGTTTCATCTTTTTTAAACTTCTGCAATTCTTAAAAGCTTCCTCTTTTATAAGCCTTACAGTCCCCGGTAATGTAACATTCTTTAATCTGAAACAATTTTTGAATATGTATGGCGGCACTACCTTTATCTTCCCTAATGATATTTTCTTAAGTCTTGTGCAGTTATAAAATGCCGCTTTTCCATAGACACTCACGTTTTTGCCTCCTCTTACGGACTTCAGCTTTTTACAGTTGGCAAAAGCACCTTCGTTTATATCCTCATCTGAGCCGCCAACCAGCTTTACTGAATATGGAATCTTAACGCTTGATAAATTAGTATACGCAAAAGCACCCTTCTGTATCCTTGTAACTGTAGTGGGTATTGTTATACGTGACAGCTTCCTGCACTTAAAAAACATATATTCCGGCAGTTCCTTCACCTTAGCTATAGAAATATTTCTAAGGTTTCTACATTCTTTAAAAACCCCGCTGCCATACTTCTTAACATTTTTCCCTCCACATACAGTCTTTAAAGAAGAACATCCCAAAAATGCCTGCCACTCTATTTCCCTTACCGTATCCGGAATATTAATATGGGTAAGGCTTTTACAATTAAAAAACATCTGCCCCGGGATACTATCCGCCTTTTGAACGGATACATTCTGCAGCCTTATGCTATTCATAAAAGTTCCTTCTGCGTAAGCAAACACATTTTCTGCACCTGATACCGTAACCAGATTCCTGCAGCCTTCGAATGTGCCTTTTCTGACATATCTTCCATTTTCCACCGTATACACTGCCTCAATCCGCTCTACACTGGGTGGGATATAGACATTCTCAATTCTCTGGTTATACCAGAATGTTCCCTTAAGGCAGACAACCGGCATGCCGGAGATTTTATCCGGTACGCTGAGCCATGTATTCTGTCCGGCATAACCCGTGATTGTGACCTGCTGTCCCACCACTTCATAGACCCAGTCACCGGACATATCGGCTTTTACCACGCCTTCTCCATCTATTCCCAAACCAACCATTACCAGCATAACTGCAGCTAACAGCTTTAATAAACTCTTCTTCATTTTTGTAATTCCTTTACATTTGCTTCATTCTATGCTTAATACTGATTCTGCTACGGCAAATTGTACTTTTTATTCATTTTTGTGCTTGGTTTTATTGTAACCCTGATATATCTGTCTACCATATTATGTTTGCTCAAGGCATTCACAATATAATCTCCTCCATAAGTCGCAATGGGCCAGTTATCATCAGAATCATACTTTGGCACATACAAAGTCATTTCTTCCAGTCCCTTTTTATCAGCATCTTTTATCTGTTCAATAATGTCATTGTCAATCTCCCTACATAGTCTTTCCCTGTATTGCGGTGCATTAAGGAATTTAAATGACCTGGAGTCACTTACCGTTTCATTGAATATAATAAAAATAAATAATGGTACAACCAGCAGTGTTTTAGGGCATCTGGTCAGTATATACGACAGCGATGCCATAATTACCAAAAACATATAGAAACTCATGCCAAATATAACACCGCTCCTCTCCATATACTTTGTACTTGTTTTCGCACATAAAAGTACTGTATACAGCACTGTTATAAAATAACATGATGTACCATAAAGTACCATTCTGAAATATGCTTTATCTAATTTGTTTTTTCCCTTTTGCACTATATAAATAACAAATGCTGCAAAAACAAATACTGCCGACACTTTGATAAACATCCTGTTCATGCGGAAAAACACAAGATCCTTCAATGACTTCAGGCACTCCGGAATATTATTTATAAAACTATCCTCACCGAATCCTCCGGCTCTTCCTCCGTTTGCCTCATAATACATGGATATGAACCAACATAGCAGCACCAGTATCCATACAATATTCTTTTTCAACAGAATTTTAATCCCATCACGCCCTCCCTTTATCCGGCAGATCAGATTCTCTAACAGCCTCGTTCCCACAAATGCAATAAATATAATATTCTGGAACATATTTGAGTTGATCGAAAGATATATCAGCAAAATTAAAATCCCTTTGTGGACATAACTGCCTTTCCCTCCAAACATATCCGTCTCTTCTTTCCCATACAGATACAGCACAAGAGCCGAATTTAGCAATGCCGGTACTGTATAGAAAAATATGCATGTAACATTTGCTTCTGAAAACATATGTATATTGCCTGTCGGCTGGCTGTTATAAACCAGAAAATGAAACAATGCCAACACGAACAGCACACTTAACTCTTTCTGTAGGTCCAAATGTAACTTTGACCTCAGAAGTTTTACAAAAAAATAAAAATAAGCAATTATAAAAACGCAAAGAATGACTGCAAACGAAAGTGCCAGCGAGCCAATATAATCCCCCGTGAACGGAAATATAATATCGACACCAAGGTCTGCACAAAAAGGCATCAGCGTTTCAGGCAGTATTCTCGTCGGATTCCACTCCTCCCACAGCGGCAATGCCTGTCTGGTATGGGCAATATATATCCAGTCATCCGTATCATATATTATAAGCGGATGCACAACCGCAAAAAAAATAAACAAGCCTGCAAATATTACAAAAAACGCTGCAATATAAAGTACACGCTGCCTGCCTGTCCTGCTTTTTATATTATCCATCCGGTTTTCATTAAATCCCTCCATAACATCTCCTTTGCATTTACATTATTCTTCGTCAGTTTCTTCCATATATTTCCTCTGATACGGCTGCCACGTCCTGTCACTGATAATGTAACCCGGCCTGTGCTTAGATTCCATATAAGTCTTACCCACATATCCGCCAATGATGCCCAGACACAAAAGCTGTATTCCGCCCAGAAAGCATATGATGCAGACTATTGAAGCCCATCCGTCTACGGTATGTCCTGTCATTGCACCTGCAACAGCCCATATCACACCAATAAATCCAAGAAATCCCACTATCGCCCCAAATCCGGCAATATAATTAATTGGTCTTACAGACATGCTTGTTATCCCGTCAATCGCAAGTGCAACCATTTTTCTTATGGGATAATGGCTTTCTCCTGCAATACGTTCCTTTCTTTCATAACAGACTGACGTACTCTTAAATCCGACCAATGGAAACATTCCCCGCAGGAAAACATTTACCTCCTTATAATCAGCAAAATGCTGCAGTACTCTTGCACTTACAAGCCGGTAATCAGCATGGTTATAGATAACCTCCGTCCCCATACTGTTCATGAATCTGTAGAAACCCTCTGCCGTCTTCCGCTTGAACATGGTATCCGTCGCACGCTTTGAACGGACGCCGTACACTATCTCACAGCCGCCTAAATATTCATCTATCATATTATCCATTGCATTGATATCATCCTGTCCGTCACAGTCGATAGAAATCGTAACATCACACCTGTCCTTCGCTTCCATAAGTCCGGCAAGAACTGCATTCTGATGTCCCCTGTTACGGCTCTGGCATATTCCTATATAATGTTCATCCCGACATGCCAGTTCACCAATCAGCTTCCATGTATCATCTTCAGAACCGTCATCCACAAACAGAATCCTGCTCTTATCACTGATTTTTCCTTTATCACGCAACTCAATAATTTTTTTCAAAAACATCGGTGAAGTGACCGGAAGCACTTCCTGCTCATTATAACAAGGAATTACAATCCATAAAATCGGCTTGGCATCCATATTTTTTCCTGCCTCCTTAACTTTTTCTGTATTATACCATAGCTCTTTTTTTTCTACAATATCTTTTAAATTGTGTATCTCCGGCTCTTTGCTCCGTCACCAATTTATTTAGACATAAATATTGAAATATACTAAAAATCTGTGCTATACTTATCAGGTATTTATTTAATTTTCGCAATTTTATAACTTAAGGAGATAAAAAATTATGAAACTAGGAATCGTAGGACTACCAAATGTAGGCAAAAGCACACTTTTTAATTCACTGACAAAGGCAGGTGCCGAATCTGCCAATTATCCATTCTGTACAATAGACCCTAATATAGGTATTGTTACCGTTCCCGATGAAAGGCTCAATAAACTGGCAGCACTGTATGATTCAAAGAAAATCACTCCTGCCGTAATAGAATTTGTAGATATAGCAGGACTTGTAAAGGGTGCTTCAAAAGGTGAAGGTCTGGGCAATCAATTCCTTTCCAATATACGTGAAGTAGATGCCATAGTCCATGTAGTAAGATGTTTTGAAGATACAAATGTAGTTCATGTGGATGGCAATGTTAATCCTTTAAGGGATATTGAAACTATTAATCTGGAACTTATCTTTTCAGATATTGAAATTCTGGACAGACGAATCTCCAAGACATCAAAGGGTGCAAGGAATGATAAAACCCTTGCCAAAGAATTGGAACTTCTAAACCGCCTTAAAGCATTTTTGGAAGAAGGCAATCTTGCAAAGAATTTTGAAATTAATGATGAGGATGAGCAGGAACTTATTGTTTCCTACAATCTTTTAACATATAAGCCGGTTATTTTTGCCGCAAATGTTTCTGAAGATGACTTATCTGATGACGGAGCCTCTAATGAATATGTTCAGTCAGTTAAAAAATATGCATCAGAAACAGACAGTGAAGTGTTTGTCATCTGTGCCCAGATTGAACAGGAAATGTCAGAACTTGATGAAGAAGAAAAGGCTCTGTTCTTAGAGGAACTTGGTCTTAATGAATCCGGTCTTGACAAATTAATCAAGGCAAGTTACAGCCTGTTAGGATTAATAAGCTATCTTACTGCCGGAGAGACTGAGACAAGGGCATGGACTATTAAAAAAGGCACAAAAGCCCCACAGGCTGCCGGTAAGATTCATACAGACTTTGAACGTGGATTTATACGTGCTGAAGTAGTAAATTATCAGAATCTTCTTGACTGTGGCTCATACTCTGCCGCAAAAGAAAAAGGTCTTGTGGGACTTGAAGGTAAAGAGTATGTTGTTAAGGATGGCGATGTGATATTGTTTAGATTTAATGTCTGATATTTATTAATGAAAAAATAGAACTTCCCTGAAATGACAGTTTCTGTCTGTCAGGGAAGTGCTATTTTTATATTATAATTTACCTATGCTAACATATCAAACATTTTATTTACACTGTTCTTTTCTTCTTCAGACTTTTTCTTCTGCATAAAAATTGAATACTGCATCAATGCTTCCTGCTTTTTCTTTTCTTCTATTGCCTGTGGATAATCCAAATCCTCTATTTTACTTTGTGCAGAAGTAGCAAAATATGATGCTGATGAATTATAGTTAAGGGCATATTCTAATGCATTTGTCTGTGCCCCTATACCACTTCTTGAATCATTGACCATTGATATTGCTTTATCTATGGTCTTAATACTGAAATTCTTAGTAAGGTCAAAACCTTTTATTCCAAGTGCATCTAAAGTAGCATCTGCCATATTTACAGTCCTGCTGCTTCCATTGGCATCAGTTGCAATCTCATAGTCATTTTTACTTCCGTCAAGCAATGGAAGTGTATTGTAATTAGCATTCTTAGCCACATCACCGATTCCCTGTAAAAGCTGGGATACTTCACTCTGCATAGCTGCCCTGTCACTGTTTGTGACTGTAGCAGTATTAGATGCAGACACTGCAAGTTCTCTTATTCTCTGAAGATAATCGTTGATACTTCCCAATGCTCCATCTGCTATATTCAATGCACTCTTTGCAGAAACCATATTGTTAGTGCCTGCTTTGTATCCTGATACCTGTGATTTTTGTTTTTCTGCAATGGCAAGACCTGCTGCATCATCTGCTGCTTTGTTAATCCGCTTTCCACTGGAAAGGCTCAGATAACTGTTAGCTAAACTTCCTGAAATTCCTGAAATAGAACTCATCATAAACAACCTCCTTTCATAACATTTAGAAAATAGTATTATTTATTAATTTTATTATAAAATTATTTAGTAAAAATTTCAATATTTTAATTAGTACTTTTTGTTAAATTTTTGTTATAAGTCTCAAGTTTCTTAAACAGTCTTAAAAGAACAATAACAGCGGCAGCAGCAAGAATCACCTCTGCTGTTAGTTGGGCATAGGCAAGACCATATAACGGAAAAAGTTTATTCAATATGAAAAGTGCCGGAATTTCCAAAACAATTTTACGAAGAACTGCAAAGATAAACGATTTTTTGCCAAGCCCACAAGCCTGAAACACGTTTACTGCCAGAAAATCCATGCATAAAAACGGAATTCCAAGACACATGCCATGTAAAAACTTTGTTCCATATTCTACAATTCCCCTGCTCTTCATAAAGAGAGATACAAGACTTCCTGCACCAATATAATATCCTATTGATACGGCACCCATAAAAGAAAGGGATACTTTAACCGCAAATACAAGTGTCTGCTTCATTCTCTTTATATTGCCACCGGCATAGTTGTAACTGATTAAAGGCATAATTCCCTGCGACAGTCCCAAAGAAATATAAAGCGGAACCATATTTATTTTCTGCACTATACCCATAGCAGCCACAGCATCTGCACCGTAGCTGGTCGTAAAATTATTCAACACTGTCATGCCCGTCACATTCAAAAGATTCTGGATAGCTGCCGGAATTCCTACACCCATAATTCCGAAAGCAATCGTTTTGTCAAAGCAGAACATTGAAGGACGGATACAGACATAAGTCTGTCTGCGTTTCAAGAACAGTAAGATTAAGAAGTAAACACAGGCAACGCAGTTAGACAAAAAGGTAGCAAAACCGGCACCCGCAGCACCCATTCCAAGCCCCCATGGCAGAATAAAAACAGGATCAAGGATAATATTCAAAACACAGCCTGTCATTGTGCCAATACTTGCATGCATTGCAGCTCCCTCCGCACGTACCATATATGCCATAACAACATTTAAGATAGCCGGAGCCGCACCACAGCTAACCGTCCATTTCAGATAATCACCTGTTGCAGTAGCAGTATTATTGTCTGCTCCCAGCATAGTTAACAGCGGCTGATGAAAAGCAGTGTATATTACTGAAAATAAAATTCCACATATCAGTGCAAGATAAAACCCAAATGCAGAGCTGCGATAAACCATATCATAATCCTTTTTTCCAAGTCCTCTGCTCATCATACTGGACGAACCCACGCCAAACAGGTTATTTACAGCATTAAATGCCAAGAGAACTGGTGCTGCCAGTGTGACAGCTGCATTTTGAATTGGGTCATTTAACATTCCGACAAAATAAGTGTCTGCAAGATTATATATGACCATGACCAGCGAACTTATGATTGTCGGTACAGCCAACGTCATAACGGCTCTGGGAATTGGTGTTTTTTCAAATAATTGTGTCTTTTTTGTATCTTTCATATATCCTCCCGATTCAAGGGTTGCTTTCACTTTCTTTTCTGCATTGGCGGCTGACTATTATTTTTCTATCCTTATGCTATTTTATTGTCGCTGACTTTTGTTTGCTCAGGCTGCTAATATACGTTTTGCCATTGTATTTTCTATATGCCTGAACGGTAAAATAATACTTTTTGCCGGATTTTAAGCCTTTCTTTATATAACTTTTACCTGTAGTGCTTTTCAGTTTCTTCCACGGGTCTGCTGCACTGGTTTTGTAATAGACAATGTATCCCGTTGCACCATTTACTTTGCTCCAACTTACTGCTGCTTCCTTTTTCTTTGCAGTCACCTTGAGAGTTACGGTATCGGGAATGGTTGATGTTTTCACAGAAACATAAGATTCACTCTTCACCTGTTTGTCATTTTTATCTGTTAAATATGCCTTAACCGCAAATCGATAGGATGTGCCTGATGTAAGACTTTTCACTGTATAAGAAACCTTACTTGTAGTTGCAATCTGATTCCATTTCTTCTTAGAATTATTGTATTGATATACAAGATATCCTTCCGCACCGGAAACTTTTTTCCAGCTTAATGTTACACTCTTTGTTTTTGAAGTAGTAACTTTTACGCCTTTAACATTAGAAATACTCTCTGTCTGCGTGTTATTCTCATCTGTTGTCTCTTTCTCTCCGCCATCAGGTGTAGTTACCTCTTCAGTTGTCTCTGAACTGTCCGATGTCTCAGGATGTATTGGATTTCCAATGTCCTCACCCGCAGATGTTCCCGGGTCCCCTTCTGAATCGTCAATATAAGATTTCGGAATAGAAATCGTTTTTGTGACAGATTGTGTTCCGGAAACAGACGGTTCATCAGCATTTGCATTGTCAAACAGTTGCACCCAGTACAAATAGCCATCGGCAGCCTTAAAACATCCAACTCCAATGCTGGTCACCTCTGAATCCATAATATTGGCATAATGTCCTGTTGAACTCACCCAAGCTGACATCACGCCCTTAGGGGTGGAATAACCCATTGCAATATTTTCCGACATGCGAATAGCTCCACGACTCTGCTCCCAAACCGTGCTAAACGAATTCCCATCCGGTCTCTTATGTCCAACACGGTCATAATTCCATGAAATCTCAGCCGCACGCTGCATGGCATAATCCAATAAAGTTTTGTCAAGTGTTAATGCGGAAAGATTCTTTTTTGCACGTTCTTCGTTAACAAGAGTTACTACTTGCTTTACGTAATCATAATTTGCTGTTCCACTGACTTCTAATGATGTGACAGCGCTATCATCAATGTTATCACCAGATGCACCTGCAAGTTCTTTGGCTTCTGATATAATTGTGGCTGCACCGCCGGCTCCTGTCTGCATATCCTGCACCATGTCGTCACTATCAATCAGCACAGTAAGCGGAAAGCCGCCGTTGACCTCTCCCAAATCCATGTATTGATTCCAAACTTTGACAATCGTATCTTTAAATTGGTGGTTTGCCGAGGTATTGATATCGTAACAGAATATTATATCTTTTGAATAAGCCTGTGCAAATGCACTTACCTCGTCAATTTCCGAACCAAGAACATCCGCAAAAATAACACGGACATTATCCATTTCAGCCAAACCGCTTTTGCTAAAATTGCTGACAGCAGTTGTAGTATTGCTGCAACCTCTTATCCTTCCAAATATAATCACTGTTATCTTATCTTCAGATTTTGTGCAAACAGGCACTTCATCTACAGATGTAAGTGTGAAGGTGAGATTCTTCACCGGAAATTTCCCGGTTGAAACTGCCTGAACCTCCACCCTAAAGAAACTTTCCGAAACATAGCCAATAAACAACAATAACGATACCATTAATGATATCCTTACAATACATTTCTTCATATTGGACTCCTTTTATAAATAGTAAAAATTTTTCATATTATTATATCACTTCGGAATTCATTTCTCAATCAAATTATGTTTATATATACAGTTCCCTCCGGTTCCACCTACTCCACATCATACCTTTCACCATTTACAATAACATATTCCAGATTAGCCATATCCAGCAGACTTCCAAATTGCAACTCTTCCCTGTCCAGATAATACTGTTCACTGATAGAGGCAACCTGCTCTGCCTTAATTTTCTTATCTTTAATGAATATCTGCTTTTTACCATCTTTGAAATGCAGGGACATGTCTTCTACTCCATCCACAGACAGATTTTCTATATAACATCCTACTGAAGACAAATATATTGTATTTCCTTCTGGAATCGTTATTGTAAATCCTTTTTCCGTATTTTCCAATTCCAAATTTAAATCTATTGTTGGGTCATGTATGCCATCATAGCTTTCATAGTCATAAATATTAAAAACAGGTTTTTCTTCTTCAAGTCTTTTTTTAGTAATTGAACTGCTTGGACTTTGTACCGCATAAAGATATAAAATATCACCCTTATATTCTCCCTTGCAATTCCAACCTATTGGTTGAAAAGTGTGATCAAACACATAATTTAAATCTCCCTCATGGGTAAGATCTGCTTCCACCCTCCCCCCTTCACAGGTTACCTGAAAAACTACCGCCGCTGTCTGAATCTTTTCATCATATAAGTAATGAGTAAGCGTTATGGTGCAGTCTCTTATTTTCACTGACTGATTTGTTGTTTTCATAAGTTCCAATTGAAAACCAAATTTCTTTTCCGGCTTTTTATCATTACTGCTACTTTTAAATTTAATATATCCGAAACCTACAACAACTGCTATAGCGATTAATGATATAATTGCTGCAATTATCTTTTTCTTCATAAACTCCCTCCTCCATTATCTAACCTTCAGAATTTAAAGGTATTAGTAAATTTAATATATGGCAGAATAAAATATAAAACATATCGGTTATAGGTTATCCCAGACATTTTTATAAGTATATCGAAGTTATATTAAATCCACCTACTCCACATCATACCTTTCACCATTTACAATAACATATTCCAGATTATCCATATCCAGCAGACTTCCAATATCAAATTCCAACTCTTCCCTGTCCAGATAATACTGTTCACTGATACAGTTAACCTGCTCTGCCTTAATTTTCTTATCTTTAATAAATATCTGCTTTTTACCATCTTTGAAATGCAGAGACATGTCTTCTACCCCATCCACAGACAGATTTTCTATATAACATCCTACTGAAGATAAATATATTGTATTTCCTTCCGGAATCGTTATTGTAAATCCTTTTTCCGTATTTTCCAATTCCAAATTTAAATCTATTGTCGGGTCATGTATGCCATCATAGCTTTCATAGTCATAAATAGAAAAAACTGGTTTTTCCTCTTCAAGTCTTTTTTTAGTAACTGAACTTCCCGGGCTTTCTATTGCATAAAGATATAGAATATCACCCTTATATTCTCCCTTGCAATACAAAAATGATGGCTTAAGAGTGTTATCAAATATATATTCTAAACGTCCCTCATGGTTAAGATTTGCTTCCACCCTCCTACCTTCACCGGTTACCTGAAAAACTAATGCTACTGTCTGAATCTTTTCATCATATAAGTAATGGGTAAGCGTTATGGTGCAGTCTCTTATTTTTACCGACTGATTTGTTGTTTTCATAAGCTCCAACGGAAAACCAAATTTCTTTTCCGGCTTTTTATCATTACTGCTACTTTTAAATTTAATATATCCGAAACCTCCAACAACTGCTATAGCGATTAATAATATAACAGCTGCAATTATCTTCTTTTTCATAAAAACCTCCATTCTGCCGCCTGCATCATCTAATCTTCAGACTCAACCATTATCAATATTCCCTCTGTCACATCTATTTCTGCCCTGTCTTCCACCATCTCATTGCTCACTCCAAGGCTCAGCGACTTATGTATATCAAACTCATAATTATCAAGCGGATATTTAAATCCCTTAAGCACCACTCCCTTAACCTTATCTGTAAGCGGCAAGAAAGATATATACTTACCAAACACATTTTCCTTATCAATTATCTTTCTTCCGTTCACAAGCCTTATCCTGTTATTCTCATTAACTATAACTGCATCCTCACACTTATCCAGTGCCATCTGCAACGTATGAATATTTGCAATCGTGTGGTCCATCCTTGTTCCTGTCCCGCCTATAATTTCTATGTGCGTACAATCATTTTCTATTGCCATGCTTATCGCACTCTGTGTATCTGAAAAATCCTTTTCCGGCATAAGCCTTACTATCCTGACTGATTCCTTATCTGTGTATTTATTAAGTATTTCTTCGGATACGGTATCAAAATCTCCTATAATATGAGTAGGCACTATGCCCATCTCATATGCTTTTTCCAGACCTCCATCTATAGCAATGATAATGTCATAATGCCTGCTTTTTAAATATGATTCTATGTAATTATTATCTATTTGACCACCACTTATTAATAATGCTTTTTTCATGCTTAACCTCCCATATCATTTGTCATACCTTGAAAAAATCTCCTTAAACTTTGCCACATTTTCAGCTGTATCACCGCTAAATACTGCCGAGCCCGCAACAATCACGTTAGCTCCTGCTTCAATGACCTCTGCCACATTTGCATGGTTAATGCCGCCGTCAATCTCTATATCAGTTTTCAAATTTTTCCTTTCAATCATATCTCTTAATTCCGATACTTTCCTTGTGGAAGAAGGTATGTATGTCTGTCCGCCAAATCCCGGATTTACACTCATTATAAGAACCATGTCTACATATTCCAAAATATATTCAAGATGAGTAAGTGGTGTAGCAGGATTTAAAACCACTCCTGCCCTGCATCCGGATGCTTTTATGGCATCTACTGTCCTGTCAAGGTGGCAGCATGTCTCGGCATGAACCGTTATCATATCTGCCCCTGCTTTTTTAAAATCATTAATATACCTTATAGGTTCTCTAACCATAAGATGTACATCAAATATCTTGTCTGTACATTTTCTTACAGACTCTATTACAGGCATGCCGAATGATATGCTTGGAACAAAATCTCCATCCATAACATCTATATGTATATAATCTGCTCCTGCTTTATCTATGATACGAATCTCTTCTCCAAGATTTGAAAAATCTGCCGATAGTATTGATGGTGCTAAGTAAATCATCTTTCCCTCCATTTATCAGTACTTCTTCCTGTTCTTTATTTCATCAAGCATAATCAGATAATTATCATATCTGCTTTTATTTATAATTCCGTTATTAAGTGCTTCCTTTACTGCACAATCAGGTTCATTTTCATGTACACATCCACTGAACCTGCACTTTCCTTCATATTCCCTGAATTCCGGAAAATACTCTTTCAGACACTCCTTTTCAAAATCATTTGAATATAGTGAGGTAAATCCGGGAGTATCCATTATATACGTATCATCCTCCAGATTAAATATCTCTGTATGTCTGGTGGTATTCTTCCCTCTTCCAATCTTTTCACTGATTACTCCGGTTTGTGAATTGGCATCAGGTATTATGGCATTCAGCATAGAAGATTTTCCTACACCTGAAGGTCCTGCCAGTGCCGTAGTCTTTCCCATAAGCATTCGTTTTACGTCTTCCACACCATTACCATTTATAGTACTGGTAAATATCACATGATAACCTGCATTAACATATATATTTTTCAGTGATATAATATCATCTTCCTCCGCCAAATCAGTTTTATTAAAACATATAATAACCGGAATGTTCTGTCTTTCCATCATAACAAGAAATCTGTCAAGAAGATTAATATTGGGATTTGGTTTCATAACAGCAAAAACAACCAATGACTGATTTATATTAGCTACAGCCGGACGTATCAGTTCATTGGTTCTTTCTGTTATTTCTATAATATTGCCAATATGATTCGTTTCGTCAATAATGTCTATTTTGACGTTATCACCCACAAGCGGCTTTATTTTTTTACTTCTGAATATACCTTTTGCCTTGCATTCATAGATTCCACTATGTACTACATGTACATAGTAGAATCCTGCAATACCTTTTATAATCTTACCCTGCATCATATTGTTCCTATTTCTTATACTTTACATCATATGTGTAAACAACACTCGAAACATCATTTACATATATTTCAACAGTAACCGTTCCCGGTTCTTCCCTATCCGGCAAATCTAATGTCCATGAATCCGGCCAATTACTAAGGTCAGAATACTTTGAATCAAATCCGTCATAGAAACTTCCGTCAATTTTAATTACTACTGTTCCGGTATAGTTTCCATCCTCATCCGGCTCCAGCTTACTAACTATATCTTTCTTTCTGATTGTTACTGATGCCTTATATACATCAGGCGGCTGTGTTTCTCCACTTCCAAGGCTTATAGTATAATTTACCGCTGTTCCTTCTTCAACCTCTGTGCCTGATTCTATACTTTGACCGCATATGCTGCCTTCCGGTACTGTGTCACTGTTTTCCCTGCCTGTCTCTGTACCCAGTGTAAGTCCTGCTTTTGCCAGCTTAGCTCTTGCTTCTTCTATAGTACAATTACTAAGATTCGGAACTATGCATTTCTTTTCCTTACCTTTACTGATTATAACATTCACCGTACTTCCTGCCGGAAGCTTTTCATTCTGCTTTACATCCTGTGATATAACCAGACCTTCTGCAACATTGTCATCATATCTTCTCTCACTAACCACAAGCACAAGCCCTGCTTTTGATGCTTCTGCTTTTGCTGCATCCTCAGATAGTCCGGTCAATTGAGGCACTATTGCATCTGTTGATGAAGCTGTTCCTTTGCTTACCGTTATTGTAATAGTATCACCATATTTTATCTGTTCCGGAGGTGCCGGCTTTGTACTGATGACAACATCCATTTCAACATTACTGTCTTCCTGATAATCAATATCATATGTCAGATTAAGATTCAGTTTGTTAAGTGCTGCTATTGCGTCATCTTTTGTCTTGCCAACCAAATCTGAAGGCATATCTACAAGCTCTGCACCCAGACTAATCTGTATTATAATCTTTGTATTTTTCTCTACTACAGTTCCATATTCTACCGAAGCAGATATAACATATCCCTCTTCAACTGTATTGCTGTGCTGCTCTTCTACCTGATAGCCAAGATCTGCTTTCTTGATTTTATCGATAGCTTCTTTTTCTGTACATCCCGTTAAATCAGGCATTTTTGTATGTTCATTATCTAATGTAGTTGTCGGTTCGCCCGTTTTTTTATCGGCGTTTCCTCCACCAATACCATTTTTAAATATTGAAAATCCCAGAAATGCTACAACTGCAAGTATAAGCACACCTGTAACAATTCCTCCTATTGCAACTATTTTATCAAGCTTTGGATTATCCTCTTCTTCATCATCAAATTCATCCAAATCATCTGCATCCTCTTCCAAAGATGACAGGTCTGCAGTATCCTCATCTATCATATCCTCGTCTATTTCACCACTCATACCTGTTTCTCTTCTTATCAATGCTACATCATCATCTGATATCATTATTGTTGCCTGATTATTCATTGTCGGAACCATCTGGACAAAATCCTCATCAGGCGTAATCAAAGAACGCTTAAGGTCTGCAATAAGAGATGATACTTTCAAATATCTTCTGTCAGCTTTCTTCTGCGTACACTTTTCAATTATTTTTTCCACACTTATAGGCAAATCCCGCACTGTATTCTTAGCAGGAGGTATCTCTCCCTGAATATGCTGTAATGCTATAGTTACCGTTGTGTCTCCCTCAAACGGTACATTTCCCGTTATCATTTCATATAATGAAATACCCAGCGAATATATATCACTCTTCTCATCTATGAAACCGCCTCTTGCCTGTTCTGGTGAAATATAGTGCACCGAACCCATTGCGTTAGAATTAATGGTATTAGCTGATGCTGCCCTGGCAATACCAAAATCGGTTACCTTTACCTTGCCTTCTCTTGATATTATAATGTTCTGTGGCTTTATATCCCTATGGATAATATGATTATTGTGGGCTGCTTCTATACCCTGTGCCACCTGTATTGCAATACTTACGGCCTCTTTTACTGAAAGCCTGCCTTTCTTTTCTATATATTTCTTAAGAGTTATACCCTCTACCAATTCCATTACTATATAATGAAGCCCATTATCCTCACCTACGTCGAATACACTGACAATATTAGGATGTGCCAGACCTGCTGCTGACTGTGCCTCTACTTTGAATTTTGACACAAAATTTTTATCTTCGCTAAACTCGGGTTTTAATACCTTAATAGCTACAAATCTGTTTAACTTGTGACATTTTGCTTTGTAAACATCTGACATTCCACCGGAACCGACTTTATCTATAATCTCATAGCGGTCACTGATAAACATTCCTTTTCTTAACATAAATCCACCTCATTGTAATCCGGCTGAACAAGTACTACTGCTATATTATCCTTGCCGCCGTTATTATTTGCCGTCTCTATAAGTTTATGTGCTGTTGCTGATATTTCATTACCCTGATTTACAATATCCTTTATATCCCCATCTTCTATCATGTTTGATAAACCATCTGAACACATTAGTATAATGTCTCCATTAGAATATTCTATTTCAAAAAAATCTGCTACCAATTCCAAATCTGCACCAACAGCTCTGGTAATAATATTTTTCTTTTCATGTGTTCTTGCACTCTGTTTGTCAAGTTCACCCATATTAACCATTTCAGCAACAAGTGAATGGTCTCTGGTAATCTGATGAATCTCATCATTAATAAGATATAGCCTGCTGTCACCAACATTCGCTATGTAAATTGAATCTCCTATAACAGTAGCCACTACAAGCGTGGTTCCCATTCCCTTCATTTCAACATTTTCGGATGCCTTTTCTATTAATGCCAGATTGGCAGCCGTAACCGCTTCATCAATTATGGAAATCGGATTATCTTCTCTCGAATTCCTGACTGTATCTATAAATGCTCCAACTGTATATTTTGAAGCAAAATCACCAGCCTTATGACCTCCCATTCCATCTGCCACAATGTACAGATTCGGGAGATTACCGACAGCTTCGTCAGATGCAAACACATAATCCTGATTAGTCCGCCTCTTGATACCCATGTCGGTTATCGCAAATGATTTCAAGATATTACCTCCTTTTTTCCTGCGTGTTTCTATAAATGTACGTTCAGATAACTTTTCCTTAATTTCCCACATGCACTATTTATATCTCTTCCCATTTCCCTTCTTATAGTAACATGTATACAATATTTTAATTACTAACATTAAACATTTTAACACTACATAAATAAAAGTGCAAGATATAAGTAATCTGCTATTTTATATCCTGCACTTTTTTATTCTGTTTATTCCATTCAGTATTTTGTTTTAATTACTCTACTTTTATGCCAAATCCCTCATATATTCCCACCGGAATATCAGTTCCAAAAGAATACTCTTCCATTATTTCCTTTTCAAATAAATAAACTGTAACCCGTTGCTTTATAGGATCTACTATCCAATATTCTTTAACACCGGCAGTACGATATTTAAACAGCTTTGTAAAGTAATCCATTGGCTTGCTGCTTGGCGAAACAATTTCAATTACCCAATCAGGAGCTCCATTGCATCCTTTATCTGTAATCTTATTTTTATCACAAATAACAGATATATCCGGCTCTACATAATTTTTATTATTTTCATTTAAGAACACAGCAAACGGAGCAGGAAATACATTACACTCGCCATTATTTTGTTTAATATAATCTTTTATTTGATAATGTAAATCCGAAACAAGCATTTGATGTCTTGTGTTTGGAGGAGCCATATAATAAATTTTTCCATCAATTAACTCAGCCCGTTCTCCATCCGGCAAAGCGTAAATATCATTAATTGTATATACATCTTCTTTTTTCAATGCATCCACTGTTTGCACCTCCATTTCTAATTACATTATAGACAATATCCTGACAATATACAACTAATATTTATCCCTACTCACATATTGGCACAATTTTTCCTGTGTGCTTTCAGCTTCTTCATCGCCCAATCGTAATGACTTGACGTAACACTGACAAAATACGAACCCAAAGTACTTCCGCCAACCCATTTATAAATCCCTTTGGAAAACAGTTCTTCATTAGAAAAAGTTTCAGCTAACTTCAAAACTTCGATATGGGATTTTTGAAACATATTCTTTGCATCATCTAATGATGTATTTTGATGTTTTTTCCAAAACTCTACATTCATATCTCCGTAGGTTTTCCAATTATAAGGCTGAGGAATGAACGGTTTACTATCTCCATTTTGGTTTGATTGCACCCAGTTAAGCAAAAGCTGATGCCATTCATAGAGATGGATTAGAATATCACGAAGATTCTTATCTCTTTTCCAATGAGCTTCTTTCTTTTTCTCATCAGCCGAAAAATCAAAAGGCGTTGACATCTCATTTTCTGTCAATCCTAGAATGAATGTATTTAACTTTTCATAGTTTGCAGCTGCTGCGGTTAATAAGTCTGATTTTGTTGTTGGTCTGCCCATATTTATTTTCCTCCTGGCAAATATATAATATATCTTTACTTTCGTGATTATATCACACTTATACTGACACCTTATGTCAAGGTTTATTTTTCTCATAAATTCTTTTCGCATTATCGCATATAACCTTTTTAAGAGAAACCGGCTCTATAATCTCTACCTGTGTTCCAAATGACAGTAAAAAACCTACCAGCCACTCATCTTCCGGCATATTTACAGTAACAATAAAATCTCCATTTTCTTGTTGTTGTATTTGCATTTTGTCAAATTCGTCATAAACACGATATGCCACATTTTTAGAAAAACAAAGAACTATTTTGTTATAAATTTGTCCCGAATTTTCTTCCGACACCGGAAACGAACGCTGAGGAAAACCATCTCTTAAAACTTCTAAATTTATAATGCGGGTCAACTTAAAAATGCGATAATCCTGTTTTTGGGTACAGTATGCCTTTAAGTACCACGCCATAGACTTATACGCCATTTTCAATGGATGAACAATTCTTTCACTAATTTCCCCATACGAGCCTGCATATGTGATTTTTACACACTTTTGATGAATTATCGCTGATTTAAGTAATTCAAATTTCTCGTTATCAGTTCCTTTATTCCCCCATCGGGAAAAATCCACTTCAAGCCAATTTTCCGAGTTAAGATTAAACATTGCAGAAAGTTTCTGTAATATTTGGCTGATGCTAACATTCTGCGTAGTATTTATGCTCTGCAATGCTGCAAGAATTTCCATTTTTTCTTCTTCAGACAATACAGCTTTATCCAAAACAAATTCATTCATTAAATGGATACCACCATTTCTGCCTGCTTCTGCATAAATGGGAATACCTGCTCCGCTTAAAGCATCAATATCTCTATAAATTGTTCTGACGGATACTTCAAACTTTTCTGCCAGTTCCGGAGCTGTAGCCTGCCCCTTATCAAGCAGGTAGTACACAATCTTAAATAATCTGCTTTCCTGCATCAACGTTTCCTCCTTTAGCAATAGAAAAACAAAAACCTCTGAAATCCTTTATCTTACAGATTTTCAGAGGTTTCCAGATAACTCTTCCTTAATTGCCCGCATGCACCATTTATATCTCTTCCCATTTCCCTTCTTATAGTAACATTTATCCCATGTTTTTCTAATCTGTCTTTAAAACTTGTTATTGATGATTTATCTGACTGTTTATAATCTCTCTCTTTAATCGGATTAATCGGAATAAGATTCACATGTGCATGCATTCCTTTAAGAAGCTTTGCCAGCTTATCTGCTTTATCGGCAGTATCATTTATCCCTGATGCCAGACTGTATTCAAATGTCACCCTTCTTCCTGTCTTTTCAAAATAGTATCTGCATGCATCCAGAATCTGGCTTATGGTATATTTATTTGCTATAGGCATAAGTTCCTTTCTTGTATCATCATCAGATGCATGAAGTGACAGTGCTAATGTAATCTGAAGTCCTTCATCTGCAAGCCTCATGATATTTTCCACAAGCCCACATGATGATATTGTAATATTTCTGCCGCTAATATGCAGACCATTTTCATCTGTAAGCATTTTAACAAGTTTTATCACATTGTCATAATTATCCATCGGCTCCCCCGTACCCATAAGTACTACATTTGATACACGCTGCCCTGTAATACTTTGAATACGGTATATTTCGTCAAGCATCTCTGAGGTGCTAAGACATCTTTCAAGTCCGCCAAGTGTAGATGCACAAAATCTGCATCCCATCCTGCATCCCACCTGTGTAGATATACAGACTGAATTTCCGAATTTGTATTTCATAAGCACACTCTCTATTACATTACCATCTCTTAATCTGAAAAGATATTTCTGTGTGCCGTCTATCTTTGAGGTAAGAACTTCTGCCGGTTCAAGTGCTGTTATATAGCATCTCTCTTTAAGTTTTGATTTTAAATCTTTTGATATATTAGTCATATCATCAAAATCTGTCACCAATTTAATATGCAGCCACTCATATATCTGCTTTGCCCTGAACTTTTTCTCGCCCATTTCCTCAATAAAATCCTGTAATTCACTTATATTAAAAGATTTAATATCTGCTTTTTCCACAATTAGTCCTCTATTTCTTTCTGTTTCTTCTTAAATAAGGCAACAAAAAATCCATCCATTCCATAGTCACCCGGAAATATCTGGATATAACCTTCTTCAAGTGTTTCACACTCCAGTTCTTCCGGCAGCCTGCCTTTAAGCGATTTGGATTCAAACGGAAGATTATCAAGAATCCACTTCACATTTTCATCATTCTCCTGCTTATTTACTGTACAAGTACTATATACAAGAGTTCCTCCCGGTTTTATATATGATGATACAACTGACAGTATTTCTCTCTGAAGATGCACCAGTTCCTTTATGCTTTCCTTACTTACTTTATACTTTATATCAGATTTTCTTGACATTACTCCAAGACCTGAACATGGAAGATCTGCCATTACAATATCTGCCTTTTCATATAATGATTTATCATTATGTGTTGCATCCCATACTTGAGGCTTTATGTTTGAAAAGCCTGTCCTTTTCACATTTTCATGTATCATGTTTACTTTTTCATCCGATATATCTCTTGAATATACACATCCTGTATTATGAAGCATATCTGCCAGATGAATAGTCTTACCTCCGGGTGCCGCACACACATCCACACATATATCTCCTTCTTTTGGTGATGCTGCAAGCCCTGACATCACTGAACTTAAATCCTGCACCTGAAACAGACCTCTGTTAAATGTATCCATATCATTTAACTTTTCTATATCCCACAGGTAAAATACATCATCCAAAATATCTGAACACTTATACGACACTTTATCATTATCAAGCAATTTTAAAAATTCGTCTCTTTCTGACTTTGATGCATTTCTTCTTATGCATATTCTGCTTTCTCTGCCTGATGCCTTAAGCATGGACTCAGTTTTTTCCTCTCCATACTCCTTAATCCACATATCAACTATCCACCGGGGCATGGAATATTTCACAGAATAGTTATCTTCTTCACATTCACATCTTTCCGGCTCTCTGATAATATTTCTTAAAATACCGTTTACAAATCCTTTAAGGCCCGAATATCCTCTTTTGGCAGTGAGCTTTACTGCTTCATTACATACTGCCGAATCAGGAACACTATTCATATATTTTATCTGATATACGGACATTCTTAATATATTTCTTATGGCAGGCTTCATTTTCTTTACTTTAATCTTTGAAAATGCATTAATTATATAATCAAGCTCTATACATTTTTCAATAGTACCTTCAGACATTCTTGTTATAAATGACCTTTCCTGCTTTGAAATATCATTGTATTCTTTTAATTTTTCTCTTATTACAAGATGGCTCAATTTTCCAATCTCCAGCACATCCAGTAAAATGTCAAGCACAACTGCTCTGGCATTAATGTCAGTCACGTCTGTTTCCTCCAAATAGTGCTAAAAGCCTTAATAATTGTAATATTGATGCCGCTGCCGCTGCTACATAAGTAAGTGCTGCCGCAGACAGTACCTTTTTTGTCTGACTTAATTCCGTATCACCTAATATTCCAATCTGCCCAAGAAGGTTTACTGCTCTTGAAGAAGCATTAAACTCAACAGGAAGTGTAACTATTTGGAAAAGTACAGCCAGAGAGAAACATATTATCCCTGTATATATTAACAGCATTGATGATCTGCTGTTAATAAATAAACCTATTAGAATCAGTATCCATGATATACTTGAACCAAAGTTTGCTACAGGTACAAGTGCACTTCTGAAAGCTAATGGTGCATATCCCTTTGCATGCTGTATTGCATGACCACATTCATGTGCAGCTACACCTATTGCAGCAACTGAAGTATTGGAATATACAGAGTCTGAAAGATTCAGTGTCTTGTTCGACGGATTATAGTGGTCGGTAAGGTTACCGCTTACTCTTTGTATATTCACATCATATATTCCCTGACTGTTAAGTATTTTTTCTGCTGCCTGTGCTCCTGTCATTCCTGACATGCTCCTGACTCTTGAATACTTT
Organism: Lachnospiraceae bacterium; assembly: GCA_014799465.1. Lineage (GTDB taxonomy): Bacteria > Bacillota > Clostridia > Lachnospirales > Lachnospiraceae > UBA2821. The sequence goes on along the minus strand of JAAVHZ010000008.1, from coordinate 33,105 downwards.
GAAAATGTGCTTTTGACCATTAATGATGCCAATAATGACAATACAACACCGACTATTACCATCCAATATGTGGGGTCAAATCCATAATAAATATAAGGCATAATGATTTTTCTCCTTTCTATTATGCATACAAAATATCAACCTAATTTCTCACCTTTTTCAACTTTGTAACCTCTTAAAAATGATTCTGTATCCATCCGTTTCTTACCCTCAAGCTGAAGCTCATTTATAATAAGAATTCCATCTCCGGTACTTACTAATATCTCATCATTTGTAACTTCTATAATTTCACCGGGTGGAATATCCGTCTTCTCTTTTCTTACATCTGCATCCCATATCTTAAGTGTTTTACCATTCAGTGAGGTATACGCACTTGGCCATGGATTAAGACCTCTTATAAGTCTTTCAATCTCTTCTGCAGATTTCTCAAAATCTATCCTGCCCAGTTTTTTATTAAGCATTTTTGCATAATTAGACTTAGAATCATCCTGCTTTTCAAGTACAATACTTCCTTCTTCAACCTGCTTTAGCGTATCTACTATAAGTGTTCCGCCTATACCTGCAAGTTTATCATGAAGACTGCCTCCTGTCTCTTTCTCGTCTATGGAAATAACAGCTTTAAGCATCATATCCCCGGTATCCAGACCTTCATCCATCTGCATTGTAGTAATACCGGTTTCTTTTTCTCCGTCTATTATAACCCATTGTATAGGTGCCGCCCCCCTGTATTTAGGAAGCAGTGAGGCATGAACATTTATACAGCCATACTTTGGCATATGAAGTATAGTTGAAGGAAGAATCTGTCCAAATGCCACCACCACTATTACATCAGGATTTATTTCCTTTAATATCTGTACAAATGCCTCATCTTTTACCTTAACAGGCTGATATACCTCTATACCTCTTTCAAGTGCCGATTCTTTCACCGGAGTATACTGCATTTCCTTTCCTCTTCCGCGGGGTTTGTCAGGCTGTGTAACCACTGCAGCTACTTCATGACCGGCATCACATAATGCTTCCAGTACCGGAACTGCAAAATCCGGTGTTCCCATAAAAACTATACGCATCACACCACTGCCTTTCTATTCTTCTTCATATTCAACATCCACAAGTTCGCCTTCCACCAGGTCCACATACAATTTTCCATCAAGATGATCGCATTCATGGCATATTGCTCTTGCCATAAGCTCTGTTCCTTCTATGGTATATTCTTCCATATTTTCGTTAAACGCAACTACCTTTGCATAATTCGGTCTTGTTACCATTCCTGCTTTTCCCGGAACGCTTAAACATCCCTCACTTCCTGTCTGTGAGCCGTCTGTTTCAACTATTTTAGGATTTACAAGTACCACCGGTCCCTCTCCTATATCTATTACCACTATCCTTTTTAAAACTCCTACCTGCGGAGCAGCAAGACCTACTCCATTCGCCTCATACATAGTCTCTAACATATCATTTATAAGTTCCCTTGTTCTATCATTCATTTCCTTTACTTCTCTGCATTTTTTAGTCAGAACTTCGTCTCCCAGTTCACGTATATTTCTGGTTGCCATAATAATCCTCCATTCCGGAATAAATTTAATAGTTATCCATTGGTGTAAAATCAAATTGTACTGTAAGTCTTTTTTTGTAAATGACTTTTTTATCTATATATAACTCTACTCCATTTTTTATATGAACCAGAGCATTATAGTCATTATGTTTAATATATATAACATATCTGTATATATCATTTATTTTTGATACTGATGCTTCTGAAGCACCTATAACGGTAAGACCGTCTATATGGCTTTTCTTAATCCTTTGTGCTATATCCTGTGCTCCCTCACAGCATAGTTTTTCATTATCAGATGTTATAAGTATTGCCGCCATATTATATACCGGAGGATATCTCATAAGATTCCTATACGATATCTCCTTTCTGTAAAACGCATCATAATCCTGATTTGCTGCCTCCACTATACTATATTCTTCGGGACTATAAGTCTGTATCACCACTTCTCCTGATTCTTCTCCTCTTCCGGCACGTCCTGCCGCCTGTGTAAGAAGCTGGAATGTTCTTTCTGTTGCCCTGTAATCTGATGCATATAATGACAAATCTGCTGCAATAACGCCTACCAGTGTAACCTTTGGAAAATCATGTCCCTTGACTATCATCTGGGTTCCCACAAGTATATCTGCATCATGATTCGCAAATGAAGACAGTATCTTCTCATGTCCATCCTTTCCTGATGTAGTATCCATATCCATCCTTAGAACCTTTGCTTCCGGGAACAGTTCAGAAATTTTTTCTTCTACACTTTCTGTGCCTATTCCGAATTTTCCCATATATTTAGAACCACATACCGGACAAAGCTTTGGTTTTTCTATCTGATATCCACAGTAATGGCAGCTCATAATTTCCCTGCCGGCTCTTTTGTGATATGTAAGTGATACATCACAATGAGGGCATCTTAGCGGCTTACCGCATGAGCGGCAGGACACAAAACCTGCATACCCTCTTCTGTTTACAAAAAGTATAACCTGTTGGGATTTGCTTATTCTGTCCTTAATAAGCTCCATTAGTTTTCTGCTGAATATACTTTTATTGCCTTCTTTAAGTTCCTGCCGCAAATCCACCACATTAACCTTTGGCATTGGCTTATTTTTCACTCTGTTATCCATCCGGTGCAGCATGTATTCTCCATTTTCGGCTTTATAGAATGCCTCTGTGGATGGTGTTGCAGAACCTAATATAACCGTGGCATCAGTAAGTCCCGCCCTCATTATTGCAGTTTCCCGTGCATGGTATTTGGGAACAGTCTCACTTTTATATGCCGGTTCGTGCTCCTCGTCTATAATTATAAGTCCTAAATCTGAAAAAGGTGTGAATAGTGCCGACCTCGGTCCTATCATTATCTGAACCTTTCCTTCCTTTGCCATTCTGAACTGGTCATACCTTTCTCCCTGTGACATTCTCGAATTTATTATCGACACCTTATCTCCAAATCTTTTGTAAAATCTGGTGACATTCTGATAAGTAAGGGCAATCTCCGGTATAAGCACAATTACCTGTCTGCCTTTTGACAAAACGTGTTCTATACATTCCATATATACTTCTGTTTTACCACTTCCCGTAACACCAAATATCAGATGTGTCCTGATCCCTGATGGTGAATCCATCTCTGTCACAATGGAGCTTACCGTCTCCCGCTGTTCATCACTTAATATGTTCCGTTCTGACTCTGTGCCCGGATTGCCAAAAGGAGTTCTGTATATTGTATCATAACGTATATCTATAATACCACTTTCTTTTAGAGATTTAATTACATTTTTAGATATTCCCATTTTCTTAGTTAATAATTCCATTGAAATCTCTTCTTTTGAAACCAGTTCTTCTAGTAATCTGACTCTTGCAGACATACGCTTATCATGGTGATATTTCTCCATAAGAGACTTTGTCTCACTTATTGATGCTTTTAACCGCACATATTCCTGCCTTTTCTCTTTTATAGTCCTGTGTACAGGTATAACTGTCTTTAATGCCCTGTTCATGGTTGAACCATAATTTTCCTTTATCCATGCGGCAACTGCGATTAACTGTGATTCTATCGGTATGCTGTCCGGCACTATTCTGATAATCTTCTTCATCTTAGACATATCATATTCAGCTGTATCGGTAACTTCCACCACATAACACTTTATGCTCCTGTTGCCCCTTCCAAATGGTACCTCCGCCTGAACTCCGGGATATACACTATCCTTTAATTCATCAGGAATAATATACTGAAATGTTTTATCAAGTTTTTCATGTGTAATGTCTACAATGACATTCGCATATCGCATATTAATAATCTTATCCTTTCCATACTGTTCACACTGTGAGATTTAGAAAATCTTAGGCTGCGTATTTTGCTGCCCTAGATTTTCTTCTCACAGTTTTAGCAATGATTCTATATAATTGCACTCTTCCTCTGTTAATTCATAGAACCATATTGAATCAAATATCTTCTCTTTTGTATCATACTGATGCAAGCATCATTTTCACATATTTGCAACAATTTCATAATTTCCACAAATATCTTTTACAATTATATTTGTTTTCTCCAAATAATCTATACATTCAATTATATAACTTCTCGAAAACCTTTTTGCTTTATCCTCTAACCATTCCCTAAATAGTTGGACTATCATTTCTTTTGATATTTGATTATTTTTCTGGATAATATATAATACTGTTGCAACACCCTCCAATTTTTTATCTGTAGAAATCTGATTTATATATGTTGTTGACTTCTCAATCGCAGGAATCAATTTTTCCAGCTTATCTTCTGTCTTTTTACTGCATATCACTTTATAAACTTGATTATAAGTATCTTCTGAATTTGTTAATCCATAATACTTTTGATACTCATTTAACGACTTTGCTACAATATCTATTCCATGAGAGTACGGTCCATATTTCCATTTATCAAAATTGAAATATTCTTCTTCCAGAAAATAGTTTGTAAAATATCCTGCTTTTTGTAATCTTAAGGCATTAAATTTTTTTAAATGCAATCTAATCTGTAGCAATGCCAAACCGGAAACACTTATATTCGGTGCCTGCTTAGGAACTGCCTTATATGAAACTGATGGTTCATATACCAAAAAAGTATATTTATCTTCTAGCGTTTGTAATTTCTCAGCAATAACATTTTTTACAATCCCCCAATCAAGACCACCATTTCCACATCCTAATGGTGGTATAGCAATCAACTGTGGATTATACTCAATAATAAATCTTGTAAGTTGGTCTAACCCTTTTTCAATATAATCTATTTTAGATTTTCCTCTCCACTTGTCTTTAGTTGGAAAATTTACAATCCATATCCCATCCTCTTTATAATAGTGAATTGTTCCTATCCTCAAACTTCCTGCTTTACACGCTTTTACATAATCACGATTATTTTCAGGAAAACGCATTTTAAATTGATACGCAATCCCTTTACCCATAAATCCTTCACAATTAACAGTATTAATGAGGCAATCTGCACCAGATTCAAAGATATTACCAGTAACAAATTTTATCATAACTGCCTCCTTTCAATTTCCTTATGTATTAAACCAAACTTTTTGAACATATATATTGGGAAGCGGAAAATATACTTCATTATCATTCAAAATATTAATTACCATGTTCTTTTGTATCTCAGATTTCACATATATACAATAAAATTCATTAATAAATATTTTTTATATGTAAGACATTCACTTACCGAAAGAGGGTGCTTCGGTAAAATTTTATATTTATCAGCTTGTGCTTTTTCTCTGGTAATACATAAATATATCATATCCTGTCCCTTATATTTATTTTTTACAGCAACATCAAAAGCTGAATATGGGTGAAAATGAAATGGTGTATAAATATCTAAACCAAGTTCCTGCCGTTTTGAAATTATATGAGTATCTGCAATATCCTCAAATTGAAGTTTCTTTTCTATTATTTTTCTTCTTGGTAACATCCCATGTTTAATAATTTAATCTAAATTACTAAGTTTCGTTAAATGATACAAAAGATTTTTTGTCATTGCTGTTTCAATCCCCATATCTATTCCTCCTCATTCTATATTAATTCCTATTTACCTCCGCTATATAAGCATTATGCACTACTTTCTTCCTATGTGTAGCTCATTCCTTCGTCTTATATATGTATACTCTTTTAGTTATTTCACAAATAATTTCAATACATCATTTTATATGTGTAATTGTACCATACTTACTTTTCACCGTCTATAAAAATATTTTCATCTGATTTTTGTTGATATCCGTTTGAAGTGTATGATTTTTTCACTGAAAAAGAGCTGCACACTAACTTCAATGTGACAGCCCCATTTCTTCTAATTACATCACGCTGTTTACACAATTATACATCAACATAGCTATCGTCATAGGTCCTACACCTCCGGGAACAGGAGTAATTGCACTTACTTTATCTACTACCGAATCAAAATCCACATCTCCGCATAACTTATTATCTTCATTTCTGTGTATACCCACATCTATAACTACAGCACCTTCTTTTACATAATCTGCCGTTATAAACTTTGGTTTCCCAACTGCTGCCACAAGTATATCCGCCCTTTTTGTAACTTCTTTCAGATTCTTTGTCTTTGAATGTGCTATGGTAACAGTACCGTTTTCCCTTAAAAGAAGCATTGCCATAGGCTTACCTACTATATTACTTCTTCCAACCACAACACATTCCTTTCCTGCTATATCAATATTGCTTCTTTTTAAAAGCTGTATAATTCCGGCAGGAGTACATGAAACAAACCCTTTTCTGCCTATAGATAGTGCTCCAACACTCATAGGATGAAAACCGTCCACATCCTTTTTACTGTCTATTGTCTCTATTATTTTGTCCTCATTAATATGAGCCGGCAACGGAAGCTGTACCAATATTCCGTTTACATCATCCCTGCCGTTTAATTCTCCTATTAATTTAAGAAGTTCTTCCTCTGTTGTACTCTCTTCAAGTTCATATGCGAGTGAATTAATTCCTATATATTCACACGCTTTCTTTTTATTTCTGACATATACAGAAGATGCAGGGTCATTTCCCACCTGTATCACAGCAAGAGTAATCTCTTTTCCCTGTTCTTTATATTTTTTCACCTGCTCTTTTAGTTCTTCCTTTATCTCTGTTGAAATCTTTTTTCCGTCTATCAGTACTGCCATTTCCATCTATCCTTTCCAATCTATTTCTGTTAATATCTCATTTATTATGACCCTTTCATCAAAAGGATGCCTTTCTCCATTTATCTCCTGATAATCTTCATGCCCCTTGCCACAGAGAAGTATAATATCTCCGTCTTCGGCATTTTCTATACAGTATTTAATAGCTTCCTTTCTGTCAGGAATAACCACATATTTTCCTGTGGTCTTATGTATTCCCGTCTTAATGTCTTCAATGATGTCCATTACATCTTCATATCTGGAATTATCTGCTGTAATTACTGATAAATCTGCATATTTTCCTGATATCTCACCCATTTCATACCGTCTTAGTTTTGAACGGTTGCCTCCGCATCCGAACAGGCATACTATTCTCCCCGGTTCATAATCCTTTATGGTAGTAAGGAGACTCTCAAGACTCATTGCATTATGTGCATAATCTATCAGAAGATTAAATCTGTCCGATATCTTAACAGGTTCTACCCTTCCTCTTACCGCTACTTCATTAAGTGCAGCAAGCATATTTTCATAATCCGCTCCCATAAAAGATGCAACACACATCGCTGCCATTGAATTATAAGCAGAGAACTTTCCCGGTGTATTTACTTTTACATTTCCATCTATTATTCCTGAAGATTCATATTCTATTCCAATAAATCCCGGTTCAATCAGGTATTTAACTTCCCCTGCAATAAGATCTGCCTTTTTATCGAATCCATAAGTAGTTATATCACATACTGCTCCTTCCATCATATCATGTGAATGTTCATCATCCACATTAAATATTCCATGTCTGCACTGCTTAAACAGAAGACTCTTGCAGTATATATATTCTTCCATATCTTTATGCTCATTTTCACCAATATGGTCAGGTGAGAGATTTGTATATATAGCATAATCAAACATGATACCTGCTGTCCTGTTAAGTTTTAATGCCTGTGATGACACTTCCATAACCACTGTATCACATCCCATATCTGCCATCTTTTTAAAATAATATTGTATATCATAGGACTCTGGTGTTGTATTATGTGTCTGTATATATTGTTCTCCCATAAATACACCGATAGTTCCTATTATACCTACCTTTTTTCCGGCTTTTTCCAGTATTGATTTTATCATAAATGTTGTAGTAGTCTTGCCTTTTGTTCCGGTAAGCCCTATTACAGTAAGTCTTTCTGCCGGATATTCAAACAATGCTGCCGACATATATGCAAGCCCTGCCCTTGTATCATCCATCTGTATATATGTAACTCCGGGTATCATATCTACTTCATGTTCTATTATAATGACTTTTGTGCCATTATCCACTGCACCCTGTATAAACTTATGACCATCAGCCTGTGCTCCTGTCATACATACAAATGCTGTTCCTTCTTTGGCTTTTCTTGAATCATATACAATATCATCTATATCTGTATCAAGACTTCCCGACAGCAATGTGTATTGTGTCTTTTCCAATATTTTTTCAAGTTTCATATGCTACACTCCATTCATGGCTATATTTCAATCTCACCGTCAAATACATGGGTTGCCGTACCACGCATAATGACTCTTCCATCACTAAGATATGTATCTTTTAACTGTCCGCCCCGTATATTTACCGTAATTTCCTCGTCCATACTGCAATATCCATTAAGAACTGCCGCAACAGTAACCGCACATGTTCCTGTACCACATGACATAGTTTCACCTGAACCTCGTTCCCATACCCTCATCTTAAGATTATGGCTGTCGATAACTTCTACGAATTCAGTATTAATCTGCTGTGGAAAAAGTTTATAATGTTCAAACATTGGTCCGATTTTTTCCAGTTCCATATCATCTATGCCATTAGTAAATACCACTGCATGGGGATTCCCCATTGATACACATGTAACCTCATAATCCCTGCCGCCAATATTAAGGACCCTTTTGACAAAATCATCTCCATCATCCAATACAGGAATATCTTTCGGAATAAGAACTGCCTTTCCCATATCAACTGCCACATATGTGACCTTTCCATTTTCTATGGTTAATTCCAACTCCTTAATACCACTTTTAGTCTCCACTGTAATGTTATTAGCATCTTTTGGTACAATACCATGTTCATATGCGTATTTTGCCACACACCGTATGCCATTTCCACACATCATTCCTTCTGAGCCGTCAGCATTATACATTGCCATTCTGCAATCCGCCTTATCTGACGGACATATAAGTATAAGACCATCCGAGCCTATTCCGGTATGTCTGTCACTGACTGCTACAGCCAGCTTTTCAGGCTCATTAACCTGCTGCTCAAAACAGTTTACATATACATAGTCATTTGCCGTTCCATGCATTTTACTGAATTTTAATACCATATCGATACAATACCTCCAAAGTATTTTTTAGAATAATCCTGTTATCATTCCCTTTTCATCTACATCTATATTATTTGCAGCCGGTACTTTAGGCAGACCCGGCATAGTCATAATTGCTCCTGTTACTGCCACTACGAAACCTGCTCCTGCTGATACATACACTTCTCTTACATTTATATCAAAACCTTCAGGACGTCCTAGTTTTGTCTGGTCATCAGATAAAGAATATTGTGTTTTTGCCATGCATACCGGCATATTTCCAAATCCCATATCAGTAATCTTTTGAAGTGCCTTTTCTGCTGCCGGTGAATAAGTAACTCCATCTGCACCATATATTTTAGTAGATATTGCATTAATCTTATCTTTTAGTGACATTTCATCAGGATATATAGGTGTAAAATGACTTTCCTTATTCTCAAGAGTATCAAGTACCTTCTGTGCCAGGGCAATACCGCCCTCTCCGCCTTTTTCCCAGACTTCTGATAATGCAAACTCACAGTTCCTCTCTTCGCAGAAATTTCTGACAAATTCAATTTCATTATCTGTATCTGTTATAAATGAATTAAGCGTCACTACTACAGGAACTCCATATAACTGAAGGTTCTCAATATGCTTCTCCAGATTTACTATTCCCTTTTTCAGAGCATCCATATTTTCCTTATTTAAGTCGGCCTTTTGTACTCCTCCGTTATACTTAAGTGCACGTACTGTTGCCACAAGTACAATGGCATCAGGTTTAAGTCCTGCCATCCTGCATTTAATATCAAGAAATTTTTCTGCTCCAAGGTCTGCACCGAATCCCGCCTCAGTAACTACTATATCTGCCATCTTAAGTGCAGTTTTTGTGGCTCTTACAGAATTACATCCATGTGCAATATTGGCAAATGGACCACCATGTACAAGCGCCGGAGTATGTTCTAAAGTCTGTATTATATTAGGCTTTATTGCATCTTTTAAAAGTGCCGCCATCGCTCCAACTGCATTAAGTTCCTTTGCAGTAACAGGTTCTCCCTTTATATTGTATGCTACTATTATCTTACCTAATCTGTCTTTTAAGTCATCTATGTCATCAGCAAGGCATAAAATTGCCATTATCTCTGATGCAACAGTTATAACAAAATGGTCTTCCCTTACAAATCCGTCCATTTTAGACCCAAGACCTACAACTATATTTCTGAGTGCCCTGTCATTCATATCTTCACAACGTTTCCATACTACCTGTCTTGTATCAATCTGCAGCCCGTTTCCCTGATGTATATGGTTATCAATTAATGCTGCAAGAAGATTATTAGCTGAAGTAATAGCATGAAAATCTCCGGTAAAATGCAGATTAAGGTCTTCCATCGGAACGACCTGTGCATATCCGCCTCCTGCTGCCCCTCCTTTTATACCAAAACATGGTCCTAATGAAGGCTCTCTTAGTGCGATAACTGCATTTTTATTAAGCTTTCCAAGTGCCTGTCCCAGTCCTACTGTAGTAGTTGTCTTTCCTTCACCTGCCGGTGTAGGATTAATAGCTGTTACAAGTACAAGTTTTCCATCCGGATTGTTTTTTATTTTTTCATAATAACTGTCAGAAATTTTTGCCTTATACTTTCCGTAAAATTCCAAATCATCCTCTGCTATTCCTGCTTTAGCTGCCACCTCTTTAATCGGAAGCATTACTGCCTCCTGAGCAATTTCAATATCTGTCTTCATTTCTTCCTCCTTACATTGTGCTTCTATCCATTAGTTTCACTTTTTAAAAAGTCTTCAAATTCTTCCAGTGTCATTAAAACCTTTCTTGGTTTTGTGCCTTCCTCTTCGCCTACCACGCCAGCCTGTGCGAGCTGATCCATAATACGTGCTGCCCTGTTAAATCCTATTCTGTACATTCTTTGCAGCATACTTGTAGAACCTTTGCCCTTTTCTATCACAAACTTTCCGGCTTCCGCAAAGTATGAATCCCTTGAATTACCACTGTCTTCTTCTGTTGCGTCAGAAGATTCGGAAGAAATAGGCTGATTTGTTATTTCTTCGTTATATTCTACCTTCTCCGTATGAGATGTTATAAATTCAACTACTGACTGAACCTCTCCGTCTGATACAAATGCTCCCTGTACCCTTACAGGCTTTACATATCCTGAAGGATAGAACAGCATATCTCCATTTCCCAAAAGTTTTTCAGCACCATTTATATCTATGATTGTTCTGGAATCTATTCCCGAAGATACTAAAAGTGCAACTCTTGATGGTATGTTTGCCTTTATAAGTCCTGTCACTACGTCAACAGACGGTCTTTGTGTAGCTATTACAAGATGTATTCCTGCTGCCCTCGCTAACTGTGCCAGACGGCATATTGAACTTTCCACTTCCTTTGCCGCCACCATCATAAGGTCGGCAAGCTCGTCTATTATAATAAGTATCTGCGGAAGTTTTTGAAGCGGCGGTTCTCCTTCCTTAGGCTCTTCGCTGCTTATCTTCTCATTATATCCTTTAAGGTCTCTTACATTATATTCTGCAAATTTTTTATATCTGTCAGACATTTCATTTACAGCCCATGCAAGTGCCCCTGCTGCCTTTCTCGGGTCTGTAACTACCGGTGTCAGAAGATGTGGTATCCCATTATATACACCAAATTCAACTACCTTTGGATCTACTATTATAACCTTGACCTCCATAGGGTCAGCTCTGTAAAGGATACTCATTATTATTGAATTGGTAAACACTGATTTACCCGAACCTGTAGTACCGGCTATAAGCATATGCGGCATCTTCGCTATATCTGCCACTATTACATTACCTGCTATATCCATACCGGCCGCAAATGCAAGCTTTGAAGGATGATTTTTCAGTTCATCTGATTCTATAAGGTCTCTTAAAAATACAGGATCCCTTGTATCATTTGGCACCTCTATACCTACTGCTGCCTTACCCGGTATAGGTGCCTCAATCCTTATATCTGCTGCCGCAAGATTCAGCTTTATATCATCTGTAAGTGAGGTAATCTTACTTACCTTAGTTCCCATTTCCGGCTGAAGCTCGTATCTTGTAACAGAAGGACCTCTGCTCTCATTCGTTACTGTTACGTTTACACCAAAATTCTTTAGAATTTCCTGAAGCTTAAATGCTGTCTCACTTAGTCCTTTCATGGCAGGGTTTTTCCGTTTTATATTGCCCTTTTTTAGTAAGCTCAATGGTGGAAACTCATATCTGAATATTTTCTTTGTGCCCTTTTTCTGCTCCACCACCTTTCCGGGTTCTACCGGAGTAGTAATACCTTTTGAAACATCAGGTGCTTTTTGTTCATTTCCGTCAGATGGTTTGGGCTGTGGAATATTCGCTGTGGAAAATGCCTTCCTTCCCATCACTTCTTTTGCTGCCTTGCTTACTTCGATTTTTTCTTTAGGTTTAAAAGGTTCATTTTTCTCTTCATGCCTTACTGTTTCCTCCATATGAGCCTGATTATTTTCCATCGTATCGTGTTTTTCTACTGTCTCATATTTTTCCATCGTATCATGTTTTTCCACTGGCTCATATATTTCATGTTCTACAATACGTTTATGTTCTTCAACAACTTCTGCTGTTTCCGGGTCAATATCATATGTACTTACAGGCCCTCTGTATACATTGTGTATTTCATGAAGATTTTCATCCGGTTTATCCGGGTTCTTAAGTTTTACATCTGCAACTCCGGTATACTTTTTATTATATCTTTTATTCTTCTCTTTTGCCTCATTGTATACGGCACTCTCTTCTTTAATCTTTACTATATTGCTCTTTGTAGCAGAATACCCTTTCTTTATTCCACCTACAAATGATTTTTCAGTAATTAATATTGTACATATTATAATAAGAAAAAATATTACTATGTAAGCACCATATAAACCTACAATAACTGCCAGTCCTGTTCCTATAAGTCCTCCTATAAGCCCTCCGCCGTTTCTCTTTTCTGAGCAGAGTTTATAGAACTCCTCCATGCTGCTTCCTGTCATAATTAATTGAAAAGCTGCACAAAACAATAAAACCAGTAACACTGCTGTTATCATCTTAGTTATGACTTTTGGATTATTCATATTTACCATAATAAAATTAAATCCCAGGAATAAAAGTACCGGAATTATATATGCAAATAATCCAAACATCCCAAACATAAAACTGCTGACAACATTACCAAATTTGCCTATTACACCAAAATTGCTCAATTCCAGAAGAACCGCCACTGCAAGTGATATCCATAATTTTATCTCCATATGCAGTGCCGCTTCTTCCGGTGAAAGTCTGCGTTTTGCAGCAATAGGCTCCTCAAGCTTTTTCTTTGACGCAGAAGATTTTGCCGGCTTTGTTTTAGTTTTTGTACTGCTTCCCTTTACAGTTCTAGCTGACGAAGTTCTGCCTTTCTGTGCTGAAGCCATCTTAATCCTCTCTTTTCTGTAATTTATATACCATTAATTATTAAATAAAATTTGCTATTACAGCAATAAGTCCGACTGCAAAGCAATAGTATGAAAAGTATTTAAACTTTTTATTTCTAATCACAACAAGCATTGTCTTAATACATACATATCCTACAAGACCTGCCACTACAGTACCTACCAAATAATTGACAAGTTCGACACCTGAAATACTATTTGCAGGGGAAAATAAATCTTTTAAATCCAGTATATTTGCACCAAGTATAGCAGGAATTGACATTATAAATGAATATTTTACAGCAAAGCTTCTGTCAAAACCACAAAATACTTCCGCAGTTATAGTTGTACCTGAGCGTGATAATCCCGGAAGCGTTGCAATTCCCTGTGCAACACCGACAAACACCGCATTTTTATATGTAACTTTACTTTCCCTTTTTCTGCCGTTTGGAAGTTCATCTACCATATAAAGAAGACAGGATGTAATTAAAAGACTCAGTCCCACAACCAGCAGGCTTGGATTATCCATATTGAATACTTCTTTAAATATAAGTCCGATTATCCCTGTAGGTATGGTTGATACTATAACAAGCATTACAAAACGTCTGTATGGTGTATCCACAATTTTTCTGTATTTATTTTCTTTCTTTTTAAATACTTTTATAAAAAAATAACTTATGTTAATACATACATCACGTATTATCATTACACCTTCTTTTATAAGTTTCCATATGTCTTTCCAATATACCACAAACACTGCAACCAGAGTTCCAAAATGCAGTAAAAGGTCAAATGTAAGCCCTACATCTGACAATCCGAATATCTTTTTTGCCAATGCCAGATGTCCTGAACTGCTTATAGGCAGGAACTCTGCAACGCCTTGTATGAATCCTAATATAATAGCTTGTAATAAATCCATATTTTCCTCTCATTCTGCCGCAAATGCGGCTAATTTTTTTCTTTCTCAGATTATACCAATCTATTTTACTATTTATTTAATTATAATTCAAGTGGGCATATTTTATGTATAATGTAAAGTGTAATAATTCAGCCATGCAGAGAATAATATATAATAATTTCGTAGGAGCTTGCTCACTAAGAAATTATTATATATTATTCTCTATAGGGCGGATGCCCGACATTGGCATGGCTGAACTGTAACTATCTGACTAATCAGCTTCCTTACTTTTTTTTATTAACTCATATAGTTTATGCAATGCATCCTTTATACCGCCTACTTCATTAATGATTCCCTCTTTAACTGCCTGCTCTCCTACCAGTATAGTTCCCAAATCTTTAGTAAGCATACCTGTATTCAGCATCATTTCTTCGATTCTTTCTTTAGATATTTTTGAATGGCTGTCTATAAAACTTACTATCCTATCTTGTATTAACTGAAAATATTCATATGTCTGTGGTGCTCCTATAAACATTCCATTCATTCTGACTGGATGAATTACCATAGTACCTGTAGGCACAATAAATGAATAATCTGCTGATACGCTTAACGGAACTCCTATGGAATGGCTGCCTCCAAGTACAAGTGATACTGTAGGCTTACTTAGCGAAGCAATCATTTCTGCTATGGCAAGACCTGACTCCACATCTCCTCCAACTGTATTTATAATAATCAGTACGCCATCATATCTGCTGTCTTCCTCTATTGAAGCAAGCTTTGGAAGCACATGCTCATATTTTGTTGTCTTACTTGTAGATGGAAGAAGGTCATGCCCCTCTATCTCGCCTATAACTGACAGAAGATGTATATTATATCCACTGCTGTTTCCATGCAGTTCTATCTGCCCCATTTCTTTAATCTTATCATCATTTGATTTCTCATTACCCATAAAAAAGCACACACACCTTTCGATTATTTCTCTACTTAGTATGTATGCCATTAAAGATTTTTATACGTTTATTTCAACTTTGTCGATTACTTCTATAAGCTTGTTGTAACGCTGTATTTCAATTTCTTTATTTTCAAACTGTTCTATAACTGCATTCAGCTCCTTATTAATGTCTGTAAGAAGATTCTCCGCAAAGTTCTTTTTGAGTTCATCTATTCCTTCCTCAAACCTCATAACTTCACGCTCTAATTTATTACAGATACCTTCTCTTACATCATATATAGTATCTGATAATACTTTCTTAAAATTAGACTTCATGGAGTTACTTTTTATCTCTCCGGTAAATTCGGATGTAATTATTTCTTCAAAAGGTGTTGTAGGGAACTCAATATTAGGAATCTTTATTCCGTTTAAAGTCTTCTCTACCAACAGCTTATAATACGAAGCATCAAAATTTTCTCCAAGTGCATCAAGATTTTCAATAATTATAGTTAACAGCTTATTCTTAAGAACTGCTATATCAAGTGACTTATTAAATGCCAGTTCAATACATTCTTTTCCATCCTCCACAAAGTTCCTTATATTTTCTATCGCATCATATGCATCAATATACTGGTATTTCTCATCATAACTGTATATAACTCTTGATGTAGTTCCCCATGTCCATGGCTTGAACCATTTTGCAGTGGACTCCTTCCTTATCTCAAAATGTGTGGTTATACCTTCCTTTTCGGATACCTGAAGATATTCTCTGTTATATGCCCTTATTTCGCTTATTGCCTGCATTTTATGTTGCTCAATTTTTTCTTTAAGCTCATTAAATACCACTTCCAGATTTACATTCATCTTATTAATCTGTGATGTTATTACTTTCTTATCTTCTGACAATTTCTCTTTATCATATGTACTAAGCTGGTTTATCCTTTTTTTAGCCAGTGTCTGGATTCTCATCAGCTTATCATCTAACTCCTCTTTTGCCACCGGTATAAAAGATGATGCTTTTTCCTTAAGCATAACATCTTTCTGCTCAATTACTTCTTTGAACAACTTTCTTATTTCATCCATATTTCCTATGGCTTTTACCTGCTCCGTCGTTATCGGTCCTTTTGATATTAAATCTTCATATACCCTTTTTTCTTTGGAATTGAGATTCTCCAAACCTTTCATTGCCATATTTTCCGCAATGGCAGATACAAATACCGGTTTCTTGAACTGTTCAATCAAATCACCATTTATATAATAGTTAGTATTTTTATAGTTAGTAAATGCCTGATCCGCATAATTACAAAGCTGTTTTTTAGTATACTCTACTGCTTCCTCTAATGAATCCTTAGACCAGAGTGTATCCCTTAATCCGTCATCAAATCTGCTGCACACCAGTACTACTTTTTTTACACCCTTTTTTGGAAGCTGCGATGCAACCAAATCTATATCATTTTTATCAAGAAATGATGTGGATTTGCTTAAGAAAAATACCACATCACAAAGCTCCATAAACTGCTTTGTCTTATCTACACGCGACAGTATCGGATCATAAAGTCCCGGTGTATCCACTATTGAAATATCTTCCAGCTCTTCCCTGTCTACAAAAATGCTTACGCTCTTTACAAGAGGAGTGTATTTGCCATTCTCACCTACATAATCATTAATACTTTCCATTAATTCATCATATGTATCATAATAAATGGTCTCTTTCTGCTTTTTTATAAAATCTTCAGGATTTAAATTCCTTTCTTTTACCATTGTGGTAATTTCATGTGCTACCTTATATTCATTTTTCTGGTTGTTTCCGTTAGCCGCTGCATTTAAAAGTTTCCATTCCTCATATGTGAAGTATTCAATATCTAACCTGTTTTCTGCATCATACTCAATTCTTGTAAGTACGGCTGTTTTGGGTGTAACCGCTGCCGGAAGTATGCTCCTTCCACCAAACATAAGTGTATTTAAAAATGAAGATTTTCCGACTTTTACACGTCCTATTATTCCTATATTAAGTTTTCTGTCTTCTCTGAAAAAATCATCCGTTTTTGCCCTAAAACTTTTTTTAATTGATGCAATATCAAACAAATCTATTTCATTTTCAAATTCCTTTAAATTTTTATATATATTATCTACCTTATCAAGAAATTTTCCAAATTCTATTTCATTGTCCCTTGTTCTGTTGAAAATGTCCATTACTATATCCTCCAATCTTAATCAAAATTTAATTCAAATTATCTGTGCGAAATTTTTTTATAATCTCTAAATCTTTTTCAAGATTGCCGGTCTGGACTATTCTGTTATTCTCTTCTATGCTGATGTCTATATTTATATCTTCAAGAGATTTCTCTAATGCAGCCTTCTGCTTAAGCACATCATTTTCTATCTTCTGGTTTACCTTAGATATGTAACGTGTTATTTCAGCTTCTATACTGTCCGTAGTCTGTTTTGTAACCTCTGCAACTATTTTTTCAGCCGCTTTATCAATCTCAAGCTGTTTCTTTCTGTTATTCTTAATGTTATGAATAGTATCGGCTGCTAAACCTGCAATTCCTCCGATAGCTGCCACTATAGGATTAGCAAGGGCAAAACCCACACCTGCAAGTACCACCGGAAGTGCTGATTTTGCCACTTCCTCAGGAACATTTTGTGCAATAGCCTCCTTAACACCTTTGAATATCTCATCATCTTCCGGAAACTGTATGGTAATCATTTCAGAAATATGCTGTACATATTTTTTTAATTTTGGTTCAAATTCCGTATTAATGCCTATTCTTACGGATCTTCTTACTACAGAGTTAACCTTATCCGTAATATCATTTCCATTTTCCATCATTGCACTAATCGTAGGAAGGCTTGCTTCAAGGTCAGTCTTAACATGTTCTCTTATGGAATTAATACATACTTTTGCCTGTCTTTCAAAATTATTCTTTTCTCTGTCTATTTCCAGCGTTATTTCCTGAATTTTTTTCTGTACCTTTTCCTTTTCCTGCTCAAGCCTTGAAGACGAAAGACATGCTTTATCTATTCTTTCCATAAGATATACTTCTACATATCTTGAAACATTTCTTAACTGCTCAGAATATTTATTAACAAATATTTCTCCTGTCTTTCCCTGAATCTCCACAAGAATATCTTTTAATTCTTCTACATTCGTTCTTCCATATGAGTCAACACATGCAACTGTTACATCTTCCTGTCCGACTATATTTCCCACAAGCTTTTTCAGAAGCTGCCTGCACTCTTCCAATTCATCTTCATCCAGTCTTCTGCTTTTTGTAATAACAACATATACCGGCATATTATATACTTTAAGTTCCTTTAAAAAGTCAGATATACTCTCTTTTAACACAGGTTCGTCAGAAGACACAACTAATAAATATGCCAGACTGTTAGGCAGATACTGGTCAATAGCTCTGTTATGCAGTTCTATACTTGTATCAAATCCCGGTAAATCCACTATATTTACAGACTGTATCTGTTTTAAGAAATCATTATCGTATTCTATCTTCACCAAATCAGTATTCTGTATTGTAAGACCTTTCAACGGTAATTCTTCAATCTTTCTTTCAACTACTCCGAATTTATCATACTGATATACCTTATTATTGCCATAATACACTTCTGTCGGTACTGCGGTTTCAGGAGTTATATCTACACTTAACAAAGGTTTTCCAATAATGGCATTAATCATTGAACTTTTGCCTGTACTAAAATTGCCCACAACAGGTGTATTTACACGATATGTGTCTATACTATCCAATATTGACTGAGTTTCGTCTGTAGAAATATCATACTTCTCCTGAATCTCAATTAATTTTTTGAATTTTTCTTTATACACGTCTGTATACTCCATGTAAAAGCCTCCTATAACAATGTACTTTTTATAATTTATGTAACAGTTTAGCCATGCAGAGAATAATATATAATAATTTCGTGGGAGCTTGCTCACTAAGAAATTATTATATATTATTCTCTATAGGGCAGACGCCCTACATGAATAATTTGCCGGCAGATATTTAGATTTTTAGCCATAATGCATAGTCCGTCAAATTATGAATGGCATGGCTGAACTGTTACTAATTTATATGCCACGGGTTGATTCCCCAATTATCAATTTCCCGGGAAAAACAACATTTTCATTTATCTTCTCTTTATTCTCTATCATACCAAAAAGCATACGAAGAGTTTCCTTTGCTATTTCTTCAACCGGCTGCCTTATGGTGGTAAGTGATGGTATATAATATCTCGTAAGTTCAAGTCCATCAAAACCGGCTAAAGAAAAGTTTTCAGGGACTTTCATCCCTTCCTCCCAAATCGCCCTGCATGCACCTATTGCAACAGCATCTGTTATTGCAAATATAGCAGTACATTCTGCTTTAGATTTTAACATTTTTTTTGTAGTAATGTAACCACTTTTTATAGAATACCTGTCATTTCCATCTATAAGTTCAAATACCAGATTATTATCAAATTCAATACCATTCTTTTTTAGTGCAGCCTTATACCCCTCCATTCTGAGTTTTCCTATACTTTCATCATACTCCGGTGCAGCAAGTATGGCTATCTTTTTATGACCAAGGCTGCACAGATAATCAACTATTTTGAAACTTTCTCCTTCATCATCTACAGCTACTGAAGCAAATTCTTTTTTTGCCCCCAAATCGGTCATTCCTATGGTACTTAATACAAATGGTACGGTAAGTTTACACAACTTCTCCTTAGAATGTGAAAAATACCCTCCAAGAAACACTACTCCTTTAAGCCTTTTTTCCTTCTCTATCTCCATTGCCACATCTATCTCATTCTGATTCTGGTCAACTCTTTGAAGAACAAAGGTGTATTTTTTTTCCTGTATTATTTTTTCAAATTCCGTTATCATCGGACTGAAAAAAGAATTATTAATACCTTTAACCAATACTGCTATTGTTTCTGACTCTGAACGTTTAAGATTTCGCGCACTGTTATTAGGAACATAGTTGTTTTCGTCAATAACCTTAAGAATTCTTTCTTTAGTAGCCGGATTTATCCCCGGATTATCATTAATCGCTCTGGATACTGTACTTACACCAACACCACATATCTTTGCTATATCCTTAATCGTTACATTTTTCATTACATTCTCTTTCATATACACGTGTCATATCCAATATTGCATCTATCACATCATCAGAAAAATCATCCGCTTCCATCCTCCATGTCCAGTTACCGCCAACCGTAGATGGCACATTAATTCTTGCCTCACTTCCAAGTCCAAGCCAATCCTGAAACGGAATAATAGCAGTATCAGACACACTTGCCATTGCAGCCCTGATAAAATCCAAATGAATTTCATCTTCCGGTGTGTCATAATTATTCATATACTTTAATGCATATTCCCTGTCACTTTCACTAATACTGTCATACCATCCGATAACTGTATCATTATCATGTGTTCCGGTATACACTACTGTATTTTTATCATAAGTATGAGGCAGATAATTACTTTTCTCCCTTGAATCAAATGCGAACTGTATAAGCTTCATTCCAGGATATCCTGTATCTTTAACAAGCTTTTCTACAGTATCAGTCAGATACCCTAAGTCCTCCGCTATAATATCCAAACTGCCAAGCCTGTTTTCTATCGCATTGAACAACTCTATTCCCGGACCTTTTTCCCAATGTCCGTTTTCAGCCGTCTTATCACCAAATGGTATAGAATAATACTCATCAAAACCTCTAAAATGATCAATTCTTACCATATCATACAGCTTAAAACTATATTCTACTCTTCTTATCCACCATTTATATCCTGTCTTTTTATGATATTCCCAATCATATAACGGATTACCCCAAAGCTGACCTGTAGCTGCAAATGCATCCGGTGGACATCCTGCCACTGCTGTAGGTATATTTTTTTCATTAAACTGGAACAAATCTGTATCTGCCCAGCAGTCTGCACTGTCAAATGCTACATATATAGGAATATCACCTATTATTTTAACGCCTTTACTATTGGCATATGTTTTCAATTCCATCCATTGTTTTATAAACTCATACTGAATAAATTCATAAAACAATATATCTTCAGCTAATTCTTTTTTATATAATTCCAACGCTTCTTCTTTGCGAAGCCTTATATCTTCTTCCCAATCTGTCCACATGACTCCATCAAAAGAATCCTTTACTGCCATATATAAGGCATAGTCAGGAAGCCAGTCTTCATTCTCTTTTTGAAACTTTAAAAACTCTTCATTCTGTTCAATATCACTGTTCTGAAATGCTGACCACAGCAAATCATATCTTTCTTCATATATCTTTCCATAATCTATACAACTATCATCATCACCAAAATCACATTCATCACATTCTTCCTTTGTAAGAAGCCCTTCCTCAATAAGCTTTTCAAGATCAATAAAATATGGATTGCCTGCAAATGTTGAAAATGACTGATATGGTGAATCTCCAAAACTTGTCTGACCCAAAGGTAATATCTGCCAAAAATGTTGATGGGCCTTATTAAGCCCATCAACAAATGCATATGCTTCCTTTGAGAAACAACCTATACCATAATTAGATGGAAGGCTTGATATCGGTAATAATATACCACTTGCTCTCATAGAATCACATCCTCTTTTAACCTTTAACTGCTCCTGCTGCTACACCTTTTATAATATACTTCTGACAGCTCAGATAGAATACAATAATCGGTACAATTGCTATTACTAACATTGCCATAAGCCATCCCAGATTCTTTACTCCATGGGAACCTGTACAGGCATCTATGGCTATCGGTATTGTTTTAACCTCTGTAGGCAATACCAGCTTTGGAAGAAGATAATCATTCCAAACCCACATTGTCTGAAGAATTGCTACTGTTATACATGTTGGTTTGAGCATTGGAAGAACTATTCTGAAAAATGTCTGAACAGGAGTACATCCATCTATCATAGCAGCTTCTTCCACATCAAAAGGTATAGCCTTTACAAAACCACTAAACAGGAATACGCACATACCTGCTCCAAATCCCACATATAATATAATAAGTCCTATTACACTGTTTAAATGCAACATATTTGCAAGACTTGACATGGTATACATAACCATCTGGAATGGTACAACCATTGAAAATACAAATAAATAGTATATAACACTTGTTAATTTAGACTTAACTCTGGTAATAAACCATGCAGTCATAGAAGTAAACAGTACAAGACAAATAACTGCACATACTGTAATAATTGCAGAATTAATTATGGCAGACCTCATGCCTACCTTTTCAGCTCCCTCAACATAGTTGCTCCATCCTGTAAATGATTCCTTTGTAAGAAGGTCGAATGCCATACCTTTTCCTTCTCTTATGGCGAGTTTCTTCTTAAATGAATTCATTACAATCAGGAAAATAGGAGTAATCCATCCAACAGACAATACAACCATAACGCAGAATGTAACCCAATTCGCCACATTCGCCATAAGCTTTGCACTCTTCGCACTCCTTACCTTCGTATTGGTCTGTATACTGCTTCTGTCAACATACTCTTCTTTCTTATTTGCATTATCACTCATTATTGCTCAACCTCCTTCTGTCTTGTTGCCCTTAACTGAATGAAAGTAATAAGTGCCACAAGAATAAAGAATATAACTGCTTTTGCCTGTCCCATACCTTCTGCATAGTCATTAGTTGTATGATTATAGAAAGTATCAAAAATGTCCATGGCGACCAGATTGGTTTTACTTGAAAATCCAAGTAATGCATAGTTCTGGTCATAAAGCTTAAACAGATTGGAAATTGAAAGAAACATACAGATTGTAATGGATGGCATTACCAAAGGAATGGTAATCTTTGTTAAAATCTGCAGCGGTGTTGCACCATCAATCTTCGCCGCTTCCATTACATCTTCAGGAATATTTTGGATTCCTGCAATATATATAATCATCATATATCCCATTAACTGCCAGCACATTACCACAATCAGACCCCAAAAGCCATAATTAGCCCCACTATATCCAAATACATGACCAAAAAACTTTTGGCAGAATGTATCAAGAATTTCTTTCCAGATATAACCTAATACAATACCGCCGATAAGGTTAGGCATAAAGAATATTGTACGGAATATATTGGTTCCCGGTACTTTCTTTGTAAGGAAATATGCCAACAAAAATGCACCTACATTAATTACAATAACACCAATTATTGTAAATTTTGTTGTCCTTAGTAATGTGTCCACAAATGTGGAGTCTTTTGCAGTAAATATATTTATATAGTTGGTAAGCCCTACCCATTTCGCATCTTTTACCGTTTTAAATTTACAAAAGGATAAATATATACCCATTATAAACGGAATAATAAATGCCAGTGTAAATCCTATTAATGTAGGAAGTACGAATAGAGGGAAATACCTTTTATATGATTTTGTATTCATAATTCACCTCATTCTGCTAAAAACTAAACCCTTCGATATTAATAGTTACATTAATTTACTCTGATTTTTTTATAAAAATAGTGAGTAAAGTTGAAAACTCACTCACTTTTTTATAGATGTTCTCCACTTTAACATGGAGAACATCTAACCTAAGCTATCAAGTTCAAACGAGTGTTCATCAGTGATAACTTAATATTCTGTTTAATAATTTTATGAAAAGTAAATTATTCTGCTGCTGCTGATTTCTCACTTGCCCATGACTCTTTTGCATTGCTGATAACTTTATCCCAATCCATTGTTCCTTCAGCATAGCTTAATAAGTCTTCACCTAATGCATTCTTCCATGACTGACCAGGAATTGTTACGAAATCCCATGGAACTACTTTTATACTTGAATCAGCAACCTGTTCAAGTCCCTGTACTGCCAATGGGTTATCCGGTGTATCTGCACCTTCAAATGGTGATACAAATCCTAAGTCTTCTTTTACATACTTCTTTCCTGTCTCACTTGTGTATAACCATGTGAAGAACTTAACAGAAGCTTCCTGATCTGCCTCTGAAGCCTTTGAATTAATAGCAAGGAAGTTCTCTGTACCTGCACAGATTCCCTGACTCTCCTCACCGTCTACACCTATATAGATAGGCATGAAGTAAAGGTCATCTTCTTTTACAGTATTTCCATCTGTCTCATCAATCTGTGACCAGCCCCATGTACCATTCTGAACGATTGCACACTCACCAAGTGCAAATTCAGCCATAGCTTCATCAACACTTCCGCTTGATGCCTGTTCACGTGTAACTGTTGCATAATCAAGATAAAGGTCTAAGATATTCTTGAAGTTATCTCCAAATGAAAAATCGATTGAATCCTTGTCTGATACACCATCCTTGTCATATTCATAATGTATTGGAAGGTTTGCCAGATGTGTCTGGATTCTCCAGTTATTATCTGAATCAAGAGTAGGTGCTGAGAATACACCAACTATATCAAGGTCATCTTTATGTGCATCCATATCTTTTACTACTGCTGATAATTTTTCAAAGCTGTTGATATCTTCAATCTTTTCACAACCTGTATCTGCAATACCATCTAATCCGAAATACTTCTCAAATATTGCCTTATTACAGATAAGTCCGTACATTTCTGTTGCAATAGGAACACCGAACACGCCATCATCTGTTGATACTACAGAGTCTTTATCAATAAGATTATTGTAAAGATCTGTATCTTTAATATCTGCACAATAATCTTTCCATGAATTGTAACCAACAGGTCCATTGATAATAAAAGCTGTAGGTGCATCTGATTTAGCCATTTCTGCTTTTAATGTAGACTCATACTGATTATTAGCTGCTGTTACAACTTTACAGTCAATTCCTTCTTCTTCTGTAAACTTTTTAGCTATTTCTTCAAATACCTGTTCTGCCTCAGGTTTGAAGTTAAGGAAATAGCATTGACCATCTGAACCCTTGCTGTCTCCACCATTATTTTCTTCTGCTGCATTTGTCTTTTTCTCCGTCTTCGTATCCTTGTCTTCAGAACCGCAGCCCGCAAATACTGTTGCTGCCATAGCTACACAAAGTGTTAAACTTAATAATTTCTTTTTCATTAAATGTACCTCTCCTTCTTAATGGAATTTTTGGTATATCCGCGTTACCATTGTAATTATACTAAAATGTAATACAATTACAATGGTAACGTTTCCAATAACCATGTAAAGATAATATCACATTTAAACATTTTTTGCAACTAAAATAAAAAAACTTATATTCCTTTTGTGTCTTTTTACTCTTATCCATTTTTTTATATTACTATTTTGACGGATTTTTTTATTTTTTATACTCCCCATTTGTATAAAATACATATTTAAACAAATTTCGACACAACTTCTTTATAAGAGATTGTTCCGCCAAAAATATCCAGTGCACTTCCTATTGTAAAATCCAGCCTGCCGTCTCCATAACTTTTAAGTTTCATTATATCATCAAAACTTGATATACCTCCTGCATAAGTTATCGGAATTCCATCCCATTTTCCAAGCATAATGGCAAGCTCTTCCTCTATGCCGGATGCCTTCCCTTCCACATCCACGGCATGTACCAGAAATTCATCACAGTAACATGATAACTCATTAAGAACTTTTTCATCCACATTTACGTTTGAGAATTTCTGCCATCTGTCTGTCACTATATAATATTTGTCGTCTTTCTTTCTGCAGCTCAAATCCAGAACAAGATGCTTTTTTCCTACAGCTTCACTTATTCGTTTAAGATTGTCATAGTCAACTTCTCCATTTTTAAAAACATATGATGTAACTATAACATGAGTTGCTCCATTCTCTAAAAAATATGCTGCATTTTTTTCATTTATGCCTCCGCCTATCTGCATACCGCCTTCATATGCATTTAACGCTTTTACCGCCTGCTCTTTTGTACTGTCATAATATTCGGAACCGGAAGAATTAAGCTGTATAATATGTCCTCCTGTAAGTCCGTCACGTTTATACATTTCCGCATAATATGCACTGTCTTTTTCGGATACATAATTTTCAACAGCATTATCGTCATTATCATTTATACTGGAACCTACTATCTGCTTTACCTGTCCATTATGAATATCTATACATGGTCTGAATCTCATATCTATCCTTTCGTAAAACCAACTATTAACCCAATGCCTGTTCAATATCTGCAATTATATCATCTGCATTCTCAATACCCACTGAAAAACGTATAAGGTCAGGCTGTACTCCTGCTTCTATAAGCTGTTCATCCGAAAGCTGCCTGTGAGTATGGCTTGCCGGATGCAGTACAGATGTACGGGCATCTGCAACATGCGTAACTATAGCTGCAAGCTTCAGATTATCCATAAACTCTATGGATGTCTGCCTTCCTCCTTTTAAGCCAAAAGATATTACTCCGCAACTTCCATTAGGCATATACTTCTGTGCCAGATTGTAATACTTATTATCCGGAAGTCCGCAATAGTTCACCCATGCCACTTTGTCATTATTATTAAGATATTCCGCTACCCTCTGTGCATTTTCACAATGTCTTGCTACTCTTAAATGAAGTGTCTCAAGTCCCACATTTAACAGGAATGCATTCTGTGGTGACTGTATTGAACCTAAATCTCTCATTAGCTGTACCGTAGCTTTTGTGATATAGGCAAGCTTGCCAAATTTCTGTGTATATACCAAACCATGATACGAATCATCAGGCTGTGTAAGTCCATGAAATTTATCTTTGTACTTTTCCCAGTCAAAATTACCGCTGTCTACAATACATCCTCCCACTGACATGGCATGTCCATCCATATACTTTGTTGTGGAATGTGTAACTATATCTGCTCCCCATTCAAACGGACGGCAGTTTATGGGCGTGGCAAAAGTATTGTCAATTATAAGAGGTACTCCCTGGGAATGGGCTATATCTGCAAACTTTTCTATATCTAATACAACAAGTGACGGATTGGATATAGTTTCTGCAAACAATGCCTTTGTATTCGGCTTAAATGCCTTTTCTATCTCTTCTTTTGGTGCATCAGGGTCTATAAATGTAACATCAATGCCAAGCTTTTTCATCGTCACGGCAAACAAATTAAAAGTGCCGCCATATATAGGTGCTGAACTTACAATATGGTCTCCTGCCTCACATATATTAAATATGGCATAAAAATTAGCAGCCTGACCGGAAGATGTAAGCATAGCCCCAACTCCGCCTTCAAGCTCAGCTATCTTTGCTGCTACTGCATCATTAGTAGGATTCTGCAGCCTTGTATAAAAATATCCCGAATCTTCAAGGTCAAACAGTCTGCCCATCTGTTCACTTGTTTCATACTTAAATGTTGTACTCTGGTATATCGGAAGAACTCTTGGTTCACCTTTCTTAGGATTCCATCCTGCCTGTACACATGTAGTTTCAATTTTTCTTTCTCTTCCCATGATATTTTGTCCTTTCTGATTAATATTATACAATAAAATTAGTAATAAAAGCTCCGGATATTCTCCGGAGCTTTTGATAAGCTAAATATCCTATTTTACATCTTTCATACTAAAGCTTATTCTTCCCATCTTGTCTTTTCCAAGGCATACTACCTTAACAATATCGCCAAGTGTAAGAACATCTTCAACACGATTTATTCTTTCATTAGATATCTTTGAAATGTGTACCATTCCTTCTTTGCCCGGTGCAAATTCAATAAATGCCCCAAATTCTTTTATGCTTATTACTTTTCCTTCGAACACCTGACCCTCTTCAAAATCTGTAACAATAGTCTCTATCATTTTTACTGCCTTTGCAATATTATCTTTATCCTGACCGCATACCGATACTGCACCGTCATCTGTTATGTCAATCTTGACATCAGTCTGTTCAATTATGGCATTTATAACCTTGCCCTTCTGTCCTACCACATCACCGATTTTTGCCGGATCAATTAATATCTGTTCAATCTTTGGTGCAAATTGACCCACCTCATTTCTAGGCTCTGCTATACAAGGTGTCATAACTTCATTAAGAATATACTGTCTTGCCTCAAATGTCCTCTGAATAGCCTCTTCTACAATAGGTCTTGTAAGACCATGAATCTTAATATCCATCTGAATGGCTGTTATTCCATCACGGGTACCTGCCACCTTAAAATCCATATCTCCAAAGAAATCTTCCAATCCCTGTATATCCGTAAGAACTATATAATCGTCATCTGTTTCTCCTGTAACTAATCCGCATGATATACCTGCAACTGGTTTTTTAATAGGCACACCTGCTGCCATAAGCGACATTGTAGATGCACATATTGATGCCTGAGATGTAGAACCATTTGACTCAAATGTTTCTGACACTGTACGTATCGCATAGGGAAATTCCTGCTCACTTGGAATAACCGGAACTAATGCCTTCTCTGCTAATGCTCCATGTCCAATCTCTCGTCTTCCCGGACCTCTTGATACTTTTGTCTCACCTACTGAATATGAAGGGAAATTGTAATGGTGCATATATCTTTTGCTTACTACATTTTCATCAAGTCCGTCCACTTTCTGAATCTCTGAAAGCGGTGCCAATGTTGTTATTGTACATATCTGTGTCTGTCCTCTTGTAAACATTGCCGAACCATGAACTCTCGGTATAATATCCACTTCTGCTGCCAATGGTCTTATCTGTGTAATATCTCTTCCATCAGGACGCTTATGGTCTTTTAATATCATTTTTCTTACAGTCTTTTTCTGATACTGATATACAGCCTCACCTATAAGCGGAAGCCATTCTTCATTTTCCACAAAAGCTTCTTCAAATTTCTCAGTTATATTTCTTATATTTTCTTCTCTTACCTGCTTTTCGTCAGTAAATACTGCTGTCTCCATCTCTTCAGGAGATACAATTTCTCTCATGGCTGCAAACATTTCTTCTGGAATGGCACAGCTTTCATATTCGAACTTTGTCTTTCCTGCTTCAGCTACAATCTTGTCTATAAATTCTATTATAGTCTGATTAACTTCATGGCACTTATAAATTGCCTCCAGCATTTTATCATTTGGCACCTCATTAGCACCAGCCTCTATCATTATTACTTTTTCTCTTGTAGATGCTACAGTAAGGTTTAAATCACCGTCATTCCACTCTTTTTGTGACGGATTCAATATAAATTCTCCGTCAATCATACCCATCTGGGTCATGGCACAAGGACCGTCAAACGGAATATCCGATATGCATGTTGCAATAGCCGAACCAATCATAGCCACAAGTTCAGGACGGCAATCAGGGTCAACTGACATAACCATATTGTTAAGTGTTACATCATTTCTAAAATCTTTCGGGAATAAAGGACGCATCGGTCTGTCTATTACTCTTGATGTAAGTATTGCATTTTCAGATGCCTTTCCTTCTCTTTTGTTAAATCCGCCCGGTATCTTTCCTACAGAATATAACTTTTCCTCATATTCAACACTTAACGGAAAAAAATCAATTCCGTCTCTTGGCTTTTCCGAAGCCGTAGCTGTTGATAATACCACTGTATCACCATAATGCATAAATGCTGCACCGTTTGCCTGTGCACCTACTCTGCCTATATCCACTCTAAGTGTTTTTCCGGCAAGTTCCATAGAATAACTCTTGTACATTTTTTATCTCCTTTACTAAACAATTTTTTTGCAGAAGATATCCGAAAGCACTGAAAAAAGCACGTAATCCCATGCACTTTTCAGTGTCCCGGTAATATCTGTCTTCTGCATCATACTTAAAAAGGGGCAGAAAATCCGCCCCGCTCAAATTACTACTTTCTTAATCCTAACTTTTCAATTAAGCTACGGTATCCTTCAAGGTCTGTCTTTTTAAGATATGCAAGTAATCCTCTTCTCTGTCCAACTAATTTTAACATACCTCTTCTTGAATGATGATCCTTCTTATGAACCTTTAAATGTTCTGTTAATTCTCTGATTCTCTCTGTAAGAATCGCAATCTGTACTTCCGGAGAACCTGTATCTTCTGGTGTCCTTCCATAAGTTTTGATAATTTCTGTTTTCTTTTCCTTTGAAATCATTTTTTATTCCTCCTAATATTTTTATACACCTGATACTTCAGAAAGAGGTTGGAGTATCCTTTATCCGAGTATTGGTACAGTACGCTAGACATTATAACATAGGCTTTTTTGTTTGTCTATTACTTTTTATCTACTGTTTTTGCACTGCTTTTGCAGTATTTCCACAGCAGTTTTTATATTTTTTCCCACTTCCGCAAGGACACTTATCATTAGGATATATTTTTTTCTTTTTTGTTTTTTCAAAGCTTATTACTTTATCAGAATTATTAATTTCTTTCTTTATCATATCGTTCGGTGTAAATCCGCGGTTTAGCAGCATTCTGGTATTATTCCACAATTCATTTATATTTATTATCAGTTCGTTAAGTATGCTGTCATTTTCTATTAAAATTCCACACCCATAAATAACATCAACAATATCCTGCATTCTACAGTCACCACAAATACACTTCTGAACCATCATACCTGCAAAGTCTGCTTTCTCAACTGACGCATTCATGCTATGTACCAGATATCTGATGAACTTCTTAAGACTCGTACTATTTGGAAGATAACCGACTGTACCTAAATCAAATATCTCATCCATAGTTGGTATATAATACTTTTTGTTTCCCTGTGCTGCAAGAAGTCCCCTGTCATCAGGATAAAATTCTTTACTGTAAACCATATCATTTATTATGATATAATTAGCAAATTCCGGTGGTATGTCTTTTATATAACTTTTAATTTCCTGTTCTGTCAAATGTATCTTGGGGTTTGTTGCCAACATAGCTGATACTATTTCAATAGGGGCTGCTCCATATAGTATTTCCATGGCATCTAAGCAGCAAAGAAGCCAACTCATACTTTTACGTTTTTTTGTAAAAGATTTATCTTTAATTGTATTATATTTTTCTCTCACATCATCGGGAACTATAATTGTTCCATCACTTAACATTCCAAGATAGCATGTAGCGTATAATTTTTCAAGTTCTTCGATTAGCGAACCATCACATGGTTTCTCTGTCTTAATGATTTTTTCAAATGTTTTTATTTCGTAGTCCTGAAGGCAGAAAAAATATTGTGTCATTACATCTTTTTGCAGCATAAATCCGGCAAGTTTGTCCGCCAGAGCTTCTTTATTATACTTTGATATACCTTTTAACCCTTTATCTTTAGCGATTTCTCTTATTTCTTCTTTAGTGAAATCCAAAAATACTTCTTTTAATGATATTTTTGATAAATCCCATTTCCACTCATACTTCTGCCCTGCTATATCCGAAAAATGAGGTAATTCATCATTTACGGCTTTTATTCCATATTTCCCTGACATATGATCTTCATATATATCACTTTGAAAACGTTTTTCACCCTTTCCCCATTTATAAAAGAAATAGTTTTTTAATACTTCATTAACGGCCTGCATATCATATTTACCGGTATATCCTTGTGACTGCATCCACTCAGATATTTCTTTACATTCCGGATTGGTTTTATCACTTATAATATCAAGATATTCATAATATCCGTAAATTCCTCCGCAATCTTCCGGCGGACATGCCTCTTTATATTTAATTACCTGCGGATAATTTAAATCATAATCATATATTATTTTTTCTACTGTAACCTTGTGCTGCCAATCATCCCCCAAGTCATATGTATATGTGAACCAATCGGTTTGTTCCAAATAATCTCCGATAAATGTATCTTTTGCTTCTATATAATCATAATCTCCATAACCATAATCCATCTCATTTGCGTTTTCTGCTATCTGAAGTCCTAAACTGTGAAATTCAAACTCAAACAAATGATATCCTAACCATCCCATTGCATTATTTAATATCATACTAAACTGTGAAAATGTAATTCCTGATGGAACTATTACTCTTCTCCATATTGGAGGCTTCGAATTCTTTATTGCTATCTTTAATTGGAACGCTTTCATGATGGCTATCCTCCTGTACATTTTATATTGATATATTTGGTATTATATCATAAATGTAGGTTAAATGATATTTACATTTTATTGTTCAACATATTATTCAATATCTAACTTTTTTGCATCTCACCTTTTAAAATATACGTTGTAATTCAAAAATTGCCGGAACTCATCTTCGGTATCTGCTATAAATTCAACATTCAATATAAAATCAGCACAATTTACTTACATATTTCCCCTTATAAAGACATAAAATTGTAAGTGTTTTGATATATAATTTCTAAAACTAATGCTACCAATGTATAATCATCATACTAACAAGTTAATTTACATCATGGTTCGGCTATATCTGATTTTATAACAGAATACTAAAAACTTTCTGTCTTTCACCTAAAGTCTACTTCCTGTGTAACTATGCTTGTCTTATGCTATTTCTTGGTAAAAATTTTTTATATTACAATAGTTTAAAATTATGTAATGAAATTTTAACCTAAATTATTTGCAAATCATCATAATCAATTTTCAAATCCTCTTTTATATGCCAATTATTACATCTCATTGTTTCAATAAACTCTTCATCTAATTTTAAATGATACCGTTTAACATAGTATGCTAAGTCTCCAGACCATACCCATATTCCATCTGTTTTCAATTCTGGACAGCCGGCAAGACCATTATCCGGATTTATAATATCTGATACTACTCCCCCACATGCTACAATTACGATACCATTTTTTAAATAGTTAATAATTTCTTCTTCATTCTTATTCGCCTTAGGTTGAATATAATCAAATATTGATGGATTACTTTCATCTCCATGCAACATTTCTTTAAAATAACCTTGAGTTTTAAGTTTCATGTATAATTCCTCCTAGTATAATAATGATGTAGTCAATAAGACTACTTGATTAACAAGTTTCTATATTTCATTTCTTACTGATAACAGAAGAAGGTGTTCTTCCTTCATCAGATGTTATACTAAT
>JAAVHZ010000007.1 GCA_014799465.1 Lachnospiraceae bacterium | reverse complement strand
GGTAATATCCTGCAGACGGTGGATGCATTGGGTAATGTGACATGCAGTACTTATGATGAGAATAATAATGTGCTGACTAAGACGGATGCTCTTGGGAATGTGACGAGTTATAATTATGATGAGAATAATAACATTACAAAAAAAGTTGATGCATATGGTACATCTGCAGATTTCACATACAATAAGAACAATATGGTCAATAGTGTATCTGTTTTAGACATAAATAAAATATCAATTAATTATGATGAACAGTCAAATATTAAGTCTGTAATTGACGCAAATGGTAATGAGACAGACTATGAGTATGAAAAAAATGGGAAGTTAAAGAGTATATCTGATGAAATAGGGCTATATCATTCATATATTTATGATGATGAAGGGAACTTAAGTAAGTTAATTGACGGCAATGGAAATTCTATAAATTATACGTATGATGAAAAAGGATACCTGATTAGTAAATCAGAAATTAAAACAACGGAAAAAGGGTCTGAAAATATAGTAACTCAATATGTTAATGATGCATCAGGAAACGTACTTCAGGAAATATCTGATGATGGAAGCGTTATATTTTATGAATACGATGTTAATGACAGGATGACTGCAAAAGTAGATGCTTTGAACAGACGTACTGAATATTCTTATAATAATTTAGGTAATGTAGAGCAAATTACATATGCAGACGGAACAACGGATTGTTTTGAATATGATGCAGGAGGTAATACAACAAAAATTACTGATAGAAATGATATTACCGGTAATATGTTGTATGACAAATTAGGAAGGCTTATAAAAATTCAATATTCAAATGGTACAGAAGAAACATATGAATATGATAAGGTGGGAAATGTTACTAAATCTGTTTCAGCTTCGGGAGCTGCTACATTGTATGAGTATGATAAATTAAACAGAAATACAGCAGTGACTGACTGTTATGGTAATAGGACATCATATGAATATAATAAGAATTCACAGCTTATAAAAATGACTGATGCTAAAGGGAATGTTTTTAAATATGAATATGATAATAATGGTAATCAGACAAAGATAATATACCCTGATGGTGCGGAGCGTGGTGTGGAATATGATGCGAGAAACCGTATTTCATCAAGGACGGATGCATATGGTAATAAAATTTCATATAAGTATGATGGTATAGGCAATCTTGTCGAAGTTACAGATACATTAGGAAATAAAACATCTTATCAATATGATGAAACGGGTAATCTGACAAAGATTACAGATGCAAAAGGAAATACAACAAAATATGAATACAGTACTAAAGAAAGAAGTAAAAAAACAATTAATGCCTTAGGTAAGGAAAGTATAATCAAATATGATGAAGCAGGAAATATCATATGGCAGAAAGACAATAACGGTAATATTTCAACATATGCATATAATGAAAATAACTGCCTTGTTAATGAAATAAATAAAGATGGTAAGACCGCTTATCAGTATGATAGTCTGAACCGCTTAACACGGGTAAATGACAAAAATGGGATAATTATGTATGAATATGATACATGTGGCAGGATGATTTTGAAAAGTATGCCTAATGGTGCAGAATTATTATTTTCATATGACAAATTTAACCGTTTATCATCTAAAGTGCTTAAAATTAATGGCATTGAACGGGATAAATCGGTATATGAATATGATTTGTCAGACAGAGTAACGAGAGTTATTGACCGGAATGGAAAAGCGACCGTATATGAATATGATGAAACCGGTAACCGTACAGCGGTAAAATATGCAAACGGAATAACATTAAGTTATACATATGACGCATGTTCCAGACTTATGGAAGAGTATGTAACTGATAAAGATAATGTTGTGCTTTACATATTCAAGTATACACATGGGGCAAATGGAGAGATAAAAAGGATTGATGAAAACAATCAGGACAATAATGTAATTACGGAATATACTTATGATACCGAAGGGCGTCTGATTAAAGAAATAATATCAGATGATGAGGGAGAAATAGCAAATGAATATGCATATGATGCTGTTGGCAACCGTATAGAAAAGAATACATCATTAACCGGGAATACTGATGGATTACTTAATGCAGATGACAGTGAGAGTAAGATTGTTACAGGACAGACAAATTATCAGTATAATGAATTAAACCAACTGATATATGAAGAAAATAATGGCAATAAATCTGAATATGAGTATGATGCAAATGGTAATCTGATAAAACAGAAGATATCAGATTCTATAAAATTGTTATCATATGACAGCAGCAACAGGCTGGTTGAGGTATCAAAATCAGAGAATAATCAGGCAGCAGAGGTAGAAAAGTACGAATATGATTATGAAGGAAACCGTATTTCAAAGGTTACCCGTAATGGAAAGATTTCATATGTTATTGATAACTGTGAATCGCTGTCACGTATTGCAGCAGAAATAGATTTGTCAACAGATGATATTGTCTTATATCACAGCGGTCTGGAACTGAATTATATGGAAAGTTCAGGCAATACAGGTTACTATATTTATGACGGGCATGGTGATGTAAGGGCATTATCGGACAATAGTGGCGAAGTAACGGATACTTACAGATATGATGCATTTGGCGGCATGCTGCAGAAAAAGGGGGATTCAGAGAACCATTTTCTGTATACGGCACAGTATTATGATGAATTTTCAGGTTTATACTATTTAAGAGCAAGATACATGAATCCTAAGGTGGGAAGTTTTATTTCATGGGATACATATGAAGGCAATTTGCAAGCACCTGTTTCATTACATAAGTATTTGTATGCTAATGCAGACCCTGTTCAAAATTATGACCCTGATGGTCATGTGGCATTATCAATTGAGCTTAATATTTATACAGAAATGAGTATGCAGCAGATGGAATATAACGCAATGATTTTTTCAATCGGAATGAATCTGTTGAATACTTTAAGAAATCTGGTTGCTGAAGTAAATGCGTCAACTATTACATATTCCGTAATGGACATGGTAGTTGGAGAAGTTGACCGCATTACGGTCTGTGCTGCTGATGTTGCTGCGGAGATACGTGATTATGTGGAAGAAAAAATTGCCGCCGGAAGTCTTACACGTAGGAAAGATGGGGCAATATATACAGTATATACTTTAGTAGATGCAGATAATATAATTGAAATAGATGAAAGCAATATAAATCACATTAAATATGTAGGAAGAACTAAAGATTATGCAACTAGAATGGAACAGCACAGAAGGACAGGAGTAATAAAAGAACACCCGGAATTGCAACCGGGACCAAGAATTGATAATTTAACTTATGAAGTTTGCAGAGGAATCGAGCAGGCATTAATGGTTTTCTGCCATACAAGGGCATGGCTCGGCGAAGGTGGATATAATAAGATTAATGGTATAGCCGAATCTAATCAAAAGGGGAAATTGTACTATTTTGATACAATTGGATATATAGAAAATCAATTAGATAATGAGTGGCTCTGTGCACAGGAGAATGCTTATGGTTCATGGTGGTAATAGGTACATAAAATACTGAATTAGGAGGAAATTATACATGGGTGCATGGGGCACAGGAATATACCAGAATGATGTGGCAGAAGACATAAAACATGATTATATTAATAAGCAGAAAGCGGGAAAGAGTGAGGAAACAGCACTAAAAGAAGTACTTTATGAGAATAAGGTTATATTTGAGGATGAAGATGATAAATATGGTGCATGGTGTGCACTGGCAGATACCATGTGGAAATACGGACGTCTGACAGAAGAGATAAAACGGAAAGCACTTGAAGTGATTGAAGAAGAAAAGAACTGTATGGAGGAACGCTGGAACAGCAAGAAGGATATTACAAAGCGTATGCAGGTGATATCTAATCTTAAAGAACAGCTTATATCAGAGCAACCACCGAAGAAAAGGATATCCGTACATAAGCCCTTTGTCCCAAAGTGGAAAAAAGGAGATGTGTACCAGTATGAGATAACAGACATTCCAGAGAATTATCCGCCGGGACAGGAGTACAAGGGATGGTTTGTTCTTATATATGTCTGGGATTTTGTTGAATATGAATTTACTGTCCGTGGAGTGAAAGATTTGCTGTCGGTTATCTATATGAAACTTTCGAAGCACAAAATCAGCTCTCCGTTAGAATTTAATTCTGTAACGGAATGGTGCAATAATGGTGGACTCAAATACCGTTACGAATTGTTAGAATCATCAAACCGTTTTCTTAAAAATATGGAATATGTAGGAGAATGCAATGATTTTATATATCCTGAAGATGAAATCGTTGCAGATGAGAGGGATTATGGACTTGCATCAATGTCAATGTTTGGCGTTGATGCAGTCAAAGGATATTTGTGTGAGAAACATGAAAGGGAGAGGTACAGACTGGTGGAATATGCTACTGGCTTATCACCGCAAGAGCAGATTATATATTATAAGAATCTTGGGCATATAGATGTTAAAATGCGTTATGAACAGGTAAGACATCGGAAAAATGAAATTCAAGGAATTTCGGTATCGGGTGAAGAACGGACAGGATGTGGGTATATATGTCCATGGAAACCGGGAAAGGTATACAGGTATAAAATAGAGGATGCACCTAATGGAATGGAAAGATATAGAGGATGGTATTTACTAATATATGTATACCAGATGCGAGGAATTAAGCTTGAAGAACAGGGAAAGATTGATATTGTGCCGGATATTTTTGTACAGGTGGTTGATGATAAAATTCCTACGGATGATTTTTCTCATTATAAGGATTTGGAACTGTTAGAGTATCATATGCCGTTTGTCTGTTATGCATGGGATGAAAAATCAAGTGTTGGAAGTTATAAAACCATAATTACGGAAATGGATAAAGATAAATTTATTATGGAAAAAACAGAGGATACAAAAGGAACTTGCTGGTGGAACTTTCCAGATCAGAAACGTAAAGATGTAATTCCTGAAAGGCTTAAGTGGGATAATCTTGTGGAGAAATCATTGGAAGGTTATGAAAGAGAGCTTCAAAGGCTTGGCATAGATAAAGAGCATGATACAATAGATGTAATTAAGAAGTATATTGACAGTATGGGAGGAATCAATCGGGAATTACTCTCAGTTAAAGCTGAAAAAAAGCATTAGAAGTATGAATCAGATTATACCATGGTCTGAATGGGCGAAACAGTATAATAGTTTTGAGGATATTTAGAATTTGATATTTCATTTATAGAAATAGGATATGAAGTTATAGATATATTAAAACTACATATGAATCGGCGGTCAAATGACCGCCGATAAAAAATTACACATTTAATTTGACAAGTCCAAATAGTATATGATTTTATAAATTTGAGAGAGGATGAAAAAATGTATGGATGATATACTTTTTCTTTTACTGGGCTTAATTGCAGTTGTTGGCGAAATTGCGACATTATATAAAATATTAAAAAAAGATATGGAAAAGAAAGCATTGTAATAATGGGTAGAATTATTTCTATATATGTGGGGAGTGGATTGAAAAAACATATATTCCTATCGTTGAGGTTTCGATTGATGGAAATATAGAAAAAATTAAGGCAAAATATACATCCATGGATGTAGTATTTGTTCAGAAAAGGTAAGGTTTGACAATTTTGAAATGGTTGCAGAAGAATTATCAGGAACATTGGGGCTGGATGTTTTAGTTGCACTTGTATTTAACAGTGATGCTGCCATTATACAGGGTTATGTTTCAGGAAGAGAGATTATCCGTGTAGATTATACTAATCACAGAAGAACGAATGTTCACTCATCACCTCATTGGCATGAAGTTATTTGGAATGTGTTATATCCAAAAGGTAAAAATGTATATCATATAAAAGATACTAATACTACGGAAACACTGATTAAATAAACACTTTTTCATATATTTGTAGTATAATTAAGGTATCACATGAAAGGCGATGATACCTATGAAACAACAGACATTTACAGACATGGAATACTGCAACCGCAAAAGAAAAACCAAACGTGAAGAGTTTCTTGAGGCTATGGATCAGATCATACCATGGTCTGACTGGGCAGAAATAATCCGCCCATATTATCCTTCAGGAAATCGCGGCCGCAGACCAAGGGGAATTGAAATTATGCTTCGCATGTATCTTATGCAGAACTGGTTTAATCTGTCAGATGAAGGCATTGAAGATGCAATCTATGACAGTTATGCCATGCGTTCGTTTCTACATATAGATTTCATGGAACAACAGGTTCCGGATGCCACAACTCTGTTGAAATTCCGTCATCTGCTTGAAGACAATAAGCTTGGCGAAAAAATTTTTGCGGATGTCAATGCACGTCTGGAAGCAGCAGGACTCATTATGCATGGTGGTACGGTGGTTGATGCTACATTGATAGCAGCACCGACATCTACCAAAAACCATGGTGGTAAACGAGATCCTGAGATGCATCAGACTAAAAAGGGTAATGAATGGTACTTTGGAATGAAAGTCCATGCCGGTGTTGATGCGGGCAGTGGGTATGTACATACTATTACCGGTACTTCTGCAAATGTCCACGATATAGTCGAAACTTCAAAGCTTATCAGGGAAGATGATGAGGTGGTTTATGGTGATTCAGGATATCAGGGGGCTGACAAAAGACCTGAGTTTCGTGAGGATGAACATCTTGCCCAAATAGAGCTCAGGGTAAATGTGCGTCCCAAAAGTATAAAAGTGTCAAAAGATTATGCAGGCATTAACTGGGACAGGAAGATTGAAAACAGGAAATCATCAACAAGAGCCCGTGTGGAACATCCGTTTTTAATTGTAAAAAAGCAGTTCGGATACTGCAAGGCTGTGTATCGTGGAATAGCCAAAAACATGAACCGTTTTAACATTCTTTTTGCCAGTGCCAACCTCGTAATGTGTGTGAGGGCGGGCAGAACAAAAGATTTCTGTAGTGATATGTGTTAAGTATGCCCATTTGCAGGGAAATGACCTGCAGAAACCAAGAAAAACTTAAGAAATACAGCCAAATCAAACATTCTTTGTAAAAAAAGTCCGAAACAAGGTAATAGAACCGATAAATGATTAATTAATCAGTGTTTCCCTACATATTAACTGTAACTTTTTAAAACAAAAAGTTTAAGCAGGTACTAAGAAAGGTTAAAATAAGGATAGAAAGTGAATAAAACAATTATATTAGAAAATTCAAATGCAGATATGATTCTTGAATTAATATCGAAATTAAACTATACACATCCCAATTCAAAGTGGTTATTTTATGATATAGATTTAGAAATATTTGAACATAAAGAATATAGTGGAATAGGGATACAAACGGAAGAACAATTAATGGACAGGTTTATTAAAAATGTAAGTAACAATGATATAATGATTTTAAGATATGATGAAATAGAAAAAATTTTTAAAAATACAATATCAATTATTTTTGGTATTATTATTTGCTTTGATGAGAATCAGTATATTGATAGAGATTTAAAACCGATGGTGGGTGAAGCATTAAAAGAATTGCCAATTATGAAACACTCATTATGTGAGTTAAGGATTTTTGAAGAGCTTGAATTGGATATCTATATAAGAGATGATATTAACTTCCTTAGTAACGAAAACCTGAAGGTGTGAGCCACTTTCATTACTATTTGTGCTGTCAGCTCAAAGGCGGCGGAATGGAGATTAAAATGGAAAAAGTATATTTACTTCAGCATAGCTATGAATATGAAATAGAAGAGGATTTAAAAGTTGAAGAAACAAAGATTATTGGAATCTACAGTTCATATGAAAAGGCGGAACAGGTAAAAGAGAGATATAAAGCCAAAAAAGGTTTTAATAGATTTCCAATAGAATGTTTTTATATTGATGAATATGAACTGGATCAGGATAATTGGAGAGAAGGATTTATTACATGGGATAGCAGTAGTCAGAGCTGGATTGAATGAGAGTAGAATATGTATCCAACAGGATTGCTTTAAGCCCAAAACAACACAAAAAATTTACTAATTTTTGGAAAATGATTTTAAGAGAAATTAAAGATATGAATAAAAATGAATAAAGCACTTGTTACAAATGGGAAAGAGTATTATTTAGCACCATTTATAGGAATGGATCCGAATGAATGTATTAAGATTGCAGAAGTATTTGAAAATCTGATTGAGAATTTGGTATATAAGGAGGAACTTTACTAAAAACTAATACACTGGCAGCAAATGTCAACCGGCAGTTTAGAACCGGTGATGCCGGAATAAAACTCATTTCCTTATATCATGCATTCACTACAGTCTCTTAATGAGGTGGTAGTAATGCTAAAAATCAACAGGTCAGTACACTGGAAATTATTATTCGTGCCACCCACTTTAGCAGCGGAATGGAGATTTTTATGAATGAAACAAATATATTATGATAGAGCCAACAGTAATATTGATGATTAATTAGGATGAGGTTTCGGTCTATTGAAATAAATGCTGATAATATGACAATGAAGTTTCATTCAGTAAAAAATGTAAATGCAAAAATAAAATATGAAACTTGATATTTTTACAAGAGATAAGAGTTGAAAAGCTTGATGAAAGAAGGGAAAAAAGGATGGTAGCCGATTATATTGAAATATTATTTGAGCACATAAGCAGACTTGAGATTATACAGATAGTGAGTGAATTGAAATATAATATTGATGACATAAAGAGTAGTTATTATTATTTATCATCCAAGGAAGGAAATGAACATTTAAGCTTGTCAAAAATGATTAATTTGATAAACAATCAATATAATATTACCATAATGTTTGACAGTATAATAATGTTTGAACTAAAACTGAATAATGTGTTAGTAATGATTAGTTCTGAATGTAAAGATTATGATTTAACATTTAATTTTGAAAAAGAGTTATTTGATAATGATATTATAAAGGAAAATATAGTGAAAGTAATATGTAACTTTTCTGCAAAACTCAAAGACAGATTAATATATATAGGACATGAACCTGTGGAAGATGAGGATATGAGAAATTTGAGAATATGCAATGGGAAAATTACGTGTTTAAATAGAGAAGAAGGTTATTGGAATGCATTTTAAGTACTGATGAAATACTCATCATAAATAAACTATAAATGATAAAATAAAAGCTTTTAGTGAAGAGGATGAGGTTATAGCTGTTTATGGAGAAATATTTATTTGGTAATAGAGAAGTTTTTGCAATTGAATTATATAATATATATAAATATAAAGACTATATATATGGTAAAATATTTTATTGGATTCAAGGTACTAAATTGGGCAAAAATGAGGAATGTATAATTAGTGATGCTGTTCATTCACTTAAGTGGATGATTTTTGATAATGACAATCGTAGTCACGAATTGTTTTATACATTAAATAAAGAAAAAGTTTTTTTCTACTTAAGTGGAAGAGCATTTTTTAGTGATTCAGGTGAGATTCAGGAAAAAATTCAGGAAAAGGCAAATCTTGAATCTTGGAGAAGATTTGATATAACGATAGATTTAGTAACATTAAATGACATTTAATGCAAAGAAAAGATTTAGGGAAACACTGATTAAATAAACACTTTTTCATATATTTGTAGTATAATTAAGGTATCACATGAAAGGCGATGATACCTATGAAACAACAGACATTTACAGACATGGAATACTGC